>SVRS01000007.1 GCA_015064695.1 Oscillospiraceae bacterium | reverse complement strand
CACCATTACAAAAATTTTTAGAAAAGATCGGCTTGAACGTAGATTCCAAAGCCTTTTCGGAGTTTTATTCACTTCAGAAAAAGCTTAATTCTTTTGGATATTCAGCTATTGATTTAAGATAAAATTTTACATAGGTTGTCGTTGCAACCATGGCGTTAAAAGCCCGGTAGAACGCGGAACCTTTTAACTCCCATCATCGCCAAGGGGGTAGTCTATCCTCTGCAAAATCAGCGTGCATCTAAATTGGCCACACATCACAAACAAAACTCCGCGTTCGCAAGAATGCGGATTTTTTTGTATTATTCATCCTTCATTATTCATCATTCATTATTCATTTGTCTCACACGCGGAGTTTTAATGAAGAATGAATAATGAAGTCGCTACGCTGATGAATAATGAATAATTGCGTGAGCTCCCTCCCGGAGGGAGCCTTTTGAAAATCGCCTGCGAAACGGTTGAAATGTTTACAAAGTTGTGGTATAATAAATAAAAAAACAAGGAGGATAACTACTATGACCCCCAAGGAGCAATGTGAAGTATTGTTAGATAAATTACTCCCGTTTGCAGAAGATCAAATGAAAAAGTATCGCGAATTCTACCCGTTTGCCGCTGTTATTCTTATGGACGATTCCGTAGAATTGACCGGTAGCTATGACGGTAACGAACACCCCGAATCAAAAGATGTTCTTGCTGACTTGATACAGATACACAAGCAACTGGCTGCCGAAGGAAAAATCAAAGCCAGCGGTATTGTTTGGAATGCGGGTGTAGCTTCTGCTGATGGCAAACCCACCGATGCCATTATCGTAAGCTTGGAACACAAAGACGATTATTCTGTTATTGTTGGTGAACCCTATAAAATCGGTCTTTTTAAGAAATTCACCTTTGGCAACTTGTTTGCAATGGAAGGAAAACACGATGTTTTCAAACTCTCGTTGCAAGCATGGCGTTGCGCTCCGGCAGATAGCGGTCAAGCGCAGCTCCCGTCATCGCAAAGGGTTATTGTACTTTCTGAGAAATCTGCGTGCATCTGAATTGGCCACTTCACGTGGCGCTAAAACGGATCGAACCCACTGCCGTCTGCTTTGGCCGGTAGTTGGCTCGATCCGTTTTTTTCGTGCGACAATTTCTCAGAGCTACCCTTATGTTTGTCCGTAATAGGCGTTCTTACCGTGCTTGCGGAAATAGTGCTTATCCAGAAGCCGTTGCTTGATCGGCGGGGTGTTTCGGTTCAGCTGCTCGGTCAAAAGGGCCATTTTGGCAACCTCCTCCAGCGTGACAGCCACCTCCACCGCCTTTTCAGGAGTCTTGCCCCAGGTGAACACGCCGTGATTCTTCACCAGCATTGCGGGGATTGCCTCAGCATCGACGACGGATTCAACGATCACGCGGCCCGTATTCCATTCGTAGGCCTGTTCGATTTCCTCATCCGTAAGCTCGCGGGAGCAGGGGACGCTTCCGTAGAAGGCGTCTGCGTGGGTCGTGCCGTAGGCAGGGATGCCTCGACCGCTTTGAGCAAAGGCCGTGGCATAGGTAGAATGGGTATGCACCACGCCACCCAAGGAGGGATAGGCCCGGTACAGGTACAAATGAGTCGGCAGGTCGCTGGAGGGACGGTACTTCCCTTCGATCACGTTCCCGTCGGGATCCACCACCACCATATCCTCGGCCCGCATGGTATCGTAGGAAACGCCACTGGGCTTGATCACGATATACCCCGTGTCCGTATCCCGCGCCGATACGTTTCCCCAGGTCAGCACCACCAATCCATGCTTCACCAGGGCAAGGTTTTGGTCAAGCACCCGTTTCTTCAGTTCTTCGAGCATGTCAGCACCTCCGATGCGTTTTTTTCAATGGCCAGGCCCTTCCGATACACGTCCATAAAGGCCCGGAACGACTGTATTTCAGCTTGATCGGCTGAGATCGTGGATTTGGGGGCGGCGGCGAACAGGTTCTCCAAGAAGCCCTCAAAATCGGATCCTCTCCCGTATGCGAACATCGCCAGCACGGCAACACCCCAGGCACCGCCCTCGCCCGCGTTCTGCATAACGGTCACGGGCGCCTTCACGGCCGCCGACATGGCTCTCTGTCCCACAACGGGCGCTTTGAAGAATCCGCCGTGGCCGCACACGCTATCAATGCGGACCTGCTCCTTTTCCAATATGTCACACCCCATGGCAAGGGATCCCAGGGCGGAATAAATCTGCATCTTCATGAAATTGGCGAGATTCAATCTGCCGTCGGGGGTTCTTGCCAGGAGAGGAACACCGTTAGCCACACCGGCGATAGGCTCGCCCGACAGGAAATTATATCCAACCAGACCGCCACAGGACTCATCGCTCTCCAAGGACTTGGCGTACAGGGCATCAAAGAGCTTTCCGCGGCTGATGCTGCCGCCGCCCAGGGAGATGACCTCCTCGAAAAGATTCGTCCATGCGGTCATTTCCGAGGTAAAGTTATTCACGTGCACCATAGCCACGGGCATGCCGTGGGGGGTAGTGACCACATCGATCTCCTTGTAGTAGCCGTTCAGATTCTTTTCCAGCACAGCCATCAGGAAGGCCGAGGTGCCCGCCGATACGTTCGCCGTCCCGGGTGTAACGCTATTGGTGGCAACCATGCCTGTTCCCGCATCTCCCTCGGGAGGACAAAGCACGCATCCCGCCTTGAGGTTCCCCGAGGGATCCAGCCACTCTGCGCCCGCCTCGGTCAACACACCTGCCTCCTCTCCCGCCAACAGTGCCGTAGGAAGAAGCTCCTCCAGAGACTTGCGGATTCCCTTTTCCTGCAGGAGGGCATTGAACCGGGTCAGCATCCCTTCGTCGTACCCGCGGCCGTTGATGGGGAACATACCCGAGGCATCTCCGATACCCAGCACCCGTCGGCCCGTCAGCTTCTCATGCACGTATCCGGCCAGAGTCGTCAGATACGCCACACGCTCTGCATGGGGCTCTCCATTCAGAATGGCCTGGTAATAGTGAGCTATGCTCCAACGCATAGGCACGTTGAAGGAGAACAGCTCCGTCAGCTCCTCCGCCGCCTGCTCCGTGTTGGTATTTCTCCAGGTACGGAACGGAACGAGAAGCTCCCCATTCTCGTCAAAGGCCAGATAGCCGTGCATCATAGCCGAAACACCCATGGCGGATATCTCCGTCAAGGGCTCTCCGCAGGCCTCCTCGTATGCGGAGGCCAGGGCGGCGTAGCTTGCGCGCAGACCTGCGGCCACTTCCTCCAGGGAATAGGACCACAAGCCGTCCACCAGTCGGTTCTCCCATTCGTAGGAGCCCTGGGCAATCACTGCCGTGGTCTCGTCCATCAGAACGGATTTGATTCTCGTTGAACCGAGCTCGATTCCCAAAAACTTTTTCATCATCTGTCATTTACCTCTTTTCATACCCGGACAAGCCGTCAAGGGGCTCGATCGTCATCCTGCTGGACACGCGCCCCTTCGGCCTCTTGCCTTGATTATAGCATATTTTCAGAATACTGTCAATGCATTTTTGCCGATCCTTACATTCTCACCCAAATTCATCCCGTCCTCTTGACATTTCTCCCTCCTTCGGCTATAATCATAGGTGACATTCGGGCGCATCCCCGTCCATCACCAATCCGTCGGAGGTCCTCATGCACATTTCCTTATCCGAGCATTTCAATTACCGCAAGCTTTTGCGCTTTACCTTCCCTTCCATCATCATGATGATCTTTACCTCCATCTACGGTGTGGTGGACGGGCTTTTCGTATCCAATTTCGTGGGCAAAACTCCCTTTGCCGCCATCAATCTCATTTGGCCCTTTCTCATGATTCTGGGATGCGGCGGCTTCATGATCGGCACGGGCGGCTCGGCGCTGGTGTCCAAGACCATGGGTGAGGGAAATACCGACAAGGCCAACCGCTACTTTTCCCTGCTGGTTCTGTTCACCGTGATCCTGGGTGTCGCCATCACCATCCCGGGTATGTTTCTTATAGAGCCCGTCGCCATTCTGTTGGGCGCAGACGAGGCCATGCTTCCCCACTGCATCATCTACGGCCGTATCATTATGGCCGCTCAAACCGTCTTTATGCTCCAGGGGGTATTCCAGAGCTTTCTGGTGACAGCCGAACGCCCCACGCTGGGGCTGATCGTGACCGTGGGCGCGGGAGTCACCAATATGGTTCTGGATTTCCTGTTCATCGCCGTTTTCCGCTGGGGGCTTGTAGGTGCAGCCGTAGCCTCGGCCGCCTCTCAGATCGTGGGCGGGTTGGTCCCGCTGATCTACTTCCTGCTTCCCAACAAGAGTCCTCTTCGGATCAAGCCGCCCCGTTTGGGACTCCATGAGGGCGCGCGGGTCATCGGGAAGGCCACCGCCAACGGTTCCTCGGAGCTGATGACCAACATCTCCATGTCCGTGGTAAGCATGCTCTACAACTACCAGCTCATGCTGTTTGCGGGTGAGGACGGCATCGCAGCCTACGGCGTGATCATGTACGTCAGCTTCGTATTCGTCGCCATCTTCATCGGATACGCCATTGGATCGGCCCCCGTCGTGGGCTTCCACTACGGTGCGGGCAACCACGATGAGCTGAAATCCCTGCTCCGCAAGAGTCTGATCCTCACCTCCGTAACCGGGGTGGGCATGGTTGTCCTGGCCGTCGCGCTGGCTTCGCCGCTGGCGGGTATCTTCGTAGGCTATGACGAGGAGCTTTACGCACTGACCCGACGGGGCTTCCTTCTCTATGCTCCCTCCTTCCTCTTGGCCGGCTTCTCCATTTTCGGTTCTTCCTTTTTCACGGCTCTGGGCAATGGTGCCGTATCAGCGGCCATCTCCTTCATGCGCACCCTGGTCTTTCAGATTGCGGCGGTGCTGATTCTGCCCATATTCCTGAAGATCGACGGCATATGGCTCTCCGTCTCAGCATCCGAGCTGCTTGCCTTGACGGTAACCTTCACGTTCCTGGTTGCCATGAAGAAGAAATATCGGTATTTCTAACGTGACCTATCCAAAAGGGTATCCCTTCTGCGCAGGGATACCCTTTTCCATATGTGCGGATCTACGATCCGACGGCTCAACGCTCATGGGAGCCATCCTTTGACCTCATGCAAAATGGCGTGAGGATCCTCCGCCACCGCCAACAGAACGTAGCAGCCCTGCACGACCACCTGTCCTCCGGCGGCCACGTCGGCCCATTCCCCCGCCGCAAAGCCTCGTCGGATGGTATCCAACCGTCCCCGGCACAATCGCGCCACAGAGGAGGCGCCTCGTGTATCCGAGCAACGGAACACCGCCAACTCGCAGGGATAGGGTGCAACCGACAGAAACAGCGCCGCATCGCTGATCACGGATCCTTCAGAAGGCTCATCCGCCAGGAGCCCCCGCGCCGTCTCGCCGTACAAAGCCGAAAACAGGGTGTCGTTCAAATACCCCGGATCTGTGGGCGAGGAAGCACGTGTGTAGACCAAGCCCTCAGGCAGAATTTGGGCGGTATCCTCCATAACTGCCTGCATGGCCGCCAGCACCTCGGAGGCCGAGGGAGGCGGCTCCCTCTCTCCACAGCCGGAAAAAATCAGCAGGATACCCATGAGCAAAGCAACGTATACCCGGGCACGGCGCATAGTCGTATCTCCTTTCCATCCCGTGTTTCCCACCGTCACGCCCTCCGAGGGAGGGGATCTGTGTCCTCCGACAAGTCTGATACGGCGTTTTTCGTCCGTGGCGGGGGAATTTACTTTTACTTTATGCGTCAACCGCAGGAAATATCTGCAAAAGCCCTTGCAAGGACGGTCGTTTTGTGGTACAATAACGATAGTGTTCCTATTTCCATACAGGAAGGAGTTCCGCAATGAAAGGCTTTATTATGCCGGATTATATGTTCCGAACCTTCGACGAGATCACCCCCGAGTTCCTTCGCGGCCTGGGCGTCAATGCCATTCTGGCCGACATTGACAATACTCTGGCTCCTTACGAGCAGCCCGAGCCCGATGACCGCATCCGAAATTGGATCGCTTCCCTGGCCGAGGCAGGGATCTCCATCGCCTTCGTCTCCAACAACGACCAAGCGCGCGTAGAGCTGTTCAACCGCACCCTGGGTGTGCCCGCCTACTGGAAAAGCGGTAAGCCCTTTAAGAAGAATCTGATCAAGGCCATGAACGAGCTGGGGGGCACCCTTGACACCACCGTCATGCTGGGTGACCAGCTGCTCACCGATGCTTGGGCCGGCCATAATCTGGGCGTTCGATGCCTCATCGTGCCCCCCATTCGGGATAAGAAGAACGCATTCTTCCGATTCAAGCGGTGGCTGGAGAAGCCGACTGTGAAGAAGTTTAAGAAGCGGAATGGGATCGAGTGGTGAGATGCTCCCGTTTCCGTTGATACGTGATGCCGAGATGGTTGATTGACTTTTTCCATCTTACGTTGTATAATAAGGGGGAACCTCTAAAAATTCCCCATCTATTGCAATAAACAGCAAAACGTGATATAATAGAGGCAGAACAAGGTAGGATAACTGTACCCTTTTGCGGGAAACACCCGCAATCCCGGGGCTTCCACCGCCAACATATACATGAAATTTGAGGCAGGAATGCGATTCGCCGCTCGGATTTCATTTCTCGCTGTTGAATCGCAAAATTTAATGCTGGGAACTAATTTTTAGAGGTTCCCGACAATGAAAGGACTCCCTATGAAAAAGGCTATTTCTCTACTTCTTTGTATCAGCTTTATGGCGGGCGCTCTGGTCGCCTGCCAAAAGCCCTCCTCTGATCCTGCGGATACCCGTACAGACCACACCGCTGACAGTTCCGCTCCCGAAACCGAGCCTCCCTTCGTACTGGAGACCGAGGATGAAGAACCCTCCGAGGAGATCGTCTATCCCTACGACAATACTCACGCTTATATTTTCGCTGCGTCAGACAAGAAATCGGTTTGGACTTCTGTTGACGTGAATCTGACGAATGAATTCAATCTGCTCCGTCTGCAACCCATCGGCAATGACCCCATCATGCGGCTCGATTTTGTTCCCGAGGAACAGTTCTCAGCGGATGAATACCCTTACGTGGCCTACCGTTATAAGGCCACGACAACAGTTCCGGCAGGTATTTTTTACGTCGCATCAACAGATTATCCTACTATGACCGATGCCGGACTTACCTGGTTTTCCGTAAACACGCAAGGGGAATGGACCAATCTCATTGTGAACATGAAGGAACAGAATGCATACTGGTCAGGCCAGATCACAGCCTTCCGTATTGACCCGATCAACGATATGGATACCGATGCAGAAATATACTTGGATCGCGTAGGCTTTTTTAAGACCGAAAAAGATGCCCAAGCCTTTTTGAACGCCGCTTATGAGGTAGATCATACGACCGCATATCATCTATCCAACGGGGTATCCGATGTACTGGTTCCTGCGGGTGTTGCATCATACGGGGATATGTCTGCCGATTATCTGCCTGCTGATGCCTCCTTGGCTCCCGTGAAGAACGGTGTGATACCGTTAATTGGTGTACGGCACGGGGATCAAGTGAGCATTGTCCCCGTATCCTATGTCAACAGCGTAGGCTACATCAACTACATGGCCGAAGCCAAGGGCGAGTACGTCCTGTATTACCCCGAAAAGAACCCCGTCACCGATGCGGAGTTCGTCAAGGTTCGCGGGATCCTGACCGATGCTATGCTGGATGACGAAAAGGTCACGCGGGAGACGGTTTGGTCTGCCCTGCGCAACACCCTGCCGGATCGGGTGGATCAGTCTGCTTCCGATTGGGCGGCCTCCCTCGGTCTGGACACCTCGGATCCCCAAAAGGCTGCCACCGCCACCGATATTTCCAAGGCGGTGTACGCCTATTTAAGCCACCTCGGTGTGGAGGTTTACGTTGATCCGGACTACTACCCCGCCCCCAACGCCATCAAGGCCATTAAGGTGGCCACGGGCAGCGGCATCATCACCGATATCCGAGCTGCCTCCCTGTCGGGCGAGGAGCTGGCGGGGGTTATGACCCGTCTGGTCAAGGCCATGCTGGGTCAGCCTGTTCTCCCCTCCAAGGTTGAGGATAACGGAATCAAAATTGGCGGTTGGAGCTACATAGACTGGTATAATATCGATGAGAATATGAAGGCAGCCGCTGATTGCGGTATCAATTTTCTGGTTACCACACCCTCCAATGCCAATCGACGCCAGCTTCTATACAGTGGTATGAAATACGGTGTTCAGACGCTAATTTATGATTACATACTTTGGACATATGATGCGGAACATCCCGCCCCATTTCCTGCAGCCTCCTATAAGTACTATGAATTCGATTCGTATATGGGCAATCTTATAGCCGATGAGCCGGGTAGCGATTCCTTCGGTACGATGGCTCTCATAGCCGATCGATACCATACCGCCTTTCCCGACAAACTCTGCTACTACAATCTCCTGCCCATGTACGCCAACGCCGCCCAACTCAAATACGGAGCAAACGCGGCTGCAATCGATTACTACGATTCAGACCCCGATCTCTACAGAAAATATGTGGAGGCATATGCGAGGGCTGTTGCCGACGATTACATTTGCGTGGACATCTATCCTCTCGGTTCCAATCGACCGAACGTCAAGGCAGTTACATATACGGATTACATGAAAAATATGGATATATTCGCAACCGTCTGCCGCGAATATGACCGCGATTTTTGGCTTTATATCCAGTCGTTTAATTTTTCGGACAGCAGTACCTGGAGGGCTGACTACAACGACGTACGCTTTCAAATGTACGTAGGCCTGGCCTTTGGCGTGAAAACCTTTATTTACTTCACCTTTGAAAGCTACAACACAGACGATGCCCTGCTCGATAACACCGGCAAACCCACCGCCCTCTACTACGATGCCCAAAAGGCCAACCGCGAGATCATGGCCCTCTCGGACGACTATATGCAGTACAAGAACCTGGGTGCCTTCAACATGAACTGCAGCAAGGGAATGTATCGGTACGCCCGATTCGATAACCAGTACACTGACTTCGACATCCTCAAGGAGATCAAATCGGATGACGCCCTGCTGTTCGGTTGCTTTGAGAAGGAGGAGGGCGAGGGCTATGCCTTCTCGGTGGTCAATCTCATCGACGGTGTTGACCGCGACCGCTCCGAGCCTGCTACCCTGACCTTTACCCTGGAGGGGGAGCATACCGTCTCTGCCTGGATCAAGGGCGAGAAGGTCACCTTGACTCCCGTGAACGGAGCATATACCCTGCAGTTGGATGTGGCAGAAGGTGCTTTCGTGATCATTGACTAAAGGGAACCTCTAAAAATTCCCCATCTATTGCAATAAACAGCAAAATATAATATAATAGAGGCAGAACAAGGCAGGATAACTGTACTCTTTTGCGGGAAACGCCCGCAATCTTGAGGCTTCCACCCCCAACATATACATGAAATTTGAGGCAGGAATGCGATTCGCCGCTCTGATTTCATTTTTAGCTGTTGAGTCGCAGAATTTAATACGGGGAACTAATTTTTAGAGGTTCCCTTGTATAATAAGGGTACAAAGCACTTGCACACAACCGCAGAAAGGAGCCCGCTCATGAACCAAAAGATTGCCTCCCTTTTGATCAAGGTCAGCGCCGTCGTCAGCGTGATCGCCATTGCCGTAATCGTATTTGGCCCCGTGATCTGGCTGGAGTTTCCCGACGTATCCCTGTGGGCGCTGATCTACGCAGTTATGGCTCTGTGGGCCTACTCTCCCAAGATCCGTCCGATCCGCGAGCTGTGGATCTTTGGCATTTTCCGCATCATCATTGCGGCATGGGAGCTGATGGATATGTGGTTCTTCACCGAAGATGCCCATCCCGCCACCCAGGCAGGCCTGTGGATCCTCCTCGTCGGTACGGCCCTGTACGTCGCGGGGCTGGCTCTCTGGCGGGAGCCCGAGGCCAACGAGACCGAGGCCGAGAACGAATCGGCAGAATAATCATAACAAAACAGGTGTTTCCAACGACGGAAGCACCTGTTTTCGTATGTACGGGGCTTATAGCTCCTTCTGCATGATGAAACACCGCCCGGCCTGCTCACCGGACAGATCGCGGATGACCGTAAATCCTGCTTTCTCGTAGAGGGACAGGCGGGAGTTGAACCATTCCTTGTCCAAGGTCATCCGCTCCAAGGGGTAGACCTCGGCGTGGGTGAAGCCCTTCCTTTTGGCTTCCGTCAGCGCATGATCCAATAGCTTTTCCTCGATCCCGCTGTTTTGGAAGAAGCGGGCGACCAGAATCTCCACAATGGCGAGGATCTTTGCTCCCTCGGGGGCGGTGGGGATGGCCCGCTCCTCCTCGGGGATGGGGAGAACTTTGTATTTTTCCTTGACCCCACAGTTGCAGTAGGCCAAAATGTCATTCCCGAAATAAGCGGCGTAGCCCCTCATAATGCCGCCGCCCACCAGCTCCTCCACCGCGTCTTTGTAGAAGCCCAGCATGGCTTCGTGGGCATAGCCGGGATAGCGTTTCATCCATTCCTTGAGGGTGTCCTCGTGGTAGGGCAGATCAAAAGCGATGCTGAAATTAAAATAATTGGATTCGCATATGTGCCGCTGGCAGAATTGGAAGTAAGCGTTCCACTCGTGGCGAAACAGGGGATGGTAGGTGACCTGCTCCTCCACGATGCGCCGCCGCAAGCCCTCTGCGGCAGGGTCGGCCAGCATGGGAATCTGGGTATCCACCAAACCGAGAAGGGCTCCGTGGTGATTCACTTCGTGGGTCAGAAGATCAAACAGAGGCGAACGGTATGGATAGGTGCCGAAGGGGATCTCGTCATATTTCTTGGCCGCCTCGTAGGCTTTGGTCAGAGCGGCGGCGAAGCCTTCCGTGTCCCCTTCCTCACGGCACAGCGCGGCCTCCCATGTGTACGTGCCGGGGAGGCAGTTGGTGTAGAGGATATCCTCGCCAAGCAGGGTGTCCAGAAGGGTATAAGCAGCCACAAGAGCTTCACGGCTGTGGTTGGCGAGCAACCTGCCGTAAAGGCTCATGGTGTCCTGACGGAGCTTTTCCTGTTGGTAGCGGCGTTTTTCATTCCCCTCGCAAAACCCGGTCACCCGCTGGGGATCCTTACAGCGACCGGCCAGCTCCATGGCCCCCTCGCGGTCGCCCATAGCCAAGAGAGTTTCTGCCAGCATGAAGGTATAGCTCTCGTCTTCGGGGTATTCGTTGTGCAGCCCGCGAAAATGGATGGCGGCGCGGTTGAGAAACAGATCGCGGGTGGAACGGGACTCGGCGCGCTCGCCGAGGGTTTTCTCATCACAGGCACGACGGTAACGGAAGGTCTTGTCGTCGGGAAACTCCTTCAGGGCATCCAGGGACACCAGCAAGGTCATCTCCTCGCCAAACGGAATCGCCTTTTGAAATCTTTCCTCCAGCTCCTTACGGCGGTCACCGCCCAGGAGCAGATCAACCCCGATCCCCAGCTCCTTCGACAACGGGAGCAACAGGGTAATATCCGGCATAGTTTGCCCCGTCTCCCACTTAGAGATGGCTTGGGGCGTCACGCCGATGGCTTGGGCCAAAGCCTCCTGTGTCAATCCCTTCTCGCGGCGGAGGCGGCGGATGGTGGCAGAAACGGCGGCGGGGTTGGTGGCAGGGGTGGGGGTGGACATGGCGGCTCCTCCTTTGGGTGATATTTCTGTTTTCATTATAGCATATCACGGAGAAAATTGCAAGAAAAAGAACGGAGAGGAAGGGACAACCGATGGTTGAGGAGAGAAAATTGCAGTTTGTCGGACGATTCATAATCTCCATCGTAGGGGCGAACTGTGTTCGCCCGATACTCCAAAATCTATATATACCAACATTTTTGAAGGTTGGCGGGCGAACACAGTTCGCCCCTACGGAGTGGGGGTATCTGTTCGATAAACCCAAATTTGAAAATCTTTCTCTACCCTATTGCAAAATCCCACTGAATCTGTTACAATAATAAAGTAGAAACAAACTCCATTTGACGGGATCATTCTATCCCCGTCAGAAAGGAACACGTATGATCGACTTCAAAACCATCAAAGCCCCCACCTTCGGCCCCGGCGGAAACGGGGAGTGGTTCAAAAGCGAAGGTGGGAAGGCCACCGTACAGGCACCGGGCTGGCTAAAGAGCAAGGGCCTCGACGCTTACGAATACGAGGCGGGCAAGGGCATCACCGCCGGCGAGGGAGCGCTGTCCGCCATCGGACAGAAGGCGCAGGAGCACGGCATCCTCATGTCCCTCCACGCCCCCTACTTCATTTCCCTGTCCTCGGTGGAGGCCGAAAAGCGGGATAACAGCATCGCTTACATTCAGAAATCCCTGTGGGCCGCCGAGCTGCTGGGCGCGGATACCATCGTCATCCACAGCGGGAGCGCGGGCAAGATCAGCCGCGACGAGGCCATGAAGCTGTCCTGCGATACCCTCGCCCGCCTCATGGAGACCGTGGGTGATACCCCCATCCGCCTCGGCATCGAGACCATGGGCAAGCGCAACCAGCTGGGCACCCTGGAGGAAGTCATCGAGCAGTGCAAGGTGGATCCCCACTTCCATCCCGTGGTAGATTTTGGCCACCTCAACGCCCGCGAGCGGGGCGGCCTGTTCCCCGACACCGACAGCTACCGTCGGGTGTTCCACACCATCGCGGACAAGCTGGGCGACGAATACGCCACCCATCTGCACTGCCATTTTTCCAAGATCGAATTTACCGACGCGGGGGAAAAGCGGCATCTCACCTTCGGAGACACCGTGTACGGCCCCGCCTTCGAGCCTTTGATGGAGGCCATCATAAAGGATCATCTCTGCCCCCGTATCATCTGCGAGTCCGACAACACCATGGCAGAGGACGCGCTGGAGATGAAACGCTATTGGGCGGAGAGCCAAAAGATCTATGAGGGTGGGCTTTAACGTGCATATATTCGATATCGTCACCTTGACCCCCATTGAATACGGCTGGTCGGGGGACAAAAAATACCGTGCCCTCACCTCCGACGGCACTCCCTACTTCCTCCGCATCACCGCCCGCGAGCGGGGTGACCGATTCGTGAAGCTCTTCGACCTGCAAAAGGAAGTTGCCGCCACGGGTATCCCTATGTGTGAGCCCATCGCCATGGGAGAGTGCGACGAAGGGATCTACGCCGTCCACACCTGGATCGACGGAGTGGATGCCGAGGCCACCGTGCCTACTCTTCCTGCCGAGGTGCAGTACCGGCTGGGCCGCGACGCGGGAGAATACCTGACCCACATTCACTCCATCCCTGCCCCCGCTGATCAGCCCGATTGGGAGACTCGCTTCAATGCGAAGATCGACCGCAAGATCAAGCTGTACGCCGAGTGTCCCATTCACTTTGAGGGTGACGAACATCTCCTGCACTACATCGAGGAGAACCGCCACCTGCTTCACAACCGTCCTCAAACCTTCCAGCACGGGGACTACCACATCGGCAACATGATGTTGACCAACGCCGAGACGAATCCCCAAATCGTAGTTATTGACTTCGACCGCTACGACTTCGGGGACCCCTGGGAGGAATTCAACCGCATCGTCTGGTGCGCCCAAGCCGCTCCCGTCTTTGCCACGGGGCTGGTGGACGGGTACTTCGGGGTGGACGAGACTACCACCGTGCCCATGGATTTCTGGCGGTTGCTTGCTCTGTATATCAGCAGTAATATGCTCTCCTCAGTTCCCTGGGCCATTCCCTTCGGGAAGAGAGAGGTTACCACCATGCTGAACCAGGCACGAGACGTGCTGGCTTGGTACGACAATATGCATCATCCCGTTCCTGCGTGGTACGGGCGCCCCTATTCATCCAATAAGGAGATATGATTATGGATACGATCTTACGAGCGGAGGGCCTGAGAAAGACCTTCACACTGTCCAGAAAGCAGCAGCAGCTGGAAAAAACCAAGCAGAAGGTCAAGGTGGCAGTGGACGGGCTATCCTTTGAGGCCAACCGCGGAGAAATTTTCGGTCTTTTGGGCCCGAACGGCGCGGGTAAGACCACGACCCTGCGTATGCTGGCAACACTCATCCGTCCGGACAAGGGTGACGCCTTCGTGGACGGTGTCAGCATCATCAAAAATCCGGATGCCGTCCGCGGCCGTATCGGTTTTCTGACCGGCGAGCTGAAGCTGGAAGATTTCTTTACCCCCGATTACTTGTTCGACTTCTTCTCCGACCTTCACGGCGTGGAGCCCGCCACCGCCGCGGCGCGAAAAAAGGAGCTATTTGCCAAGTTTGGCATTGACCGCTTTGCCGAGGTAAAGGTGGCCAACCTCTCCACGGGTATGAAGCAGAAGATCTCCCTGGTGATCTCGGTCGTTCATGATCCCGATATCATCATCTTCGACGAGCCCACCAACGGTCTGGACGTCCTCACCGCCAAGGTGGTCACCGATTTCCTGCTGGAGCTGCGCGAGCGCGGCAAGACCGTCATCCTCTCCACCCATATCTTCAGCCTGGTGGAGAAGCTCTGCGACCGCGTAGGCATCATCATCGACGGCCGCATGGTGGCCTGCGATTCCCTGCCCACCGTCTGTAACGGTCTGAGCCTGGAAGATCGCTTCTTCGAGCTGTACAAGGCCCACGTGGGCGAGGAGGTGTAAACCATGACCGTACGCAGGAATAACGTGCTCACCATTATGAAAAAGGAGCTTCGCCGCTTCTTCGGCGACCGCCGAATGCTCCTGACCATCATTCTCCCCGGCTTGCTTATCTACATCATTTACTCCCTCATGGGGAATGCCCTGTCCGAAAATCTCCTGGGCGGCGGAGAAGCTGCGGAATATCGGGTCATGGTGCATAATTCTTCTGAAGCCGTGTCGACCATCGTACTGAACGCGGGGCTGAACGTGACCTTTTTCAAGAGTCCCGAGGGCGAAAGCTACGATGCAGAATTCAGCCCGGAGAACATGGCCGAGTCTCTCGGAAACGGCACCTACCACCTCTACATGGTGTTCCCCGAGGATTTCGATGCCAAGGTAGCCGCCTACGACCCCCTCGGCGGTCAGCCTGCCCCCGAGGTGCGGATGTACTATAATTCGGCCAACCAGGATTCCGCCATGGCCTATTCTCTCATGCTGGAGATTCTCAACGCCTTTGAATCCTCTATGGCCAACCGCTTCGACGTGAACGTCTCCCCCGACGAGACCTTCGACGTGGCCACCGAGGAGGACATGACGGGGATGATCTTCTCCATGCTCATGCCCATGCTGCTGGTGATGCTCACCTTCTCCAGCTGTATGGCTATGACCACCGAATCCATCGCGGGTGAAAAGGAACGCGGAACCATCGCGACCCTCCTGGTTACCCCCGTGAAGCGCAGCGAGCTGGCAATCGGTAAAATTGCCGCCCTGTCGCTGATCTCGCTTGTAGCGGGCCTTTGTAACTTCCTGGGTGTCCTGCTGGCACTACCCAAGCTCATGGGCGGGGAGGACCTGGATATGGTAAACGCCTCGGTCTACGGCATGACCGACTATCTGATGATCCTTGCAGTCATCCTTTCCACCGTCCTGATGTTCGTTGCCCTCATTGCCATTCTGTCGGCACTGGCCGGCTCGGTCAAGGAAGCCTCGGGCTTGGTCTCTCCCCTCATGCTGGTGGTAACCGTCATCGGCGTCAGCGGTATGTTCGGCAGCGGAACCGTGCAGTCTGCCCTTTTCGCCATACCCGTGTATAACAGCGTGCAGTGCATTTCGGGTATTTTCTCGATGAGCATCTCCTTGCCGCAGATTTTGATCACGGTGGCCTCCAACCTGATCACAGCGGGAATCCTGGCATGGATTTTGACCCGTATGTTTAACAGCGAGAGAATCATGTTCAAAAAGTAAGGAGGTTGTTCCATGTATTTGAGCAAGCTGTATCCGACACCCAAGTCATTCACCGAGAACGAAGCCGAGCGCTTCACCTTTGGCAGCTCGGTGACCGCCGCGGTCAGCGGGTTGGACGTGCTGACCTCCCAACGGGTAAAGTACCTGTGGCATCGCTTTTCCTGTGACGCCTGTGAGCTGACCCTCACCGAAGGGGGTGAGGACTTCCGCTTCACCATCGGGCGCGGAGGTTGTACCTTGAATCCCGAGGACAACTACGCCGTCCGCGCCGACGAGGCGGGCATTTGCGTAGCCGGACGGGACAAGGCCGGGCTTTTGGACGGCATCAAGACCCTGGTGCAGATGATCTGCCCCGTGGAGCTGGCTGAGGGTCGGGAATCCTTCTACATCTCGGCCGCCGAGGTCCATGATGCGCCCGAGATGGGATTCCGCGCCATTCACCTGTGCGTGTTCCCCGGAACCACCCTCTACCGTCTGGAGCAGGCCATCCATTTGGCGGGCTTCTTCAAGATGACCCACGTAATCCTGGAATTCTGGGGCACCTTCCGCTACGAGTGCCAGCCCGCCCTCTACTGGGAAAAGAATTCCTACACCAAGGAGGAGCTTGCCCCGCTGGTGATGCTGGCCAACAGCTACGGCATGGAGGTCATCCCCATGCTCAACCACTTCGGCCACGCCACCCAATCCCGCAGCTGCAACGGCCGCCACGTGACCCTGAATCGCAATCCCCGCCTGTCTCGCCTGTTTGAGCCCGACGGCTGGACCTGGTGCCTCTCCAACCCCGACACCTACAAGCTCCTCTCGGAGATGCGGGCAGAGCTGGCGGATTTCGCGGGGGCGGGAGGATATTTCCACCTGGGCTTTGACGAGGCGGATTCCTTCGCTACCTGTGACGTCTGTCGGAAGCGGGTTCCCCACGAGCTGTTGGCGGAATACGTCAACCGCCTCACCGAGGACGTGTGCGGCATGGGTCGGAGACCCATCCTGTGGCACGATATGTTCCTCGTCCGCGACGGGTTCCCCGAGGGCGGCTGGGTCATGGCCAACGGGTACATTAAGGAGTGCTATAAGGCACTGGAGTTGCTGGATCGCCGCATCGTCATGGCGGACTGGCAGTACGAGTATCGGGGAGGGTATAACCCCTCTACCCCCTACTTCATCGAGCGGGGCTTCGATACTGTGATCTGCCCTTGGGATAATCTTGAGAATATCCGCACGCTGGCGGCAGACGTAAAAAAATACGGCGCCATGGGTCTGATCCTGACCACCTGGCACCATCTGGAAAATTTACTGCCCGAGGCCGCTTACTGGGGCTCCTGCGCCTGGTCTGCGTCGGAGCGACCCGACGGCGTAGGCTGGGCCGAGTCCGCCTGCTTCCTCCGCCGTCTCCACGATGCCGAGGGCTCCTTTGAGGCGTCCGGCTGGAATTTCTGCGAGGTGGAGAAATAAATGCGGATACCGGGGCTCTGCTCCGTCCCCCCAAAAGCTTTTCAAAAATAACCCATCACTTATCCCCAAAAACGAAAAGGAGAATACAACCATGTCCCATCTGAAGAAACTGCAAGCGGCTATGAAGGCCGCAGGAGCCGAGGCCATCGTGGTCTCCTCCGAGGTCAATCAACGCTACCTGTCCGGTCTGAACTACACCGACGGCTTCGTGGTCATTCTGCCCGAAAAGGCATTTTTGCTGGCAGATTTCCGCTACATTGAGGATGCCCGCACCACCGTGGATGCCTCTGAATTTGAAATCGTCATGCCCGACCGCTCCATGCTGGCTTACGTAGCCGCCATTCTGAAGGATCACGCCGTGGGCACCGTCCTGTTTGAGGAGGCCACCCTGTCCTATGCACTCCTGGAGCGCTTCAAGAAGGCCTTCGAGGGGGTGGAGCTGCAAAGCGGCGGCTCAGCCATGATCGACAAGCTCCGTCTCTACAAGGACGAGTCCGAAATTGAGAAGATGACCCGCGCCCAAAAGCTCACCGACGATGCCTTCTCCCACATTCTGAACTTCATCACCCCCGACCGCACCGAGGTCGAGGTGGCCCTGGAGCTGGAGTTCTTTATGCGTGCCCACGGCTCGGAGGGCATCGCCTTTGACACCATCGCGGTATCCGGCACCCAATCCTCCCGTCCCCACGGCGTGCCCCGCCCCGTCAAGCTGGAGCGCGGCTTCTTCACCATGGACTTCGGCGCCCGCGTGGACGGCTACTGCGCCGACATGACCCGTACCGTGGTCATCGGCAAGGCCGACGAGGAGATCAAGCGGCTCTACAACACGGTTCTGCTGGCACAGACCACCGCCATTGACTCTCTCCGCGTAGGGCTTCCCTGCGCCGAGGCCGACAAGATCGCCCGTGACATCATTGACAACGCCGGCTACAAGGGTCTCTTCGGCCACAGCCTGGGCCACGGCGTGGGTCTCTACATCCACGAGGCCCCCCGCTTCGCCGCCTCGGTCCCTGCCGACGAGCTGCTGAAGCCCGGCCACGTCGTCACCGTGGAACCCGGTATCTACATCGAGGGCAAGTACGGCTGCCGTATCGAGGATATGATCGCGGTCCTCCCCGACGGAACCATCCACGACTTCACCAAGAGCCCCAAGGAGCTGATCGAGCTTTGCTGATCGGCGCAGGGGAACGGGAGAGCGTGCCTCCGGCGGCTTAGAACCCTTTTGTAAAAGGGTTCTAAGAACTCCTAAAACTTTTTATGGGGATCTCTAAATATTCAGTGCACGAAAATCGGCGAGAAGATTTTTCGTCAGATGAAACAAAATTCCGCGCGCGTAGTTCATCCTACGCGAAGGGATTTTGTGAAATATCACGGAAAAGGTTCCGCCGATTTTTTGTGCGATGAATTTTTAGAGATTCCCTTATGATACAGAAAAACCGTGAACGTCCGATTGGGGAGGTTCACGGTTTTATTGTAAGGGGATCTCTACGTATTCAATCTTCAATATCCGTCAGCTTAGAAACCGTCGTACCCAAGACCTCCGCAATGATGAACAGGGTCTTCAACGACGGACAAAAATAACTCCCAGGCCCTTCAAGCTGGGAAATATATCCCGCAGACAGGTCACAGGCTTCCGCCAGTTCTTCCTGGGTCATTCCCTGCAGCTTCCGATAGTAGGCGATTTTCAGGCCGATCTTAATCAGGTTCATCTTGTATTGACTTTCGTTCACGGCATTCGCCCTCCATCTTGAGTGTTTTCATCTTACGAATAATTATACCCTATTTACAAACAAATTGTTATATGGTATAATATAGGGTATCTTAGGTACTTCATAGGAATTCAAGGGATTCAGATAAAGGAGAAGAATATGAGATTCCTGATTGTCGGGTCACGCAGTATTGCGAATTTTGATCTATCCCCCTAACCATCCGCTATGCAAGAAAGCAACACAAGGAAATCACCGTCGTCATGAAAGATGGCACACTGCTTCAAGAAACCATCTGAAAAAGGGCTGCTCCCGATTATCCGGGGGCAGTCCTTCCCTTTTTATCTGTTACAGATACTTCTTCAACGCATCAATATGATTCTGCTCAAACTTCGCCCAGTCGCGGCAGTAGTCCACCAGGTCGGCGCAATCTGCTTTGCCCTCGGCGTGGTTGGCCAGCTTCTCGGCAGTGGTGATGGACATGGTGGCACCCTCGATGAGCATTTCGGTGATGTGGCTGTTGGTGTTGTCCATGGCGGTATTCATAACGATCCCCGCGTGGGCAGCCATGCGGGCCATCATCCCCCTCTCCTCGGGCTTGGCACCGTGGTCAAGGAGGAACTGCTTGATTTTACCGATAAGCTTTTCGTAGTAGCACATGGCGGCGGTCATGTCGGTCTTGAGGCGGTTATCCTCCACACGGGGCAGCATATGCAGGTAGGAATCGCAGCCCATGGTCAGGTTCTTGTACATTTCCTCGGCCATCTTTTCAGCGGCAGGAGACAGGCCGGCGGCACCGCGGTCGGAGGAGCCTTGCGCGGATGAAGCCCGGTTCTGTGCCACCTTGACCTCGGCGGTCACCACCTCGTCAGCGGTGGCCACGGGAGTCGAATGATCGGTCTTTTCCATCATAATTCGGAATATTCCTTTCGTTTTTTGAAGCGCGCCCCAAGGACGCCGCTTCTTTTCATAGTGTGCCTCGGTATTCCAAAATTTATTGCGATTTTTTTTGGAAAAATTGCGAGACCAAGTCAAAACCATTTGACAAACGCGTGCTTTCGTGTTATAATATATTAGATGTGTTTCAGTACATTCGAAAGGAGGATGACACCATGGCCCACGGGATCTCCACGGGAAGCGGAGCGCATATGCTTCTCACGGTTCCCACCCGCTACCACGCCTATACCGCCGACGGAAGCAAGTATTCCCTGGCCGCCGCCGCAGATTTTCTCGCGGACGCGGGATTTGACGGGGCAGACCTGTCCTTGGATCAACTGGAGCCGGACGGAGACGACGTGCTTCGATCGGTACTCTACGGATTCGGCAACCGCGCCGCCGCCAGAGGACTTTCCCTGCCGCTCTGTCACCTCCCCTTCTATATGCCCAATCCGAATGACCGTATCGCCATGTCGCGTTTTTCACGGGAGATTGCATCGGGCATCCGCGCCGCCGCCATGCTGAAGATTCCCGACGCAGTGATCCATCCCATCGTACGACACGAAAGCCGGCGAAATCGAAACGCCTGGATCTCCGAAAACCTCGCGTTCCTCTCCCCCCTTCGGGAGCTGGCCGGGCGGTTTGGAGTGAGGCTCTGCATCGAAAACATGACGGGAAAGCCCTACGCAAGCCATCCCTCCGAGGCGGTCTTTGGCAGCCGTGCCGAGGATATTCTGGAGCTGGCCAACTGCTTGGACGCCGATCTCTGCTGGGATTTCGGTCACGCCAATCTGACGGGGCTCTGCCAATCCGTCGAGCTGGAAAAGCTTCGCGGGCGGGTCCGCGTGCTCCATATCCACGACAACGACGGTGTCACGGACAGCCATCTCATCCCCTTCCAGGGCGGCTCAGCCGCTGTGGATTGGGAGGACGCCGCCGAGGGTCTTCGCCTCTGCGAGTTTCCGGCGATTCCCGGACGGTGTCTGGACATGGAGCTCAAGACCTCTGACCTCCCCGCTGACAGGTCCCTTCGTATGAGCCACGCCTCCAAAACCATTCACGCCGCGAGGAAATTGGCAAACCTGATGTAAGGAGAACCCGTATCATGGTAAAACCAATTATTCGCGTATCCCTTGCCTCCCTGCGGTATCGCAAACGCAGTACACTGTTTTCTCTCGTTGGAATTTTTCTTGCGGTGATCCTGATCGTTGTTACAGCCGTATTCAGCGTAGCTTTGCTGGATCTTATGCTGAATATGACCTTCTTTGATATGGGAACCCCCTTGGATTCCATCCCCACCGCCGCGGATATTGCCCAAATCAAGGACGGGGATGACTCCTACACCATGATGCTGGTGATCGTCTCGCTTCTGATGGCTTTAGCCGTCCTGGCGGCGGTCTCGTCCATCTCCTCGGTGCTAACCGCAGGCGCAGGCGAGAAAACCAAAACCCTGTCGGTTCTCTCTACCCTTGGCGCATCCAAGGAACAAACCTCCATCCTGTTGATCACCGATGCGCTGACCTTGTCTGTCATCGCCATTCCTCTTGGATTGGCGGCAGGCGTTCTCGCCTCCGTCCCCATGCTTTCCTATTTGAATCGCACGACCTATGCCGCATTCGGTATGCCCCACTACGTGGATACGGTTACGAACCGTCGCGCCGGATACCTGGCGCTCACCGCTCTCCTTGCCTTGGTGGCCATTCTGCTGGCGGCCTGTAAGCCCATTTGGCAGGCGCGAAAGCGCTCATCCATAGAAATTGCCAAGGGCACGGACGCCATCAATGTGTCCCTCCGAGAAACGCCGCTTGACCGCTTTATAGAACGCCACTTCGGAATCGCGGGACGCTTGGCCGCGGCGAATTTCAACAATCATCGTGTGAAATTCAAGCTGATCGCCCGTTCCATGTCCATATCCGCGCTCATGTTCATCCTGTTCGCGCTGTTTCGGGTGTATCTGCTTCAGAACAACGAGCAGGATACTGCCTTCGTTTTTCTGTTTAATTTCTTCTATATCTTCATAGGCACCCTTTTTGCCGCCACCTTTACGGGCGCCTGCGCCCTGTTCTACGTTCATTTCAATCGGCGCAAGAGCGAATTTGCCATGTTCCGCTCCATGGGCATGGATACGGGAGAGATGGCGCGGATGGTCGCCGTAGAGGGCATTTATTACGGCATCTATATGTTCTTCTATCTCTTGGCGGGCTCGCTGATCGTGGACGGCATTCTGTTTGCGGCTTTGCGGTTGATAGACGACTACCATTTCGTCTATCCCTGGCTGGAAATGGGAATTGCGCTGGGGATTATCCTCGTCATCATGCTGGCTCTCTCGCTCTTTATGACCGTCAGCGTCAAACGAATCAACATCATCGCCGAGCTGAAACGAAATTATTGAGGGGGTTGTCATGAGCATTGTATCTGTTGAAGATCTAAAAAAGTATTATACCGTGTATGACAACGAAACCCATGCTTTGGACGGTGTTTCATTCTCGGTAGAAAAGGGACAGTTCGTCGCCGTCATCGGCACCAGCGGCTCGGGAAAATCCACTCTGCTCCACCTGCTGGGCGGTGTGGATACCCCCACAAGCGGGCGGGTGATCCTTGATGGCACAGATATCTACGCCCTCTCGCAAAAGGACCTGGCCGCCTTCCGGCGCCGACAAGTGGCCTTGATCTATCAGTTTTACAACCTCCTGCCCATGCTGAACGTCCGATCCAATATCCTATTGCCCTTGGAGCTGGACGGACGGAAGGTAGACGAGCGAGAACTGGCTCATATTCTGTCCCTGCTCGGTATCGCGGACAAGGAATTCCACTATCCCAACCAACTGTCGGGCGGTCAGCAGCAGCGGGTCGCTATTGCACGGGCGTGTATCACCAAGCCGGCTATTCTCCTGGCTGATGAGCCTACGGGCAATCTGGATAGCAAAAATTCTGCGGATATTATGGATCTTTTGTCAAAAGCGAATCGTGAGCTCAGCCAGACCATTATTATGGTCACACACGATATTACCATCGCTCGCAGGGCGGATCGGATCATTGAAATGGAGGACGGCAAGATCGTAAGCGATCGTATCCAAGAAAATTCTTAAATTGGCTATAGCAATTTGCAAGCAAAGAAAATATAAAGATATAGTACGGGTATAACCCCATAGAAAGGCAAACGATATGCAACTTTACAACTCTGCAACCCACAAGAAGGAAGAATTCATCCCCCACGTGCCCGGCAAGGTGAGTATGTACACCTGCGGCCCCACGGTCTACCACTTCGCACACATCGGCAACCTCCGCACCTACATGATGGAGGACGTGCTGGAGAAGTACCTCCGCTACGCCGGCTACGACGTCACCCGTGTCATGAACATCACCGACGTGGGCCACCTGTCCTCCGATGCCGACGAGGGCGAGGACAAGATGCTCAAGGGCGCCCGCCGCGAGAAAAAGACGGTCATGGAGATCGCCAAGTTCTACACCGACGCCTTCTTTGCCGACTGCGAGAAGCTCAACATCAAGACCCCCGACGTAGTTCAGCCCGCTACGGGTTGCATCGACGAGTACATTCACCTCATCGAGACCCTGATCGAGAAGGGCTACGCCTACGAGGCGGGCGGCAACATCTACTTCGACACCGCCAAGCTGGAGAAGTATTACATCTTCAACGACTTCAAGGAGGAGGATCTGGACGTAGGCGTCCGCGAGGGCGTGGAGGCCGACGACAACAAGCGCAACAAGGCCGACTTCGTTTTGTGGTTCACCAAGTCCAAGTTTGACGACCAGGAGCTCAAGTGGCCCTCTCCCTGGGGCGTGGGCTATCCCGGTTGGCACATTGAATGCTCGGGTATCTCCATGAAGTATCTGGGTGAATACCTGGACATCCACTGCGGCGGTATCGACAATGCGTTTCCCCACCACACCAATGAAATCGCCCAGTCCGAGGCGTATATCGGCCATCCTTGGTGCAAATACTGGGTACACGTCCTCCACCTCAACACCACCGGCGGTAAGATGTCCAAGTCCAAGGGCGAATTCCTGACCGTTTCCCTCCTGGAGGAGAAGGGCTACGATCCCATGGTGTACCGCTTCTTCTGCCTCCAGTCCCACTACCGCAAGTCCCTGGTTTTCTCCTGGGAGAACATGGACAACGCCGCCGTGGCCTACAACAAGCTGGTTGCCCGCGTAGCCGCTCTGAACCCCGATAGCGGCGAGGCTGTGGACGAAGCCGCCGTGGCTACCCTCAAGGAGAGCTTTATCAAGGCGCTGGACAACGACCTCAATACCTCTCTGGCCGTCACCGCTATCTACGACGTGCTGAAGGCCAAGGTAAACGATGCCACCAAGCTCTTTGTGCTGGCTGATTTCGACACGGTTCTGTCGATCGGCATTTTGGACCGCGCCGCCGCTCTCCGCGAAAAGCAGGCCGCTGAAAAAGCCGCCGCCGAGGCCGCCAAGCGTGCCGCCGCTGAGGCAGAGGCCGCCGCTGCCGCCGCCGATCCCTTCGTGGCTGAGATCCTGGCCGCCATCGAGGCCCGCAAGGCCGCCAAAAAGGCCAAGAACTTTGCCGAGGCCGACCGCATCCGTAACGAGCTGGCCGCCAAGGGCGTCACGCTGATCGACACCCCTCAGGGCACTACGTACAAGATTGGCGAATAAATACCACGCATGCGGGCGGAGGGCGTATCTGCCCGCCCGCATCGTTGTCAGAAAAGGATCCTGAACCTATGAAGGAATTACTGAAAAAATACCGGGAGATCATCATGTACCTCATTTTCGGGGTGCTGACCACCGTAGTCGGCTTCGGTACCTACTTTCTCATCATGACGGGTGCCGAGAAGCTTTTGCATCTCCCTATGGAAAACGAAACCTCCGGAACCTACATCACGGTCTACATGGCCGCCCAGATCATCCAATGGGTCGCCGCCGTCCTATTCGCTTTCTTCACCAACCGTAAATGGGTCTTTACCGATGCAGACCGCTCAAAGGGAACCCTTCCCCGCCAGCTGGTTCTATTCGCCGGCTCTCGTGTCGCATCTCTTTTGCTGGATATTGCCGTAACCTATGGATGTACTCTCCTTTTGGCACTTTTGATTACAGATCCCCCCGTAATTTTGGGCATTGCTCTGACCCCCGGTATCGTGGCAAAGCTGATTGCTGCCGTATTGGTCATTATTGCCAACTACGTGCTGAGCAAGCTTCTGGTATTCCGCAAAAAGAAGCTCTGATCACTCTGCGCCGGGCTGACCGCGAGAAAGCTCCTTGCGCAACGCCCGCGAAACAGCCAAGCAGAAAAATCCATAGATTCAAATAAAAAAATCATTCGAGATTCCCTCAAAACAATCATTTTTCAGAAAGGCATACGTATCATGCAGAATTTAGGCTACTACAATGGAAAGATCGGAGCCCTCGACGAATTGACGGTTCCCTTCAACGACCGCGTTCATTTTTTCGGTGACGGTGTGTATGAAGCCACCTTCACCCGCAATCACAAGGTTTTCGCGCTGGAGGAGCACATTGACCGCTTCTACCGCAGCGCGGCCATGGTGGACATCAAAATCCCCCACGAAAAGGCCGAGCTGGCCGCTCTTATCCGCGACCTTGTGGCCAAGGTGGACACCCCCGAGCAGCAGGTATATTTCCAGATCACCCGCGGCACTCAACCCCGCAACCATACCTACCCCGAGGACATGGTAGGTAATTTCTGGGTAGTCCTCAAGCCCATGCCCATCAAGGATATCGGCATGGAGGTGAAGGCCATCACCCGCGAGGACATCCGATTCCACCAGTGCCACATCAAGACCCTGAACCTCCTCCCCGCCGTCATGTACAGTCAGGAGGCCGCACGCGCAGGGGTTTACGAGACCATTCTGTACCGCAAGCCCGACCGCGTGACCGAATGCTCCCACTCCAACGTCCACATTATCAACCAAAAGGGCGAGTTCCAGACCGCGCCCCTGGACAATCTCATTCTCCCCGGCATCGCCCGCGCTCACCTGCTGACCGCCTGCCGCGAGCTGGGTGTGCCCGTCAACGAGACTCCCTTCACCGTGGATGAGATGATGAACGCCAAGGAGGTCCTCATCTCCTCCTCCTCCGCCCCCGGATTGCGTTGCGTAGAGATCGACGGCAAGCCCGTAGGCAAGCAGGCCCCCGAGATCGTCGAAGTCCTCCAGAAGTGGGTCAAGGACGAGATCTTCGCCGCCACCGAGGCGGATTAAAAAGAGAGCGGGAGAGCAAAAAACTCCCCAAAACCTTAATCCTGTTTAAAAGTTTTTGGAGGATTTCTTAAGGAACTTTTTTCAAAAAGGTTCCTTAAGCGCTCTCCATACAAATCCCAAAAGGAGAAGGATATGAACATTTTCGATTCTGCCAAGGAAAGGCTGCTCATCGTCGCCCACCGCGGGTCCGCCGCAGGAAACATCCCCTGCAACACCATAGCCGCCTATCAGGTCGCGCTGGCCCAGGGAGCTGACATGATCGAGGTGGACGCCAACATGGGTAAGGTCGGGACGCTGTATAGCTTCCATCCCTACATGGAGCGAAGCCACCTGAACAAGGACTGCTTCATCCCCGACATGACCGACGAGGAGATTGCACAGCTCCGCTACGTCAACTGTGACCGCACCCCCACCCAGTTCGGCATCGCCAAGCTGGAGGACATTTTCGAGCTTTGCAAGAACAAGTGCTACATCAACATTGATAAGTTTTGGCTCTATCCCCGGGAGATCTGCGACATGATCCGCCGCTTTAACATGGCCGACCAGATCATCGTCAAGACCTCCCCCGACGAGAAGATGTTCGACCTCATGGAGGAGGTCTTCCCCGAGATCGCTTACCTGCCCGTAATCCGTCAGGACAACGGGCTACACGACGAGCTTCTCCGCCGCCGCATCAACTATGTGGGCGCTGAGGTGCTGTTTGAGCGCGAGGACGACGAGGTGGGTACTCCCGCCTACATCGACAAGCTCCACCGCGACGGCAAGCTGGTCTGGGCCAACTCCATCATCTACGACCACCGCACTCAGCTGGTGGCCGGCCACAATGACGACATTTCAGCCGCCGGTGACCCCGAGAACGGCTGGGGCTGGCTGGCCGACCGTGGCTTCGACCTCATCCAGACCGACTGGCCTCTGATGCTGCGGCTGTACCTGGAGGAGACGGGGAGACGGTTTAAGAAATAATCGCAACATGACCATTCTCCAAGAAAAATCTGCAAAGGAGTACAATATGAAACTTGGTATTATCAACGGCTGGGATGAGGCCTCCTTCAAGTACGTGGCCGAGCTCGGTCTGCACGCGGTGGAATTCTGTTGCAACCACAACTACGACAGCATGGAAGTGGCTGGACACGTGGACGAGATCCGGGCGCTGGGTGAAAAATACGACGTCGCGGTCGGCTCCATCGGCCGCTGGGGACAGAAGCGCATCGACGAGAGGGGCGAAGTGATCCCCTCGGCTCTCCGGCACGACAAGAATCTCATCGACGCCGCCTCCGCCCTGGGCTGCCCCGTTTTCAACACGGGGTGCAACTGGACCGAAGGCAAAACGTTTGAGGAAAACTGCGACATCGCCATCCGCTATTTCGGCACCCTGATCGAATACGCCAAGGGCAAAAACGTCAAGATCTCGGTCTATAACTGCTCCTGGGAGAATTTCGTGGTAACCGAAAAGGAATGGGAGCCCATCCTCGGTGCACTGCCCGAGCTGGGTCTGAAGTACGACACCTCCCACTGCCTCGGCCGTGGCGGCGATTATCTTCATGAGATGGTCGCGTGGGGGAGCCGCATCAATCATTTCCATATCAAGGGCTCTCTGTACGTGGACGGCCATCACTACGACGATCCCCCCGCAGGCCTGGATCAGATCAACTGGGGCGCCGTCATGACGATTCTCTATAACAGCCACTACAACGGCATGCTCTCCATCGAGCCCCATTCCGCCCACTGGATGGGTATCCGCGGCCAGTGGGGCGTTGAATTTACCATCAAGTTCATCACCCCCTACATCATGCCCGAGGATTACACCTACAACGGCAGTCCCTATATGCCATAAGAGGCCCCGTGGCTCGTAAAAGGCCCCGGGACATTGCTCTGAAAAGGAATACCGCGTGCCGCGGGAGGGAGACCTCTCGGGCACGCGGTTCTTTTATTGCTTGAAAAGCCACTCCATGATCGTCGTCCATTCATAGGGAGTCTCAAAGCCGTGGCTGGCGGTTTCTCTTGTGATCAGTTCGTAGGACTTTCCCGCAGTCTGCATAGCCTCAGCAAAGTCGGCCGCTTGACTGTAGGCCACCTTCTCGTCCCCCGTGCTGTGAATCATCAGGAGAGGCACCTCAATTTCATCGACAAAGCGGATCGGGCTGCGAGCCTCGTACTTCTCGGGAGCCGAGGTCGGCGTACCGCCCACGCGGTAATTCAACATATCCCGCATATCCGCGCGTTGCTCGTAGGTTGCAAACAGGTCGTATATGCCCGATACGCAGACCGCCGCGCGGATCACCCGGTCTTTGTCGGCGCGGAGCGCAAGGCAGGTCTGCATACCACCGCGGGACCCTCCCACCATATACACTTTTTGGTGATCCACAAAGCCCATATCCTTGACACGATCCACCCAAAACATAACGTCGTCCACATCCGCACCGCCGAACTCATCCGTCCCTGTACCGGGCTTGGTCTCTCGATACTGGGAAGCAATGACAACGCAATCCGTCAGTTGTGCCATCATGCCGATCTCCTCCGCGGAATAGGCACCGAAGTTCCCGTTTCCGCCCCGATTGAAGATGATGAGCGGACGGGTGTTTTCGGTGTAATCATTCGGCACAGAAACGTACGCCGCCACGGTACAACCATCCACGCGGTACAAAATCTGATAGGTCCGGATATTCTCACAAATCCCTCGCAGGATGGCCGCATAGCTCTCGGGCAACCCGCTCATATCCATCCCCTCCAATTCGGGATAACCAACCTGCTCGACTTGAATAACGGAATCGTCCTCGCTGATCTGCTCCACGGTGGAATACCCGACAGGGGCCTCGGTCTCTGCCGTCTCGGTCACAGGGGAAGTCGTAGCTTCAGCCGTATGCACGTCGGTGTTCTTCGGCGTACCGCTTTCGCCCCTACAGGCAGTCAAACAACCGAGGACCAGTACGCTCGCCCCCAAAACAGTCAGAACCTTTTTCATGAAAACCTCCTTTGGTATCATTGCATGAAACGTGTCACTACAATTTGTAGTTTCTAATGTGGTTGTTATTATAATATATATTTTTCCTTTTGTCAAGACTATAATAGTAATGAAACCGGCATATTTTACCCAATCCCAAAGGAGGCAATGACGCATCATGGAACATGAGATCAAGATCACAAAGAAAAACGGACTGCGCGGCGAGGACGGATACAAGATCGTATCGGTTCGCATGAAGGACGAAACGGTTGCTCAACTGGACGAAATTTCGACGAGAACCAACCGCTCCCGGAATGAGATCATCAATCTTCTCTTGGAGGCAGCCGTTCACATGGTCAAAATTGATGAATAAACGGCACCGCACACGGCGGGAGGGGTTTCCTCTCGGGTGTGCGGTATTTTTGCGGGACATCACAGCCCCCGCGCCTTTAATTCCTCCACCAACTCCACATAAAACTCCCGCACATCAAATCCCTCGATATTTTCACGGTTGAGGTCAATGATGTCTCCGTGGGAGATGCCCCGCTTACCCGTGGGGGTGAGCAGGGTGTACTTTTCGCCAAAGGAGAAGGACGCCTCGGAGACCAATCCGTCGTTGGGGCCGTCAAAGAAACGGACCAGGGGGTAGGCCAGATTCAACGGGAAGCGGCCCCCCGTTGCGCGAGGCAGAAGAGTGCCGACACTCTGGCAATAGATGCCTTCCAGCGGTTGGGGATTGCTTTTCCCGGCCAGTAGGGGCTCCAGGGCGGCACACCCCGTGGCGGTCAAGTCACTCACTGCGGCTAAAAAGTCGGGGGCAGGGTCGCCCAACTTCCGGGCGGCTATGTTGTAGGTGGCCGCCACCTTGGTTTTGACCGACTCGGGAAAGGTCTCCAGCAGGAAATCCGCAAAAACACACCCGTTGTGGGGGGTATTAATAGTGGTCAGCGACGCCACATAGGGAGCGATCCCCTCGTTTTGCAGGGCATAGCGCATATCCAATCCGCCCTTGGAGTGGGCGATGACGTTAACCTTTTCGCATCCCGTCTCCCGGATGATGGCGCGGATGCGGTCGGCCAGTTCCCTGCCGCAATCGGCTACCGAGGCAGCGGAGTGCTGGTGGCCGTAGTAGACCGTGGCCCCGTTGAAAGTGAGATCGTTGGGGATGCGCCCCCAATAGTTCAGTTGCTTGAAGTCCCGGAAGAACACCCCGTGTACCAGCAGAATGGGGTACTTGGTGGCACAGACACGGGCATGCTTACGAGTGTTATTGCGGCAGATACGGGCGCACTCGACCTCCACCTCGGCACTGACCACCTTCATGATGCGTCTCAAGGCGATGAGCTGGGCGATTGGGATCAATCCGCAAAGGGTGCCGATCACACGCCAGCGCAGGCCGAGCTGGACCGAGTACAGATACAGGCAGGCCATTCCGTTCCAGAACACGATGGCCTCCGCCACTAGGGCGATGGCCGCCGAGGTCAGCCAGTCCGCCCAATGTCCCTGCCACAAAAGGGGCAGGCGCACCAAATGGTAGACCACCGCCACTGCGGTGGAAAGCAGGAATATCTTCAGCATCTCCACGCCGTGCGCACAGCATCGGAGGGAGTGGCGGGAGTGGCTGGGCGACAGAATATGCCGCTTACCATCCCCTGCCGACGGAATGCGGTGGTAGAGCAGATAAGGTACAAATTGCGCAAGGACATATAATGCAGCAAAAACCGCCAGCACATCGGTGCGAAAAGGCCCATCCCGCAGAGGGATATAGCAGATGGCCAATGCAGCCACTGCTATAGCGGATAAAACGCGGTTGACAAGCAGCAATAGTCGAGATACGGTCATATATGCCTCCTTTCTATGGAAATATATGTGAAGCCCCACAAGCAACAAACGGCACACCGTCCTCGTCCCTACCCGAATGGGCACGGACGCAGACGGTATGCCGTTTTTTCAGATCAGACTCTCCTCCAAAGCCTTCATAGCGGCGCGGAGGACGATCTTGTCATTTTCATGGGTGAGCGAACGCTCGGCGTTGTCCAGGGGCACCCACTCCACGTCTGCGATCTCGCCGTCGTGGGGATGCGTGGCCTTCTGGTCGGTCATGGCCATGAAATAGACCACTTCCTTCTGCACACCGGGCATAGGGCTGTAATGGACCTTCTCGCAAAAGTCCGAGGTAATGCGGATCTTCACCGCAGTCTCCTCCTCCACCTCGCGGATAGCCGTCTGATGCTCGGTTTCCCCCGCCTCCACGTGACCCTTGGGGAAGGAGCGGTGACCTCCGTGCTTATGGCGGATCATCAGGATGTACATACGCCCCGTTTTGGGATCCTGCCGAAACACCAACGCCCCGCAGGATTTCTCATACTTCAATGCCATAACTCTCGCCTCCTTTCTACTGGGGAACGCGCAGGGCTCTGCCCCGCACCCGCTCAAGAACTTTTGGAAAAAAGCCCTTGAGAATCCCAAAAACTTTTAAATAGGGGATTCTTTTTATATGGCAATTTTAAATTTTCAGATTAAATCGGTCAATCAAAGAGACTGCCAAGGACTTGGCCGATGGGCTCGCGGATGACAAGGTCGGCTTCCCCGTCGGCGGCGGTGGCGTCGCGGTTGATGATGGCGATGCGGTCGCCTTGGAAATAGCGGACCAGCCCAGCGGCGGGATAGACCGTCATGGAGGTGCCTCCAATGATGAGCAGGTCGGCCGAGGCTATGGCATTCACTGCGCCGTCGATGGTCGCCTCGTCCAAAGGCTCGCCGTAGAGTACCACGTCGGGCTTGATGATACCGCCGCACTCGCAGAGCGGGACACCGCCCACATCTGCATCGGTATCCATGATGTGGGACAGCGGATGGAATCTTTTGCACTTGGTGCAGTAGTTGCGGTGGATGGAGCCGTGAAGCTCATATACCCGTTTTGTGCCGGCTGCGGTATGCAGGCCGTCGATATTCTGGGTCACGATGCCCGTTCCCTCCATTTTTCCCTCGGCCTCCAGCCGGGCCAGGGCCAGGTGAGCGGCGTTGGGACGGATACGCTCGGGATCGAATACCATCTTATCGCGGTAAAAGCGATAGAAGGCGGCGGGCTTGCTGTAAAAGAACTGAGTGGAAAGAATGGTCTCGGGCGGGTAATCGTAGGTCTGGTTGTACAGACCGTCCACACTGCGAAAATCCGGGATCCCCGACTCGGTAGACACCCCCGCACCGCCGAAAAACACCACCCGGCGGGCATTCTGAACCCACTCTCGCAGTTGCAGAATTTCAGCAGTCACACAGTTTTCCATATTCCCTCCCACACGGGTTCGGCGTAGAGCCTCCGCCCATATTCTATATGTTTTAAGGGTTTTGGGGATGCCTAAGGGACTTTTTCAAAAGTCCCTTAGGCGGGTCCAAGGAAGAGCTCTGGTTATTGAGGAATCTCCTCCATAACGAAGGCTTCCAGGATATCTCCGACCTTGATGTCATTGAAGCGATCGAGACCGACACCGCACTCGTAGCCGTCTGCGACCTCCTTGACGTCGTCCTTGAAGCGGCGGAGGGATGCAATCTTATCCTCGAAAATCACCACGCCGTCACGGACGATACGGATCTGGGCGGAGCGGATGATCTTACCGTCGGTGATATAGGAACCGGCGATGGTACCCACGTTGGGCACGTGAATCGTCTGGCGTACCTCGGCATGACCCAGCAGGTTCTCACGGAACTTGGGTGCCAGCATACCCTTCATAGCGGCCTGGATCTCCTCGATGCACTCGTAAATGACACGGTAGGTACGGATCTCCACGTTCTGACGGTCGGCGGAATCCAGAGCCTGGCGGTCAGGACGGACGTTAAAGCCGACGATGATCGCATTGGAAGCGGCGGCGAAGGTTACGTCGCCCTCGGTGATACCGCCGCAAGCGGCATGGATCACGCGGACGCGAACCTCCTCGTTGGACAGCTTCTGCAGGGATGCCTTCACGGCCTCCACGGTACCGTCCACATCGGCCTTGACGATAACGTTCAGATCCTTCATACCCGAGGCCATCTGGTTGAACAGGTCGTTGAGGTTGGCTCTGGCGTTGGCCTTGAAGATCTCCTCCTTGGCCTGAGCCTTACGCTGGTCGGCCAGCTCGCGAGCCATACGCTCGTCGATGACGGCCTCGAACTCGTCACCTGCGTCCGGCACGTCGGCCAGACCCGTGATCTCTACGGGAACGGAGGGTCCTGCCACCTTGACCGAACGGCCGTTGTGGTCAGTCATAACACGGACACGGCCCACGGAGGTACCGGCGATGACAATGTCACCGTTATGCAAGGTACCGTTCTGAACCAGGACGGTGGCCACGGGACCGCGACCCTTATCCAGCTTGGCCTCAATGACGATACCCTTGGCGCGGCGGTCGGGGTTGGCCTTCAGCTCCTTGACCTCGGCCACCAGGAGGACGTTCTCCAAAAGATCGTCGATACCCATGCCGGTGAGAGCCGAGACGGGCACGCAGATGACGTCGCCGCCCCACTCCTCGGGCACCAGATCATATTTAGTCAGCTCCTGCTTGACGTTATCAGGGTCAGCGGCGGGCTTATCCATCTTATTGATGGCTACGATGATATCAATGCCCGCGGCCTTAGCATGGTTGATGGCCTCTACGGTCTGGGGCATGATACCGTCATCGGCGGCAACTACCAGAATAGCGATATCGGTTGCCTGGGCGCCTCGGGCACGCATGGCGGTGAAGGCCTCGTGGCCGGGAGTATCCAGGAAGGTAATATCCTCGCCGTTGATCTCGACACGGTACGCACCGATGTGCTGGGTAATACCGCCTGCCTCACCGGCGGTCACGCGGGTATGGCGGATGGCATCCAGCAAAGAGGTCTTACCATGGTCAACGTGACCCATAACGCACACGACGGGTGCGCGGGGCTTGAGGGACTCGGCGGTGTCCTCGGTATTGTCGAACAGTCGCTCCTCGATGGTGACCACCACCTCGCGCTCCACCTCAGCACCCAACTCGTCTGCCACCAAAGCGGCGGTGTCGAAGTCCACGGTCTGGTTGACGGTGACCATCATGCCCATCATCATGAGGCGCTTGACCACCTCACCCACGGTGACCTTCAGGCGAGCGGCCAGGTCGCTGACCACGATCTCATCGGGAATCTCCACGTGGAGGGGCTGCTTTTTAACGGGAGCCTGCTTCTTGCCCATGGGCTTACCGCCCTTCATCATGGGCTGCTTGGTTCCCTGCTGCTGAGTATTCTTCTTGGTGAGCTTCTGGTTGCCGCCATGAGTATCCTGGACGCGTTCGGATACGAAGGTATCCAGCTTCTCATCGTACTTGGACAGATCCACGGAATCGGTCACACGGGTATCCACCACGCGGGTGGCGCCACGGGGCTTGGACTGCTCCACACCGCCCTTGGGGGTCTGACCGCGGACAATGGCCTGGACCTGAAAATGCTCCTTGGGTGCGTTCTGAACGAAATCTCCCTTATCGCGATCCATGCCGCCCATGCCGCGATCGTTGCGATTGTTCTGAGGGCGGTTGCCGCCGCGATCATTCCGCTCATTGCGATCATTCCGCTCATTGCGATCATTGCGATCGAAGCGGTTGTCGGGCTTCTGCTGACCGAAGCCGCCGGGAGCGGGACGGTCATTTCTCTGACCCTGCTGCTGGGATGCGCGGTCACCGGCAGGCGCGGGACGCTGCCCCTGCGGCGCGTTACTCTGAGCCGGGCGGGCCTGGTTCTCCGTGCGTGCGGCGGGCTTGGCGTTATGATTATTGGTGTTGTTGTGTGAGAGAGCGGCCTTCGCGGTATCCTTAACGGGCTGCTCCTTAGCGGGCTCCTTAGCCTGGATCTTGGCGTTATCCTTGGGTGCATCCTTGGGCGCGTTGGCGCGTTCAGCCTCCCGAGCGGCACGCTCAGCCTCCTGGGCTGCGCGGGCGGCCTTCTTGGCCAGAGCCTTCTCACGAGCCTCGGCGGCGGCCTTCTCCAAAGCGGCGCGCTCAAACGCCTTACGGTCTGCCTCCTTGCGAGCGGCGGCCTCGGCGGCGGCCTTCTCGGCGGCGGCCTTAGCCTCAGCGGCCTCACGGGCAGCCTGCTCGGCGGCTTCGCGGGCAGCCTGCTCACGAGCGGCCTTTTCTGCGGCCTCGCGGGCGGCTCTCTCCTCGGCCTCGCGAGCGGCCTTCTCGGCCGCTACACGGGCAGCCTCAGCGGCGGCCTTTTCTGCGGCCTCAGCGGCAGCCTTCTCCTCGGCCTTGCGAGCAGCCTCGCGAGCGGCAGCCTTTTCAGCTGCAATTTTGGAGGGAATACAGGTTTTTCCATCCATGTAATCATAAATGTTTTCAACCTGATTCGCCTCAGTCAGCGCCTGGAACAGGATGTTGAATTCCTGCTCGGAGAGGGTCTTTTGGCTCTTGACGTCGCCAATACCCTTGTTTGCCAGCAGATCGGTCAGCTCCTTGCTCTTCAGACCCATATCCTTTGCCATCTGGTTAACTTTAAACTGCGGATTGAATGCCATATTTCCTCCTAAAAACGATCCGTCTGCCGTCGGTCACGGCGGCGGTCGGTCTCTGATGATATACTCCCTTACGGAGCGCTCCGAGTCGGAGCTTTCGTCTCATGACGGTTTGAAACGGGAATTCTCTGATGCGTGTATTGTAGGGGGTTCCCTTTATTCGGCCTCCTGCTCTCCACCCTCCGTGGCCGTTTCGACAGGCAGGTAGCGGGCAAGCGCCTTGAAGAGGTTACCGTCGGTGATTCCTACGGCGGCCACGGCGCCCGTTTTGCCAACGGCATGCGCCAGCCGTACGGTATCTGCGGTTATGCGATAGAGTGGAACGTGATAGTAGGTACATTTGGAAACCAATTTTCCGTGGGTGTTTTCCGAGGTATCCGTCGCCTCCACCACAGCCAGCACCGGCGTTTTTCCGCCGCTTCGCAAAGCATCGCAGATCATGGGTGTCCCCGTGATCAGCTTCCGCGCTCGGGCACACAGCCCCAGCGTAGACAGAAGCTTTTCCTCGGCGTTTCGGATATCCGATCCTGCGCCGTTCACAGAGCTTCTCCTCGATCGGCGGCCAGCTCCGCCTCCATGGCATCGTAGACCTCCGGTCCGATCTCGCACTCCAGATTGTGCGCTACACGACCGTTCTTCCGTACCTTCTTCAGGCACTTGAGGTCTCTGCAAATGTAGGCACCCCGGCCCGACTTCTTACCGGTCAGATCCAGGCTGACCACCCCCTCGGGACTACGCACGATGCGAATCAGCTCCACCTTCGGTTTATGCTCGTTGCACCCCAGGCACTGTCGCATGGGGATCTTGCGGGGCTTCACGCCTTTCCCGCCCTTATTTTCCGTGCCCATGGCAGCGTCCTCCTTGCTTTCTTGCTTTATTCAGCCTTAATATCGATCTTGTAGCCAGTCAATCTGGCGGCCAGGCGAACGTTCTGACCCTCGCGGCCGATGGCCAGGGACAGCTGATCGGGATCCACGGTCACGCGGCAAGCGCGCTCACCCACCATGGTTACGGAATTAACGGTAGCGGGAGCCAGAGCGGCGGCGATGTACTCCTCGGGAACCTCGCTGTAATTGACGATATCGATCTTCTCGCCGTTCAGCTCGGAGATAATGGCGTCAATACGCATATTGCGGTTACCGATACAAGCGCCAACGGCATCCACGTCGGCATCGCGGGAGTAGACCGCGATCTTGGAGCGGGAGCCGGCCTCGCGGGATACGCCGCGGATGATGACGATACCATCCTGGATCTCAGGAACCTCCAGTTCAAAGAGACGCCATACCAGCTTGGGATGGATACGGGACAGGGAGATAACGGGACCCTTGGCCTCGTGATTGACCTCCGTAAGGTAGACCTTGATCTTCTGGTCCACCTGCAGCTGCTCGCCGGGGATCTGCTCGGCCTTGGTGAGCCAGTTGTAGCCCTGATCCAGCTCCAGGAGTGCATCGCCGTTCTCGCGGTCGATCTTGCTGACGGTCACGGTGATCAGCTCTTCCTTCTTATTCTCGTATGCCTCCTGCATAGCCTGGCGCTTACCCTCGCGGATTCCCTGAATGATCACGGACTTGGCCGCGGCGGCAGAGGTGCGGCGGAAGGCATCGGTCTTGACCTCCTTCTCCACCATCATACCGAGCTGGTATTTCTTACTGATTGAGCGAGCCTCCTCCAAGGAGATCTGGCAGACGGGATCCTCCACGACCTCCACAACCTCCTTCTGCAGGTAAGCCTTGACCTTTTTCTTGGTCATATCCATATCAATGCGCATCAGGGCAGTGGCGCCAAATTCCTTCTTGAAGGCAGAAGTCAGCGCCTGCTCGATTTTTTCGATCATGTATGCCTGAGGAATACCCTCTTTTTCCAGCAGCTCCAGAGCGTTAAAAATATCGGCGTTCATTTCGTTTGTTCCTTTCAGGATTTTTTATCAGAAATCAAATACGGTACGGATCTTGGCAACGGCGCTTCGGGGGAAAACGCGGGTAACACCGGCGGTCTCCACGGGAATACCTCCCTCTGCATCCCGCTCACCGAGAATGCCCACCCATACGCGGCTTCCGTCCACAGGAGCAAAGAGGCGAGCCTCCACCTTCTCGCCCACGCAGAGGGCGAAATGATCGTCACGGGTCAGCTCTCGCTCAATACCGGGAGAGGAAACCTCCAGAAGATAGGCATCGGGAATGGGATCGTGCTCATCCAAAACCGGGTCGATGGCACGGCTCATGGTCTCACAATCATCGATGGTGATGCCTTCGTCCGAGTCAATGGTGACACGAAGAATGAAATCGGCGCCTTCCTTGACGTATTCCACGTCCCAAAGGTAGTAGCCCAGCTCATCGGCGGTAGGGGTAATGATTTCCCACACCCTGTCGGCAATGCCTCGTCCCGAGGAACGGGTACGGACAGCGCGCAAGGGCTTTTTATCATTGGCAGGAGTGTTATTTTGATCCGACATAGCCTATCCTTTCTGCGGCGGGACCCTCGTCAGCGAGGTGTCCAAAGCAAAATTTAAGAGTGGATTTTCTTGCGGAACCCACTCTCATCTAACTAATCTATATTGCATATATAGTATAACACATTTCCTTGTGAAATGCAAGTGCTTTTTCACAATTTTTTCGGAAATTTTTCCTGTTTTGAAAAGTTTTTTTTGGTCAGTACGACGGTATCCATAGGTCTTTTTCTCTCTTTCGGGGAAAGATATCTCCTCCCCCTTGACAAGCGACACGGATTGTGATATACTATGCATTGTATAGTATACCGTGATCCGCAAGGACCGAAAAATTTGTCGGATAAACCGATATATTTTTCCAACTATGTTGACAAAACAACATCGCTGTGGTATAATATGGTATAATAAACGTAGTCTACTATCTTTAGCGTCCCCATCGGGATCTGCAGATTTCGATGGGCACATCATCGAATCGGAGGTATACTTCCATGCCGAAGTCATTACTGCCCATATATACTGACGCATCCGAAATCCCCGTATTTTTCTCGACGGATGACCGTTACCTTCCTTTTCTGGACGTCGCCATCGCATCCCTGATTGACCATGCCTCCCCGAAGTACCACTACCGTCTGATCATTCTGAACACGGGCCTTTCCGCCGACGGAATGGAAAAGATCCTGCGGCGCCGGCGCGAGGGCGTCGCCATCGAGCTCGTGGACATTTCCCGGGAGGTCGAGACCATCCAGGCCAGCTTCAAGGACGTGTATCACTTCTCCGTCGTGACCTACTACCGCCTGTTCATTGCTTCCCTGTTCCCACAGTATCAGAAAATCGTGTATTTGGATTCGGATCTGGTGGTGCTGGGTGACGTGGCAGAGCTGTATCATACCGATCTGCAGGGCGCCATTTTGGCCGCCGCCCCCGAGCAATACGTCCGCAACACCCCGGAATTCCGCCTCTACGCCGACAAGGCACTGAACGTGAATCCCGACGGCTACGTCAATGCCGGCGTTTTGGTTATTGATCTGGAGCAATTCCGCCGCCACCGTATTGAGGAAAAATTCGTGGAGCTGATCACGCGCTACGATTTCGATCTACTGGATCCCGACCAAGCATATCTGAACTACCTCTGCGACGGTTACATTCACGTTCTGCCCAACGGCTGGAACAAGGAGCCTCTGCCCTTGCCCCTGGAGGGAGATCTGAACCTGGTTCACTACGCCTTGTATAAAAAGCCCTGGCAGTATGACGACGTCATGTACGGCGAGCATTTCCGCTACTACGCCGAGCGGTCCCCCTTTTATGAGGAGATCCTGCAAAGAAGGAATGCCTTTGGTGACAAGGAACGCGCTGAAAAGGAAGCCACCGCCACCGAGATCCTGCAGCACGCCCTGGATATCGTCAATTCTGAAAACACCTTTGCAAGAAAACTGATCAAATAGGAGGAGGCCTGCGGCCATGGAAAAATCAGCACATAAGCTCCTGCTTCTGGAGCGCATCGCAGATTTGGAGCGACAGCAGCTCTGGCATTTGGACGTGGAGGACGATCCCGAAACCTATCCCCTCATGCCCGATCGGGTAGACTATCTGAACGAAAAGCTTCTGAACCGCATCAAGAGCCGCCTGGCCAACCGCATGGGAACGAAATTCTTCGACAGTCTGCTGAAAAACAAGCAGATGATCGTCAAGGAGGTGCGGGGCATCGAGCATTTTACCGCCGTCGAGGGCGGCTGCATCGTGACCTGCAACCACTTCAGCGTATGCGACAACTACGCTGTTTGGATGGCGCTCCGCGAGCAGATGAACGGGAGACTGCTCTACAAGGTCATCCGCGAGGGGAACTATACCAACCCGCCCAAGCCCTTCGGCTTCATGATGCGGCATTGCAATACCCTTCCCTTGTCCAGCCAAACCGCTACCATGAAGAAATTCAACAAGGCCGTCCGTACCCTGCTCTCCCGCGGAGAGAACATCCTCATATACCCCGAGCAGGGTATGTGGTGGAACTACCGCAAGCCTCGTCCCATGCAAGAGGGCGCCTTCGCCCTGGCCGTACTGAACAAAGCCCCCATCCTCCCTGTTTTCATCACCATGGAGGACACCGACATTGTGGACAACGACGGATTTTTCGTGCAGGCCTACACGGTACATATCCTTCCCGCCATCTACCCCGACGAGACTCTGCCCCGCGCCGAGCAAAAGGAGCGCATGCGGACACAGAACTACGAGGCCTGGGTGAAAACCTACGAGGATTTCTACGGAATCCCCCTCGTGTACAGCGAGGAATAAGCCGACCATGAAACTGTATCTGACCGTCATCAGCCTGACCGCCGCGGTGATCACGGGTATCCATATCGCCCTCGACATCGCGCCCTTCCATTACGCTCTCATCGCCGTTCTGTGGTGCATCGCGCTGGAGTTTGCCATCGACGGGGGCATGGCCATCCTCATCCGCCTCACTCCCGACCGCTGGTATCCGGCCTTCTCTCCCCGCTTCCGGGTATCGGCCTTTGAGAAAAAGCTATATCTGAAATTGAAGGTTCGTCTGTGGAAGGATAAGATATGGGAGCTGGGCGGCCTGGGCGGCTTCAGCAAGAAAAAGCTGCTGTCCCCCGATGATCCCGCCTACGTTGAGAAATTCATTGTTGAATGCCACAAGGGCGTGGTAACCCACCGTCTTTCCTACCCCTTGGGCTTTCTGATCCTTTTGACCCTGCCCGCCCCACTCTCACTGACCACCGCACTCCCCGTGGCTCTGGTCAACCTGCTTCTCAACATCCTCCCCACCCTCGCCCTGCGCTACAACACACCCATGCTTCAAGGCATGCTTCGGCGGATGCAGAGTCGGCAAAGACCCTGATCCGCCGATCTTCATCTGACCACAGACGGCAAAAATTCCCGTCACGTTTTTCAAAAAAATCCGCAAACCCCCTTGACAAATCTTCGATTATCCATTATAATAAGGAAAAATGACGATGACCGGAAACCAGTAAATCGGATCCTTCGTGTCAAGAGAGCTGTCGGCGGTGAGATGACAGCCACGATTCCCGATCGAATTCCTTCCGAGAGCCGCGCCTTGAACACCTATGCGCCGTATGCGCGGGGGTAGGGGCGACGGGACCGCCCGTTACAGCGGAAGGGGCATGATCGTGTCCCGGGAGGCTTTCTCCCCCCACGGAGAAGGTGAAAAAGGTGGTACCGCGACATAGATTCGCCCTTTGCAGAGACGTATTTTCTCTCAAAGGGATTTTCTGTTTTTAGGTACAAATTCAACTGCATTCCACATATTTGAAAGGATAAAGAACCATGAAAAAACAACTCATGCTCGGAAACGAGGCCGTCGCCCGCGGCCTGTTTGAGGCAGGCTGCCGCCTGGTGTCCAGTTACCCCGGCACCCCCTCCACCGAGATCACCGAATACGCCGCCGAATACTGCGACGAGTGCCCCGACCTGTACTGTGAGTGGGCCCCTAACGAAAAGGTCGCCCTGGAGGTTGCCTTTGGCGCATCCCTGGCCGGCGCCCGCGCTGCCTGCGCCATGAAGCACGTGGGTCTGAACGTAGCCGCCGACCCCCTCTACACCATGTCCTACACCGGTGTTAACGGCGGTCTGGTGCTGTGCGTGGCCGATGACCCCGGTATGCACTCCTCCCAGAACGAGCAGGACTCCCGCCACCACGCCATCGCCGCCAAGGTTCCCATGCTGGAGCCCTCCGACTCTGCCGAGGCCCGCGAGTATGCCATGCTGGCCTTTGAGCTGTCCGAGCAGTTTGACACCCCCTTCCTGCTCCGTATGTGCACCCGTATCGCCCACTCCCAGAGTCTGCTGACCGTGGATGAGCGTCAGAACGTCCCTGTAAAGCCCTACGTCAAGACCCCTCAGAAATACATCATGGCTCCCGCCAACGCCATCCGCCGCCACCCCGAGGTGGAGGCCCGCACCCGCGCGCTGATCGAGTACGCCGAGACCGCTCCCGTCAACCGCGTGGAGATGGGTGACACGGCCCTCGGCATCATCTGCTCGGGCACCTGCTACCGCTACGTCAAGGAGGTCTTCGGTGACAAGGCCTCCGTCCTCAAGCTGGGTATGGTCAATCCTCTGCCCGAAAAGCTCATCACCGACTTTGCCGCCAAGGTTGACCGCCTGGTGGTCATTGAGGAGCTGGACCCCGTCATCGAGAACCACTGTAAAGCCCTGGGCCTGACCGTGGACGGCAAGAACCTGTTCCCCATGGAGGGCGAGTTTTCCCAGAACCTCATCCGCCGCGTTTTCGGTATTGAGGTCAAGGAGGGCGTGGCCGCCGATGAGGTCATTCCCGTCCGTCCCCCCGTTATGTGCGCAGGTTGCCCCCACAGAGGCCTGTTCTATACCCTCTCCAAACACAAGATCACCGTCATCGGTGACATCGGCTGCTACACCCTGGGCATGGCCCAGCCCCTCAACGCCGTTGACTCGGTGCTTTGTATGGGCGCGTCGGTTTCGGGTGTTCACGGCTTTAACAAGATCGGCGGTGCCGAGACCGAAAAGCGCACGGTTGCCGTCATCGGTGACTCCACCTTCATGCATTCGGGCATGACCGGTCTGGTCAACATTGCCTACAACGCATCCAATTCCACGGTCATCATCCTGGACAACTCCATCACGGGTATGACCGGCCACCAGCAGAACCCCACCACCGGCTACAACATCCACGGCGACCCCGCCGCCAAGGTAGACCTGGAAGCCTTCTGTCGTGCCATCGGCATTGACCGCGTCACCGTGGTGGATCCCTACGACCTGGCCGCCTGCGACAAGGCCATCACCGAGGAGCTGGCCGCCGAGGGTCCCGGCGTAGTAATTTCCCGCCGTCCCTGCGTGCTGCTCAAGACCGTCAAGGCCAAGCCCGCCGTCAAGGTGGACCCCGAGGAGTGCCGCGGGTGCAAGAAGTGCATGAAGCTGGGCTGTCCCGCCATCCACATGGAGGGCAAGACCGCCATGGTAGACCCCACCCTCTGCGTGGGCTGCGGTGTTTGTGAGCAGCTCTGTGCTTTCGACGCTATCAAGGGAGGTAACTGATATGGAAAACGTTACGAAGAATATTATGATCGTCGGCGTGGGCGGACAGGGCTCCCTCCTCGCCTCCAAGCTCCTGGGTCATCTTCTGTGCGCCGAGGGCTATGACGTAAAGGTATCCGAGGTACACGGCATGAGCCAGCGCGGCGGTAGCGTTGTTACCTACGTCCGCTACGGCGACCGCGTGGATTCCCCCATCATCGACAAGGGCGAGGCCGATTTCATCGTTTCCTTTGAAAAGCTGGAGGCCGCCCGCTGGAGCACCTGCCTCCGCGAGAACGGCCGCATCATCGTCAACGACCGCGAGACCGACCCCATGCCCGTCATTACCGGCGCGGCTACCTACCCTCACGAGGTTCTGGACACCCTGAAGGCTAAGGGCGTTCAGATCGACGACGTAGACGCGCTGACCCTGGCCAACGAGGCCGGCACCGCCAAGGCTGTCAACCTGGTGCTTATGGGCCGTCTGTCCCGTTACTTCCCCGAGATTCCCGAGGAGAAGTGGATGACCGCCATTGAAGAATGCGTCAAGCCCAAGTTCGTAGAGATCAATAAGAAGGCATTCGCCCTGGGCCGCGCTTGAAATCCTCCCCTTGATGCTTGATTATAAAATCCTATAAAGAAAGAAGTGATCCGCATGAGTAACAACCGTTACTACCAACCCGAAATTGAGACCATGCCCGTAGAGCAGATGAAGGCTCTGCAATCCGAGAAGCTGGTCAAGCAGGTGAGACATATCTACGACAATGTCCCCTACTACCGTGCCAAGATGGACCGCAAGGGTGTCACCCCCGACGACATCCACGGCATCGAAGACCTTCACAAGCTTCCCTTCATCACCAAAGACGACCTCCGCGACCAGTATCCCACCGGATTCCTGGCAGTTCCCCAGTCCGAGTGTGTCCGCATTCACTCCACCTCGGGTACCACCGGCCGCCGCGTAGTGGCATTCTACACCCAGCACGACGTGGACCTGTGGGAGGATTGCTGTGCCCGTTCCATCATGGCCACGGGAGGCACCGAGGAGGACGTCGTTCAGGTGGCCTACGGCTACGGTCTGTTTACGGGCGGCGCGGGTCTGCACGGCGGCTCCCACAAGGTGGGCAGTCTGACCCTGCCCATGTCCTCGGGTAACACCGAGCGTCAGATCCAGTTCATGATGGACCTGGGTGCCACCATCCTCTGCTGCACCCCCTCCTACGCTGCTTACCTAGGCGAATCTCTGAAGGAGCGTGGCTACAAGCCCGAGGACAACAAGCTGAGAGCCGGCATTTTCGGTGCCGAGCCTTGGACCGAGGAGATGCGCCGCGACATTGAGAAGTCCCTGGGCATCAAGGCCTACGATATTTACGGTCTGACCGAGATCAGCGGCCCCGGCGTGGCCTTTGAGTGCGAGGAACAGCATGGTATGCACATCAACGAGGACCACTTCTTAGCCGAGATCATCGATCCCGACACCGAGGAGGTCCTGCCTGAGGGTGAGAAGGGCGAGCTGGTGTTCACCTGCCTGGACAAGGAAGCCTTCCCCATGATGCGCTACCGTACCCGCGACATCTGCGTGCTGACCCGCGAGAAGTGCTCCTGCGGCCGTACCCTCATCCGTATGAAGAAGCCCATGGGCCGCTCCGATGATATGCTCATCATCCGCGGTGTCAACGTATTCCCCTCCCAGATCGAGACCGTCCTGCTCCAGGAGGGCTACGCCCCCAACTACCTCATCGAGGTGGACCGCATCAACAACAACGATACTCTGGACATCTACGTGGAGCTGACCGAGGATCAGTTCTCGGATACCGTCAAGGCCATCACCGCCGCCGAAAAGTCTCTGGCCAACGCCATCAAGGTCATGCTGGGCATCAACCCCGCCGTTCATCTGGTAGCACCCAAAACCATCGCCCGTTCCGAGGGCAAGGCCGTCCGCGTCAAGGACAAGAGAAAGCTGCATGATTGATTGGGGCGCTGCCCCAATCCCCGCCAAAGAGCCTTTTTGCAAAAAGGTTCTTTGGAATCTCCCCAAACCTTTAACAGGGAATTGGTATGACCTATGCATATGCATAGCCTGATTCCCGAACCATTATGACAGGAGGAAACAGTATTATGGCACTGAAACAGATTTCGGTATTCGTTGCGAACCAAACCGGTTCCTTGGGCTCACTCGTAAACACCCTCGCAGAGGCCGGCGTGGATATGCGCGCCATGTCCATTGCAGACACCCAGGAGTTCGGCATCATGCGCATGATCGTCAAGGGCAACACCAAGGCCTGTAACGCCCTCCGCGAGGCAGGTTATCTGGTGAACGTCAGCTACGTCACCGCCGCCGAGATTCCCGACGAGCCGGGCGGTCTGGCCAAGGTGGTCAGTATCCTGGCAGGGCACGGCGTCAACATTGAGTATACCTATGCCTTCACTACCCGCTCCCATGGCAAGGCCTGTGTGGTCTTCCGCGTGGAGGATAACGAGCGCGCCGAGCAGATCCTGGCAGAGAACGGGATCGTCACCCTCAGCCATTTGGTTGCGGAGGATGCGCCGCTGTAACCATTACCTGCAATTCGGCACCTCTAAAAAATGCAGGTCCCATGGGGACAGCTGATACGAATTTACGAATAAAACCTTGAATGGAGTGCGTCTCTCCGGCAGCTTAGAACTCCAAAGAACATTGTAAAACAATATTTTTAGAGTGATACTCGGAGTCGGACTCGTTTACCCTCATGGGGCCCCTCCCCCATTGGCGTGAGAGGGAGGTTTGGCGTTCAAGGTTTTATATGTAGTATGACAATTCAAGAATTACATAAGCCCCTGCGTGGTATTCCTCACGCAGGGGCTATTTTTTTAGAGATTCCCTTTAGAGATTCACTTTAATCAATGGTTGCGTAAACGAAGCCCTCGGCCAACTCGCCTCCGTTCTTGAGTGAGTAGCCCAAGCGGTAGGTTCCGTGCGCAAATTTCACCTCGTCACCCTTGAGTGCCTGCCAGCCCAGGCCGGTATCGATCTCAATGGGGGCCGTGGAGGGGATGCCATGCTCATATGCAATCTCACCCATAGCCATCAAAAGGGACTGGTAATCCGTAATAGACGCATCGTCCAACTGAATGTGGATCTCGTTGGAGGTACTGTACCGGACGGAGAGTGACTCGTCGGTTCCCTTTGACACCTCCAGCTTCACACCGCCAAACTCCCGTGCGCTGGGCTCAACGGAGCCGAACGTGATGGGCACGTATTCGGATGCGCGGATTCCGTCGGTGGTTGAAATGTATCCCACCAGGGTGTAACCGCCTGCGTTCAGATAGGGCAGGTTGATGATTACGTCATTGGCCGAAACAAGGAAGCTTTCCTCCCCCGCATAGGTAACAGACGCCGAGTTGGCCACGTCCAAATGAACGAGTCCGGTGGAGGCCGCCAGCGCAAAGCCCAGCTTGTAGGGTTCACCCTCGACGTACAGAGTGGTATCTTCAATGGTCAGCGAGGCACTCTTGATTGCGACCGCCTCCGAGCCATAGGACGCATCAAAGCTCTGTGCGGTAATGGGGGCAAACTTGATCTTCAGCTCCAAGGCCTTCGCGTCCTTGCCATCGACGCGGGGCGCATTCTCTGCATCGGTGTAAAGCTGATAAAGAGCGTCATCCTTCTCCTGGTCAATGCGGAATGCCTCAGCAATGCCCGCGGGCGTGGATACGTTGACGCCGTGCCAGGTGTAATACTTGATAATGCCCTCCACGTCCACGTAGGTACGCTCGATGGATTCAAAGGTTTCGTCCAGATCCCGACGGCACTCCAGCCCCATATCCTCGATGAATCGGCGGATGAGGGACAGGCGCTCCTCGTATTCCTCACCGTGGACGGTCAGCACAATGGCTCCGCTGTAGCCGTCCATACCGTATCCAACACGGATCATATTGACCGAAACAGCACCGTCATAAAAAGAATCGTAGCAGGCCACGCTTTTGCCATTCGTGAAGGAAACGACAGCCCGGTCGCCGCTTACAATGGCTGCCCAAACGTCAGCCTTCGCAGAACCCCGCTCCTCCCGCGCAATAATCGTATCCTGAGTATACGGTTCTCCGCCGTACACGATCTGATGCTCGCCGTCCACCTCGATGCTGACCGACTCCACACCGGTAAATCCGCTGAATTTGATCTCGATCGTGCTGACTCCGCCATTGTGATCCGCGAAGGAGAACATATCCGCCTTGCGATCTGCGCTGATGATCTTCAGCGTCCCGACCTTGCCGGATTCATTCTCATAATGGGCATCGTAGCAGATATCGTCCTTCATGATGAAGTAGGAGGTATTGAAGCGCTCCCCGTTCTCGTGAGCATCCGGAATGTACACCTCCCAATAGCCCTTGGAGTTATCCGCGATCAGGTTCTGGCTTCCTTGGTTGAAATCCATGGAAAATTCGTATCGCACGCCGGGAATGTAGAGCATGCTGTTTTCGGTTCCATCGTCATTGCGATGAAAAACCTCATACACATCCTGTCCGTCCTCGTTGCGGTAGCGGCGGCATATGCTGATCATGCTTCCGTTTTCGTAATTCTCGATCAGCGTTTCGGAATTCTCATCCACGTGGAGATAGAGCGAGGTATTCTCGTAATCGATCCAGGTGTCCACAACACGGACGTTCTTCTTGAAATTATCGATCATGTCCGCGCCGGCTTCCGCAGAGGAAACGACGCCTCCCGTGAGATTTTCAAAATAGCCGTAGGAATTGCAGGTCTCACGAAAATCACCCCAGGTATATTTGAAGCCGTCGATGATCACGTATCCGCTCACGTCGCTCTTGTAGGTCTCCGCGGCAAGGGGAGTTGCATCCGCAGAGCAAGCAACGGGAGCGACCAGATTCTGCTTCGCGATGCCCGACAGGCTACGAAGGATCTTTGCGCCATTCTCGAATATATCTCCGTCCTGCTTGAGCAGGGCCGAGTCCAAGCGCTCCTGCGCCAGCAGAAGCTTGGCTGCATCCGTACCGCTCAGGTCACCTAAGCCTCCACCGAGGGAGCAGCCTGCGAGAGGAAGCACGGCCAGTACACAGGCGAGCATCCACACAAAAAATTTTTTCATACACATAGTTCCTTTCTTAAGGGCACACTCCGATGCACCCTTTACTCAAAAGCTTGGTGTTTGTCCCACACGGGGCGGTTACGGAATTCGACCGCTGACACCCTTTTGGAACATCCTCAAAAACTCTTCCACGGCCGCCTCGTATTCCGCACTCAAATATTTCTCCTCCACCAGTATGGGGCACTCCTTGTGGTTCTTATAGGCAGAAATATACTCGATCATCCAGCGGTAGTACTGATCACCGTGACCGCCCTCCATAGGCTCGATATCACGGCTGTACTCGGGACTGTAGGCGTCCACGAAGTAATACTCATCGGCGTCCGAGTTATAGAACCGCTGGGCGGTCCACTCATTCCACCAGGTAAGCGTGACAAACTTGGGACGGTACTTGAAGGCGGAGGTCCACTGGGCATACCAAAACAGTCCGCCAAGTCGTCCGTGGGCGGTGTCCGCAGACATATAGGTCTCCTGAGATGCTACGCAAACGCAGATCTGCTCTGCCTCGCCGGCAGAATTAAGGGTACAGAATTTGGCGTTGTTGATGGCAAGGAAATTCCACTGGCCCTTCTTGGTGGGCGTACGGCCCAGCAAACCGCCCATGCAACGGGTGGTGAACTGAGCCGGGGCGGGGTTGGCCTCGTCGTGGAGCGTAGTAGTCAGCATGAAGGGCTTGTTGTCCCAATAGACAAAGCAATCTGCCCATTTTTCCTGACCGTAGTAGTTGTCGTAAAGGTAATCGTACAGCCGCTGGTCGCCGCTTCCACACCATACCACCACGTAGGGAGTACCGAGTCCCTCAGCCCGCATTTCCATGATCGTCTCAAACAGCGCGGTCATGGGATTGTCGATCATCCACTCCTTATACGGAGGATTCTCCACGTACCAGTAGCTCAAGTTGGTGTGATCCAGGATGATGAAATCCACACCGGCGGTATAGAGCTGTGTCATGTGGGTGCGGATGACCTCGCGGTTGGAGCTGCAGTAGTAGCCCAGAGCAGGCTTAGACCAGTAGTGGAAGGCGGGAGAACCGCCCCACTCCGCCTCGCCGGACAGCGCCTTGGAGATGTCGTAGTATTCGTCCACTCCCGTATCCGACTTGTGCAGGACGTAGTCGAACCAGATGGAGTAGCAGATGGAGACCAGATCGTACTTATCGGTCACGTCCAAGCCCAAGGAATGGCCCTCGGTGGGAGTTGCGGTGATGCTACCGTCCTCGGCCTTGGTATACACCACCTTACCCTCGTTGAAGATACCCATATCCGGCTCCCACAGGACGTCGGAAGCCTCGGTAGTTTCCTCAACGGAGCCCGTAGTTTCCTTCGTTTTTTCTGTGGTCTCTTCCGTGGGGGCCGTCGAGGCCTCGGTGGATTGGCCCTCGGTATCATCGGGAGTCTGTTGGGGCGTACAGGCCACCCCCGAGCCCAGGCACAAAAGCAGGGTCAGGGTTAAAAGCAGGAAGCGAAACAGATTCTTATTCATATACCATATCCTTTCCTTCAGATCCCTTCGCAGAATCGTTTTCTGTTTTGTGTTATTGCCGAATGCGCTTATTCTTCCACTTACCGATCTTATAAAAGATCGCGGTCAGAATCGCACCGATGGTCCAGGAGGCCAGCAAGGAGATCTGGATACACTCCTTCATACCGTCGGCGGGATGGCCGGTGGGAGAGGTCAGGTAAGCGATGCCGTAGGCCACGGGAACACGGATGATGACCGTAGTCATGAGGGAGATCCACATGGGGGTCATGGTGTCGCCCGCACCGCGCATGATACCGGAAAGGCTCTGTGTCACGGCCATGGCGATGTAGCCCACCGCCAGAATCATCATAAGGCGGTAGCTCAGATTCACCAGGTCAGCCGTCTCGGTGAACAGACCCATGAGGTGCTTACCAAAAAGCACGATCAGCCCGGTGATGGCGGCAGAGCATCCCACGGCCATGGCCAGACCTTGCTTGGCACCCTTGGTGACGCGGTCGTAGAGTCCCGCGCCCACGTTCTGACCCGCATAGGTGGTCAACGCCGTACCGAAGGAAAAGTTGGGCATCATAGCAAAGCCGTCCACCCGCATGATGACCACGTTAGCGGCGATGAATTGCTCACCGAACTGGTTGGTCAGAGATTGAACGATGATCATAGCCGAGGAGAAAATCGCCTGAGTCAGACCCGAAGGCAGACCGAGACGGACCAGGGTTCGGATATACGTGCCCACGGGCTTCATAAATTTCAGACCGAAATCAAAGTACCCCCGCATATGGGCCAGCTTGATCAAGCATAGCGCGGCGGAAATGATCTGGGCGATGATCGTCGCCAAAGCCACGCCGGGGACGCCCATCTGTACAACGACCACGAAGAAGATGTCCAGAGCAATATTAATTCCCGTGGCGATCAGCAAAAAGACCAAGGGCCAGAAGGAGTCACCCAAACCGCGGAGGATGCCGCTGAGGATGTTGTAGTAGGCCATACCCATGATGCCCCACAGGGAAATAGACAGATAGCCCACACACCAATCCAGAATGGAGGCAGGGGTATTGAGTGCCACCAAAATGGGACGGATGAGAGGGGTCATTACCAGGATAAGCAAAACCGAGCAAACGGCGGTAGCGGTAATGCAGTTACCGATGGTGTGAGACAGAGCCTCTCGGTTTTTAGCTCCATAATACTGGGACACCATAATGCTGGCGCCCGCCGAAATGCCGATGAAAAGCACCAACAGCAGGTTCACGATGGGACCACAGGAGCCCACCGCCGCCAGGGCGTTGTCTCCGATATACTTACCGACCACGATGGAATCCACCGTGTTGTAGAGCTGCTGGGCAATATTGCCGATCAGCATGGGCAGGGTAAAGGACAGGATCACCTTCCAGGGCGCTCCCACCGTCATGTCCCCGTATCCGGGACGGGATGCTCGTTCTTTTTTGAATTGATTCACCGGGCTCACCTCGCATATTTTTTCATCTTACAGTATACCATATATTTCTGTCAAATGCAAGATATTTGACCAAAAAAGATACGCAAAGCAAAAGAACTTCTCCTTACTCCGGAGAAGCTCTTTTGAGAAATTTTGCATCCTTATCGGGAAATCAGGATCCGTTATCCGAAGGGGAATCCGGATCCTCGTACCCGGCCAGGTCGGGAACGTAGCCTCGCTTAAGCCGACGGGCATTCCAAAACGCCATACCGGCACCGACGGCAATGATGCACGCCGCCAGTACGCCCAGCATAATCCAGGTAACCTGAGCCATACTCATGCCCCAGGAGGACTCCCTTCCCGTAATCACGTAATCGATCTTTTCCAGGCGCTCCACTGCGCTTCCGTACTGGGAGAGCAGCTCGTCGGGAATGATGGCATCGTCGGTCTTTTCGCCGGGCACGTTGACACCCACCACGTACTGCGTGTCCTTGTCCACCGCGCCTACGTAAAAATGCGCGTTCCCGTTGGGATCCACAACCGTCGCCTGCAGGCGGGTCAGAGAATCATCCTCCTCCACCTGGTACAGGTATGCATTGGAGTGGGCGGGGACCTCAGGGAGCTTGACCAGAACCTCGGTATTCACAGAGGCCGACTCATGGAAATTGACCAGGAAGCAATCCTCGGTTCCCAGAGATTCCGCCCGATCGGCAGGAGCCTCCTCAATGCTGTGGGAGTAGTCATAGCTTCCCTTCAGATCCTCTCGTGCGACGTCTCCGCAATCCACCCGGGATTCCGAGCCGTTGGAAGAGATGACTGTCAGCTTCACATCCCGTCCCGCCATTTCCTCCACAAGAGAGGCCGCGGCACCGCCCGCAGTCTGCACGTACACGGTCAGATCCACGGTGTCGGCGGAGGCGTTACCCACGGAAAAGCTATCCGCGTACTCCTTGAGGGTTCCCGCTACCGAATCCACCACCTTGTCCCAGGCCTCGGTATCCTCCACCGTCACGGTCAGCTTGGCGTTATAGGCACCACCGGATACGTTCCCTTCATTGTAGGTATGCTCCAATACGGTTACGAGGGTCATGCCCTCGCCGTTTTGTACGGTGGTGTTCCGCTGGGTTACGGTTCCGTCGCCGTGCGTCGAAAAGCTACCCACCGTGGTGCTGGTCATGGGAGCGTCCGACGTGATGGAACCCACCTGCTCAAACCGCGGCAGCTCCTTTTCCAGGCTGGCTTGAATCGCCTGTCTCTTCTCGTCGGTCCCGCCGAAATGAACGGTTTCCAGCACGTCGCACTTTTTAAAGGCGTACTCCTCCAGCTCTCCCACGGTTTCGGGAAGGATCACAACCGACAGATTCTCGCAACCGTAAAAGCTCCACTCCGGAAGCTTGCCCAGGCGCGCGGATATATCCACGCGGATGAGACCGATGCAGTAGGAAAATGCCGAGGTTCCCATGGTAGAAAGGTAGGGCGGAATGGTCACCGCTGTAAGCGATTCACAGCGGTAGAACGCTTGATTGCCCAAGGTCTGCAAGCCCCGGGGCAGGCTCATGGCGGTCAGCCGATAGCAATTCCGAAAGGCGGCCGAATCAATCACGGCCAGCTTTTCGCTGAACCGAACCGATTCCAGGCCGGTGCAATCCGAAAAGGCGTAGCTTCCGATCTTGGTCACCGAGTCGGGCAGATAGACCGTTCTCAGATTTTCACACCGAAAAAAGGCGAAGGAAGAAATATTATGCAATCCCTCAGGCAGCACCACCCGATGGATCTGATTGCGAAGGGCGTACCAGGGCGGCATATCCAGCTCGTTATACCGCGTCATGGTTCCCTGTCCGGAGATGGTGAGGGTGCCGGCAGACAGACTCCAGGTGAGCCCGTCACCACAGGTACCGCTCTCGGCGGCGGAGACAGTCAGCGGCCCCGCAAAGGAAATCGCCGCAAATAGGATCACCGCCGCAAGCACCGGGGCAAGCACCCTTCGGATATTCAGTTGGACGTGGGTTCGGCGCATGTGGGGCCTCCTTTTTGGGATCAAGGCTTTACGGCCTCGACCGACTTCTGCTTGGATTTCGATTTCAGGATAAAGATCCAAATCAAGCCCACCACGAACATAAAGAATGCGTGAACCGCCAGATTGGATATTCCCCAAAACATTTTTTCATTATCGCGCAAAAACTCGAACACGAATCGGGAGGAACCGAAGATCGTCAGCATCAAGGGATATTCAAATCCGTCGGGCTCGTAATTGCGCTTTTTGGCTCGATAAAACAGGTAAGCAACAATGGCCACCGCCGCCAGGGCCTCAATGGGCTGGGTCGGGAATCGAATGTCCTGATAGAAGGGGTTATACACACCAAAGGAGCAGGGATACCCTTGACAGCAGCCAAAGAAAATACAACCGAAATGGCTGATTCCATGGACAAGCAACGGCGCAAAGGAAAGCAGGCTGAGTGTTTTCTTGGTGTCCATCCGCAGGATTTTTGCCACAGGCAATCCGATCAAGGGAACGTAGACAAAGATACGGACAATGTTATTGCCCCCCCACGTTGTAAACCCGGATTCCATCCAGAACATGACGAACATCCAAAGAACCACCAACGGGTATACCGTAATAACCGTTACGCCTATTTTCCATAGGGGAAGCTTCAGCCTTTTGCCGAACCAAAGCAAGCCCACCAATACCGAAACAAAGCCCAACGCAAAGAAAATGTCATACATCACCTTGCCCAAGCCCATGTCATATAGGGTTCGAATCATTTCGTTCATAGGATACTCCCATCGAGATACATATACAAGGGTTATTCCATCCCCGCAGTTACGGGTGGTTGCGGGTAATTACGGGGATGGCAGTAATTTAACTCGGATTGTGGATCACGATCGTCACGTCAACGGTGAATTCTTCTCCACCATGGGTCAGGATGAGTGCCGTTGAGGTCAAGGTTCCCGCGGCAGTTTTACTGTCGCTGCCCGTCTTGCTCTCCCATGCACCCATATATCGGATACACGTTCCGTTTCCGGACCATGTGTAAGCATTGGTACTCTTACCATCGTCCCTTTGGCTTTCTTCATACAGGTGTACGACACCGTCGGCGTTACTGGTCGTAAAGTCCATTCGCGCCGCACTTGCCTCACCGTAACCGGTCAACTGAAGCGTGACCTTAGCCGGGGTATAATTATAATACGTGATACCGCAGGCAGTTTCCGTGCTCTCCTTAAAATACACCGTCGTCGTTCCGTTGGTGATCGTGCTGGCTCCGCCACTCTTACTGGCATATTCAGCCGCCGTCATGGTTACGCCGGGTGCAATAGAGCTTACCGTAAACACGGGTGTACCGGCGGGTAGCTTTTTCGTCGTAGCCGTATCCATGCTACCCGCGAACTTGGTTTCGGTAGAGCCCATCCAAACACTCATGGTCGTGGTATAGCTACCGGCATACAGAAGATGAGCCGTGGCGCTCTCGATCCTGTCGGAGCCGTCGCTCAGCTGGTAGGCTACCTGCTCAAACTGCAGCGTTGTCGGATTATATTCCAGGAAGATGGTCAGATACGTGGCCTTCGTGAACAGCGTACTTGTATATCCGCCGTATTTCTCCGAATCACCGTTATGAGTAAAGGTCAGCGTAACTCCGGTCACCAGCAGGTTGCCCTTATCATCCTTCACCGCATCGCCGGCGAAGTCGGTCACCTTCACCTGCAAGCCGCTAATGGTATGGCTCTGCATAAAGACACCCGTTACGTTCCCGTTTGCATCCTTACCAAAGTCTCGACTCTGGCTCGACAAGAAGGATACGTTCACCTGGCACACAACCTTGGAGGTCACGTTCTTTTCGCTCACGTCCAGCTCCAGGGGGCTTTCCTCGGTGAACGGGGTACCGTCCGCCGCGAATACGTCCCACAGCCGCAGGGCCGTCAGCTTCCAGTTACCGTCCTGGTACCGGGTCGCCTCGTTTACAGGCACGGGGAAATTCCATGCCGCAACCGACATGGGCGTCGCGCCCTCGTAGGCCACGTACTCATAGGTGGAGGCCAACTCGCCCTCTACCCAGATACCCTCCGTTGCGCCGCTCTCGACAATATATGCCCATACAACGGCCGCCTCGGAGTTGGCAATATGCACGTTCATGGAGGCATTGTTGTTCGGCGCGTACTGGTACGTGGGCGTACGGTGCGCGTGATAGGCGGGAGGCTCGGGTGACAGAATGGTAAAGACGGGAGCGATGCTGGCATTGGTAATGATGCTGTCTCCCACGGTTACCGAGCTGAATTGCCAGATACCGGGGCCGCCCACCCTTTCGATGACGACTCCGTTATCCGTCGTAGAATCCACCATGGGGAATTCACCCACATAGTAGGTGCCGTCCCAGGTCAGCGTAGCATCCATGATCTTGGCGCCGGAGCTTTTCATGCCATAGGTCAGCTTGACACGGTTCAAGCCGGGCATTTCATTTCCGGCATTGTCCAAAATCTTCATTTGCATGGCCAAAGCCCGTTCGTTGGAGGCCATTTCGGAGGGAGCGTACAGGAACTTATGGGGACTGGTGGTGTAGATTGCCACCCGCATACCCAAATACACGGTTGCCGTTTGCTGCAGCTCGGGGCTCAATTCCACGTATTCCCCGTCCAGTATCAGATACTGCAGGGTGTACGCGCCCGACGACAGGAAGGATGCGCTTCCCGTCCACTGGGTGCTGGCCGGATGATAGGTGAAGTCCACGTTCACCGCAGAGCCGTCGGTGTCCCGCAGGAATCGTCCCTGTACCTTCTTGGGCATCTTCGTCTGATCGTCCGAAGCAAAGGCCAGCGACAGATTCACCGTATAGGAGCCGTCAGCCGTCATAACGGAGATGTGTCGGTTCTCGTCAGCCTCCTGACAGGAAAGCGATTTGATGGTAAAGCCCTTAACCAACACCTCCGGCCGTTCCGTCAAATCATACTCTACGCCGTCCAATCGGACGCTGCGCAGAATATAGTGACCGGGAGCCGTAAAGGTATAATTTGCCTTCCAGGATCCGTCCTCCTGCCGGGTAAAGGTCATCATCGCCTCACGGGAGCCCTGAGTCGAGTTGATGGCACGCAGGAAGAAGGCCGTCACGGAATTGGGCTGGGAGCCGGTCACGTTCACCGAAACCGTCGTTGTCAGGTCAGCGGGGGTTTGAGCGGTATCATAGTCCATGGAGGTCTTGTCAACAGAAGCCCCTACGGTGACCTCCTCGCCCTTCAGCTTTTCGTTTTCGGCATTCTGAAGGTCATCCGCATACGCACCGAACTGGATGTTCAGCTGACCCTGGATGCTGGCGGCGGCCAATACGTCCTCATTCGTCAGCTGCAGACCGTCCAGGTACACGATGGCAGTCACACGAGTGGCCACGTTCTGCTCCAGAGCGGTAATACCGTACACAGTCTCCCCTTCTCGGGTCTCCCCCAAATTGATGCTGTCGCTGGAGTTCAGCGCCAGCGGCACGATCACCTTACCGTTGGCGGCGTAGTGACGCTCTGTATCCATATCGGCGGTAGCCATCAGCTTACCGTTCGCATCTACAAAGGCAACCTTCATGGATTTCAGAAGCTCCAGGCTACGCGCCTGCTGCTCAGGGGTATCCGCATAGTACACGTAGCAGCTTCCGCTGCCCTGGGTGGTACTATTGACAGTCAGATTCAGCTTATTGCCCTCGTTGTCACGGTCCCACACACGGTTCTCGCCCTCGTAGCCGATCACCGTCTCCACCTCGATCATCTTGGGAGAGGGGACCTCGCCGTCGGCCAGCTCAACTCGCTCGTGGGTATCGTAGTTATACCAGATATCCTCGCTCTGCGTGGTGCCGTTCTCGTCGATCTTACTGCAATACAGCGTGTAATCCTCGGTGAAGGACTCACCGCTGGTCTCGTCGGTAAAGGTACGGCTCAAAAGGTACAGCTCCACCTTGTTACCAAAGGGATCCGTTCCGGTGGCCCGAACCTCCTCCTTCTTGGTCAGCACGTTGCCCTCCAGCACCAGGTAATGTCCCAGCGCATTGGTACGCACCCAGAAGTCGATGGCCAGGCCAAAGGTATCCTCCGCGACGGCCTCACCGCCCTGGTAGTCGCCGGTATTGGTGGCCTTGACCGCCTCCAGATCGTTGTTAAAGAGGAAGTAGTCCCGAGGCGCGGTGGTTTGAATATTCGCCTTCACCGTAGCGGGAACGGTTATACCCATTCTCTTTACCTTGGCGCTGATTGCCAGGTTCTTTACCTCAATATAACCGCCCGTCCGTTCCTCAAAGCGGTACAGAATACCGTTGGTGATCCGGGCCTCCTGCGTACCGCTCAGATAGCCCATCGCATTGGAGGCACCAATGCTGCTGATGGGCGTATTATCGGCGCCGATGGTACACTTACCCACGTCAACCAGATGGTTGACGATGGTATTCAGGCCACTGTCCTTCCATTTCAGACTAGTTCCGGAGGTGCTCAGCGATTGCAGAACCGCCAAGTCAGTCTCAATGGTGGTATGATCCTTCTGAAATTCGGTCAGCTTGGATATTTCGATATCCAAAGCCGATTTCAGCTCACTGTTGGTCACAGTAAAGATCATCTCTCCCGTGTAGGGCGTATAGTTCCCTTCTCCGAACTTCAAAAAGGCGCGCAGATTCAGAAGGGCGGCCATGGCCTCGGCCTCCAGCTCGAATGCTTCCAGGAAGCCGGCGTACATATCTGCCAGGTTCTGAATATCGGCCACGGCACAATCCGGGTTGTTCAAGGAATCCTCGCTGGGGTTCATGCGGGCGGTCATATACAAGCCCATCATGGTGGCCAAGGATTGCATCTGACTACTGTTATTGCGGAGAGAGCTGTACTGGTTCGCGGCCAGCAGGTTGGTATCCCGCGCCGCCGCCACCATACGCAGATAAGCAGCCTCAGCACCCACCGCCTCGATCTTCGTGGAGGAAATGGCGCGAACGCCAAAGCCCGAATCCGAGGAGGTCACGCCAAAATATCCGGGCTTATTGCCCTCGGGCATATGCCATGTGGTATAGGCGAAATTACTGTTCAGCTTGATGATGCGGCCGTCCTCGCCATACTCCGCGCCGTACAGGGGGTTTGTCAGAAGCGCAGCCTTGTTCAGCTGGGCGGGGCGAAGGACCAAATTGTCCAATCCGTAGGAGGGGTCGGTCAGGTTGATCATATTACCCCAAGTCAGATTGGCCGCCACGATGGATTGGCCACTCGCGGCATAGGAATCTCCCACGGCCGATTCCGCAGGAAGGGCGCCGTTAGGCGCGACCAACGCGATCTCCAGGTTGCCGTTGGTCGCCACGTTGGTTGTCACACCGGTTACCGCCGGACTACGGGACAGAACGACCCAGGCAAACGTGGTCGTTGCCAGCATGGTCAAGGAAATGGCCAACAACAGTGCCACGGCAACGACCCGCTCCTTCAGCCACGGCAGTCTATTCGAATATTCGGCAATTCGTTGCTTGGTATCGTTCACAGCCGACCACCTCCCTTTCTCGGAAAATTTGATTTACAAATACATTTCATCATTTTCTTACCGCCTCCGCCCGGATCAAGAGAGCGGACATATCTGTCTCAGACGCTACGGTCAAGTGCAAGGCCTCACCGACTCCGGAGAAAAGCACTTCCGCTCCATTCACGTCGGTCAGCACGTATACCCATTCCGCCTCCAGCTCTGTTCCCATAACGGTATGGGGATCCAGCCGGCGGGCTACCCAGGTATAGGTCTCATCTCCGCCCTCAATCAATCGCAGAGTCTGAGCCGTCTCACCCGTTCCGTACAGACGGACACGGATCTCCGTATCGGGAGTCGCCCCGTCCCAGATTACGTCAAAGCTTCGTCGGGTCTGCTCCGTCCCGTCCACGACCGTAACGGAGGGGGCGGGCTTGGCACCTGCTTCAAAGGAGATTCCCGCGGTACCTTCGCTTACGTACCGCCCGTAAGCCTCCCCCACAAGGGTATGCGTAAGTATCCCCAGGGAAACGGCCATCACGATGCCGAGCATAGCCGACACGCCAACGGTCCGGGGAAGCGTTTGATTCATCCATCGATCCATGGGGATACTCCTTTCTGTGAATTTTTATGGGGCAACCGTTTGCGTCACGATGCAGGTCCTACCGCCGTCCTGATCCGCAACGGAGCTTCCGTCGGCCACGTAGGGTGCCATAGACACCGCGGCCGAAAAGTCCGGCGTATCCGCCTTGGCAAAGCCGGTATACGTACCGCTCCGCACCGTCAGAACAGCATACGAAGCCTCTGCCTCATATTTCCGTACGGCGTATGCGTAATCGCTGGTCACCGTACTGTTGACCACCGTCACCGAAACGGGGGTCTCGACCGTGGCGTAATTGGCCTCCAGATAAATACCGTCTCCGGTATCCGTCCAGCCGCTCACGGAATAGGCGGGCTGTGCCGGATTCTCCATGATGCCGCGCACGGTTGAATCCTTCACGGTTACAGTACCGCCCTTCACCACAAGGCCCGTATAGCCCGTCAGCACAGAGCGATCCTCCACGGTCAGCGTGCTATCCTGTTGTGGATGGTAGATGGCGGTATAAAGACCGCTCACCGTACTGTTGGACACCACGGTATCGGTTCCGCCGTAGGTACCGTTACAGAGGATTCCCGCGTAACCGGTGCCGCTGATATCCGAATCACGAATCTCAACCCGGGTCCTGGTGGTGGCGTTATTTTGGTTTCCGTAGATCCGAACGCCGTACTGCCCCGCCGTAATCGTCGAGCCGTTGACGTACACCGTGGAGCTATGCCCGGAAGCGGCGTTGTGGTCGTTGATCCGAACACCGGTGTCCACCCGGGTCACGGTCACGTCGTTCATGGTCAGATGAGCCCCGGTCAGATCCACGGCCACCGCCTTGGCATCAGAGCCCTCCAACGTACCGTTTTCGATGGATAGCTTCGCCCCCGAGGACAGGCTGACGAGGGTTTCCACGCCCTCTCCCATCCGCAGAGTATGGCCGTTCAGATCCAGAATAGCCGTCCCCTCGGTCATGCTCAAGGACTCCGTCAAGGTCAGGCTGTCCGATAAGCGGATCACCCCCGCCGTCGGATCCTGCAAGGCCTCCTTCAGCTCCTGAAGTGTGGTCACGGAAATACTGTCCTCGCGGCTATTCTGTCCCGTAATGGTCAGAGTTGCCACACAGGATACCCCCGTAGAGGATCCCAACGACGTATCGTACTGCATATGACCCAGGATCTCCTCCCGATCACACAAATACAACCATACGCCGCAACCGTCCGCATTGACGGATATGGGATAGTAGCCGTCCACGGCCTGTACCGAGGGGTCTGTCAGATCCAGAACTCCTTCGTACCCATCCGAGGTAGTCAGATTTTGCAGAAAAGACGCCACCGACACCGAGCCGTCCACCGTCGCAAGCTCTCCGTCAGCATCAAAGGTGGTGGTTACGGGGTCGTAGCCGTATTCGATGGGGCGGATATAGTCCTGCGGAACCACCGTCCCGTCGGCACTCTGCCCCCATACGTAATAGCCCAGCACGTCATACACCCACATCCACCTGATCAGCGGCCCGTTCTTCACGGTCTCGGTCAGCTCCAGGGTGCTGTGGGGAAGGATCGTGTAAGCATAACTGCTTGTGGCGGACAGGAAAACTCGTTCCACCGTCTCTCCGTTGCGGGAGGCCGCGGTATCCACGTAGAAGTACAGACGCTTCTGCATCTCCTCCTCCATAGCCTTCTTGTCCACGGTCGCGCCGGCCGCCACGATATGATCTCCGCCGTTGGTGATCCGCAGGGAGATGGTTCCCTCATCACCGGGCGACGCCTCGATCCGTTGCCGGCTCAGCAGCTCGATGTGTCCGTCAAAATTCCATTGCTTCGTCTCAAACGCCAGATCTCCCGTTTGCACGACGTTGATATACCAGGCCGCCGTCAGCGAAAAGACCAATACGACCGTCAGCAGAATGGTCGCAAAAGCCAAGGAGGCCTGCAGGATCACGTTTCGCTTGAGGCTCTTCAGCACCCCTTCATGGTGAGATAACTCGCACTGAGAATGATTATTCGTTCGATTGTTCTCGGTCATACTCCTGTTTCAGCTCCTCAAGTAGCTCGGCACGAATCCGTGCGCACATTTCTTGGTACTCACTGTCCCGAATCTCCCCTTGCCCGCGGGCACCGGTCTCAGGAGAGTCGGGAGACGGTTCCTTCGGAATTTTTTTCATAGCGATCGCGATATCCCGCTTGACGTTTCTCACGCAGTTCCGAAGGATCAGCCCGGCGATAGCCAGGCAAGGAAACGCCACACACGCCAAAAATCGCACCTTATCCGAAAAGAAGGCATGCAGGGAGGAGACGAAATGCTCTCCCTCCGACCACCACACGGCCTTTCCGATCAGATTGTCCTCCGTCACGTAGTAGGCATCCGCCACCGCGTTATCATCTCCCTTGGTCAGCAGACGAACAGCCCCGTCGGCACCCTCGGAAATACCGATCACACGATGGGTGATGCATCGCCCGTACATATCGGGAGACAGGGAGGAAAAACAGATAATGTCCCCGATCTTCAGGTCTTCGATGTCTGTTTCTTGCGAGATCAGCATGGCTCCGACGTGAATCTGCGGCTCCATGCTTCCCGTGACCACACGAAAAAAGCTGTATCCGCCCAAGGATGCATATCCCTCTTTCTTCACTTGGACCGCTACCGTCAGGCACAGAAGAACCGCGCCGATCAGCAGGGCCGTAACCAACGCGGATACCAGCCTTCTGCCATCCACGCGGCGCACTTGTCGTTTATCCTTATTCATGTAGATTTCCTCACGGATGCAATCCTCGCTCCCTTCTCAAGGAAAGGTATTTTCCATGAGCCATGAGCATCCTCATTCGCGGCCACCGGCCAGCTCGATATTCAACACAATCCGCAGTGTCTGCCCGGGATTTCGGCAATCCACGTCCTGTCCCTCCAGCCATACGAACATACGGATGCGCTGGGGAACGTCCTTTTCCAGACGGACAACGTAGGTATCCTCGGTGGCGCCTGCTGTCGATCCCATGACGGCGCTCAGCTCCGCCGCCGGAATCCGATCCGTCTGATGCTCCGCCCCGTAGCCGTACAGGTTATCTGCCCGTTGTACGAACCGTCCCGTACCCACGTAGGGCAGCAGATGGTTCTGCAGATAGTCCCCGTAAAACGATTTTTGAATTTCCTCGGAGGACATATCCGAGAGATCGTGCGTGATCTGCCACATATCGAAGGTCTGGCGAAGGGATAGCCCTGTCGCCTCTCCCGCCTCCGGCCATCGGCCGGAAAGCTGTACCGCGACCTTTCCTCTCATATCGGCATACACGGCCCTATCCCCCTCGTACCCGATGGGGGAGGTCAGATAATACGCTCCGTTCTCGCCGTCGGGATGAAGATCGGCATTGGGCTCGTACACGGTAAAGCGATACCCCTCGCTGTACAGAGGATGCGCTCCGGGCTGCTGATAGACTCCTCTCAACAGGGCGTAGTCCGGGTTATATCCGGCGCTGTTTCGGTACATATCCAGGTTTTTTTCGTCAACCACCAAATCCTGACAAACCAAAAAGCCAACGCGGGCCGATGCGGCCGCATACCCGTCGGATTCCTCCAGAGTATACGTGCCATCCTCCCCCTCCACAGGGATCGGGGGCTCCATCAAGAAGCTACCGCCCCCGCCGTTCTCCTCTCCCGTAGAGATGCGCAGTGTGTAATCCGCGCCGGGCGAAACCACCCAAAAGTCCACGTATACGTAGCTTCCCTTTTGGGCCGGCTCGGATTGCTCCGGGCTCAGATTGGCGTGGAACAACCGGGTATCGCAAAAGAATTCGTCAATGGGCTTCACAAGGCCCACCGTGGCCTCTCCGTTCAGGACGGCCTCGTCGTTGTAATCGTAATATTCCGCCACGAACCAGTGCAAGCCGTCCGCCGTAGAGACCGGGGAGAGCCCGGCCACGTCCTGCAGATAACCGTACTGCTCGTGTTGGGAGAAAATCAGATTGCCGTTAAAGCGGCCGGGGTAATGGTAGACGGTGCCATCCACCTCCTCGGACAGGTTGGGGGCGATCAGAATCGTATCGCCCCCGCCGATGGAAATCTGAATGCCCTCCAATACAGGCGCATCAGAGAGTGTAAGCCAGGCATAGGACACCGCCACGACCATCACCACCGTCAGAACCAACGCCATAACCGCAGCCAACAGCTTGCGAATCAATCTATTCATGCGTCCGTTCTCCCATTACTTGGTCGGCGTTTGCCGTGTCTGTCGAAGCAGACGGCGTTCTTCCTCGCGGGCCTCCTGCTCTCTTCTTGCTCGTTCGGCGGCGCGCTCCCGTTGCTTCAGCCGTTCCTCCACGCGAATACGGAAACCGCTCAGCACACGGACGTACACCTCCACGGCCGCCATATCGCGCTCATGCTGCTCGATACGGAGTCGCTCCTCCTCGGCTTCCCTTTCCAGCCGTTCCCGCTCCAGTCGCTCCTCTTCCTCGCGGATGGCCTGCTGGGCTGCCAAAAACTCCTCGTATTTCTTTCGTTCCTTTTCTTCTCGACGGCGTTGCTTTTCTCGCTCCGCCTCCTCCTGCTTCAAGCGCTCGGTTTCCTCCAGAATCTCCACGGCATCCGCGAAATCCTGCTTGACCTCCTCCTCTTGGGCGGCAAGCTCCTGTCGGGCCTGCAGCTGCTCCTCCAGGTGGCTACGGAAATACTCCACCTCCTCACGGAACAGCTTACTGCGGCGGCGGTCCTCATGCTCACGCTCCATGCGCTCGTAGCGGAGGCGCTCCTCCTCTGCGGCCTTTTCCTGGCGGATACGTTCCTTCTCCGCCTCCTTTTCCAGGCGAATACGCTCCTTTTCGGCCTCCTGCTCCCGGCGGAGGCGCTCGGCCTCCTCCTTCTTGCGCTGCTCCTGCTCCTCGACCAGACGGCGACGCTCCTCGGCCTCCTCGCGCATCAGCTGCTCCTTGGTCAGCTCCTCAATGAGGACCTTACGGATTTCCACGTCGGGCAAATCGTAATCCTCGGTCAGCTCCTCGATGATCTGCTTGATGAACTTGGGCTTCAGAGTACGCTTCTTCTGCTTGGCGGGCGTGGGCAAACGGCGGTCCTTGTCCCGCTCCAAATGCCCCTTGAGAACCAGGTAATTGAAGAGAATATTGTGGTAGATATCCCGTTCGAAATTCTCGTCGATTTCGGGATTCTGCTCAATGATCTTGATGGTATAGCCAATATCCCCATACCCATGGAGGAACTCGAACAGCTCCACCACCTTTCGGTAGTTGGGGTTTTTCTTCAGCACGTTGGTCTTGGTGATGGTACCCTTAACACGCGGCTGCTTCGACATCTTCTGGGCGAAGGGGGTCGTCATAAAGGTAGAGAGCATACGGTGCAGGCGGGAGATCCGATCGAACACATCCCGGTTCTTGTCATCGGTCTCCAGGGCACTGTCGATGTCTCGGATATGCAAGAACATATCCAGATGCACCGTCTCAGTGGCGCTGGTCATATCCGAGCATAGCTTCAGCTTAGCGCCGAACTCGTCGCTCATAGCCTCGAACAGCGCATCATGACGGATCTTGACGAACTGATGGGCCAATTCCAGGGTCGTGAACACCACGCGGTTCTCGTACAGTGTAATGGTATCCTCGCGATATTTCTGCATGAGGCGGTTCGGGCGGACATCCCCCGTCTCCTCGTTGAAATCCTCCACCAGAGCTGCATGCTGAGCCAGGTGGCGAATCACCTCGTTGCCGCATTTCTTGGCGTTGGCCACGTTCACGATCAGCTCCTCCTCCTTGATCATATTACGAGGAGAGGCCACAACGCTCTGAAAGCCCTCCAGGGTGTTTTCGATCTTATCCACCCATTCCAGGTCTACGAGCTTTTCCATGCGGCGGTTGGAAAACTGGATCTCGTTTTCTGCCCGTCCGATGGAATCCATAAAATAATCGTAAAAATCCGAGCTGGACAGAGCGCGTACCACGCTTTTCACGTACTTTTGGTAGATGGGATCAATGATCTCCAGCGTTTGATTCGCACGATCGTTCTTAGCAGAACCGGCCATGATGCGCTCTCCTTTCTGATTGCTTCTTGTTTTTTGATATCTGTTCGAGCGAGATTCCGTCAGTTATTCTTTTTCAGCTGCTCAATATACGCCTTACAAACCGCCATGGTATTCTTACCAAAGGTCTTATCCAGATAATTGGAAAACTTCGTCAGCTCCTCCTTCATAAAGCCCAAGCTCAGAGATTCAAACTTACGAAGCACCTTTTTGGCTACGATAAAGTCCACGGCCTGGATCTCGGTTCCACCGCAGGCAATAAAGCAAGGAACGTAATCCTTGATCTGCTTCATAATACGGTTACCGAAGGCGAGACGGAAATTCTTGATTACGTACTCGTTGACCTCGTCCAACTTATCCAGAATCTCCTGGGAAATGGGATAATCCCGCTTGGCCTGATCAAACAGCTCGTTGAGGTGATCCGTGGAAATATAGATGGGAGGCGTATCCTCGCATTCAAAGGCGTCGGCGCGGCTATCCAAGTCGATGGGGATGGCTCGGTCGTATACCTTATCTGCCACGGCAAAGGTGGAGTCGTCGTTGTTGATGGTACCCACAAACCAAATGTTGTTGGTGATCTGTACGGTACCTCCCTCAATGAGGCAGGGGTCATCATCCCATACGGCGGTCACGATATCCACCTTCCACTCCTCCTGGCGAGGCATTTCCAAAATGGAAAGCATTTCCGCGAAGTAATACTCCACACGGGCGATGTTCATCTCGTCCAAAATAACGATATGAGGATCGCGGTAGAAATTGCCCTCGTAAATAGCGCGGAGGAAGTCGGTCTCGGCGTATTTCTTGGTGAATTCGTTGTAGTATCCATACAGCTCGGTACGCTCACGCCAAGAGGGCTGAACCGAGACCACGGTGGTATCCTTCTGCACGAATTTACCAAAGGCGTAGGGCAGAGAGGTCTTACCCGTACCCGAAATACCCTGCAGAATGATGATGCGAGCCGTCCCGAGGGATGCGACGAAATACCGCATCATCTCGATATCATAGAACAGGCGGAGGCGGGATGCCGCAAAATTGCGGAACTGCTCACAGAACTCCTCCAGGGTGATATCGTTGTTGTACTCGGGCGCAACGTACTCCTTCTTGTAGTAGTTGTCCACCGAGGTCAAACGGAAGAAACGGCTCTCGGAGGGATCCACGCATGGACTGTCAAAGCGGTTGCGGTTTTCGTTGACCGCATAGGTCTCGGGGATCTCTCCCTCGGCGGCCTCGCCTTCCTCTCCTTCGGCCGGCTCCGGCTCGTCCAGAGCCTTAAAGCCCTCCAGAACGGCCTTGTCGCCACTGATCTCCGCCATACGCAGAGCCATCAGACGGTCCTTTTCATAATTTGCCCGGATCAGATCCCGCTGAAGCTGACGGATCTGCTTCTGCATCTCCTCAACCTGCTTTGGGGAAACCTTGAACCGAATGAGTTTCTTGCAAAGCCGAACCAAAGCGACCATACCCACCACGATCAAGACCAGCAGGATCAGGTTGACCAGAATCAACAGGATCCAATCCAGTGTATTGAAATCGGGATAGGCCGCAACGATCTTGTCCTTCCTTGCGCGGAAATCCAAAAGATAGATCAGAAAATCACCGATCGCGCCGAAAACGTCGAACAACGCGCGGAAGATATTCCCGATATCCTGGAAAAAATATCGCAAAAAATTATCCATAGTAAGCTATTGGCTCCTTGTCGGGAATGGGGAGTCGCGGGACTCGCGGTTACTGCTCCGAGGTCTCGGGATCGGATGCGGCACCGTCGGAGACCTCCTCAGCAGAAGTCTCGACCGCCGCGGCGGCGGCCTGCTCGCGGGCGGCCTGCTCGGCGGCCTGCTCGGCGGCCATGCTGGCCAGCAGCTCAGCTCGCAGCTTCTCCCGCAGCTCTGCCTCGATGGCGGCGCGGTCCAAGGCCTGTGTCTGGGCGGCGCTACTCTGGGCGGCGGCGATCAGATCCTCCGTACGGCCTCGCTCCTGCTCGTACTTGATGCGGTTCTTAACGTTCTGATACTCGAACAGCACGCGGAAGAACTGAACCAGGTGGAACAGGAAGAACAGGAACACGGGGATCACCACCACGATCAGAAAGCCCATGCTGGTCTGCAGGTAATCAAAAACCTTGCCCACGCCGGGGATTCTGACTTGATATTTTCCCACGATGGCGGATTCGTGTACGGTCAGCGGGTCTGCCACGGTATTGGCATCGCCCTTGGTCTCAAAGATCAAATAACCGCCGCCGTCATAGATCTCCACGACACGGTGGGTATTGAGCACGCGCTCACCGTTGATCACAGTCCAGTAGGTGATAATATCTCCCTTACGAAGGGTAGATACGTCATCCACGCCGGTGGCGACAATCAGGTCTCCGGGCAGAATGGTGTCGTACATGGAGTCGGTCTGAATAGACAGCAAGCGCAGACCGAAGATGTTGGGCACGCCGTTTCCGGAAGTGGAAACGAAGGAAACGTAGGTAGCAATCACGGCAATCACAATGGCCACGATTAAAACCGCATTGATGACCGTGTTGAGAACCTTGCGGGTTTTCTTGTCTCCCCGCTCCTTTGCCATGGCAGCCTCTACCTGAGCCTCTACCTGAGCCTCTGCTTGGGTCTCGGCCTGCTGCGCGTTGCGTTCATCCTGCGTAAGATCAGCTTGAGCGTTCTTCTTTTTCATGGTGTCCTCCATAAACCGTCCGAAGACGGTGTCATTCATTTTCGGAATCTCCGATCATTCCGTGCCGGGCAAGTCGCGAGCATGCTTTCGTCAATCATGACCGCGCAGGCATCCCAAAGCAAGGAATTCTCAAAGGTTCCCTGTATATGTAAACTATAAACTGATAAGCTACAGAGATTTTCAAGGTCAATCACGTACAGAGAAGCGTCAGGGCTTACCGCTCTCAGACTCCTCCGTGCTGCCCATTCCCGATTCGTTGTAGGATTGGGCGAGGAACTGGATATTGGCCGTGATCTGCGCGTCGGCAATCACGTTACAGCAATCCGCATCCTGGCCTTCCAGCCAAATATACAGGCGGATCATGACCGTTTCATTGTCCCGCAGAATGAACATTTCCGTATCCTCGGTGAATTCACCGAAAACGTAGGTCTGCTTGTTCCGCTGGGCGGGAGAAACGTCGGTCCAGGTGGTGGTGCTTTGAGCAAAGATGCGGTCAGGGTCCACAAGAGTGGGGGTCCCATCCACACCGGGGGTATCCACGTACCA
>SVRS01000059.1 GCA_015064695.1 Oscillospiraceae bacterium | reverse complement strand
TTGGAATCTTCAAAACTTTCAAAAAGGATTATTTGACAATGCTTTTTGAAAGTTCTTGGGATTCTTAAACCCTTCTTTCAAGAAGGGTTTAAGCGGGTGCAGGGCAGAGCCCTGTAAACCCAAATTTGAAAACAACCACCACTATATAAAAGGAAACCAAAAACGCCATGCATATTTCTGATAAAATCAAAACCCTTACCGCCGAGGCCGAGGTCGCTCTCGCCCCCTACTTTGCCGAGATCGACCGCATTGCCTTTGAGAACACCGAGCGGGTCATGGACGCCTTTCGCGCCCACCGCGTGGCCATGACCAACTTCGACGGCACCAGCGGCTACGGCTACGACGACCGCGGAAGGGACGTCCTGGACGAAATCTGGGCGGAGGTCATGGGGGCGGAGGCCGCCATCGTCCGCCATCAGATCGTCAGCGGTACCCACGCCCTTACCATTGGCCTGTTCGGCATCCTGCGCCCCGGGGATGTGATGCTCTCGGTGGCAGGCAAGCCCTACGACACCCTGGAGGAGGTCATCGGTCTCTGCGGTACCCCCGGTAACGGTTCGCTGAAGGATTTCGGGGTGGACTACGACCAGGTGGACCTGACCTCCGACGGCCACTTTGACTATGAAACCATTGAACAGAAGCTGAACGCCTTGGGCGACAAAGCCAAGATGGTCTTTGTTCAGCGCTCCAAGGGATATCTGAACCGCAAGACCCTGTCGGTCGCCGAGATCGGGGAGCTGGCCGCGTTCGTGCATCGGGTGTCGCCCCATAGCTTCGTGGTGGTGGATAACTGCTACGGCGAGTTTGTCGAGACTCTTGAACCCACCGCCGTGGGGGCCGACCTCATCATCGGCTCTCTCATCAAGAACCCCGGCGGCGGTATGGCCGAGACCGGCGGGTACCTGGCGGGCACCAAGCGCGCCGTGGAGCTTTGCTCCTACCGCCTCACCTCGGTGGGTGTTGGCGGGGAAGTAGGTGCCACCTTCGGCCACAACAAGAGCTTCTACAAGGGCCTGTTCTACGCCCCCCATACCACCGCCCAGGCCATCAAGACCGCCCATCTGGCGGCCTACGTCTTCAATGCGCTGGGCTTTGCGGTGGAACCTGCGTGGAATGAAACCCGCCACGACATCATTCAGTCGGTGATCACCGGCTCTGCCGAGGGGCTGTGCGCCTTCTGCCGCGGTATTCAGGCCGGCTCTCCCGTGGATTCCCACGTGACTCCCGAGCCCTGGGCCATGCCCGGATACAACGACCCCGTCATCATGGCGGCAGGCGCCTTCACCCAAGGCTCCTCCATTGAGCTTTCCGCCGACGGTCCCCTCCGTCCCCCCTTCACCGCCTTCTTCCAGGGCGGCCTCACCTACGAGAGCGGCAAGCTGGCCATCATGTCCGCTGCGGATGCCGTAATCGGCGGATAAGCTCGGCTTCGCGATCCCTTCCATAGCGTTTCCTTACGTGCGCCCTTGGAGTGAGATCCCTGAACGCAGGACCAGGGGTATCAGCTTTTCATTTTTTCGCAAAGTTTACACTCGCTTGACAATCGTCGTGTATAATCAACGGATACACGATAAACCGAAATCAGGAGATCATGAAATGAAAAAACGCAATATCGTTCGTATGCTCTGCGCTTTGCTGGCTGTTTGCCTGCTTGCCGGAAGTCTTGTCGCTTGCTCTAAGGATAGCGAAATTCCCGAGGGCTTCCAGTATGCAACCTGCAAGGGGGAATATTTTCGTCTGTTCGTTCCCACCCAATGGACCGTGAATACCGAAAGCGGCGTGTCGGGTGGACACTATTCCCTGGCGGAGGGAACGGCGGTATCCATGATTGAGGTGAATTTCGATAAGGCATCCGTTGAGGGAGAAGAAGACACAACGGCAACGCTGGATGACTTTTTCTCGGCTCATATGCAGGACATTTCCGCCATCAAGGGCTATAAGGCCGAAAAGGAATTCAATGCCACGTTGGGTAGCTACAAGGCCAAGGATATTACCTATGTGGCCTCCAAGAACGGAGAATCGTACCGTTTCCGTCAGGTTCTGACCAAGGTGGAGAACCGCTTTTACCTGTTCACCTATTCCTCAAAGGCCGATACCTTCGAACGCTGGTTGGATACGGTGGATGAAATTTTGGAGAACGTCACCTTCCACGGATTCCCCTTTGAGGGGACGGATGACAAAAAGAAGATCCCCAATGTGGACAATGTCCCCGCCGGCATGAAGCTGGTTACAGGGAACGATGTGGCCTACCGCTTCTTTGCCCCCGAGAATTGGATCATGGGCGATGCTGAGGCCGCCGCGCTGGTGTACGCCTCGGAAGACGATCGTTCCAACGTGACGGTTATGGGCTATGTTCCGGATGCCGAGGGCTACAGCGTGGCCGATTACTGGGAGAACACCGAGAAGTACTATAAGGACAATCTGCGGGACTATACCGCAACCGCTGATCCTGCCGAAGGAAAGCTGGGCGGCAAGCGCGCGACGGTCTACGAGTACACCTATTCCTTGAGTGGGGTGACCTACAAGTGCCGTCAGATCATTTGCGTGTATTCCTACATGATCGTCATCATGACGTATACTGCTCTGCCTGAAAATTACGACAGCCATCTGCCCGAGGTTCAGCAGATGCAGGATGCGTTGACCTTCAGACGCTGATATTTGAAATCGTAGCCTTCTCCAAGGGAGCGCCCGCAAACGGGACTCCAAAGGGGAAGGCTACAATCCATCCTAACATACAGAATCGAGAAATACTATGCCAATCAAGTATCTGGATAATTCCGCCACCACGCCCCTGTGTCCTGAGGCCAAGGCGGCTATGACCGAGGCTATGGAGGTGTTTGGAAACCCCTCCTCTCTCCATGCCGCAGGGCAGGAGGCGCACACCCTTCTGAACCTCGCCCGTACCCGGGTGGCCGCCGCCCTGGGCGTTAAGGCGGTCAAGCCGGGCGAGTTGATCTTCACCTCCTGCGGCACCGAGGCCTCGGCCCTGGCCATCTTCGGTACGGTCTACGCCAAGCCCCGCCGATTTGGAAATCGGGTCATCACCACAGACTGTGAGCATCCCTCGGTAGAGGAGGCCATGAAACGCCTGGAGGCTGACGGCCTGGAGGTGGTGCGTATCCCCACCAAGGACGGTGTGTTGGACGTTGAAGCCGCCATCGCCGCCCTGGAGCAGCCCACTGTGCTTGTCTCCATGATGATGGTCAACAACGAGACGGGAGCCCACTTCGACGTGGCTCGTGTTTTCGCCGCCGCCAAGGCCAAGGATAGCCGCACCGTCACCCACTGTGACGCGGTCCAGGGCTTCCTCAAGGTACCCTTCACCCCCGTCTCCATTCATGCCGACCTGGTGACGGTCAGTGCCCACAAGATCCATGGCCCCAAGGGCGTGGGCGCACTGTACATCCATCCCGACATCATCAAGACCAAGCGCATTATCCCCTACCTTCCCGGCGGAGGACAGGAGAGCGGTCTGCGGTCGGGAACCGAGAATGTCATCGGCATCTGCGGCTTCGGTGCGGCGGCCCAGGCAGGCTTTGCCACCCGGGCCCGCGACTGCGCCCACATGACTGCCCTCCGCGACCGTCTGGAAGGGAAGCTCCGTGACATGGGGGTACAGATGAACCTCCCCGCCGCCGCCCGCGCCCCTCACGTCCTCAACCTCACCCTTCCCGACATCAAATCCCAGACCATGCTGAATTTCCTATCGGCCAAGGGCATCTGCGTGTCCAGCGGGTCGGCCTGCTCCTCCCACTCCACCCACGTTAGCCCCTCCCTCGCGGCCTTCGGGCTCTCTGCCCACGAGGCGGACTGCTCCCTGCGGGTCAGCTTCTCGGCTCGGAACACCGAGGATGAGGTGGACGCCCTGTGCGAGGCGCTGGAGCAGGGGATCGGGACGCTGGTACGGATTCGAAGATAGTTATGACCGATCAGGAAAAATTGGTTCTTTTGGCCGGGCAGAGCGAACGGAAGGCGGAGCTTGCCGCGGAGCTTCCGACTCTGAAGGAGCGATGGAATATCGTTCGGGATCAGGTCAAATCCCGTGAGCAAAGCCTGGCGCGGGAGACCGCCGAGGTGGAGCAACTGGACGACAAGACGCTCTCCAATCTGCTCTACAAGGTCACGGGCCGTATGGACCAAAAGCGGGCCGCCGAGGAGGCCGACGTGGAAGCCGTGAAGGGCTACTGCGAGGAAGCCCGATCGGAGTTCGAGGAGCTGTCCGTTCGCGTGGCTGAAATGGACGCCGAGCTTCGAAGCCTGGGCAACTGTGACAAGGATTTCGAGGTGCTCTTGGAGGACATGACCCGCCAAGCCCTTCGTGAGGGCGGGGCGCTGGGGAGGGCCGTGACCGAGATCACGGCGCGGATTCAGAAAAATTCCGCCGAAGCCGCCGCGCTGGAGGAGCTGGCCACCCTCGGCAAGCGGCTGATGCGTAAGACCGACGAGATCTCCGACGTCCTGCAACGGGCGTGGAAGGAGGGACACAGGCACGTCCGAGGCCTCAGCGGGCTGTCGTCTGAAGTGGTGGATACCATCGTGAGAAGGAGTCAGATCAGCGATGTTCTGCGGAGCGCGGAGGCCCAGGTTCCCGTACTGGTGGAGCTGGCCCGGGCCTTTCAGACCGATATCATCGACCTCCCCCCCGTGGGACAGCTCCGGATCCTGCAAAACACCTTCCGTGGCGATCACGGCGAGTCTTCCGTAAATCAGTTGGAGCTGGCCATGTCGGAGATGGAGTCGATCCGCCGCACCGTGGAGCGCTCCGTAGATAAGATCGAACGCATCCAACCCCTGCGTGCCGATGCCGCTGACCGCGCAAAGCGGGAGTTGATCGAGACGCTGGCGCAGATTCAGAGATAAAGGCGGTTTTTGAATATGACGTTTGACTACGTATCTCAATTTGAGTCGGAAGACGCGGTCTTGGACTATGGATGCTTGTACGGTAATGAAAAAATCGTTTTCATAAAGGTCGGTCTCGGGGGCAATTATCTGGGCGATGAAAGCCGATATCTGAAGATCGCCCGTCGTTTGCGTGAAACGCACGGCTGTAGTGTGATCAGTGTCTCCAATCCCTACGTGGAAAACAGACGGATTGACGTTGAAAACGATCGGAGCATCCTACGGGATTTCATGCAAAAGCAGAATGCCCAAAATCCGGAATTGTATTTTTTCGGACATTCCAACGGTTGCGTCAAGGGACTTGAATTGGCGGCATCGGGGGTGACCTTCCGGCGGATGATCCTCACCAATATGCCTTTGATGATCAATTTTCATAAGATCAAAAGATGGCTCGCGGCGATCTCTCAAACGAATATCATCGCCGTGTATGGCGATCGGGATCCGTCGTATCCCTACGTGCCGTTGCTTGATGGAAGAACGGCCGGGCTTGAAACGAGGATCATCCCCGGAGCTGATCACAATTTCGCCGGAAAGTCGGATGTGTTTATAACCCTTGCGGACAACTTGATAGGAGAAGCGGTGACCAAATAATAATAGAAACATCCCAAGAAGTCAAACTTCAAGGGATGTTTTTGTTTGTCAAAAATAAGGAATCAAACGTTTCCCAAAAATCCAACGGATCGTTGGCCTTATGTTGCGAATTCGTATCTTTACATTGCCGGGATTCTATGATATACTATAGACACGGTACCGAATCACACTTCACAAAGGAGAGAACCATGTCACAGTCCATTGGAAAAAATATTCGTAAATTGAGAAAAGAACGGAATTTGACCCAGGAGGAACTGGCCGAACTGCTGGGGGTTACGTCGCAAGCTGTGTCCAAATGGGAGAATGAAACCGGGATGCCGGATATTTCGCAACTTGCCCCTCTTGTCAGCGTGTTCGGGGTAAGTGCGGATACGCTTTTGGGCATTGAGGGCAGGAATGAAGAAGCCGAGGTGCAAACCATTATAGATGATCTTCATGGGAAAAAGAAACGTTTGGAAATTGACGATTACGAAAATTACAAGCAGGCCATGGAGGCACTGGTGTGGTATCCCAATAATTTTCAACTGCTGTACTATTGCTTTGTCAAAGGAAGTTACCTTTTGGTAAGTAGTTGGCGGACGAAACTGTCGGAGGAGGAGCAGGAAAGGATTTACCGTGAGTGCATCCGCCAAAGTGAGGTGATTTTTGCTCATTGTCGGAATATCGGCACCGTTATCAACACCAAACGGGAGCTGATCGGGCTTCTCACTGTGAAGGGAGAGCGTGAGAAGGCGTTGCAGTTGCTCAGAGAGCTCCCCAACAGCGTGACCGACGTGTCGGATATGATGATGGCAAGATATTCAATCGGCACGAAAAATTGGAGCGAGGCGGTTGAGCTCGGACATAAAAATATTTTTGAGCTTCTCCGGGAACTGCAACATCAGTCGAAGCTACTCGCCAGCGCGTATATGCGGAGCGGTCAGTATGATAAGGCCGAGACTGTATGCCTCACCCTGCTGGATATGATGAAAGCCATCTATCGGGAGGAAACCTATACGCCGCCTCTGCACATCGAGCAACCCCTGTATCGCTTCCTAGCTATCTGCGCGTTAAGACGGGAAGATGAGTACGGAGCGGTGGAGTATCTGGAGGCCATGTGTCAGTACACCTTATCCCAAGCAGAAGGCTTCCAAAAGATCAAGCATCTGAAAACGCCCATGCTGGAGAGTTATGAGATGGATTTTAACTACCCGTATTACGAGCCGAAAAAAACGCTACTCGCTCAGTTGGAAAGGTCCTGTTTCCAACCTCTCCGCAATCATCCTTCCTTTTTAAAATTGTTGGAAAAGGTTCACGAGTTACCCGAATAAATATCGCCCTGTCCTTCCTTGCGTTGGACAGGGCTTTTGACGTTCATAGCGAGCGAAACCGGTCTTAGGTGCGTCCCAAAGCCGCCCGCTCCCGCCAGTCCGGCAGTATCCGCTCCACCTCCGCCCAAAATCGCCCCGAGTGATTCGCTTCCAGAAAATGGCACAGCTCATGCACCACCACGTATTCCACAAAAGGCAGCGGATACTCACAAAGCCGCGCCGCGAAGTTCAAGGATCCCGTGGCAGGCGCACAGCTTCCGAACCGCGAGCGGATGCTCTTGACCCGAATGACCTTGGGATGGGGGATCCCCCTCGCGGCGAACAGGGGGAAGTACCGTTCGACCAACGCCGTGACAAGCTTCTGTGTCTCGGCCTTCTCAAAAGTCTCCACCGCGGCGGCGCGGAGCTCGGGGTCGGCGACGTCGGGGAGGGTGACCGTCAATCGGCGGTTCTCCATATCCGCCTCTACCCGCGCGGGGGTGCCGACCCGCCACTCCACCGCCAGGGTCCCGCCCAGGTAGGGCAGGGAATCATCCACCGACTCGGCCGCCGGATGCTCCTCGGCCCGCTGTTCCATGCGGGTCAGAGCGGCGAGGATCCAGTCCTCCCGCTCGACGAGAAAGGTCTCGGCGGCGGCTATGGTGGTGCGGTTGGGAATGGACAGATGAACCGTCCCGTCCCGACGGACCCGGAGGTTGAGGTTTTTCACCGCCTTGCGCTCCAGTTCAAAGGTGAGGGCGTAGCCCGAGCGGGGAAGGATGAGGGTACGGGTGCGGTTTTGAGTGGTGGGCATGGGGCGCTCCTTTTGAATGTAAAATGCAACGTGCAAAATGATTGGTTACAAGTGTAGCATATTTTTTGAAAGCTGTCAAGAGGCGTGATGGAAAATTCATGGAGATTCTGTGCTATTGTTCACACCCCATTCATAACATACGGGTATAATAAAAAGCAGATCGATTTCTCTGAAAGGAGGCCGCACGCTCTATGAAACTGCTCCGTCAGCTTTTCTCCCGTGTCGTCCTGGTCAGCCTGGGCATCGCCATTCAGATCGCCTGGCTGTTCCTCATTGTGTTCTACTTGTCCGCCTACTACCTGCCCGTGGCTTTTGCCCTAAACCTGCTCAGTCTGGCGGCGGTCGTCTTTATCATCAACCGTCCGGGCAATCCCCAGGTCAAGATGGCCTGGATCGTCCCCATTCTGGTATTCCCCCTGTTCGGCGGCATCATATTCCTCATCTCAGGCGGCAAGGGACCCAAGCGCAAGCTCTTGCGAGCCTTGGAGACAAGCGGGGAAATGCTGTCACCCTACCGGCAAGGCAATTCGGATATGACCGATTCCTTGGAATTGCCCATCCCACGGGAGGATATGTATCTGATGGGTCAGTGCCATTACCTGGAGCGCAACGGCTTTCCGGCCTATCGGGATACCGACGCGGTGTATTACGCTGATTGCAAGGCGGGTTGGGAGAGGATGCTGCAGGATCTGGAGGCCGCCGAGCGATTCATTTTCATGGAGTATTTCATCCTCAATCCCGGAGTGATGTGGGATCCCGTGCTGGATATCCTGAAAAGAAAGGCAGCCTCTGGCGTGGAGGTGCGGCTGATATATGACGACGTGGGCAGTATTTCCTACGTTCCGCGCAAATATTGGCGGGAGCTGGAATCCTGCGGGATCCGTTGCGTGGCCTTCAATCCCTATCGTCCCATTTACGCCGTGGTCATGAATCACCGCGATCACCGTAAAATTACGGTTGTAGACGGAAACGTGGGCTACACGGGAGGAGCAAATTTTGCCGACGAATACATCGGTGAGGATGTGCGCTTTGGCGAGTGGAGGGATAATATCCTACGCCTGGAGGGAGAGGGCGTGCGGAGCATGACTACCCTTTTCCTGGAAATGTGGAACGCCAACCGTCCTACGGACACCCGTGAAGGTGCGGCGGCGTATATGCCCAATCCCGAAGCATCTCGCCGTGTGATGTGTCCCGGCTTGGTTCAACCCTACGGAGACTCTCCTGTGGACAACGAGATCCTGGCGGAGAACGTCTATCTGAACGTTATCAACCAGGCTACCGATTACGTGTATATCTACTCGCCGTACGTGGTCATCGACTACGAAATGTCCCGTGCCCTTTCCTTGGCCGCCCGTCGAGGTGTGGACGTGCGCCTGGTGGTCCCCGCCGTGCCGGATAAAAAAATCGTGTATGAGCTGACCAAATCCTATTTCCCGGAGTTGATCGAGAACGGAGTCAAGGTGTATAAATTCACCCCGGGCTTTATTCATTCCAAGGCCTTCGTGGCCGACGATCGCCAAGCGGTGGTGGGCTCGGTTAACCTGGATTACCGTTCTCTGACCCTTCACTTTGAGAACGCCTGCATGTTCGTGGATCATCCTGTGATTCCCTCGGTCAAGGCGGATTTCGAGGAGACTTTTCCCCGATGCGAGCTGGTGACCGTTCGGAAACGCCGCTTCAACGTCCTGTACGATCTGTATCTGGGACTTCTTCGTCTGTTCGCCCCTTTGCTTTGAAATAGCAGAAAGGAACTTTTTTGGTCTAACCTGTGTTGCGTGCAAAAAAAATGCCCATTTTCAAAAGTTTTCGTGCTAAACCCCTTGAAAAAAAACAAAAAAACTGTTATAATATACTGTAAACCTTTTTTCGCCTGACGGATGCGTATCATGGATCGCTGTCCGTTGCTCGTTGAGCGGGAGGATTACCAAATAACTAAAGGGGAGGGATAGGGTCCGTGCTTGTCAATGCAGACGTTCGAGTATGCTTGATTTACAGAATGGCTTACTGGACGAGCCATTACTTATCGGGCTTCATTCGCTTTCCCGTGAATTACTGCTTTCATTTCCCGTTGTTATTTTGTAAATAAAATTTAGGAGATACAAAATTATGGAACAGACAAGAAAAGTCGGTACCGTATCCCGGGGCATTCGTTGTCCCATCATCCGCGAGGGCGACGATTTGGCCGCTATCGTAACCGAGAGCGTACTGGAGGCCGCCAAGTGCGAGGGCTTTGAGCTTCGCGACCGTGACGTCATCTCCATGACCGAGTCCATCGTGGCTCGCGCCCAGGGCAACTATTGCTCGGTTCAGAATATTGCTGACGATGTCCGCGCCAAGCTGGGCGGAGAGACCGTCGGTGTCATTTTCCCCATTCTTTCCCGTAACCGTTTCGCTATTTGCCTCCGCGGTATTGCCATGGGGTGCAAGAAGGTGGTTTTGATGCTCTCCTATCCCTCCGACGAGGTAGGTAACGAGCTGGTTTCCCTGGATCAGATCGACGCTGCCGGCATCAATCCCTACTCTGATGTCCTGTCTCTTGAGAAATACCGTGAGCTGTTCGGTGAGAACAAGCACGAGTTCACCGGCGTGGACTACGTGGAATACTACGGCAACCTGGTCCGCGAGTGCGGCGCCGAGTGCGAGATCGTCTTCGCAAACCAGGCCAAGACCATTCTGAATTATACCGATTGCGTCCTCAACTGCGACATTCATACTCGCGCCCGCACCAAGCGCATCTTGTTGGCAAATGGCGCCAAGATCGTTTGCGGTCTGGACGAGATCATGAATGCTCCCGTAAACGGTAGCGGTTGTAACGAGAAGTACGGTCTCTTGGGCTCCAATAAGTCTACCGAGGACAAGGTCAAGCTCTTCCCCCGCGAGTGCAAGGAGTTGGTTTTGGATATCCAGGCTCGCGTGCTGGCTGCTACCGGTAAGCATGTGGAGGTTATGGTTTACGGTGACGGTGCATTTAAGGATCCCAAGGGTAAGATTTGGGAACTGGCCGACCCCGTGGTTTCTCCCGCCTTCACCGACGGTTTGGTTGGTACACCCAACGAGCTGAAGCTCAAGTATCTGGCCGACAATGATTATAAGGATCTCTCTGGCGAGGAGCTTCGCGAGGCGATCGCTAAGTCCATTCGTGAGAAGGAATCCAAGGGCTCTCTCGTCGGCAATATGGCAGCCCAGGGAACGACTCCCCGTCAGCTCACTGACCTGATCGGTTCTCTTTGCGACCTGACCTCCGGCTCCGGCGATAAGGGTACTCCCGTCGTGCTGGTTCAGGGTTATTTCGATAACTATACCAACTGATAACAGGAGGGTAAAAAATATGATCGACTTTACCTCGAACGTACGCCCCGAGTCCATGGAGCGTATCACCAATTTTGATCTGGCCAATGCCTTTATCGACGAGGCAATCGCCGCAGTCCGTGCCCAGGTGGGCGACAAGAAGGTTCTGCTGGCTCTGTCCGGCGGTGTAGATTCCTCTGTCGTGGCCGCTCTGCTGATCAAGGCTATCGGTAAGCAGCTCACCTGTGTACACGTCAACCACGGTCTCATGCGTAAGGGTGAGTCCGAGGCGGTTGTGGAGATCTTCGGTAAGGAGATGGATTGCAACCTGGTCTACGTGGATGCTACCGACCGTTTCCTGGATCTGCTGGCCGGAGTGTCTGATCCCGAGACCAAGCGTAAGATCATCGGTGCCGAGTTTATCAACGTATTTGCTGATGAAGCTCGTAAGCTGGAGGGCGTAGAGTTCCTGGGACAGGGAACCATTTACCCCGATATTCTGGAGAGCGTCAAGCAGGCAGAGGGCAAGAAGGCCGTCAAGTCCCACCACAACGTGGGCGGCCTGCCTGAAGATCTGAAGTTCGCTTTGGTGGAGCCCATTAAGCTCCTGTTCAAGGACGAGGTCCGCGTCGTAGGCGAGGCCCTGGGTCTGCCCCACGCCATGGTCTACCGTCAGCCCTTCCCCGGTCCCGGACTGGGTGTTCGTTGCTTGGGTGCCATTACCCGCGACCGTCTCCATGCTCTGCGCGAGGCGGATGCTATTCTGCGTGAGGAGTTCGATAAGTGCGGCCTTGCCGAGAAGGTTTGGCAGTACTTCATCGCCGTTCCCGATATCAAGAGTGTCGGCGTGAAGGACGAGAGCCGCTACGAGGGCTGGCCCGCTATCATCCGCGCCGTCAACACCAAGGATGCTATGACCGCCACCATCGAGGAGATCCCCTATCCTATTCTGCATCGGATCACCTACCGCATCACGAGTGAGGTAGAGGGCATCAACCGCGTGCTGCTGGATCTGACCCCCAAGCCTACGGGGACCATTGAGTGGGAGTAAGAAACTATATCCCGAAAACCCTTATACCACAAGGGTTTTCGGGTTTTCATTTTTCGAAAAGTACACGAAAAGTACATAACGGCACTTTGAAGCCTTATCCGCACAGCTTATTCA
>SVRS01000006.1 GCA_015064695.1 Oscillospiraceae bacterium | reverse complement strand
AGCGACATTTCGGCTTACACCCACGGTGTGGGCTGGTGCGCTCCCCAGCAGGGTGCGTGCAAGCTGTCTTTGAACGTCAAGAACGGCATCATTGAGGAGGCGCTGGTGGAGACCATCGGCTGCTCCGGTATGACCCACTCTGCCGCTATGGCCGCAGAGATCCTGCCCGGCAAGACCCTTCTGGAGGCTCTGAACACCGACCTGGTGTGCGATGCCATCAACACCGCTATGCGCGAGCTGTTCCTGCAGATCGTATACGGCCGTTCCCAGTCCGCTTTCTCTGAGGGTGGTCTCGTAATCGGCGCCGGTATGGAGGATCTGGGTAAGGGCGAGCGTTCCATGGTCGGTACCATGTACGGCACCCGTGCCAAGGGCGTGCGCTACCTCGAGATGACCGAGGGCTACTGCACCAGAATGGCACTGGATGAGAACAACGAAGTAATCGGCTACGAGTTCGTTTCTCTTGGCAAGATGACCGACTTCATCAAGAAGGGCATGGAGCCTAACGAGGCGTACGAGAAGGCTAAGGGTACCTACGGTCGTTTCAATGATGCTGCAAAGTACATTGATCCCCGTAAGGAATAATAAAGGAGGAACTGTATATCATGGCAAAGTTTGAAGGTTACGAGAGACGCGAAGCGAAGATCCTCGCCGCTCTCAATGAATACGGTATCAACTCCATCGACGAGTGCAAGGAAATCTGCGATGCTTACGGCATCGATCCCTACAAGATCGTCGAAGAAACCCAGCCCATCTGCTTTGAGAACGCCAAGTGGGCTTACGTCGTAGGCGCAGCCATCGCCATCAAGAAGGGCTGCACCAAGGCTTCTGACGCCGCTGCCGCTATCGGCATCGGTCTGCAGGCCTTCTGCATCCCCGGCTCCGTTGCTGAGAACCGCAAGGTTGGTCTGGGCCACGGTAACCTGGGCAAGATGCTCCTCTCCGAGGAGACCGAGTGCTTCTGCTTCCTGGCCGGCCACGAGTCCTTCGCCGCTGCAGAGGGTGCTATCAAGATCGCTCTGAACGCAAACAAGGTTCGCACCAAGCCCCTGCGCGTTATCCTGAACGGTCTGGGTAAGGATGCTGCTTACATCATCTCCCGCATCAACGGTTTCACCTATGTGAAGACCGAGTTCGATCCCTACTCCGAGACTGTTACCATCGTTGAGGAGAAGCCCTTCTCTAAGGGTCCCCGCGCTGACGTTCGTTGCTACGGCTCTGACAACGTTCCCGAGGGCGTTGCGATCATGAAGCTGGAGAACGTAGGCGTTTCTATCACCGGTAACTCCACCAACCCCACCCGTTTCCAGCATCCCGTTGCCGGCACTTACAAGAAGTGGTGCCAGGAGAACGGTGTCGGCTATTTCTCCGTCGCTTCCGGTGGCGGTACCGGCCGTACTCTGCATCCCGACAACATGGCCGCTGGTCCTTCCTCCTACGGCATGACCGACACCATGGGTCGTATGCACTCTGACGCACAGTTCGCCGGTTCTTCCTCCGTCCCTGCTCACGTTGAAATGATGGGTCTCATCGGTGCAGGTAACAACCCCATGGTTGGTATGACTGTTGCTGTTGCAGTTGCTATCGAAGAGGCTTCCAAGTAATTCGGGAAACCTTTGCATAAAAAATGTAAACTCAAATTGCGCACCGCCAAGGCTTTCTTTGGCGGTGTGTTTTTAAGTAAGGAGACTTTACCATGAAATATGTTATCGACCATGACCTGCACATCCATTCTCATCTGTCGTCCTGCTCGGGAGATCCCAATCAGACACCGGCGGCGATTCTGGACTACGCCCGCCAAAACGGGTTCAAGCATATCTGTCTGACCGATCATTTTTGGGATGAGACGGTGCCCGGTGCCAGCGATTGGTACAAGCCTCAGAACTACGCCCACATCAAAAAATCCCTCCCGTTGCCCATGGCGGATGGCGTAACCTTCCATTTCGGGTGTGAGACCGAGATGGATCGGTTTAGCACCGTAGGCATCAGCCGTAAGGTGCTGGATGAGTTGGATTTCGTCATCGTTCCCACCAGCCATCTGCACATGACGGGTTTCACCATTGAGGCAGATGACACCTCGGTGACGCACCGCGCCAAGTATTACATGGAACGTAACCACTCCCTACTGGATATGGATCTTCCATTTAAGAAGATGGGGCTTGCTCACTTCACCAGCTGTCTGGACACTAACTGTGAGGGGAGTCGCGACGATATCCTGAACGCCATCACCGATGTCGAATACGCCGAGTTCTTTGAACGACTCGCACAGTGCGGCATGGGTCTTGAGCTTAATACTCCTCTTGCGGATGTCTCAAGTCAATCTGCTCTTCGTCCTTACCGCATCGCACGCTCCTGTGGTTGCAAATTTTACCTTGGCTCGGATGCCCACGGTCCCGATGGCCTGAACAAAGCTCACGCTCGTTTCCAAGCCATTGTTGATGCCCTGGGACTGACCGAAGACGACAAGTTTTCGTTTGTTTAAGTGAATAAGGAGATCGGAGAACCATTGCTCTTTTGAAAGTCTCCTCCCGTTGCCCGGAGACGCGTTTGTTCGGTAAGCTTACAACATTCCCAGCACGTTGACTCCGTTTGCCGCACAAACGCATTTCCCGTATTCGTCTAAGTAGAGCTGCAATCCCTCTGTGCTTATCTCCCGACCATATTCGTCCAAAATCGCATATCGTTTCGGCAGGCGAAAGGATGAGCGTGGAATCCGAAGAAATAAATACCAGGTACTAATTCCGGCAAACTCGGTTACGTATACCTCGCTTCGTTCTCGATAGTTATTCCGAAGCAGACGGCGGCAAACCGCCAGAAGATCTTGCATATGATCAAAAGCATAGACAACCTGCCGTGTGTCGGATAAGGACATATACTCGCTTGCTAATTCCACCTCCGCCTCCACATCGTACTCCTCGTTGTTTGCGCCACTGTGACAGATGTGCTTCCAAAAAGCGTCTTCTTCATGGTTGAAATCTTCACCCTCCATACTCAGTACGGCCGGTGGATTTTCTTCCCGGAGGGGTGGCTGCAGGGGCTCATCAGGGATAAAAGGCGCCATTTGTCCCAGTTTGGTTACAAAGATCTCGCCACCACCCTCTTTGGATGCATAAAACTGAACGAACAACCGCTCTCCGTCGGTGTTGAATCCAATTCGTGTATAAGCATCGTCGAATATGTGGCGAAAGGCAGCCTTCGTTTGCTTGCTGGCGTAATCCAAATGATTGACCTCTAATTCATAATAGGCCATATCGGGGGCTGTGAGCATGATTTTTAGCTTGTTATCGTTGATTACGATCAGTTCCATGTGATCTGTTCCTTTCCTGTGTAGGGTATCCCGGGATAGGGATGCTTTTTGTACTATCAATATTATACTCTTTGCAGGCACTTTTGGGTAGTCCTAAAAAAATGGTAATTTTTTTGGAGATTTTTTGATACGATGAATTTTATAGGTGTATGAAAAAAACGCTTTCTCGGTGAGAAAGCGTTTTTTTAGATAAATGATACGTTAAAAACGGTTTACGCCATTGCTGCATCCAATCTCTCGCGGATGGCGGCGATGAACTCTTTGGAGTTGACAGCCTTAACGCTTGCCTTAGCTTCGGGGATTACCAAACCGGTAAGGTCCTTGGTCATGATGCCGTCGTCCAGGGCCTTGATGCAGGCGGCCTCCAGCTTGTCAGCAAAGGCCATGAGGTCAGGGAGGTTGTCCAGCTCGCCTCTTTTGCGGAGAGCGCCCGTCCAGGCGAAGATGGTTGCCATGGGGTTGGTGGAGGTCTCCTCACCCTTGAGGTAGCGGTAGTAGTGCTGAGTAACCGTACCGTGGGCGGCCTCGTACTCGTAGTTGCCATCGGGAGAGACCAGCACAGAGGTCATCATGGCCAGGGAGCCGAAAGCGGTGGAAACCATGTCGGACATAACGTCGCCGTCGTAGTTCTTGCAGGCCCAGATAAAGCCTCCCTCGGAGCGGATCACGCGAGCCACAGCGTCGTCGATGAGGGTGTAGAAGTAGCGGATGCCCAGCTCGTCGAATTTCTCCTTATACTCAGCCTCATAGATTTCCTGGAAAATGAGCTTGAAGGTCTGGTCGTACTGCTTGGAGATGGTGTCCTTGGTGGAGAACCACAGATCCTGCTTGGTGTCGATAGCAAACTTGAAGCAGGAGTGAGCGAAGGAGCGGATGGAGGAGTCCTTGTTGTAGGAGCCCTGAAGCACACCGGGGCACTCGAAATCGTAGATGGTCTTGCGGAAAGACTCGTTGCCGTCCTTGTCGGTGAACACCAGCTCGGCCTTGCCTTCGGTGGGAACGCGGAACTCGGTGCACTTGTACACGTCTCCGTAGGCGTGACGTGCGATGGTAATAGGCTTGTTCCAGTTGCGCACCACAGGACGGATCGTATCGATGAGAATGGGCGCGCGGAACACCGTACCGTCCAGAATGGCGCGGATGGTGCCGTTGGGAGACTTCCACATCTCGGTGAGGTTGTACTCCTCCACTCTCTGCTTGTTGGGCGTGATGGTGGCGCATTTGACAGCTACGCCGTACTTTTTGTTGGCATTGGCGGCGTCAATGGTGATCTGATCCTTGGTCTCCTCGCGCTTGGGCAGACCCAGGTCGTAATACTCAGTTTTGAGATCTACGAAGGGAAGCAGAAGCTCGTCCTTGATGATCTGCCAGAGGATCCGTGTCATTTCGTCCCCGTCCATCTCGACGAGGGGGGTGGTCATTCTGATCTTTTCCATGTTCAATACCTCCGAAGCGTTGGAAAATAAATAATGAATAATGTTTGATTAATGTGTTGAAAGTTTTAGGAGATTCTTAAGAACCCTTTTTCAAAAGGGTTCTTAAGCTGGGGTCAGGGGCAGAGCCCCTCGTTTTCCGGCTCCCCCAAAAACTCACTCCATATGAGCCGCGTAGTAGTTCATGAGGCAGCCCTCGAGGATGATCTCCTTCTCGTCGGGAGTGAGACCGGCCAGGTGGAGGGTGATGTCCTCGACGGCGCCGTTTGCGCGGACGACCTTGGCGGGGATGGTCTCAATGCCGTTCTCCACAGCCTTGCGGATGCCGGGAACGAAGACGCAGTCGCCTACCTCATACTCGAAGGGGGTGTCCTTATCCAGAGTGAAGGGCAGAATACCCCAGTTGATGCAGTTGGAGCGGTAACGCTTGGTGGCGAACTCGTAGCAGATGTTCGCGAAGCCACCAAGTACTTTTTGGCAGGAAGCAGCCTGCTCACGGGCAGAGCCGTCGCCGGGCTTGTTGGCGAAGACACAGGAGCCGAACTGGGTGTTCTGGACCAGCTCATCGGCATCACCCACGGCAGATAGCACGGTGCGGAGCTTGTCCGAGACCACACCCTCGCGGCGGTCAGCCTCCTGCTTGGCGACTGCCTTGGAGTTGCCTACGTAGTCGGGGCAACGGCGGGACAGAGCAAATTCGGAGAGGCGGAGGGGATTGGAGCGGTAAGACGAGGTCTCACCCGAGGGAATCAGCTCGTCGGTGGTGGTTACAGGGTCGTGAATGACGGCAGCCAGCTCTACCAGAATGTTCTCGGTCAGGGCATACTGCTTGGGCCAGTCGGTGATGTTGGGACCCATGATGAGATCCACGGAGGGATCGGCCTTGCCGAATCCGTAGTACAGACGCTTCTCGTACACCTTCTTGTCGAAGTGGTACTCGTGAGGGGTGTACTCATAGTCCACGTCGGTGGCGGCGGTGATGATACCGCCGTTGCGTGCGGTGGCGGCGATGGAGCGGGCATCCATGAGAGCCACGCCGGAGAGCTGGCCCTCACCGGGCTTGGAGCCCTCGCGGTTGGGGAAGTTTCTCGTGGTGTGACGGAGGGAGAGGCCGTTGTTGGCGGGGACGTCGCCGGCACCGAAGCAGGGACCGCAGAAGGAGGGCTTGATGACAGCGCCCGCAGACAGCAGGTCAGCCGTTACGCCGATCTTGGTCAGCTCCAGAGAAACGGGAACCGAGGTGGGATAGACCGACAGGGAGAAGTAGCCGTTTCCGGTATCGTGGTCGCGGAGAATGGCGGCGGCTTCGTCGATGGAGTCGAACATACCACCGGCGCAACCGGCGATGATGCCCTGGTCAGCCAGCACGGAGCCGTCAGCCTGTACCTTGTCCACCAGGTTGAGCTTGGCTTTTTTGAATTTCGCGGCGGCCTCAGCCTCCACCGATGCCAGAATCTCCTTGGCGTTGGCCACGAAATCGTGGATGGTGTAGACGTTGGAGGGATGGAAGGGAAGGGCGATCATGGACTCCATCTCAGAGAGATCGATGTCGATCATGGCGTCGTAGTAAGCTACGTCGGCGGGTCTCAGCTCCTTGTAGTCCTCGGGACGGCCATGAACCTCGAAATGCTTTCGGGTAACCTCGTCAGTGAGCCAGATGGAGGACAGGCAGGTGGTCTCGGTGGTCATAACGTCGATACCGTTACGGAAGTCAATGGATAGGCCTGCCACGCCGGGGCCGACGAACTCCAAAACCTTGTTCTTAACGAAGCCGTTGCCAAAAGTAGCACCAACCAGAGCAAGAGCCACGTCGTGGGGACCGATACCCCGCTTGGGGGTGCCGTGGAGATAGACCATGACCACCTCGGGGCGGTTGACGTCATAAGTATTCTTAAGAAGCTGCTTGACCAGCTCGGGGCCGCCCTCGCCCACGCCCATGGTACCCAACGCACCGTAGCGGGTATGAGAGTCCGAGCCCAGGATCATCTTGCCGCACCCGGCCAGCTCCTCACGAGCGTAGGAGTGGATGACCGACTGGTTGGCGGGAACGTAGATGCCGCCGTACTTCTTGGCGGCTGAGAGACCGAACACGTGGTCGTCCTCGTTGATGGTGCCGCCCACGGCGCAAAGGCTGTTGTGGCAGTTGGTCATAGCATAGGGAATGGGGAATTCCTTGAGGCCGCTGGCGCGGGCGGTCTGGATAATACCCACGTAGGTAATATCGTGGGAGACCAGTGCGTCGAATTTGATTTGAAGCTTATCCATGTTGCCCGATACGTTGTGGGCGTTCAGAATGGAGTAAGCGATGGTGCCGCGGCAAGCCTCTTCGGGGGAGACGGCGGCGATTTTTTGGGGAATACCGTTGACCAGGTACATCCCGTTTTCATAAAGTTTAACTGCTTTCAAGATCAATACCTCCGATTAAAAAACAGATAGCATATTATAGCACTTTTTGGCGGAGAAGTCAAGAGGGAAAATGCAAAGTTAAGAGAGAAAAAGCTTATTTCGTCAACCCCTTAAACCGCACCGTAAACTCCGCCCGCGCGGTCACGCTCAAAAGCTCACAGGCAAACCCGTTCCGATAACGGGGCTTGCGCTCCATGTAGACCGACGCGCTCTCGGCCAGGGAAAACAGCCGCAGGGTAAAATCCCTCCGCCCGCCAAAACGGCGCAGACCCAGATGCCACCCGTTGCCCAGGCTGAACTGATCAGCCACCTTGCGCCCGTCTGCAAACAGTTCAATGATGTTGCCCTCGTACTCCACGTCCAGAAGCAGGTCCGAGGCCCCGTCCGGAGCCGGGTCCACCGTCAAGGAAAACTCTTTCATCAGGACGTTTTCGGAGATCAGCTCGGTACGGACCGAAACGGGATGGTCGGGGCAGATCAGCAGATACTCCCCAAAGCCCTCGCCGCCGCGGGGGTCGGGATAGACCCGCAGAGGGGTGTCCTCGGTGATCGTGAATACCAAAGCATCCCCGTCCTGGGTGTAAGCCGCATCGCAGAGGATCAGGTAATCCCGTCCCCCTACCGTCACCTTGGAGGCCTTGTAAGAATCCGCCACTGAGAGGGTCAATATCTCGACATCCGACAGGTCGCCCTCGGTGTTGTAGACCGGCTCACGGTCGGTGAAGAAAACGTAGGTTCTGCCGTTCAGCTTGCAAAGAGGCTGAGCGTTGGCTGTGACCAGATTACCCTTGCCCATGGGAAGATTGAAAGGGAAGAACCCGTAGTCCCCGTCGGCAAAGGTCATCTCGGGAAAAACCAGCTTATCTGTCTTGGTGACGACGGCCAAGGAGCGGGTGTGTTCGGCCATCTTGTAGCCGCGAACGTAGTTATTGACAAAGAGAAAACCGCTCTTTCCATCGGTGCGCCAGCAGTAGCGCAAATGCTCCAGATCCTCCGGATTCCCGGGATTGTCGGCAGGGAACACGGGGGCCATGATAGCCAGTTCTTCTCCATAGTCGCGGAGGAAGGTGAACAGACGGCGAAACTCTCGGTAGGTGTCGGTGATCTTGCCGTATTCTCCTATGGGTGCCTGAAAGTCGTAGTTCAGCTCGGGAACGTCGGTGCCGTAGCCTGAGGCCTTAGTCTCATGGAGGCTGTAGCCGGGGTTGGTCCCGCCGTGGTATACGTAGATGCCCGGCATGACTGTCCCCGAGGCCATCTTAGCGGTCACGATTGCCCCCACGTCGGAGGCGGCGGAGATGGGACGGCGGTTGTAGGTTGGCTGACAACCGCCTCCGATCTCGGCTGTGAGGTAGGGGTAGAGGTCCTGATCGAAGCGGGGCGGGTACTTGATATTGTCTTCCGCTGACTCGTTGGTCCCGATGTTGTTATCGTCGCGGGTGGGGCAGAGGAGATAGTTCCTGTTGGGAGGGAGCTTGTCTACCCGCCAGTGCCAGGGCTCGTCCGGGTAGCCGCCGAAGACCGGCAATCCGGTTCCAATGGCAGCAGAACCCCAACCTGTCGCAGTGTGAAGGGGGGCCTTGAATCCGATCTCATCAGCCAACTCCTCCAGGGCGACCATGTGGTCGTCACTGCCGTGAAACTCGTTTTCAAACTGAAGCCCGATGATGCATCCACCGATGTGACGCTTCACTTGCCCGTACAAGGCCTCCCAAAAGCGACGGACGCAAGCCATATACGCAGGATCGTTTGAGCGGAGACCGTACCCAGACCTCTGCAACCACGCGGGGAACCCGCCGTAGCGGCATTCGCCGTGGCACCAAGGCCCGATACGGAGCCACACGGGCATCCCCTCATCCTCGCAGATGTCCAGAAATCTACCCAGATCGCGGCAACCGGTGAAATCAAACTGCCCCTCAACAGGCTCATGGTGAATCCAAAAAATATAGGTAGCAATAATATCCACCCCGCCGGCCTTCATGAGACGGATCGACTCCCGCCAGGTGTCGGGCTGACAACGAGCATAGTGGATCTCGCCCATAACGGGGAACCAAGGGTGTCCGTCGCGGAGCAGGTGCTGATGATTGTATGAGTAGGTATGTGCTTGCATTTTGTGAGTTCCTTTCGAAATGTATGGTTATGGAAATCGTCTCTTTTATAATACTACTTTTTGGGGTGTTCGTCAAGTCAAACGGGTAATTTTTCTTGACAGTTTTCATCGTAGAGAAGGACAGTCTTCGTTTACAATTTCTTTACAAATCAATATCTTGTGCTTTGTTGACTATCCGCACAATTTGTTGTATAATTGTGGTAACTTGGGGTAGGATGTGCTTTTGATAAAGTTATATCGATCCAGGTACAAGTACGTTTGACTGAAAGGAATTTGGTAGAGTTTCATGTTGAAGTTTGACAAGCAGGAAACCACGGGGCGTACCTCTATGATCGCCCTCTTTGACGCCGGCACCTTCGTTGAAATGGGTGCTTTCGTCCGCCGCAGCGGAGATGATCAGCCGTATGATGCGGTGATCACCGGTTACGGCTCGGTGAATGGCAAGTTGGCTTTCGCTTTCGTTCAGGATAGCGACCGCAAGGCGGGCGCTTTGGACGAGATCGGTGCCGACAAGATTCAGAAGTTATATGCGCAGGCTCTTCGTGTAGGCGCGCCCATTATCGGCGTGTTTGACAGCGCCGGAGCTGTTGTGTATGACGGTGCATCCGCATTGTCCGCCTATGGACGAGTTATGAGCCTGGTTTCTGAGGCGTCGGGTGTGATTCCCCAAATTGCATATGTAAACGGCTCTTGTACCGGCATGGCTGCTACGATTGCCGCTATGTTCGATCTGACCGTTGCCTCCGGTGAACTGGCCAACAATTTTACCGCTGTAAAGGCAGAGGATGCCGTCACCGCCGTTCGCGCGCTGGTGGATCTGTTGCCTCGCAACAATAAGGACGTTAACGCCGTTGATCCTACCGATGACGTTGCCCGCCCTGTCGCGGTTTCCAACGGTGTGGCTTCCATCGCTGATAACGGAATCGTAACCATTCTGTATGAGGAAATCGGCAAGGAGGTTACCGCAGCTCTCTGCCGCATGGGAGGCATTACCACCGGTCTGGTGTCTTTGAACGGAAAGTTGACTGCCGATGGTGCGCGCAAGGCTGCTCGGTTGGTGTCATTCTGTGATAGCTTCTCCATTCCCGTTGTCACGCTTGTTGATTCCGAGGGCGTTGATTACGCCGAGGCCGAGGCCGTCCTTTCCTACGGTAAGCTTGCTAAGGCCTACACGACTGCAACAACCGCTAAGGTTACGATCGTTGCCGGCAAGGCATATGGCGCAGCATTTTCTCTCATGGGCTCCCTTGCTCTGGGTGCCGATCTGGCTTTGGCTGTGGAAGGGTCCGTGATATCGGTTCTGGCTCCCGAGACCGCCGTTGCCTTTGCTATGAATGATAAGATTACTGCGGACAAGTCTCGTGCTGACGTGGAGGCCGAGTGGAAGGAGACCTACGCATCTTCCGTAGCTGCTGCTGAGTCGGGCGATATCGACGATGTCATTCCCGAGGCCGAGCTTCGTGCCCGCATCATTTCCGCTCTCTACATGCTGGCCGAGAAGGCCGACAGTATCCCCGACCGCAAGCACGGCGTTCCTACGCTGTAAGGAGGTCGCTCCATGAAAAAAATCATCAGTTTATCTCTCGTGCTGCTGATGCTGGCGACGCTTCTTATGACCGCAACCTCTTGCGGCATGGAGAGCATCACCGGTTACACGCGGTTGAGGGATCACATCGTTGATAAGGTGGGCTACGACAAGGATCTGCCGTTGGATGACGCATTGGAGAAGGAGCCCGTTGGCCTTACCTCCGTCGTTCTTCGCGTCGCGACACTGGAGGGTGTCGATGACACAGAACGAGTCGAGTTTATCGGTTCCTATAAAGCCGCTTCCTATGAGCTTCGCGTGACCGTTCAACTGAACGGAAGTGTTGAAAAGGCCAAGCTGATTTACGAGATTCTGCAGGCTGAACAGGATTCTGCCACCGGTGCTATTACCTGGAACGTGTATGCAAGCGCCCGCGCAGACATTCTGCTGACCCACTATACGGGTAACGAAACCGTTGCCTTTACGTCGATGGAAGTAATTCCCGTTGGCGGTGAGATGAGCGAACGCGAGAATGTTACCGCTATTCTGAATTCCGTGTTGAAGGTGGTTGACACCTATCTGACTCCTGCATTGGATATGGATTTGCACGATCTGGGCTTCATTGTTCTGTCGGAAAAGTATATGGCCGACAAGGAGAACATTGAGATTGAAGAGGATCTGGGCGGTGCTTTTTCTCCCGCTCGTTTGAAGATGGCCGGTCTCATAATCCTCATGGGCGAGGGCATGGTGTTCCTGGTGCTGGCTATTTTGTGGATCGTGCTTTTGATCTTCAAGTCCGTCTTTTATAAGGATCCTGCAAAGACCGCAAAAAAGGACGAGCCCAAGCCCGAAAAGGCCGCCAAGGACAATTCCAAGGCCGCTCCCGCCCCAGTTCCCACGGTAACGGCTCCCGCAGCCGACGACGGACAACTCATCGCAGTGATCACCGCCGCCGTTGCCGCAACCATCGAATCCGACCCCGCACTTACCTCGCAGTTCGCCAGCGGCTTCCGCGTGGTCTCCTTCAAGAAGACCGATAAATCCCGCAACCGCTGATCCCATCAGCCGGAAACTTCATAATATTGAAAGGAAATTAATCATCATGAAAAGATTCAACGTCACCGTAAATGGTGTTACTTATGACGTAACTGTTGAGGAGATCGGCGGTGCCGCTCCTGCTCCCGTAGCCGCTCCTGCTCCTGCTGCAGCCCCCGTGGCCGCCGCAGCTCCTGCCGCCGCTCCCGTGGCCGCCGCTCCCGTTGCTCCCGCCGGTGCAGCAGGCTCTGTCGAAGTCAAAGCTCCTCTCCAGGGTACCGTTATGAAGGTCCTGGTCAAGCCCGGTGATTCCGTGACGAAGGGCTCTCCTGTCTGCGTCATCGAGGCTCTGAAGATGGAGAACGACGTACCCGCTCCCGCTGACGGTGTAGTGGCTTCCATCAACGTCAAGAGCGGCGACAGCGTCAAGACCGACGAAGTGCTCCTGACCCTGAACTGATAAGCCTCTCCAAAATATTCAAACAAAATATTGAAAGGAAGGTTTATCCATGTCTGCACTTATTGAAAGCTTGCTTAACTTTCTGACGGGCACGGGTATCTGGAAGATTCTATTTACCCCCACGGGATTGAATCACGGCTCCTTCAACCTGGCTGACTCGGGCTGGGCCTTCAACCCCACCGCCTGGCAGCTCTTGGTCATGTATGTGATCGTAGCCGCGTTGGTCTATCTGGCCATCGTCAAGAAGTTCGAGCCCCTGCTCCTGCTCCCCATCGCCATCGGTATGCTACTGACCAACATCCCCGGTGCGAACCTGTTCCATCTGGATTATTTCATTGCCGACAACATTGATTTCGGCTTCATTCTGCATCACGGTGGTTTCCTTGATTTGCTGTATTTAGGTGTAAAATTGGGCATCTACCCCTGCTTGATCTTCATCGGCATCGGTGCTATGACCGACTTTACCCCCCTCATTTCCAACCCCAAGAGCCTGCTCATTGGCGCGGGCGCCCAGTTGGGCGTGTTCGTGGCCTTCGCTCTGGCTCTGCTGTCCGGCTTCTTTAGTCCCAACGAGGCCGCCGCCATCGGTATCATCGGTGGTGCAGACGGCCCTACGGCCATCCTGGTCACCAAGACCCTGGCTCCCGCCCTGCTGGGTGCCATCGCCATCGCGGCTTACAGCTACATGGCGCTGATCCCCATGATCCAGCCCCCCTTCATGAAGATGCTGACCACCAAGAAGGAGCGTCTCATCAAGATGACCGCCCTTCGTCCCGTGTCCCAGCTTGAAAAGATCCTGTTCCCCATCGTAGTTACCTTCGTAGTAGGCCTGATCGTCCCCGATGCACTGGCACTGGTTGGATGCCTGATGTTCGGTAACCTCTTGAACGTCTGCGGCGTCACCGAGCGCCTGTCCAAGACCGCCCAAAACGAGCTGATGAACATTGTTACCATCTTCTTGGGTATCTCGGTAGGTGCTACCGCTTCTGCCGCTAACTTCCTGCGCATCGAGACCATCCTCATCATCTTCTGCGGTCTCGCCGCCTTCTGCATCTCTACCTGCGGAGGCCTCATCACCGCCAAGATCATGAACAAGGCCTGCGGCAACACCATCAACCCCCTTATCGGCTCCGCCGGTGTTTCCGCCGTTCCTATGGCCGCCCGTGTCTCCCAGATGGTCGGTCAGAAGTACGATCCCTCTAACTTCCTCCTCATGCACGCCATGGGACCCAACGTCGCGGGCGTTATCGGCTCTGCCGTAGCCGCAGGTGTGTTCCTGTCTACGTTTGCTTAATGGGGAGCAGCAGGGCTTCGCCCTGCACCCCCCAAGAACCTTTTTGTAAAAAGGTTCTTGGGGGTCTCCCAAAACTTCAAAAAGAATGGCTTGAAATATTTCGTCCGTTCTCAAACCGTATATACCGACAGGGAATGGAAACGGGAATGAACAATGATCCCCTTGTTAAAGCTCTTTGCTGAGCTTTGCAATATTTGCCGTAGGCAAATTTGCACCGAGCCACGCGAGGAGGCTTCCAAGAAAACGACCGTTCTCCCGCTCCCCCCGTTCCCCTAATAATGAAAGGGAAAGAATATGAGTAAGGTAAAGATTACTGAAACTGTATTGCGTGACTCGCACCAGTCTCTGATCGCCACCAGAATGACCACTGATGAGATGCTGCCCATCCTGTCTGCCATGGACGAGGTAGGGTATCACTCGCTGGAGGCCTGGGGCGGTGCCACCTTTGACTCCTGCATGCGGTTCCTCAACGAGGATCCCTGGGAGAGACTGCGCAAGATCCGCGGCGCGGTGAAGAACACCAAGCTGCAAATGCTGTTCCGCGGCCAGAATATCCTGGGCTACCGTCACTATGCCGACGACGTGGTAGAATACTTCGTCCAGAAGTCTTTGGCCAACGGTATCGACATCATCCGCATCTTCGACGCACTCAACGACCCCCGCAACCTTAAGACCGCTATCAACGCTACCATCAAGGAGGGCGGTCACGTCCAGGCAGCCTTCTCTTACACCACGGGTGCGGTCTATACCCTGGACTACTACGCCAAGTACGCCAAGCAGCTTGAGGAGATGGGTGCGAATTCCATCTGCATCAAGGATATGTCGGGCCTTCTCAAGCCCTACGATGCCTACGAGCTGGTCAAGACCCTCAAGGAGAGCGTTAAGATCCCGATCCAGCTCCACACCCACTATACCGCCGGTCTGGCTTCCATGACCGTCATGAAGGCCGTTGAGGCCGGTGTAGACGTGATCGACACCGCTATCTCCCCCATGGCTTTGGGTACCTCCCAGCCTCCTACAGAGCCCATCGTCGCCTCTCTGGCAGGCACTCCCTACGATACCGGCCTGGACCTCCAGAAGCTGGATAAGGTCACCAAGTACTTCACCCCCCTTCGCGAGAAGTATCTCAAGGAAGGGCTCATGGATCCCAAGGTGCTGAAGGTGGACGTCAACGCCCTGTTGTACCAGGTTCCCGGCGGCATGCTCTCCAACCTTATGTCCCAGCTCAAGCAGGCAGGGAAGGAAGAGAAGCTCACCGAGGTGCTGGAGGAAGTACCGCGCGTCCGTGCCGACGTGGGTTATCCTCCCCTCGTTACCCCCTCCTCCCAGATCGTGGGTACGCAGGCTGTGTTCAACGTCCTGATGGGCGAGCGCTATAAGACCTGCACCAAGGAGTTCAAGGACATCGTCCTTGGCAAGTACGGTAAGACCCCCGTGGCCATCGATCCCGCCTTTGCCAAGACCATTATCGGTGACCAGAAGGCCATCACCTACCGTCCCGCCGACGATCTCGCACCCGAGCTGGACAAGCTCCGCGCCGAGATCCCCGCAGGATATCTGGAGCAGGATGAGGACGTGCTGTCCTACGCTCTGTTCGATAAGGTGGCTTTGAAGTTCTTCGAGTACCGCAAGAATCAGAAGTACGGCGTGGATGCAAACGCCGACGCGGCGAATGCCGTTCATACCGTCTGATCGATTCGATCATAAAAAAGCCGGCGCGACCCGATTTGGGTCTGCGTCGGCTTTTTTTAGTGGGGTTAATAGGAGAGCGTGCCTCCGGCGGCTTAGAACCTTTCGTGTACGAAAGGCTCTAAGAACTCCAAAGAACTTTATGGCATTATTTTTGGAGGTAATACTCGGAGGTACGGTCGGACTCGTTTACCCTCATGGGGCCCCGACCCATTGGTATGAGAGAGCGGTTTAGCGTTCAAGGTTATTTAGAGGTCCCCTTAATGTAGAGGCGCCCTTTATCTAACCTTGCATTACCAAATTTCAGAAGCATATCCGCACCACTCCGGGCTCGTGAAGCCCTTCGACCCCTCGTGATAGTACACCGTGAAGTCGGGCATGTCCTGCAAGCCCGACACGAAGTCCTCGGGCGCATCCCCTTCAAAGATCACCTTTTTTACGGTGTCGCATTTCATAAATACGCTGTCCTGCATTTTCACCACGCTGGACGGGATGATTATTTCGGTCAGTTTGGAGTCGCCGCCAAAGGCATAGGAATCAATTTCAGTCAGTCCTTGGTTCAGTACCACCGTCTCCAGGTTCGGGCACCCGCTGAACGCGCTGACACCCACGCTTTTTGTGCTTTGCGGAAGGATCACTTCGCGAATGTTGGTGGATGCGAACATGGCAAACCCGATGGTCTCAATCCCCTCCTCAAACACCACGGTCTCCACGCCGGAGCAGGCAAACGCTTCCGCTTCAAACAGGGCAGACGAGGGGATCGTGACCTGCTTCAGATTTTTGCAATCGTAGAAAGCACGCATCCCAACCTCCCGAAGACTGCTCGGTAGGCTGATGGACGTGATGCCGCTTCCCTCAAAGGCACCGTTGCCAATGACCTCGGTTTGGGGCGAGAGGCGGACATGGGTCAGATTTTTGCACAGATGGAAAGACCCGCCCAAGATGGATGTAACGGTGTCGGGAATATACACCGAGGTGATGGCGGGGTTTGTACCAAAGCAGAATCGGTCAAAGCCCGTAATGGCCTTCCCGTCGATGGTGTCGGGAATGACCACGTCGGTGGCCGCGCCGATATATTTTGTGAGGAAGATGTCGCCCGCCTCGCCTACTGTGTATTCAAAGTCGGAAGCGGGAGCGGGGTCCCTCAAGGGCGGGGTTTCGGTGGTTTCCTCCGTGACAGTCGAGCCGGGCTCCTCAGGGGTCTCCGCAGTGCCTTTGCAAGCGGTGAGCGGGGTGAGCAACAAGAGCGCGGAGAGCGAGATGATGAGTATTTTCTTCATGACGTGTTCCTTTCTTTTCGCGGGTGATGGGGGTCTACACCATATATGACACAAAAAACGGAAATCTTTCCGAAAGGTCGAAAAAAACTTCAACCCTCAAAGCCCGCCCTGACGGATGCGGGCTTATTCGTTTACCCGAATGGTCACCGCTCCGGGCAGGCAGTACACGTCAACACAAGTGCCACCCACGGCCTCCTCGCCGTCCAGAGACCAGGAAAGCGGCTCATCCAGCGTGATACGCACCCGCTGGGTGTGGTACAGGTCCACCAGAGGACAGCTATCAAAATCCTGGGTCCACAGAGCCGTGGCAATACGGTTGAGATCAAGAGCAGTCTTAGGATGGTGAATGAGGAGCAACTCAAACTGTCCATCCGACAGGGACACGCGGTCGGCAGGGAGCTTGACCACACCGCCCGCCGAGGTGGTGTTGGTCACCGCACCGAATACGTAGTCGCCTTCCAGATGCAGGCCGCTTGACAGGTCGAAGGAGGCGTGATGGGGACGGAGCTTAGCAATATCCTTGACACCCTCCATGAGGTAGGCCAAGTGGCCGAATATATTCTTGGCCACCTGGGAGGTGGAGTAGGACACCGCCGTAAAAGCCCCAAAGGAAGCTATGTAGGAGAAATAACGGGCAGGATACTCACGGTCGTTCAAAGGATGGAACCGCCCGATGTCAATGGGAGTCTCATGCTCTCCGACCGCCGTCCGAGCCGCCCCCCGCAGGGAAGCGGAAAGTCCGATGCTGGCGGCAAAGTCGTTGGTACTGCCCGCAGGAATATATCCCAAGCGAGGGCGGTTCTTGTGTGGGATGGACAAAAGCCCACTGATGGTCTCATTGAGCGTGCCGTCACCGCCGCAGCAGATAACTGTATCATACCCATCCCGGTAGGCACAGGAAGCAAGCTGAGAGGCATGACCGCGGTACATAGTAGGAACCACGGTGACGCTTCTGTCCGGATCGGGAGAGCCTCCAAGCGTGGTAGCGGTCAGATTTCCAAAGGGAATGGGAAGTGCGGTTGCCGCACCTGCCGTTTTGTTCCCACTTTTGGATGGCGTTGGCTCCTCAGAGGGGAGGCGGTACAGTTCGTCCAGGATTTCAAACAACCCTGCCTTTGTCTTCATGCGTCCCGATACGGGATTAACAATGAGTAGAATGCGGCGGCTTTTCATAATTACCTTGGGAGCGGGCTCATAGAAGGGAAGCTGAAAATTTTGATTGTTCATAAGAAATCTCCGTTTTCGGATCGTAGTATGAGGAGTGATGAATTGTCATTTAAGCTTGAGCGAGAGTTCGAATGATTTCACCGGCCATGATCAATCCCATGGCGGAGGGAACAAAGGATATGCTGGCAGGAGCGGGCTTTCCGTTTTCACCGAGAAGATTGGAAGCTCTGGGCGGTTCGTCAGACCAAACGCAAAGGAGTTTTTTGATTCCTCTCTTCTTTAACTCGCGACGCATAATACGGGCGAGAGGATCGGTTTCGGTTTTGGAAATATCGCTGATACGGAAGCGTTCGGGATAAAGCTTATTTCCCGCGCCCATGGCGGCGATCAGAGGAGTGCCGGCGGCATCACACCGTACGGCCAGTTCGATTTTAGCGGCAACGGTATCCACGCAATCTGCCACGAAATCGAAGGCAGAAAGATCGAAGAGTTCCGCAGTTTCCGGGAGATAAAAAAGCTCGTGGGTATCTACAGTACAGGACGGAGCGATATCCCGTATTCTATCGGCCATGACGTCTACCTTGGGACGGCCGACGGTGGAGTGAAGAGCGACAGCCTGACGGTTGATGTTTGACAGGGAAACATTGTCTCGGTCAACCAGGGTAAGGTGGCCTACACCTGCGCGGGCAAGCGCCTCAACTAAGTGACCGCCTACGCCGCCAATGCCAAATACGGCAACCTTAGCGTTTGATAACCGATGGAGCCCCTCCTCAGACAGCAACGCGGCCGTACGGGTTTGCTCTGCAGGAATTGCTTTTTCCATAGACGGTTCTCCTTTCTCCACGCAACAGAATCAAGATGTGGATACACTACCCAATATTTTACCATAAGTTTGTTTTTTTTTCAAGATTATTCTTTACAAATTTCAAGAAATACGATATAATAATATGTGAAAATTCATGGGAGTAAGGAAATAATCCTCCCATTGTCCGAAAGGAGATCAAAAACATGCAATTCTTGAAGCCCGAATCCTACTTTAAAGAGACACAGGCAGAATCCTCCTTGATTTTTGACGGCAAGGTGCTTCATTTGTACAAGGATATCATAGACCTGCCCAATGGCAAGCAAGGGATGCGCGAGTACTGCAAGCATAACGGGGCTGTGGCCGTTGTTCCGTTGACGGATGCGGGAGAAGTTGTTTGTGTCCGTCAGTACCGTTACGCTTTAGGACAGGTGACTTTGGAGATCCCTGCCGGTAAGTTTGATTATCTTGGCGAGGATCATCGCGAGGCCGCCCTTCGTGAACTACGCGAGGAGACCGGCTATACCACCGATACATTAATCGACCTGGGAGAGTTGTCTACCTCTCCCGCGCTTCTGTCGGAGATCCTTTACATCTACTTGGCCGAGAATATGGTTGAAGGAGAATGCGATCCTGACGAGGATGAGTTCTTGGAAATTGTAAAAATTCCCCTGGAGGAGCTGGTGGATATGATTCTGCGCGGTGAAGTGATTGATTCCAAAACCCAAGCCGCCGTTCTGAAGGTTTGGGCGATGAAGAAAAAAGGGGTGTAATTCCCGTGTATTGGATCGGAGTGCTGCTTTCGGTTTGTTCTGCGTTACTGTATGTTTGGTTCCGTTCGGATATTATTGACGATCTTATGGCGCGCGGTATTCGCAAGCGCGATATATATACGCGCTTGAAGGGCGCACGGCAATTTTGGTTTTATCAGGAACTGGAGGCATCTTACGGGTTGGGACTTTACGGGAAGCTTGTTTGTCTGTACATTCCTATCTGGGGATCAGTAACAGGACTACATCTCCTTTTGGGGTGGATTCCTGCAATTTCGGTTGCTGCTGCCCTTTTAATGGGGGGATTTTCATTGTTCGTATCTATGATGATTTTCTATACCCGTATTCGCGGAAATCGTCGGGCAATCGGAAATCCATTTCTTTTGCTTGCTTGGAAGAAAATCAAGAATCGACGTGGCGAGTATTTGCGTACAGACTACTATTCAACCGTTTTGGATTTGTTCTTGGCAATTATCCCCGCTCTATATATATGGGTAGTACGGTGTTTTTACCTGTGATATGTAGGCTTTTGAAACGATTTTTTAAGGAATATTATTTGCTATGAATCTGCAAAATAAAATTATCAACGTGCTGGGTGACAGCATAACCCAGGGTGTGGGTGTATCTGCCCCGATTCATATCTATGAGAATGTTCTTGGCCGTTTGGTCGGTGCCCGTGAGGTGCGAAACTACGGCATCAGTGGAACTCGGTTCGCTCGACAGATCGGCGGCGATGACTGCGGTGGAGCCTTTGTGGACCGCTTTGAAGGGATGGCTGACGATGCCGACCTTGTTCTGGTTTTCGGCGGAACCAATGATTACGGCCATGGAAACGTCCCCTTCGGCACTTGGGGTGATCGTACCCCTGAGACCTTTATCGGTGCTTGCCACTACCTCTTTGACGGTTTGGTCAGGAAGTATCCCGCCGCCCGTATCGTCATTATGACCCCCCTTCAACGAGCAGGTGGAAGTAAGCCCTGCGCGAACACGGGGAAGTCTTTGTCGGATTATGTGGATGCCATCATTCGTGTTGCCGCCGAATACTCGCTCCCTGTTTTGGATCTCTACCGTACGGCAGGCATTTGCCCGGATATTCCTGCTCAAAGAGAGATGTTTATGCCGGATGGTCTCCATCCCTGTGATGCAGGAGCTGCGCGCATGGCCGAGAGAATCGCCGGGTTTTTGACCACACTTTAAAGAATCTCTAAAGGTTCTTCGTACAATGAATCGAAGGAGTGCATACATGAATCAAATCAAATATTGCGGCCGTGGATATCACATCCCTCACAGCGATTTTATGGATCTTATCGATACCTGCTTCGGCTTTCACGAAACCGAGCGCAAGTTCATTCATCTGCTTCCGAAGTGTTATCGCGAGCAGTATCGTCCCCAGGACTCCAACTATGTTGTGATCGATGAAAACGATGCGTTGACAGCCGCCGTTGGAGCATACGATCATGAAATTATGGTTTGCGGTTATTGCATCCCCTGCCGAGGAATCGGCAACGTGGGCGTTCACCCTGAACACCGTAACCGCGGCTACATGAAGGCGGCTATGAATCAAGCCTTAGCCGATATGATTACGGATGGTATCGCTCTCTCTACCCTCGGAGGTCGTCGACAGCGCTATCAGTATTTTGGATATGACAAGGCCGGCCCCACATATTCGTTTTCACTTTCACATGAGAATTTCCGCCATGCTTTTCAAAATGTATCTTCCAACCTTACGGTCACGCAGATTACGGATCCGAACGACCCGCTTATTTCAAAGATTATCGAGTTGAACCAATCGAAGCCCTTCGTGCCCGTGCGCCTGCGTTCCTCTTATCTGGACATCGCTACTTCCTGGCACTTCATGCTCTTGGCTATCACGGAGGGCGAACGGTTTGTTGGGTATTGTCTTCGCATTGGCGATCATATCTCGGAGATCCAAGTAGTCCACGATGAGGAGTTCCTCTGCCTCCTCCGTGCCTTGTACGACTATATTGGTGGATGTTTTAACTTGACTATCCCTGTGCACCAGGCCTCCTATGCCGCTGCCTTGGCGCCAATCGCGGAAAACATGTTCCTCAACTGTGCTATGCATTTCAACGTGCTGAATTTCCGTTTGGTCACCGAAGCCTTCCTGGCGCTCAAGCAGACCTATATGACCGTTCCCGACGGAAAACTTTCCTTCCTCATTCATGGGTTTGCTCGTGACGAGCGTATTGCAATATCGGTTCAAAACGGAAAACCATCCGTTGAGTACATCCCCGATTCGGAGCCTGTGGATTACGAACTTTCCCATCTGGAGGCTATGGAATTTCTGTATGCTCCCATATGCCCTGCACGGGACGGTGCTTGCGACCTTGCCAGAATCTGGTTTCCCGTGCCGATTTTCATGTTCCGCGCCGATGAGGTATAACCGACTTGTCGCGTAAACCAATCGTAGCCACCCCGCATATTCTGAAAAGAAAGCGGAGGTGGCTATGAATTTGCATACATCCATACCCTTGACTATGCTTTTTGACCGTTGCGTAAAGCGGACATATATTCGTACGCCGGATCATGGGGACTATGCCTACGATCGGGTGGATCATCATCTGATCCTTTATTTCCAGGACTCGGACGGTGCTTTGGATTGGTTGCATAATCTCAATTTTCCGGCCGTTGCGTATCGCTTGGAGAATCAAAGCGTTCTGTATGTCCATCGGGGCTTTCTGAATGCTTGGCTATCTATTATGCCTCGCATCGAACCGCTTGTTACGGACGAGGACGTTGAGAGAATTACGGTTGTGGGATATTCACACGGTGCGGCGTTGGCTGTTCTGTGCCATGCATACGTGTGGAATGTCCGTCCCGATCTTCGTGAAGATTTAATTGGTTACGGCTTTGGTGCCCCCCGTATCATATGGGGAAGGATTCCGCCGATGATCCGGGAATGCTGGAAAAATTTTACGGTTATTCGCAATCGTTCGGATATTGTTACGCACGTACCGCCGCGAATCTTTGGATACCGTCATGTAGGAAAGTTACTGGAAATCGGTTCGGCAGGGAAGTATTCCCCTATTGGTGCGCATCGAGCCGAGAATATTCACAGAGAGCTTCGAATATACGAGCGGAAGGGGAACGCGAGCCCAAATGCATAAAGAATGCAAGTCAACACTGAAAAAATTGCAAAAAAGTCTTGACAAACCTTCGGGAGTGTGCTATAATACAGGCATTCAAAGAAACCTGCGACGAAGAAGAGTAACAGGATTTTTTCCTCCATAGAGAGCCGCTGACGGTGGAAGAGCGGCGAGGATCCCCTGCGAATGGACTTCCGAGGGCAAGACGAAATCTCACGGATCGCGATGGAGACGTAGTGCTTGACGGGATGCGCACCCGTTACCATGTGCAGCATATTTGCGTATGCACAGAGCGGAGGCCTGTATGACCTCAATTTGGGTGGTACCGCGGATTCTGAGGAATTCGTCCCGAAACAAAGGAAAACTTTGTTCGGGGCTTTTTATTTGGCTCCGATAGGAGGCAGTTATGTATTCTTACCGAAAAAGCGGGCGGCGATGGTGATCTTGATTTGCCAATCGCCACCATAAAACGAATCAAAATCACGAAGGAGATATAGATATGAGCGCCCAAGATATGAAGAAGGAAATTCCGTATAAGATTTACATTAGCGAAAACGATATGCCCAAGGCATGGTACAATCTCCGTGCCGATATGAAGAATAAGCCTGCCCCGTTGCTCAATCCCGAGACCCTGCAGCCCATGACCTATGATGACCTTCGTCCTGTTTTTTGCGACGAATTGATCAAACAGGAGCTTGACGATACAACTCCCTACATCGAAATTCCCGATGAGATCCGTTCTTTTTACAAGATGTATCGCCCCGCCCCCCTCGTGCGCGCCTACTGCCTGGAGGAGAAGCTTCAGACTCCTGCTAAGATCTACTATAAGTTCGAGGGTAACAATACCTCCGGGTCCCACAAATTGAATTCTGCAATCGCACAGGCCTACTACGCAAAAAAACAGGGCCTTGACGGTGTTACCACCGAGACCGGTGCCGGTCAGTGGGGAACCGCCTTGTCCATGGCGTGTGCATATTTGGGCCTGGATTGCCGTGTTTACATGGTAAAGGTCAGCTACGAGCAGAAGCCCTTCCGTCGTGAGGTTATGCGTACCTACGGCGCACAAGTGACTCCTTCTCCCTCCGAGACTACTGAGGTAGGCCGCGCGATCCTGGCTAAGCATCCCGGCACGGGCGGATCCTTGGGCTGTGCGATTTCCGAGGCTGTAGAGGCTGCCGGAAATTTGGGGAACTACCGTTACGTGCTTGGAAGCGTTCTGAACCAGGTTATGCTCCACCAGTCCATCATCGGCCTTGAGACTAAGATCGCCATGGATCAGTACGGAATCAAGCCCGATATCATCATCGGCTGTGCAGGCGGCGGTTCGAATTTGGGCGGCTTGATTGCCCCCTTTATGGGCGAAAAGCTTCGCGGTGAGGCAGACTACCGCTTCATTGCCGTTGAGCCCGCCTCTTGCCCCAGCTTTACCCGTGGTAAGTTTGCCTATGATTACTGTGATACCGGTATGATCTGCCCTCTGGCCAAGATGCATACCTTGGGAAGCGGCTTTATTCCCGCCCCCAACCATTCGGGAGGTTTGCGCTATCACGGTATGAATCCCATCCTGTCCCAGCTCTACCACGAGGGCTACATGGAGGCCACCACGGTTAAGCAGACCGAGGTCTTTGAGGCGGCCGAGTACTTCGCCCGCGTAGAGGGAATTCTGCCTGCGCCTGAGTCCAGCCACGCCATTCGCGTTGCCATGGATGAGGCAATCAAGTGTCGTGAAACCGGCGAGGAGAAAACCATCCTCTTCGGCCTGACCGGTACAGGATACTTCGATATGGTTGCTTATGAGAAATTCAATAATGGTGCCATGACCGACTATATTCCCGGCGATGAGGATCTTGCAGTCGGCTTTGCGGGATTGCCTGAAGTCAATTTGTGATGGATTTGAGGATTGACTATCCCCGCTCTCATTATACGAAATGAGAGCGGGGAAGCAATACCGAAAATTTCGGATAAATAATTCTGAACTTTTTTTGGAAAAGCTATTGACATTTTGAAATGAATGTGCTATAATATCTTCCGTTGCGGAAGCGTAGCTCAGCTGGTTAGAGCGCACGGTTCACATCCGTGAGGTCATGGGTTCGAGCCCCCTCGTTTCCACCAAATAGAATGCCCAGTGCTTTGCACTGGGTTTTTTATTTGGCGAAGCATTGGTCATATTTAAGCCGGTCAAACCTCACAGCTTGACCGGCTTTTCTTCATAATCTAAGGCTTGCGTCAGAAGGTAAAAAAACTTCTTTGCTAATTGATAAAATGCGGAATGGCATTTGGAGAAAAGATTAAATATGTCGATCTTGCTATTCTGATTTGCGATGGATATGATATCATATATATATGATAGAATAGGATGCTACGAAATCAAAGAACAAAACGACGATAGGAAAGAACGTTCTCAAAAACTCATATAAACAAAATTATACTAAATCAAAATTTAGTATAATAAAGGGAAGAAAAACCGGACTTTCAAGGAGTATACACTCCTTCTTTGGAGTTTTACGATTTAAAGATTCATACGGACTATTTTTTGTCATTATGCCCTTATTTGGAGGTGCAAATTTGGTACTTCCTACAAATATACATTTCTTTCAAAAAACTCTTTCTTTTTTTCCAATTTTATGGTATAATATAAAAAAATAACGGATAATCCCCGCGCGGCGGAGCTTATACCGATGATTCAGGAGGAAAATTATTATGGCAATTAAGATGCGTGTTCTGTACGATTCCAAGAAGAAAGGTATGGGTCAGTTCGCTAAAGTGATCGCAGATAAGTACGGCCTGCCCGTAAACGCAACCAGCAGCAAATTCCCCCCCGAGTATCCTTGCGATAAGGAGCGTATCGTGATTCTGGGTCTGTCCGCCAAGGGCGAGATTTCTGACGAGGTTCGCCGCTTCTGTGCCGAGCTCAGCAAGATTCGTGCATACAACGTGGCTCTGCTCATTGACGGTGATCAGGCTACCGCTGATAAGGTTGCCGAGATCATCAAGAATGCAGGTACCAACCTGGTCGGCGTAAAGGTCATCAGCTTTGGTGGCTTCCTTATGTTCGGCGGCGCTTTGACCGACGAGCTTCGTGGCGAGTTGGTTCAGTGGGTCGAGGATATGGTCGCAGGCTGCGTCTGATTTTAGATACATACTGAATTATACTAAATCTTTTTATAAAAGTACCGCAAGGGTTCCTCTTGCGGTGCTTTTGTATATTTTTTGGACAAATTCAGAAAAATTTATTGACAAATTCCGCAAAAACGGGTATAATATTCTGTGATGGTTTTTGCCAATTTTCATGCACAGTTTTTGTGAGAAAGGATGTACCTATGAGTTTTTGGATTCGTGCTGACGAACATCCGTTGGAATCCAAGTATTACTATTTTGCAAAAGAATTTAATGCTCCTGCCGACGCTTCCCTGCAGGCCTCCATGTGCGGTGATGCCCGATACCAGCTATATCTGAATGGTCAGCTGGTCTCCGAGGGCCCCTGTCAGGGCTCCTCTTACCTCACATTCTATGAGACCGAGGATCTGACACCCTACCTTCAAGAGGGGAAAAACTCCCTGTTTGCCAAGGTTTTGTCGGTGGACAGCGAGATTTTTGACCAAGTATACCGCAAGCATCAGCCTGCCTTTTGGTTTGACGGCAAGCTTACTGTAAACGGTGAGATCATTCCAATCGAAACCGATGAAACCTGGTCCTGCACCCGCGAGGATGCCTGTGTACTGTTGCAGGGGCGCTACGTCCATGATTCCATTCCTCCCTACGAGCATTGGAGCGGAGCATCTACGCCTACCCCTGTGCCCGTCAAGAAGTTCTGCCAAATCGAGGACGATCGGAAGAATTACAATCCTTGGGGACAGAGCAATCGCTACTACACCCTTGTACCCCGTTCTCTGCCTCAAATGGAGACAGAGGAAGCCCGTTCTCTGAAGCCGGTTCGCACGGGTGACGGTTTCGTCGAGTTCGATTCCGTCAACTATACAACTGCAAAAGTCCGCTTTGTATTCAAAGCTAAGGCCGGCACGAAGGTACGCCTGGAATTCGTGGAGTGCTACCAGGTTCGCGACGAGAACGGAAACTCCTACAAGGGACGTCGTGATGCCTACGATGACCCCACTGCATTCATTGACGGCCCCTTCGATACTTTGATTGCCACGGGCCAGGAACAGGTCTTCGTTCCTTTCTGGTACCGTTCCTTCCGCTTTGTTCGCGTGGAGTTTGAGGATCCCGATTTTGAGATCAAGGAATTTACATACAAATTCTATCACTATCCTCTGGACAAGGCCGGCGTGTTCGAGTGCTCCAATCCCCGCTATAATACGATGTGGGATATCAGCCGCAACACCCTCCTCTGCTGTATGCATGAGAAGTACGTGGATTGTCCCTTCTATGAGCAGCAGCAGTATGATATGGACAGCGCTTTGGAGATGCTTTTCACCATGCGTATGAGCGCCGATTACCGTATGCCATTTAAGTCCATTACCGATTTCTCCCATTCTCAGCTTACGGACGGCATGATCCAAGCTAACTATCCCTCCACCCGCGTGCAGGTTATTCCCGACTTCACCATGTTCTGGATCCTCATGCTTCGTGATTATCTGCGTTATACGGGTTCGACTCAGGCGGAAATTACACGTGTTCGTTCCCTGTCCGGTACGGTTGACCGTGCGCTGGAGGGTCTGCACTCCTATCTGACCGAAGATGGCCTTATCGGTTTGACTCCCTACTGGCATTACGTGGATTGGGTACCCGGCTGGTCGGGCGGAGTTCCGAACGGAGGCCATACGGAGCCCATCACAGTGACGTCTCTCATGTATGTTGCCGCCCTCAAGGCCGCCGCTGAAATGTGTGATACCATTGGCCGTCCCGGTACTGCCGCAGACTACCGCATCCGTGCCGCAGAAACCATTGAAAACGTGAAGAAGCATTGCTATGATGCTGAGACCGGTCTGTTCCGCAACACCCCCAACACGAAGGAATTCAGCCAGCATACGACCGTATGGGCTATTTTGTCCGGTGCTGTAACAGGCGAAGAAGCTGGTAAACTGATGGACCGTACCTTTGACGGTCATGTTCCCGTGGCGGTTTGCTCCTTCTCTATGAACTACTACATGTTCCGCGCATTGGAAATGTCCAATCGCTACAACGAGTACGCGCCCAAACAGCTACAGGGCTGGGAAACCATGCTGGATCTGCATTGTACCACCTGGTGCGAAAATCCCGATTCGCCTCGTAGCGAGTGTCATGCATGGAGCTCTGCGCCCATCTTTGAGTTCTCGTCTATGGTGCTGGGTGTATATCCGACTGCCGATGGATACAAATCGGTACGCGTCCGTCCCGTTGTAAATTGCTACGATCTGGATTGGGCTAAGGGGACGATCCCGACTCCTAAGGGGATTATCGCGGTAGAGTGGAAGAAGAAGGACGGTCAGCTGGTACTGGATGTGACCATTCCTGCAGGAACGGATATGTCTTGTGAGGTCGTTCTTCCCGACGGTCAGACCTTTGCACAGACAGAATTGAACAAGCAGTATACCTGCAAGCTCTGATATTATAAACCAAAGGGGCTGTCTCGATTGATCTTGAGGCAGCCCCTTCCGTAAGTTGACCCGAAGGAAGAAACAAACGAAGGAAGCTTTCGAAAAACGAAAGCTATGGTATTACATATGAAAATTTTAGGAAGCGATCTTGACGGTACCCTGAGTCACGGAGGCGTTGGAGAAGCCAAGTGTTCCGCTATTCATGCCTGGCGAGCCGCAGGACATAAATTTGGCATTATCAGCGGACGGGGCGGCCACTATCTTCCGGAGCTGCGGCGCAGTTACCCCGGATTGGAGTTGGATTTCTTTGCCGCTTGTAATGGCGGGTACATTACAGACTTTGAGGGGCGGGTGCTTCATGAGGTACGTTGCGATACGGTGCCTGTTCTTCGGTTTGTCAGGGATTTGTCTGCGTGGGGGTGCAAATTTATCCTTGTTATTGGCCAAAACTTCTTTTACGCCGTAGCAAGGATGGAGGATAAGCCTTCTTGGGCTGATGAGAAACATACAGTTTTGATTCCGGACATGCCTGCGGTGGATTATTTCCACCAGATCAGCGTTCAGGCTGCCACAGAGAAGAACGCCGCAGCTTTGGTAGAGCGCATCCGGGAGGCCTACGGCAAGTGGCTCAATCCCTTACAGAACGGTACGTGTATCGATATTGTTCCCGTGGGGGTCGATAAAGCCCGAGGAATGTATTTCGTCATGAATCTGTTCGGGGCATCCTACGAGGATGTAATCGTAGTGGGTGACAACGTTAATGATACGGATATGATCCGTGAGTTCCGTTCCTACGCCATGGCAAACGGTGTTGACGCAATCAAGAAGCTGGCAGATGAGATCGTGGAGGACGTGGCGGATTTGTTGGCCAAGGAAATGTAAGATCGTGCGGAATATTCCGAGAAGCTTTGCGGAAGATCATTTATTTTTCAACAATTCCTTTATAATCTATTGCTTTTTTTCTCGATTTGTGGTATACTGATACATATTATTTTTTAAGGAGTACAATCTGATTATGGCAGAAATTTTAACCCCCGGCTCCTTTGGAGCCGCTAATCAAACCCCCGAAGCTCGCGTACTGGCTACCGTAGGCGGCAAGCCCATTACAGAGGAAGACGTTACCCGTTTCATTATGGCTATGGGCCGTAACGGTCAGGCTTATAATAACCCCCAGGGCCGCGCGGCAGTTCTTGAGCAACTGGTTGCTCAAAGATTGTTCCTGTTGGATGCTCAGCGCAATCTGTTGGAGCGTGAGCAGGCTTTTAAGGATCAGCTCGCTGCCGTTAAGGAGCAGCTTTTGATGGAATACGCCATCAGCAAGTGCGTTGAAGCCGTTCGCGTGAGCGAAGACGATGTTCGCGGCTATTATGACGCGCATAAGGATGAGATGGTCGAGGAAGAGACCGTAAATGCCAGCCACATCCTTGTAGATACTGAAGAGAAGGCAAATGAGATCCTGGCCGCAATCAATGCCGGCGAGACCAGCTTTGAAGATGCGGCTCGCGAGAACAGCTCTTGTCCTTCTTCCGCTCAGGGCGGTAACCTGGGTGATTTTGGCCGCGGCCAGATGGTCCCCGAGTTTGATCAGGCTTGCTTTGAGATGGCAGAGGGTGAGGTCAGAGGCCCTGTTAAGACTCAATTTGGCTTCCATCTCATTCGTCTGAACAAAAAGAATCCTGCTGAGTCTCTTTCCTACAACGATGTTCGCAGTCAGCTTTTCGAGCAGCTCACCAGAGAACGTCAGCAGGCCGCTTATCAGAGCAAGATCAATCAGCTCAAAATCATGTATCCCGTGGATAAGGCGTAACCAGAGATCCGAATTCAGAGGATACCATAGTAAAAGAAAGGAATGGCATCATGAAGGCGAATACCATGCTTGAAACGATCGTGTCTCTGCTTGGTACGTCTGCACATGCCATTCCTTTGTCGTGCTGCAAGCTCGCGAAGGAATATCTTCTGAAGCGACACGATATCCCTCACTCGGGTACGGTTATTTTGTTTTCGATTCCCTACCTTATGACGGAGGATGCAAGGAATCCTCAGCGAAACGTGTCCTTATATGCTGTTCCGAGAGATTACCACGGATACGTGAAGGAGCTGGAAAACACTCTGATCCCTGCTTTGGAACGATACTTCCCTGCGAATCTCTTTGCCTTATTTTCAGATCATTCGCCGATCTTTGAGGTCAATGCGGCAGCGCGCGCGGGCTTAGGCGTTGTCGGTATGAACGGCTTGCTCATTACGCAGGAATACGGAAGCTTTGTTTTTATTGGCGAACTGGTTACTGATGCTGATTTTGAAACGGTAACGGGACAGCATCCGAATATTCCGAGTGATGCGCCTACCTGTGAGAAATGCGGGGCGTGTCTTAGGGCGTGTCCCACCGGATGTCTGACAGCGCCGAGTCGGCCATGTTTATCGGCTCTTACACAGACAAAGAGAGATTTGAGCGAGTCAGAGGTTCAAGCCATACGAAGCAACGGATCGGTTTGGGGATGCGATGCTTGTCAACTCGCTTGCCCGCATAACGCAAAGGTCATACGGAACCGCAAAAATACGCCGATCCGGTATTTCCAGGAGCAACGGTTGGCGGTTTTGGATACGGGCATGATTGATCATATGGATGATGAGGAGCTTTTGTCACGCGCCTATGCATGGCGAGGACGCGCCGTGATCCGCCGCAATGCGGCGCTATTCGAAGCAAGCAATGAACCGGAAGAAAGGAGAAAATCATGATTCGTTTTTTGTTTGGTCGTCCCGGAAGCGGGAAAACCTATACGATCACCCATGAAATCGCTGCGCTGGCTGAAAAGAAAGACCGCCCCATCTATTTGATCGTTCCCGAACAGCAAGCTTACTCTGCTGAGCGCGACCTTCTCTCTATTCTTCCTGCAGAGGCGGGACGTTTTTTGTCTATTCTGAGCTTTTCGCGTCTTTGCGATACGGTTTTCGATCAATTTGGCGGGCGGACACAGTATACCGTTACACGAGCCATGAAATCCTTGCTCATGTGGGAGAATATGCGCGAACTGAAGGGAATCCTGGAAACCTATACGAACGCTATGACAACCGACAGCGCACTTTGTAAAAAAATGCTGGCAGCTACAGAAGAACTGAAATTAAACGGTATATCTCCGACTAAACTGGAGAGAGCCGCGAATGAACTGGATTGTGGATCTCCCCTATACGGAAAGCTACGCGATCTGGCGCTTGTTTCTTCCGCATACGACGGTTTGCTCTGCCAGGCCTACGACGAGAATCCTACGGATCGACTGATCCGAGCAGTTGAACAGATCGAGGCTCATGAATTCTTTCGGAATTCGGTTGTGTTTATTGACTCCTTTACGAGCTTTACCGCTCCGGAATATGCGGTTCTTCGCGCGATCATCCGACAAGCTGTTGACGTAACCGTGACGATTGGATGTGACGGGATGAATTCAACCGAGCCACAATTTGACAGTATGAGGGATACCGTAAGACGGATATCTCGCCTGTGTGAGGATGCCGGACGTCCTTGTGTGCATAGTGTGTTGAACGTATATTACCGCACGGCGGTTCCGGAGCTTTTGGCGTTGGAAAAAGAACTTTGGGCCTTTGATTTAAAGCCGGATCAGATATTTCTTCCGCCTCCGGAGCAACGGGGGCATATTCAGACCTACCTATGTCCCACGATTTACGACGAGGCTCAAGCGGCAGCACTACATGTTTTGGAGCTTGTACAGAAAGGCGTTCCGTATCGCGATATCGCTATCGTCGTGCGTGATACTGCAGCTTGGGAGGGCGTTTTGGATGCCGCTTTGGATGAATATGAGATTCCCTACTTCCTGTCTAAAAAAACGGATTTGAACGAAAAGCCGGCAGCGCGTTTGTTGTTGACGGCTTTGCGATGTGTGGCAAGAAAATGGCAGATTGAGGATATGGTCGCGCTTTGTAAGACGGGGCTCATAGATGTTTCCCTTCGTGAACTGGACTACTTTGTTGAATACGCGGACACATGGCGTTTAAACGGGAAAAGAATGACGGATGACACGTGGAGCATGAATCCCGATGGATATACAACAGAGTTATCGCCACGCGCCATCGATATCTTGCAGGCGGCCAACCGTGTAAAGGATACGGTCATGAAGCCGCTTCTTACGTTGGAGATTTCTCTACGTTCGGCCGAATCGGTTGCCGATCAATGCCGCGCACTGTATGAGTATCTTTGCGAACTGGGCATCAAAGAAAAATTAATTGCACAAGCCGAAGAATTCCTTGCGATGAACCAAAACCGTGAGGCCGGAGAGCAAGTCCGTCTCTGGTCTTTTCTAACCGAAACGCTGGCCACCGTGGCTACCGTTATGAAGGACGCGGAGCCTCTTTCTGCGGATGAACTGGTGACCGCTTTGGCTCTTGTGTTTGCAGACACGGATATTGGCTCCATTCCTGCTTGCCATGATTGCGTTACGATCGGTTCGGCTGCAACCCTGCGTGTGGATCATATACAGGCCATGTTGGTTTTGGGTTTGTGTGAGGGAGAATTCCCTCAAGCCGTTCGGGAGGACAGTCTTCTTACCGAGCAGGACAAGGAAACCCTGGCTAGCCTTGGAATTGAGCTTGACAGCCGCGCGGAGCGATTGACATCGGATGAGCTTTTGTACGTTTGGCGAGCCTTTTCAAAGCCCTCGGATACCTTGATCTTATCCTGTTCCACATCTACGCCGGACGGGCAATCCCGTGCGCCATCCTCTGCGTTTACACGAATCTCCTATCTGTTTCCCTATATTCAGCCGATTTCCTTCCGATCCTCTCTTTTGAAGTCGGATCAATCGGCGGCGCGGTGGCTCCCTCCCGTGGAGGATCACGTTGCCAAAGTGGTGATACATCGCTTACTTGGAAACGAGATATGGTTGTCTCAAAGCCGTCTGCAAACCTATGCGCGATGCCCGTATAGCTATTACGGTGCCTACATTCTTCGTTTGCGGGAACCCAAGGAAGCGAAATTTGATAACTTGGGAGCAGGAGTATTCCTGCATCACGTGATGGAGCAGTACCTGCGGCGCGCGCTGGATGAAAGAAATCGCATCCGTCCTATGGATCAAAATGAATCCATGGAAATAGCCGATGCGGTCATTCAGGCTTATATAGAGGAGCTTTGCGGGGATATATCCAATTACGGAAGACTGCTGCATTTATTTGATCGTTTGCGGCAGATTGCGCTCACCTTGATCTATAGTGTCCAGGAGGAGCTGCAACAGAGTACCTTTTGCGTGGTTGGATTGGAATGGGATACGCACGGACGGAAGCCCGGAGATCCCCGCCCCATGAATTTAACACTTCCGAAGGAGGAAAACGAGCTAACTCTTCTTCCTACGATGCAGGATCATAAATCCGATGTAAAAAGTCTGTTGTTGGGCGGACGCATTGACCGTGTCGATCTGTATCGTGCTGATGACGGCGAAACGGTCTACGTACGAGTGATTGATTATAAGTCATCTAAGCATGATTTTTCTATCCGATCAGTAACCGAGGATATGAATATCCAGCTACTGTTGTACCTGTTTACCCTTTGTTCCTCTGAGAACCGAAGTCTATTCGCAGATGAATCCGGCCGGATCCCGAATCGGGTGCTTCCTGCGGCGGCTGTTTACGTGAGTCCCGATGAAAACAGCCGAGACGGAACGATCCTTCCCTGCCGCACGGGAATTGTTTTGGGTGACCCGGAGGTTTTGAACGCCGCCAATCAAGATGATACACAGGTATACCTTCCTTCTGTGAAAAGAAATAAAAACGGAGAGTTTTCCGGAAAGGGACTCCATTCCCGTGAACAAATGGAGGAACTGGAGAAGCTGCTCAAATCAACCATATGCGAAACCGCCGCCGAGATGTATAACGGCCGCGCATCACGTACCCCTTCCGAAAATGCTTGTCAGTATTGTCGCATGAAGGGCTCTTGCGGAGTATGCTGCGAATAAGATCCCTTGAAAAATGGGGCTGACCGCTTTGAATATAATTCGGAATTAACCGGAAAGGAGTTATAAAATGGAAAGAAAATGGACACCTGCGCAAAGCGCCGCCATGAGTATTCTCGGAAGAACCTTGCTGATATCGGCGGCGGCAGGCTCCGGTAAGACGGCAACCTTGACCGAACGCATCATTCGTCGTTTGACGGATCCGGTTGCGCCGCTGGAGTTGTCTCGTATGCTCATCGTGACCTTTACCAGGGCCGCCGCGGCAGAGTTGCGGGAGCGTATTTCGAAAGCACTTACCGAGGCGATCGCGCGGGATCCCGGGAATCGCCATTTGCAGAGGCAATTAATCGGCCTGAGCAGTGCGCATATCAGTACCATTGATGCCTTTTGTCGAGAGCCTGTCAAGACGCATTTTGCGGAGATCGGTCTACCCGCGTCATCCCGTATCGCGGATGAGGCGGAGCTTCGGCCGTTATGCGAGCGGGTGTTGGGAGACATTATCGATGAATTCTACCTCAAATATGCAAGCCCGCATCGCAAAGCCTCCTCCTTTTCCTTGCTTTGGTACAACCCGTTTGCCGATTTGTGTGATAGCTTGACTCCATCCAAAAATGACACAGACTTGATTCCCATCCTGCTAAATCTGTATAATCGACTATTATCTTTTCCCGAGGAGCTTGAGCGATTGAAAATTGAAGCTCAGCTTTTGAAGGAACAAGCGGACGGCGATTTCTTTGCTTCGGCTCACGGTAAGATTATTTTGGAATGGTTGCGTCATTTTTGCGATTCAGCAACTGAGGCGCTGGATGCGGCGTTGGTAGACATACATGGTGATATGGCCGCAACAAAGGCATACAGCTCGGCGTTTTCGGCTGATTTGACCTTCTGCCGTCGGTTGGCAGAGGTAGACACCTATGTCGACGCATACGAACTGATTTCCGACTATAAAAACGAGAGATTAGGAAGTCTGCGGGGAGCAGACCCGATCTATGTTGCGCACAAGGAACGAAGAACCGAGATCGTAGATGATATCAAGACATTCAAAAAGGCATATTTTGCAGATTCTCCCGAAGAGGTATCCGATCAAATGCGAAGAACCTCGGATATGTGCTTCGTGCTGTACGATTTACTGTCGGAGTATGACCGCCGTATTCTTGCTGAAAAAAAGAGTCGTGGCATCTGCGATTTTACAGACAACCGTCGCTATTTGTTGGCACTCCTTCGAGGAAGTGACGGAAACCCCAGCGGTATGGCTCTTGATTTTCGCGAGAGATTTGATGAGGTATACATTGATGAATACCAGGATGTGGATGAAATGCAGGACGAGATCTTTCGATTGGTCGGAGTTGATCACCGCTTCATGGTGGGGGATATAAAACAGAGTATATACGGATTCCGAGGAGCGGACCCGTCAGTGTTTGCCCGATATCGTAGAGAGCTTGCCCAGTTGTCCATTTCTGACAACGAGTTGACCGGCCATGACACCCGGGGAAATAGCATTTTCATGTCGGAAAATTTCCGATGTGACGAATCTGTCATTCGTGTTACGAACGCTGTTTGCGGCCACGCACTTCGCGCGTGCCCTGAAACGGTTGGATACCAAAGCGGTGACGATCTGGTATTTGGAAAAAAATCCATAACAGAAGATTATGTATCTCCCGTTGTTCAAGTAAGCATTTTGACGAAAAACTCGGAGGAAGTGTCTACTTCTGTGGACGGTAGCGAACTGTCCGGCGTGGAAGCCGAGGCAACCTACGTAGCCAATGAAATTGCATCTCTTCTACGCAGACGTACTGTCAAGGCGAACGGAGAGCTTATTGAGCCCAAGGATATCGTTATTCTCATGCGGAACAAAACGGCTCTATCGGCCTATGTAAAGGCCTTGAATACGTTGGGGATTCCCTCCGGATCTGAGGAGCTGGAGGCAGCTGAGGCAGGACGGGATATTCTTCACGGATCCGATATGTCCTATTTGATCAACCTGCTTCGCGTAATCGATAATCCGGACCACGATATTCCTCTCTCTGAGGTTCTGCGGGCTCCGTTTCCGGGGCTGACCTTGGAGGAATTGATTGAAGTTCGTAACGTTGGAGATCGTGCTACGGAGTCACGTTCTCTTTATGCCGGAGTTGAGGAATATCATTTGAGAGGGGATGCCGATGCAGATCTGGCCCGGAAATTGAATCATTTCATGATCTGGCTGGAGAAATACCGACGTCTTGCGGAAACGCAATCGGCCTCAGGAATACTTCGGTTGTTGCGCCGGGACGAAAAATGTGCTTGCCGCGAAACGACGGCATTTCAGTATCTATACGAATCAGCCAGAACCTGCCGTACCTCAGCTTTCCTGTCGTTATATTCCTTCTTGCGCTACTTCGAATCCAAATTGACTACGGCGAAAAACGTGACGCTTCCTGATACGGGAGGAGACGGCGGACGCGTAACCATCATGACCATTCACAAGTCCAAGGGCTTGGAGTTCCCCGTATGCTTTATCGTTCGTTGCGGCCAAGCCTTCAGCGCGAAATCCTATTCCTCTGATTTGATTTTCGAAAAGCGAGCAGGTGTTTCCATGAAGCTCTACTCACGGGTAGAAACCGAAATCGGGTATACGCAAGGCAAAATCGATACGACACTTCGCGCAGCGTCGGCTTTGTCTGTCAAGCTATCCGAGCGCGAGGAGGAGATGCGCGTGCTATATGTAGCTATGACCCGCGCGCGAGAGCGGTTGTATATTGTGGGATCCGGCAACGAAAAAACCTCGTCCTTCCGTGAAGGTGATCGTTACGCAACACTTTCCTGCAACAGTTACCTGAAATGGGTTTTGGCGGGATTGGAGGCGCACCCGGAAATCGGGCGGTACGTTCAATTGCAGTATGTATCTGCCGCGGACATTACACCTGACATGCCCTTGCAATACATGCATTTGCGGGACAACTGTTCGGAGGACGAAGGAGCATTGGTCTCCCGCTATGCTTCGATTTTAGAAAACCACAGGGCTCCCTCGGAAATGGAAAGGATTCTTCGCCGCATTCCCACGAAGGTTTCAGCTTCCCGCATGAAGAAAAATATGCTGGATGATTGTATCTTCTTTGAAACGGATATGGACATGAAGGACGAAAAGCTTCCAATCGGTGAATCCGACGGTGTTTGGTGTGATGCGCAAAGCACCGACTCTATTCGTCATGCACTGTCCTTGATGATGGCAAACCATGATAACGAGTTTGAATTGTTGCTCAATCAGAATCGGAGACCTACGGCTGTAGAAAAAGGGACGGCCATGCATTTGTTCCTTCAGTACTGTGACTATGGATTCGTGCAAAGGAACGGCATTGAAGAAGAAATTCATCGCTTAACGGAATTGGGCTTCTTAACGAGCCGTGCCGCCGAGATCCTACATCGTGCAGAATTATCCGCATTCTTTAGTAGTTCGTTTTTTGCTCATATTCATACGGCCAAAAGAGTGGAGCGAGAATTGCGCTTTGCGCGCTTCGTGCCGCTCAGTAGCTTGACGGCACACGAGCGGTTGGCTCAAGCTGTCGAGGATCGAACCCTGTTCGTACAAGGCTCCATTGATCTTCTTTGTATATTTGAGGACGGTCATATCGAGCTGTGCGACTATAAAACAGATCATATTACGCCTGACGAACGGAAGGACCGTTCCCTTTTGCAAAGGCGCATGGCGGAATTACACCGCGATCAGCTGTGGCAATATGCGGCGGCCGTAGAGGAAATGTACGGTGTGCGGCCATCAAAGGTGTATATTTTCTCAATTCCCCTGGGGGATGCTGTGGAAATTACACTTGAATCCTAAAAAGGTCTCGGATGCTTTTGGCATCCGAGACCTTTTATATTTACTTTGCGTTGGAAGTGTCGGTGCTTTTGGGAGCAGGCTTTTTGGAGGTGGCAGGCTTTTGCACAGGAGTATCAGCGGCAATTTCCTTTATGCTGGTGATAAGACCGGCCATGTTCTGAATATCCGACGGGATAATGATCTTGGTAGCCTGGCCATCTGCAACCTTCTGAAGAGCCTCCAGGCTCTTGATGGTCAGCACAGCCTCGGAGGGATTGGACTCGTTGATCATACGGATACCGGCGGCAGTAGCCTCCTGCACCTTGCGAATAGCTTCAGCTTCGCCCTCTGCTTCACGGATAGCGGCTTCTTTCAATGCCTCAGCCTTCAGAATGGCGGCCTGCTTTTCGGCCTCAGCCTTCAGAATAGCGGCTTCCTTCTGACCTTCTGCCACGAGAATGGCAGATTTCTTTTCGCCTTCTGCACGAAGGATCGATTCGCGGCGCTCGCGCTCCGCCTTCATCTGCTTTTCCATGGCATCCTGGATTTCCTTGGGAGGAATGATATTTTTCAGCTCTACGCGGGTAACCTTGATTCCCCAGGGATCGGTGGCTTCGTCCAGGATCGCGCGCATTTGTGTATTGATGAGATCGCGAGAGGTCAAGGTAGCATCCAACTCCAGCTCACCGATAATATTACGCAGGGTGGTGGAGGTCAAATTTTCGATTGCAGTCATGGGGGTAGTATGACCGTAGGCATATAGCTTACAATCGGTAATCTGGAAGAATACGACGGTGTCGATCTGCATACGCACGTTATCCTTGGTAATCACGGGCTGAGGCGGGAAATCTGCTACCTGTTCCATCAGGTTGATCTTTTTGGACACCTTTTGTAAAAACGGAATGGTGAATTTGATTCCACCGGTCTGCCAGGTCTTACGATAGGAGCCTAGATGCTCGATGACGAAGGCCTTACCTTGCGGGACGATGTGAATGTTGGAAATTACGATAATGGCAAGAATAGCAACGACTACGACAATGGCGATTACCAAGGGCATCGACACGGCCATTACTGCGGTCAGGGATTGAACAGTCATCATGATTTGTCCTTTCCGATACTCGACTTATGTACGAGCATCTTTGCGATGAATTGTTGGGAAATGCTTCAGTGTTGGAGTCTGCAGATCAGTTTAGCACCTTCGACGCGAACGATTTCCACCCACTCGCCCTTGATAGGCTTGCTGGCAGGGTCGATCATTCGCGCGGTCCATAGTTGACCGTTCACCTTGACAACGCCGGTTGCCGTAGCATTGTCGATGTCCTCTTCCACGATTGCAAGCTTTCCCTCGAGGGAATCGGCATTGGTTTTTACAATTTGATTTTTTGCCTTCATACGAGGGCGAAGGATGGTAAAGGCCAAAAGCAGACCTACAACGGTTATGGACACGAATACAATAATTTGAATCGCGACGGATACGTTGCAGAATGCCAGGATCATGGCCACAAAAGCGCCCGGTGCAAACCAAATCGAAACCAAGTCGGCGGTTTGGCTTTCTATGATCAACGTCAGCACAAACACCGAAAACCAAAGAATCGGGAGAAGGAGCGACTTCCATTCAAAAGCCAGGAATAAAGGGGAATTTTGCAGGTGCGCGGGAACAACGGTACTGAAAAGCATGTGGTATACCTCCTTTCATGATTGCATTCTGGTAACATCGTCACCCTGTTTGAACCTTGTATAGATTATACCACACAATCAAGAGATTGTCAATAGGGTTTCAAAAATTTCTTCTGTCGATAAGAAAATTTTTAATCGGTCGATCTTCAGAGGGGAGGTGTTAAAGAAAGGTACTGGGCATTTGCGTAAGCCTCGCCGGTATAACCGTCAGCCGTATACAGAATTTTGTACCACATACCGTTTTCTCCGTATCCTGTTTCCAGAATCTCTACCCGATCACCGCCCATAAGATATCCGACAACATTGTTTTGTACCTGGGCATCAGGGGTGGAACGAACGGTCAGAACATCGGAATCGACGTACATGACAGCGTTGGTCTGTTCCCACGATACAGCGGTCATAACGTAATATGTAAACTCATAGCCCTCGATGACTTCCGTTGTCTCGTCGAACGTGGCAGTCAGCTTGACGTATGCGCCGTCTGCAGGGGCGTTCATACTGTCAAAGGATACGTAGAAATACATATAGTCAGAGAAATAAATAATCAGATCGCCATCGCTCAAATCATCTGTTCCGATGTAGCCATACAGAATAAAGGTTTTTCCCATATATTCCGCAGCGTATTCATATAGATGATCATATTGAGCCTCAAGATCATATGTCGAATCGGGCGCGCCAATCACGTATTGATCACCATCAAGAGGCAGACCGATGCTTGCGGCTATTTCGGGATCGATCGGTGCTATTCCGTAGAAAACCTCCTCAAAGGTTGCTTCGGTATAGTCGGAAAGGTCTGTCGGTGCCGTAATAACAGGGACTGTATAGTCAATGGAGGATTCAATGGTCATGTCAATTTCTGCATCAACCGTGAGGTTCATCAAGGTCATGAGTCCTTCTGATGACAGGGTGATTTCAAGATGAGCCTTGGCATCTTCAATGCCCAACCATTCCTCGGTCAGTTCATCATCCAGTATCGCCGAAGTTACGACAACCGATCCGTCATCCCGGCGAGAGCCGCTCCAATCTGAAGTCAGCAAAGCCTCATAAAAATCGGCATCCGATTCGACATCTTCTCCGAGATACATATCGTGAAGCTCCAGAAGCTGATCACTTGTTGCAGAGACGATGTATGCCTCCTTTTCTACAGAAGAGCCGTCGTCATAGGATATATAGTAGTATACAGTATCATTCAGAACCGTAATCGCTTCCGTTCCCTGTCCTATAATAGAGGAACAGTGAAAATCATGACCATTGTCAATCATGCTGGTTTTCTGAATGACTTCGCCGTTGAAGTATGTTATGATCATCATCGAACGGGAGGTCGCGATTATATCGGCATCAAAGGCTCCCCGGAGCATATCTCGGATTTCTGCAATCGTCAGCGAATTTATATTATCGCCTGTGTCGGTCTCACTAGGAGGATCCGACGGGTTTTCCGACTCGGTTTGGGTAAGGGTCTGCTTTTCGTTGGCGGAATCCCTCGTGTCCGATTCGTCCCGGGTTACGGCGGTATTTTCCGTATCGGTCGGATCCGGTTTCTTTTTGTTGCAGGAAACCGTCAAAAGAGATGCGGATAATAGAATGGATAAGCCTAAAATGGTTAGAGATTTTGCGTTGGTTTTCATAAAAGATTCCTTTCCTGTTATGTAATTGAGCCCGCCTGGAAATAAGCGGGCTCAATCTATATGACACTGTTTCTTTCAATATCTTTCCGAAAAACAAATTTTTTTCGGAAAATCATGAAATAATTTCTCCAATTGCTTGAGATGAAGAATTTTTTATTTCTTCGTCGGTTCTCCGCCGGTGGATGTAAATACGATGCTTCCCTCCAGGTCTGTGCGGTAGAGGGTTATGCCTAGAGTCTCATATCGCTTCAGGACGGACTGAATGGGATGACCGTAGGAGTTGCCGGCGCCGCAGGAGATCACGCCGTAGACAGGCGTCACGGCCTTCAGAAACGCCTCGCCGGAGGAGGTGTCCGATCCGTGATGTCCAACCTTGATCAGATCGCAGTCCAGCATGCCGCCCTTAGCGGAGCCGAAGCGATCCAGCATTTCGTTCTCGGAAAGAATTTCGGCATCGCCTGTGAACAACACAGAGGTCTCGCCGTAATCCACGCGAAGCACGATGCTGTAATCATTCATTTCTTTATAGGAAGAACCGATGGGAGCCAGGATGGTGCAGGATAATTCGCCCATCTTGAATACCTTTTCGGGCTCGGACAGGATCACCTCGCAGTTTTTCTGCTCGATGGCATCCATCATACGCTCGTAGGTTTTTGACGTATGGGTTTTGTTCGGTATAACGACTCGTTTTACGTTATAGTTCTGAATAACCATGTCGGCGCCGCCGATGTGATCCTCATGGGGATGAGTGAATACGGCGTATTCGATATCGTCAACCCCCAATTGATCCAGGTAAGCCTTCAGATCGTCCTCTGCGTCACCGGTGCTGGCATCAATCAATATGTCACCCTGCGCGGTGCGTATCAAAGCGGCATCGCCTTGACCTACGTCGATAAAATGGAACTGAACCTCGTTGCCGCTGACCGGTTCGATGACAGGCTTAGGCTTGTTCAAGGCATCTTTTCCAAACAAAACGCCCAGGATTGCAAGTATGATGACTACGACAAAGGAAATGACGCTTGTAATCATTTTCTGCTTCTTTTTACTGTATCTTCTTTTCTTTTGTGCCATGGTAGTGTCCTTTCTTGATAAGCATGTCAGTTTTGTTGCTCAGGAGAAGCTTGCTTCCTCGGAAATTGAATTTGCGAGATCACGATGCCTGCGAAAATAATCAAACATCCCAGGTATCCGATGGGGCGCAGCTCCTGTTGAACGTGGAGATTTTCGGGGGTGATTAGATTCCAAAGGACTCCGCCGATGGCGGCGAAGACCGATTCAGTGGAGAAGATGATGGCGGCGTAGGTAGGCTCGTAGCGTTTTTGCGCGAACACCTGGAAGGTATATGCCACGCCCACAGACAAGATCCCGCAGAAGAGGATTGCCCATTTAGCAGCCCATATGCCTGCCCACGTGATGTTCTCGAAGATCACGGCTGCGATGAGACCCAAGGCGCCGCTGACGAAGAACTGCCAGGAGGAAAAGCGCAGGGGGCTGATATGGTCGATGAAGTGATCCACCACCAGGATGTGTCCCGCCCAGAAAAAGGCTCCCAGCAGAAGCAGTAGCTCACCGACGCCGAAGGAGAGGCCCTCCCCCTCGCGTATGCAGAGCATATAGAGACCAAGTGTGGCTAAAATACAGGCGAGCCAGACGTTCCATCCCGATTTCTTGCGAAAAATCAGGAAATAGAACACGGGAGTCAGAACGGTGTAAAGGCCCGTAATGAAGCCTCCCTTTCCGGGGTCACGAGTCAAGGCTGCTCCAAATTGCTGAAGAGCGGCGGCGATAAACAGACAGGAGCCGGCACACAAGGCGGGCAGGAGGGTATGCTTGTGGCGTTCCTTACGTTGTGCTGAGGTCAACTCCTGCTCCTTTTCAAATATGCTGTACACAGGGATGAGGGAGATCGCCCCCAGCATAAAACGGATTCCGTTAAAGGTAAAGGGCTCTACGTGATCGCTTCCCAAGACTTGTGCCACGAAGGCAAAGCCCCAGATCATGGCTGTAAGGAAGAGCATAACCGTAGCAAGAATTTTTGTTTTCATAGCATGGATTTCCTTTTTCGAACGAAATTATATGTAACGTTACTCTTTTACGTTGAAATCCACGATGGCCTTAAAGAACGCCACGTCATCTGCATAAAGCTCCGCGTTCTTTCCTCTACCGGCCAGTGTCGGTCTGTGGAGGCAGATGATGGCGTTTTCGGGCAATACCTGCGCGGCGGGGTTATACTTGTAGAAGTCGGTTTCGGAAAGCCGGATACCGAAGCCGTCGGCCATGGCGCCTTGGGGAAGATTTCCGTCCGTATAAATCTCCGAAAGGGGCTTTAAACGCTCGGATTCCATCAACGTCCCATACAGGTAAGGGCTCAGAATATATACGGAGGTTTCACCCGTCAGTGTATAGCTGTTCAGATTTTTATATTCGTCGGAGTTATATTGACGGTTGATATGGAATGCGTTCGGCTCTCCGTCTTCGTTGGTTTCTGCGGCGTAGGCTTCGGATTCGGATTCATATTCAGCCTCAGAGTAAATCTGATACACGACCAGATTGACCCTCTTTTCGTCGTCTTCGTTGAAATCTGACGGGCAAAAACGGTTCAAGAGATCCTCGAATTCCGCCCGCTCCTCATTGTTCATACGGTATGCGGCGGCGTACACGAGGGACGTATCGTAGCTTGGCCGGGTTAGAAACTGAACAAGGCATACGATGCCGATAAAAATGAAAAAGACAACGATGATGAAGGTCCACTTATAATGGTACCAAAAGTTATCCAGCCAACGCAGGGCGGGGCTGGCGGCGACGATATCGCCTGCCTCCAATTTGTCATTCGGCGGGGGCGATTCTGAATGGTTTTGCTGATTATACTTATTTTCAGGCATACATGAGTCCTTTCAAACCGAAATTGTGGCATAAAAACGCAAGGGGAAATACCCGAACCTCCGAAACACATCGACTTGTGTCGATGGCAACAACGTTTAGGTGTTTCCCCTTGAGCACGGTGAATTAGTGAGCGGCGCGAGTAACTTCCATAACACGGAAGTGAAGTTCACCGGCAGGAGCGATGACGGTGACATGATCGCCGGCCTTCATACCCATAAGAGCCTGGCCGATAGGAGATTGATCGGAGATTTTCTGTTCCAGAGGATCTGCCTGGTTGGAGCCGACAATGCTATACGTGATCTCTTCCTCATAATCCTCGTCAAAAAGCTTTACGACGGAGCCCAAGCTGATGGAACGGACATCCATCGTGCTTTCGTCGATGATCTCGGCGTTCTCGATCAAGGATTCAAGCTCAAGGATGCGTGCTTCGACCTTAGCCTGCTCGTTTCTTGCTTCATCATACTCGGCGTTCTCGGACAAGTCACCGAAGCCGCGTGCGACGGCGATCTGCTCCTTGATTTCTTCACGGCGAGTTAGCTTTAAGTATTTTAACTCGTCAACGAGGTCCTGATAGCCCTGTTGGGTATATTTTTGCTTCATGTTCTCTGCCATTATTTTGGCCTCCTTATGTGGAAATGTGTTGTTTCATGTATGGGAATCTCGTATGCGGAAATCCCTTAACCGTCCGTAGGAGCGGGTATGGATACCCGCTCCCATGGATGATTATTTCATTGTACTAATGGCTGCCGAAAGCTGATTATCCAGGTGATCCGGCAACAGATTGATGTTATACTGCTCTGCCTCTTCCGAAAGCTCCACGATCACGTGGGGAGTGATGCCGATGCCGTCGTAGCCTTCACCGCAAGGCGGGAAGTAGTATGCCGTGGTCAGCTTTAACGCACCGTCATAGCCATAGCGAGAAAGAGAGAACGTCGTTTGCATCGAGCCCTTTCCGTAGGTCTTTACGCCCACGATCCGGCCCAATTCGTAGTCACGGATATTTGCCGTGAACAGCTCGGCTGCCGATGCAGAAAATTTGTTGACCAAAACCGAGAATTTCAAGTCGCGGTATCTGCCGATATCCGATTCCTTCAACTGGCCGGATCCGCAAGTGACGATTCCCTTTTCGTTTACGGATATTTTGGTCACACTTTCCTTTCCGGCGGAATTCTTGGTGGAGATAACGGTATCCCCCTTTTGCAGGAAAAGAACCAATACGTCCTCTACCGCCGTCAGTAAGCCGCCCGGATTATTTCTCAAATCAAAAACAAAGTACGTACATCCCTTTGCTTTCAACTCCTCTACCGTCTCGGTGAACTGTGCGAGAGTCGTATTATCGAAGCCGGTTATCTTCAAGATACCAACGGTAGCATCGGTTTCGTGAATACGGCCGATGACCGATCGAGAGGTGATTTTTTCACGTACCGCCGTGATCGGAGCCTCGGTATACTCTGCATCGGAATCGCCTTGGAGCTTGCGGAGGACTGTGAATGTACACTCAGTTCCCTCCTCACCGCGCAATCGGTTGAGCGCTTCGGTGTAACCAATGCTTTGGACATACGTTTCATCTTCTCCCACACTTATGATATGGTCACCGGGCAAAACGCCTGCGGCCTCGGCTGGAGAATCGGGATATACGTTGGCAACCGTGATCACTTGGTAAGAAATACCGTTAACGGAAACAACGTCGTTGACCACGCTGATGCCGATTCCGCACATCGTACCGTTCTGCGCGTCGCTTTGCTCACGGAATTCATCCTCCGTGAAGTATTCGGCATACAGATCCCCGGTAGCGGCTACATATCCCTTAAGAACTGCGGTGATGAGTGCCTCGTCATCCAGATCCTCCATCATGGTAACGGAGCGGAACAAGCGGTCGATGACGTCCAGCTCGGCGAACAGATCCTCTTCCTGCTCCTGGCCGGGATACACGATATGAGGCAAATCGTTCTTTATATAGGCGGTTGTCAGGGAGAAGGTCAGCAGCACGGCCAGTACAACGGCGGTTATCGTCGTGGATACGGCCATGGTCAAGCTGATCTTCCTTGTTTCCTTGGGGCGGGGCGCCTTTACGTACCGTCCGGGAATCGCCTTGGGCTCCTGTACAGGCTCATCCTGTGATGTCTCCGGTGCATTTTCGGGCGCCACTTCGGCAATTTCCAGGGCCGGAAATTGGATTTCTAACCCATGAGCGCTTATCGCATAGGAAAGCTCCTTTTCCCAGGCTTCATCGGGAGTACGGCTGATCGTCAGAAGCAGATGGGCTGATTCCGAATTCGTAATGATAATTTCAACTTTTTCTACGGCGTTCAAAATTTTGCAGGACGCCGTAATAGCAGGGATCATGGATTCAGTAACCACGCCCTTGATTTCATAGGTAATTTGTTTCATTCTTGGTATTCAATCCTCTTTGACGCACGTATTCAAAACGGCTCGCGGGCTACAACGAGCATCGTTGATTGTCAATCGTTAATCGTAGTATATGCCCGAGAGGCTTCGAATTATACGCCGGCTGATTATGTGCGAAGGACGTCAGAGGGAGATCAGAATTTTCCGGGCTTAGAGCTGAGATACTTCTTGACCATCAAAGCTACCTTGAAGGTAATGGCATGCTCAAACTCGCGGAGATCCAAGCCGGTCAGCTTGCGTATCTTTTCCAGACGGTAGACCAGCGTATTTCTGTGAACGAAGAGCTTGCGGGAGGTTTCGGAAACGTTCAGGTTGTTTTCAAAGAAGCACTGGATGGTCATGAGGGTCTCGCGATCCAAGGACTCGAGGCTTCCCTTCTTAAAGACCTCCTGCAAGAACATTTCGCAAAGGGTAGTAGGCAGCTGATAGATCAGACGGCCAATACCCAGGTTCTCATAGCTGACAACGCTCTTTTCGTTTTCAAATACTTTACCGACGTCCAAAGCAATCTGCGCTTCCTTATAGGCGCGTGCCAGGTCCTTGATGTTATCCACGGTCGTAGACACACCGACAGAAACCTTGACGTAGAACTCGGAGGACATGGTATCCACGATGTTGGTAGCGATCTTTTCCATCTCGCGGTTCTCTACGCCGGCCTTGACCTCCTTGACCAGGACGATGTCCTGCTCGCCCACACTGATAACATAATCGCGAGCCTTGTCGGGGAACATGTTCTGGAGCATCTCAAAAGGCATCATATCGGTCTTGCTTGTGAACTTAACCAGGAATACTACGCGAGATTCCTCTGCGTTGAAGTGAAGCTCCTTGGATTTGATGTAAATATCGGAAGGCAGAATGTTATCCAAAATGATATTCTTGATGAAGGATCCCTTGTCGTACTTCTCGTCATACAGGTTCTTGATATTGCCGAGCGCAACGCACAGGAGACGGGAGGTCCTATCAGCCTCGGAGTCTTCCCCCTCAACGAACACGATATACTCGCGCTTGGTTCCTCCGGACAGCGGACGATAGGTGTAACCACCCGAAACAACCACATCGGACGTGTAGGCCAACTCGTCGCGAATCGCCTGGCGAACCTCGCCGATCTTCACGAGCTCGGAGCAGGCGATAATGACGCCGGTCTCATCGATTACGCCGATTGTGCGGTCGACCGCATCCTTCATTTGATGGATCACGCTCTGGAACAGTCTGTTAGACATAGACTTTTACCTCTCTTTGTTTATTTACTTCTGAAAATTTATCGTTCATCCGCCGCGCGGAAGCAGGTACATAGGGGAGATACGCTATGGGAATCAAAGTTCAAGGGCATATACAAGGCAACTCAGCACGAAGCCGGATGCCGTTTCGGTACGAAGAATTCGTTTCCCGAGGCCTGTCATCGCGGCTCCGATCTCTCGGGCGGCAACGGCCTCATCGGGTGAAAAACCTCCCTCGCTTCCGACGAAAATTGCGATCGTGGGCTTTCGGCCAAGTCGATCCGCCTCGTCCAACGCAGGTCGTGCCTGTTGGATCAATGCAGGTAGTGGTGTGACCGCCTCTCCTTCGTAGCAGAAAAGAATCAGATCCGCCGCGGCTGCGTTGCGCAAAGCCTGGCTATAGGAGACGGTTGGTCGAACGGTAGGAATGATGCCGCGGCCGCATTGCTTAGCTGCTTCTTCCGCGATTCGACATCTGCGTTCGGTCTTCCGTTCCTCGGCTTCAGGCTTCGCCCGCGCAATACAACGACTACTTTCAAACGGAACAACCTCGGTAACACCGCACTCAACTGCTTTTTGGATGATCACGTCCATTTTATCTCCCTTGGGAAGGGCTTGATACAAGCAAGCGACGAAGGGTGGCTCCGTATCGATGGGAGACGAGGAGAGAATACGTGCAACTGCGGAATCGTTGGAAAAAGATATCATTTCGCACAGGTAGGCGGTCTTTTGATCACATACCTTGATTTTATCTCCGGGTGCCAAGCGAAGCGAGTAAGCGGCGTGATGGGCATTATCGCCGGTCAAAATGATCTGATCCTCGGATATAGCAGACGGATCCACAAAGAAGCGCGGCATTTTGCTCCCCTTTCCTTATCTTTCTACGGACAGAAAACCCGACTTATCGTGCCAAGGCAAGAAAAATCGGGAATTTTTTGTAAAAAAGAATTATGCCATAGTAGGCATAGTAACAATTCACAAAGAATTTGACGATCTTTATGAAAATACTATACCACAAAATCACCAATTTGTCAACAGTTAATTTGTGATTTTCTGCGCAAAAGGTGTCATTATTTACAATTTCTTCTTATTTTCCATGAATCGAGGGGGCAACTTTTCTAAAATGAACAATTTATATTCGGCAAATTGTGTGTTGAGGAATGTGCAAATTGTCTGCAAACGGTTTTGCCAAATTAAAAAGGTTTTTCCTTGGTAGGATACGGGCGTTTTTCTCCGTGGGAATAGGTGCCGGGATGACGATCAGGCTTGCGGTCAAAAATCTCCTTGGCGGTTCTTTGGCCGTCGGCGCGTGCCTCGGCGGGCTTGAAATACTCGTAGAGATAACACGGCAGCATACCGTTATATAGCTTTTTCACCTTATCCGCCCGCTGGCCGTAAAGGCGATCAAAGCGGTCAGATGAGGTAAGGACGTAGATCTGCCAGGGATACAAGGCCTTGAAGGAGCCACCCAACTGTTGGTAGAGTCGCTCTATTTCCTCCCGCTCTCCCATGCGCTCACCATAAGGAGGATTACAGACCACAGTTCCCTTCCGATCCTCCCGCTTGATCTTACGGGCATCGGCCTGGAAGATATTGAGGTACTCCTCCACTCCGGCGCGGAGGGCGTTTTCATAGGTGATATCCAGAATATCCTCGTCAATATCCGAGGCGTAGACCTCAAATTTGCAATCGGTACGAATACGGGCGGTGGCTTCTTCCCTTGCCTGTGCCCATAGTGACGTCGGAATATTGGCAAAGCCTTCACCTGCAAAGAAACGACCCAGGCCGGGAGAACGGCCGCTGACGATCATGGCTGCCTCAATGGCGATGGTGCCCGAGCCACAGAAGGGATCCCAAAACAGGATGTCCTCTCGAGGACGGGCGGTAAGGGCCAGGGCAGCAGCCAGAGTCTCCCTCAGGGGAGCTGCGCCTGCCTCGGGACGGTAGCCCCGCTTATGGAGCGCCACGCCGGAGGTGTCCAGCATGAGGGTGGCCACATCCTTGAAAATAAAAAATTCGATTTGGTATTTGACCCCGGTTTCCTCGAACCAGGAGATACCGTATTTTTCCTTCAATCGCTCCACCACCGCCTTTTTCACGATGGATTGACAATCGGGGAGGGAGGTCAGGGCGCTTTTGATGGAGTGCCCCTTCACAGGGAATGCATCGGCGCGGCCGATCCAATCCTCCCAGGGGAGGGATCGGACACCGTCGAAGAGCTGCGCAAAGCTCTCTGAGGGGAATTGGCCGATGCGGATGAACACCCGCTCGGCGCAGCGAAGGGCAATATTGGCGCGGGGGATGTCCACTGCATCTCCCTCAAATGTAACGCGGCCGTCCATGGTATCCAGGCGCTTGAGCCCCAGGGCATCGATCTCCTCGCCCAAAAGCTTTTCAAGGCCGAACATACAGGTAGCGACAAGGGTTAGTTTCATGGAGTAATCCTTTCGTTGGTGATGGATTCTGATAGGGCGATCCCCGTGGGAATCGCCCTTGTCCTATCATGGAATCGTTTGTTGTGCAGCCTGAGCCGGTCTTAGCGGAACCACTTTCCTACCGAGACTCCCTTCCCGTCGTGGAAGCCGATGCGCAGGATGCGGTACCATACGTCGGCAAGCGCGCCATTCTCAGGGAGAAGTCCCAGGCGATCGCGCATGGCCTTGATGAGATATTCGGGGTTAAGGTTCTCAGTGTTGCCTGCACGAAGGGTGGCACGGAGATGGATAAGGCCGTTTGGATCGGCCACGGCCTTGGCGCTGTGGATCATGGGGAGGATGTTGACCTCCTTATCTCCCGATTTGGAGCGCTTGGTCATAACGATAGGCTCCGCGTCTTGTGTAAAAATACCCGTGATCGCCTTGGCATTATCAATGGCATCACCGGGGGTCTTGATGGTGATCTCGTAGGTTCCCCAGGCGATATCGGAAAAAGCTGTTTTGGGAACGTAGACCTCCGACACCTGCATCTCGCCGGTGAGCTCTGCGTTGAGCTGGTTTTTGATTTCCTCGCAGGTGATCTTGCGGTCAATGCGGAGATCCACCATCTCACACATACCCTCGGATCCAACGGGCAGAGGTACGCCGAAGGTGATCTTACTGTGGGGGTTGAAGCCCTGGGTGTACCACATGGGGATAGAAGCGCGCACCAGCACTCTCTGCCAGGTGCGTTGGAGATCCAGGTGGGAGAAATACTGGAGATTTCCCGTTTTCTGGAACACGACACGAACCGTAATCGGCTCGGCCAGCATCTCACGGTCAAATTTGGAAATATGCTTTACTTTGCTTTGGGACAGCATGCGCGCTCACCTCCCATTTTATTGGCTCCGCATCCCGAGCAGCTCTCTCGGCAGTTTGGGGTCGTCGTTCCCTCGTGGGCGCGGGCGTTCTCTCTTTGCAGGAATTTCTTTGTTACACCGCAATCAATGATATCCCAGGGCAGGACCTCATCCAGGCCGTAGCGGCGGTTGGCATAGAAGGACGGATCAATGCCGGTGGCAGCGAAAATATCCATCCAGGCATCGTAGTCGAAGAATTCCGACCAGGCCTCAAACTTGAAGCCGCGGCGGCAGGCTTCCTCCAGGGCGGCGGCCAGGCGACGGTCGCCCCGGGCCAGGACAGCCTCCAGGCGGCAGGTCTTGGCGTTGTGGTAATTATACTTCACGCGACGGTCATGCACGCAAGAGCCCACGAAGGCTTGCTTACGCTCCATTTCTTCCAGAGAATCCTGAGGCTCCCACTGGAAGGGGGTAAAGGGCTTGGGGATAAAGGGGGAGACGCTGATGGTGACCTGAGGGTGTCTTCCCTTCTGACGGTTGGGGTTTTGATAGTAGGCAGAGGCCACGCGGTGGGCCAGCTCGGGGATTTCGGCCAGGTCCTCGTCGGTCTCGGTGGGGTGGCCTTGCATGAAGTACAGCTTGACCTGGTTCTTGCCCACGTCGAAGGCCACGTTGACCGCCCGCATGAGATCCTCCTCGTAGAGGTTCTTATTGATGACGTCCCGGAGACGTTGAGATCCCGCCTCGGGAGCAAAGGTGATGGTGGAATTACGGATGGAGGCCACCTTGTCCATCAGCTCGCGGGTGAAGGAATCGGCGCGGAGAGAGGGGAGAGACAGGCTGACCATATTGGGATTGGACCAGGCCAGAAGCTTGTCGGTCAACTCGTTAACGGCGGTGTAATCGCTGATGGAGAGGGAGGAGAGAGACATTTCCTCGTAGCCCGAGGATTCGAAGATAGCGCGGCACTGGCAATCCACCACGTCAGGAGTCTTCTCGCGGACAGGGCGGTAGACCATACCGGCCTGGCAGAAGCGGCAACCGCGGATACAGCCGCGACCTACCTCCACGGTAATGCGGTCCTGCACGGTTTCGATGTAGGGCATAACCACCTTCTCGGGAAAAGGTGCCTTATCCAAATCCTCTACGATTCGCTTGGTAATGGTTTTGGGAATATCGTCGTAGACGGGGGTATAGGCCTCTACGGTACCGTCAGGGTTATAGGTAACGGTGTAGAGGGAGGGGACGTAAACGCCCTTGATGGTGCGGGCGGCTTCATGGAGAAAGGCGGCGCGGGTGTAGGTTCCCTCGTCCTTCATTTTGATGTAGAGACGGACGATCTCGGGGAGCATTTCCTCGCCCTCGCCGATATTGAAGAGGTCGAAGAAATCGGCCACGGGCTCGGGGTTATAGGAGCAGGGGCCGCCACCGATGACCAGAGGGCAATCTTCTCCCCGGTCGGTGGAACGGAGGGGGATACGGGCAAGCTCCAGCATATTCAGTACGGTGGTGTAGCACATTTCGTACTGGAGGGTAAAGCCCAAAAAGTCGAACTCGGACACGGGATCTCCGCTCTCCAAGCAGGTCAAAGGTGCGTTTTGCTCGGCCATTTTCTCTTGCATATCGATCCAGGGAGCATAGGTACGCTCACACCAAATATCGTCGTGAAGATTGAGACAATGGTACAGGATACGAACACCCAGATTGGACATACCAATCTCGTAGGAGTCCGGGAAGGCGAAGGCAAAGCGTGCCTTGACCGCCGCCTTGTCCTTGATGATCTGACCGTACTCGCCGCCCGCGTAGCGTCCGGGGCGCGAGACAGAGGTCAGGAGCATTCTTTTCTCGTGTTGATTCATGATCGTTTCTGCTTTCTTAAATGATTTATGGGGATTAGTCGGCGTTTGTTCTTTTTTCGGTTGCGGAGGTGGCTCCAACGTCATCTCCGAGCTCCTTGGCGGAGGATGCTGTTTGCACATCCCTGTCAAGAATTTTGGTGTTGGTGGAGGACTTGCAGAGCCATGTCACGGCGAACACCTGCAGGAGCTGTCCGAGCGCTACGCCTGCGGATATTTGCAGGCGGCTTTCACCGAAGCATACCGTAGCAATAGCGATGCCAATGGTAGCCAGCAGTGCCAGCCAACTGAACAGGTGACTTCTGCGATACGCACGGAGCATAGCGCGACAGCCGTTCAGAGGATACAGAATATCCAGGCTTCTTCCCGTGGCGATCAAGCCGCTGGAGCGGGATTTGTGGATGGGCTCGTAAACAGAGGGCCTCAATATATTCAAGGGACTTTTTTTGCGTAAACGGCTGATTCCCTCTATGTCGGGATTGACCAGAGGGTCAAAGGAGGAGATGGATACCCGGTAGCCCATATGGTTCAGGGATGCTACCGTTCGGGCAAAGGTTCGACCGACACGGTATTCCACTGCGTAGGCTAAACGGAAATTGCGATTGAAGGCCAAATACAGCACGTGGCTACCTTTGCTTTTTTTGTATTTTTGCTCCATGTTGATCTTTGGCAGGCGAATGCCTCGACGTGTCAGCGCACTATGAGATCCCATCATGATCTCCGTTGCATCTCCTCGCTCGGTATCCACGAGATACAAACGCATATACTGCTCAATCGCCTCGGCTATTTCAATGCGGTAATTGTCCAGGCTCGCCTCCCGAAGCAGGGGATCCGTTGCGAGAGGTGTGTTCAAAAATCGGAAAACAACGTCCGCCATACGACGGTATTCTTCCGAATCCTCATCGCCGCGCAGGGTTATATCCTTCCGGTAGAGCGCCTTGAGGGCATCTCCGTCCGAGAATATCAAATGAGCATCCTGCTTCCCTGCGTATGTGAGAGGGGCGGCCGTTCCAATGACGGCGGCTCCTTTTTTACGCAAATGCCTATTGACGTTGAATAACGGCAAATTCATGGCCAACAGATAGGCTGATGGCAGGCCGAGCAGGTAAACGAAGACAAACACTCGAAGCCCGTCCGTCAAAAGGTCACCGCCGAGAACGATCTCTGTTCCTGCGCATGCGATTGCCGCCAAAAGAGCCAGGGGGATAAAGTAATTCAACAGCCCCATATAGGGATTATAGCGCTGTGTTCTGGCGAAATAATCGGACAACCTACCGGTTCGAACCACGGTAAATACCTGTTTCTTGCGCGAACGTCGCAGAGCGGAGTGTTCCTTCCCTACCCTTGGGTGAGCTTGCTGTAAAGCCGAAGCCGCCGGAGTATTTTCGTCGGTCAGGACGTATGCGGTCTTACCCGAGGATGCTACCGAAAATGCATAGTGCTCACCTTCAGACACGAAGTATTCCGAAAGGGCTGCGACCGCCAGAATCAGAAGCGACGCGCCAAAGAACAGGGGCATTCCTTGATAGCGACCGAAAGCAATCAGAAGGATTCCGTGCGCCGCCGTTGTCAGCAGAGCCAGGGCAGGTACGGTGTAGCGGGTCGGTTCAAAGTCGAGGAGTCCCTTCAATCCTCGTCCTATACGGGATAGGAACGGCAGACAGATCAGGATCATCCACAGAAGCCCAACGGGAACATAGTATATCGAGTTCGAAAGCAAGGTGGTATCGGGGAGCGGCATTATGGGAGTGAGGATCTCATATGCTAACGCAAGAAGGGCGCCGAGAGTTGCAAGAATGGTTCGAAGGAGATTTTTGCAATGGGTGTGTACGTATTTTCTTTCAATACGATCGGTGTCGCGACGTCCCGAATATTCGGATTTGGCACGAACGGTTGCCTGCTCGTTGGAGGAGCAGGGCTTACTGACATCAGAAGCATCGGACCTCAGCTTTTCCATACGCATCTGCTCGTCGACCCGCCGCAGAGAATCCTCGTATCCCAGCCGTATGTATAGATCCGTATCCTCCAGCTCAGCGATATCCGCCCGCTTCTCGGCAACGGTGTCCTCATATTTCGACGTGCCGCGTGTTTCCTCGTCCAAATAATCCAAAGATGTGACGTGTGCTTCGTTTTTGGTATTCTGTGAGCGCACAACGGTAGGAGAAATATCGTCCAGGCTAAGCTGTAGGGGATCGCATATTTGCGGGCTGTCTGATCCATTTCGTTCATGGCTTCGCACCATACCGCCGGATCGGTTCTGGTCTCCCGCATGCGCTTGGGAATTCATATTCGCGAAGGAGGACTCGTTCGTTTCATCCCTTTGATCGGAAATTTTACGACTTTCGGAAAGCAACTGCTGATTTTCCAACGCGATCTCTCGCAATTTAGATCGGCCTTGCCCCGTTTTTGCAGGCGCACGATTAAAGCAATCGTCGGTCATGGCATTGGCAGTCGGCTGACGGTACTCTGCTTCTTGACGCACGGTGGAAACAGGGATCGGTATATCGGAAACGGAGTCTTCAATCGGTTGCTCCAGGAAAAGACCGTCGGTTACGTCGGCTTCGACTGCCGCATCGTAGGAAGCATTTTCAAAAAAATTCGGATCGACATCTTCATAGTTTGACTCTTCGGAGAAATCGTTGTCGCAATATTCCTCAATATCGTCCTCGATGGGATCTTCGTCGGGATATTCTTCGATATCGTCCTCGACGGAATCTTCGTCGGGATATTCTTCGATATCCTCCTCGATGGAATCTTCGTCGGGGTATTCTTCGATATCCTCCTCGATGGAATCTTCGTCGGGATATTCTTCGATATCGTCCTCGATGGGATCTTCGTCGGGGTATTCTTCGATATCGTCCTCGATGGGATCTTCGTCGGGATATTCTTCGATATCCTCCTCAATTTCCTCATCCATTTCCGGGAAGCTCGAATTTGTTTCAAATTCAGATGTATCCAAACTGCTGGCAGGTGTGGAAGCAACACAACTCTTCCCTAACTGCGCACGAAGCAGGGCCGCAAGATCGTCATCAACGGACTCGGCAGGGCTTTCCTTGAGGTCACCTGCGGCTTCTTTCATGGAAGCCTTTAATTTCTCGGCCCAATCGACGGACGAGGCTTCGGTGTTTTTTTCAAAACCTTTGTTAGACTCGGGCAAATCGGTTCCTCCCTTCTGCTTACTTTCGTATCAAGCGTAGGTTATTCCATGTGATGCTGGCGCGCGATCTCGGCCAAAATAACGGATGCGGCAGTAGAAACGTTGAAGGAGTTTACATGGCCGTACATGGGGATGGATACAATACCGTCGCAGGTATCCTTGACCACGCGGGAAACGCCGTCTCCTTCACTGCCCATGACCAGGGCGCAGGGGCCTCGGAAATCGGTATCGTAGTGAGCGGAGCCACCCGCCTCGGCGGCGTAGACCCACACGCCTGCCTTTTTCAACTCCAGGATGGTGGTATGGATATTGGCCACCTTGGCTACGGCCAAATGCTCCATAGCGCCTGCGGAGGACTTGGCCACCAGGGCGGTCAACCCCACGGCGCGACGGCGGGGGATGATCAGGCCGTGGGCACCGCAGCCTTCGGCGCAACGGATGAGCGCGCCCAGATTATAGGGATCTGTGATACCGTCGGCAATGACGATGAAGGGCTTCTCGCCGCGCTCTGCGGCAATGGCCAGGATATCCTCAACCGAGCAGTAGGCCTTCTGGGCCACCATGGCGATCACGCCCTGGTGGGGCACGAAGCCTGCCAGACTATCCAGCTTGGCCTTGTCTACTTCCACGATAGGGATGCCCTTCTCCACCGCCTCAGCTACCAGCACCACGATAGAGCCCTCGCGATCGCCGCGGCGGACCAGGAGCTTGTCTACGGTGCGGTCGGAGCGGAGCAGCTCTCGCACGGCGTTGCGACCAATCACCAGGCCCTCGGCCTCGGGATCGGGGGTATTGCCGTCCTCATCGTCATAGTCACGGCGGCTATCGCGGTCATACTGCTTTTTGTCCTGGGCTTTGTACTCATCCCGGGGGCGATCCTCGAAACGAGGACGTTCTCCGTAGAACCTTTTCTCGTAGGGCTTATCGCCGTAGTTTTTCTTCTCGTATGGCTTTTTCTCAAAGGATTTCCCTTCTTTGTAGGGACGGTCACCGGTGGGAGTAAAATTCTTGTCAGCAGGATATTTCTTGACGCCCTTGCCGCTCTCGGGCTTATAGGGCTTCTTGTTGTCGTATGCCATGGAAATAATCTTCCTTTCGTCTGAATATTAGTATACAGAATATATTATACCATAAAAGTTTGATTTTGTATAGCCTTTTTTTGCGTTTTTTTTGTTTTTCGGCAAAAAAGTCCCCATACCCGTGAGGGGTATGGGGTGGATATCGAGTTATGCGGCGGCATCTTCCTCGGTGACAAAGGTGAAGTAGCCGTCACCGATGAGAGATGCCTTCATGATCCGACCATCGTTCAGCTTGAACAACCAGTAGGTCTCCTGCTTATGGGCATACTCTTCGTGGATGTCCGTGACGTTGTGGACCTGGGTATAGAATGGATGCTCCAGATACTCGATCTCCCCGCAGATGGGGCAGATGCACTTGATATTTTCGTACTCTGCGATGGCGTAGGTGCCGTCTTCAAAGAAGAATACCGAACGAAGCTCCGTGTAGTTCTCGGGCGTTCCCATATTGAGGTGAGCGCGGATGCCGTCCATGATCCGACCGGCTCCCAGCAGGATCAGCAGAGGGGCATCCTCGGGCAGATACTCGGGATAATCCGTCTCGATGATGGTCGCCCAGTTCTTGATATACCACTCATCGGCGGTGAAGGTGGATTCGTCAAAGAAGTTCTCGGACAGGCCCTCTGCCTTTCCATGCATTTCGGACAGGAGGGTCTCGATCTGCTCGTCAGTCACCGAGGCAGGGTTATCAAAGCGCACAGAGCCCAGGACTTTACCGCGGCTGATGGACATGTGCTTGAAGTAGCTGTTGTTTTCCTCAATGGTCATGACCTTTTTATTGGCCAGGTACAGACTTCCCGCTCCCGTAATATGGCCGTCCGCGTTTCTGATGACAAAATCCACACAATCCTCGTAGATATTTCCCTCCGTGCGGGCTTCCTCCGGCAGGCCCAGATAATTCCAAAGGAATATAGGCTCGGGGTGTTGGGTGAGAGTCGGATCGAATGTAATGGACGGCAGGTAATCGGTGGTCGCCTTAATATGAACTCTGCGGTCATATTCGGGCCGCTCTCTCACGCTTGCCTGGGCCAGGGTGGTATTGCGGGAGGTCAGGGTCAGGGTCTCACCTTCCTCCAATGCTTCAAAAAGCAGGTAGTATTGATGGTTAATCCGGATATCCTCATCGATCTGCATGACCATATCGCTCTCCCCCTCTGTGACGCCCTCTACCGTTTTCTCGGCAGACAGGCTTATCAGCTTCACGATGGGGGCATCGTAGAAGAACCGCTCTTGGTCGGAGGATGGTTGCCCGGTAGTGGGAGGGGGCGTGGGAGACGGCCCATCGTTCCTCATCAGGGGTAGAGTCAGCAACGCTCCCAAAGTCAGCGCGGCCGCGAGGCAGGCGGCGGTAGCCGTAAGCCAACGGCGGGCGTGGTTTACTTGGGGGATGGCGGGTGTCTCCATGGCGGCCACGGTCTCAGCCAGGGTATCGTCGCGGAGATCATGGAATGCGTTATTGAGTTGGTCTCGTTTGTTTTTCATGTGGCTTCTCCTTTCTCAGAGAAAATGGGTTTTGTTTCGGTTTACAGGGAAACGTCATGCTCGGCAAGCACGCGGCGCAGGCGCTTTCGCATACGGTTCAGGCGCATTTCTACGGCTCGCTCGCCGATGCCCCTCCGCCGGGCAATCTCGGCGTTGGAGTAGGCGGCATAGTAGCGAAGCAGGAAGATGACTCGGTTCTCCTTATCCAGGCTATCCAAAAAGGCTTGCAGGGCATCACGGATGGCCATGGAATCCTCGTCTGCTTGCCCGTTGGGATCGGCCAGGCATTGATCCAGCTCGTCCAGGGCGCAGGTGTAATCTCCTCCTCCCCGACGGTTGGCGGTATTGAAGCGCACGCGATCCACGGCCCGTCGGCGCACCAGCACGCTGACGTAAGCCGACAGATCGGTATCGCCATGGGCGGGGGGATTCTGCCACAGATCCAGCAAGGCGTCATTGACACATTCCTCGGCATCCGGGACGGAGCCTGTAATGCGGTAGGCCAGACCGTAGAGCATCCTTCCCCATCGGTCGGACACCTCGGACAGAGCGGATTCGTCCCGTCCTACGAGCCTGTCCAACAGTTCTTGCTCTGCAGTTGGGTTACAGCGTTCAAAAGACATAGACCCTCCTTTCAAAATGATTGGAATGGGTGGCACGGAAGATGCCAAACACGTGTTCACTTATACAATCGCAAAAAATTACAAAACCTCACGGCTTTTCCCCAAAAAAGAAAAATTTCCCCGCGGCGCGCGCGGGGATGGGAAATTTACTTGATTTCGATCTCAATTCTCTTGATCCGCTTCTTCATCTTCCGCAGATCGCCCAGCATCTTGAAGGTGTCCTTGACAATGTTGACCTTGGACTCGCGGTGGTTGATGATCTTAACGGGAGTCTCCACGATCTTCTTACCCAGCTTGGTGGCCCAGAGAATGGCCTCAAAATCGAAGGCAAAGCCGTTGACCTCGCAACGGGGGAATATCTCCCATACGGTCTCGCGGGTGAAAGCCTTACAGCCGCACTGGGAATCCGACAGCTTGAAGCCGCCTACGAAGCAGAGGATCTTGATGTAGATCTTGGAGGCCAGCTTACGGATGAAGGTGTAGCCCTCGTAGCCGTCCTTATGGAGGTTACGGGAGCCGATGACCATATCGGCGTCGGGATTGGCGACAAACTCATCGTACACCTGCTTGATGACGTCGGTTCCGTAGGCCAGGTCGGCATCGGTGAACATGACGATGTCTCCCTCTGCGGCCAGGAGAGCGGTACGGACAGCACATCCCTTACCCTTGTTATCGGGATAGCCTACCACTCGGACGTTGGGGAGGTTCAGGGCCTCCACGGTCTTGTCGCAGCCGTCCTTGGAGCCGTCGTTGGAGAAAATGATCTCGTAGTCGGCAAAGGTCTTGGACATGTACTCGTGCAGGGTCTTTGCTGTGTCAGCGATGATGCTGTTTTCGTTGTACATGGGAATGCACAACGAAATCTTCTTGTTGAAAACGGTTTCGGTATTGCTCATAACGGTTCCTTTCGTTTTAGGGGACCTCTAAATATTCAGCGTGGGGAGAGCGGCGAGAAGATTTTTTGTCAGACGCAACAAAAGTCCGCGCGCGTAGTGGAGTCTACGCGAAGGATTTTTGGTGAAGCGCCCACTTCGTGGGCAAACGGAAAAGATTCCGTCGATTCTCCATGCGATGAATTTTTAGAGGTTCCCTTTATAAGTTATACTTTAATTTTATGCTTTTCGGTAGATATGGAAGTCGAAGGACACCTCGGTTTCCAGCCGCTCGGCGGAGCGGATCCGGTCGTGACCGTTCTGGCTTGTCCGCCAGTAGTAGGGGGTCATGGAAAACAACGCGGCCAGGTGGGACGGATCTTCCACCACGATGCTAAAGGAGGTATTTCGGGCGGCGACGAGAGTCAGACCGTCCGATTCCGTAGGCAGATCGCGGCGAGGGTCGTTGAGATAGGGGTCGTCGTAGACCAACTGCTTGAGTCCAAACAGATGCCGCTCTCCTGCACCGACTACGATCAGATGTCCGCCCGGCTTGAGTACACGGGCGTATTCAGCGGGGGCACAGGGGGCAAAAATATTCGTCACAGTGTCGAAGGCATTATCCTTCACCGGAAGCTCGAATACGCTTCCCACGGCATACAAGGTCATGGAGGCTTGTCCGGTGGACAGACGATAGGCTCGTGCGGCCTTGGCCGCGGCGTCCACAGCAAATTTGGAAAGATCCACACCCATGGTTGGATATCCGGCTTGAGCGATACGGTTGGAATAGTACCCTTCTCCGCACCCGGCATCCAGAACCGAGCCGCTGATCGGTGTAAATTCGGTGACGATTTCAGTCAACGCCCGTGCGGCCGGATCATAGTAACCGTGATGCAGGAAGGAGGAGCGGGCGCGGACAGCTTCCTTGGAGTCACCTCCTCCGCTATGACGGGGAGAAAGAGGAACGTAACCGCCTGCTCCTCCGTCAAAAAGATGCGTTCGCCTGCGGGCGGAAGAATCGGATGCCTTGTTCAAGCAGGTGAGGCTTTTGCCGTCTTCGGACACGCAAAGAGATGCGCCGCACACAGGGCAGGATAATTGATGGACCAAATGAGCATGTAGCTCTTGAAGAAGATCGGGCATAGTGGGCTCCCATTTACAAATTCTTGTTGATCGGCAACCGGCATCGGGCGGTTTCCCGGTGGTAATTCCTCACTATTATACACCTTTTCGCCGGGAATTGCAAGGGGTTACGCAAGATTTTCATCTTTGATTTCAGGTGTATCTCTTTGTACGACCGGCATTTCGAACCAGAAGGTGGAGCCGCTTCCCTCTTTGCTTTCGATGCCGTAGGTGGTATGGTGAGCCTCCAGCACCTGCTTGACGATAGAGAGTCCCAAGCCCGTTCCGATCATAGCCCGTCTGTGCACCTTGTCGATCTTATAGTAGCGATCCCATATCAAGGGGATCTGCTCGGGAGGAATGCCTGCGCCGCTATCCATGACCGATACGCGAACCTTGGAGCCGTCCGAGGAAACCGTTTGCGTCACACGGACGAGCTTGTCATTTCCCGTATAATTGATGGCGTTGTTGATCAGATTGTAGATCACCTGCAAAAGCATGGTCTGGTCAGCGCGGACGTAGATGGGGGCAGGGGCTTGGTATTCGATCCTGTAGCCGTCCTTTTGGGTCAGCTTTTCATAGCGGAGCATGGTTGACTCAATCAGAGCGGTCAAATTCAGAACCTCCATAGAGGGGAGACGAGTTCCTGCCTGTAGCTTAGACAGGTCCAGCAGATCGTTGACCAATTGGGACAACCGCTCGGTTTCGTCAATGATCACCTGTACGTTTTCGGGGGTATTCTCGCCGGGAAGATCACGCATGACCTCGCTATATCCCACGATCATGGTCAGCGGGGTGCGCAGGTCATGAGAAATATTCGCGATCAACTCCTTTTGGAGCTTATCATTTCGGGAGAGCTGCTCCGAGGCATGGGTCAGGGATTCCGACAGCTCGGTAGCTTCGCTATAGCCTGTCACGCGGAAATCCGCATCGTATCGTCCCTGTGCCAGCTGTTTGGCGGCACGGTTCATTTTCTTGATGGGCTCCGAGATGTTTCTGGAGATCAGAATTGCCAGGAATAATGCACCCCAAAGAAGAATAAAGGCGATCATCCAGAATTGGGTCTTTAAGGTTTCCACCGTAGCGTTCAAAGGCTCCAGCTCGGAATTCAGCATCAGAATATAGGTGCTTCCGCTCATATCCCGCAGCACGCGGACGTGCAGCATATTAACGTCCTGCTCCAAGGGATAGTTGCGGAAGGCATTGAAAATGCCGTCGATCCGATCCTGCTGCCGTCTGGGCGGATCCGTGTCGATCATGGCATCGGGATTCGTAAAGAACAGCATTTCGGGGGATATTTTTTTCGTATAGAGCCCGCCGTTTTCGACTGCCTCGTTATAGAGGTGGGTCAGGTAGCGGCTGGATATCCGGTGAATCAGGCAATTTCCGGAAACCTCTGCGCTGACAATCTGACGGGCAGTCGAGCCGTCCACGCGGAACACGCGTATGCACAAAAGATAATCCGTGGCGCATTTTTCAACCACCTCCTCCAAATTTCCGGGGTGATTCAATATCGCATCCGTGACCATCGCATCCGTCACTTCCATCTCGTCATATTTGCTTTGACTGTAAAAGTAATTCAGGAGACCGATCTGCATGATCCAAACAACGATCAGGATGAACAGAGTAAACAGGGCCAGATACGCAAAAAGCTTCCAGGAAATGCTGATACGCCCCCCGCTACGCTGGGTGCGGCGGGGGGAGTTGAAATAGGTTGTTCGATTTTGGTTGCTTTGGGGGTTCATAACGGTTAATCCCCTTCAAAGCGGTATCCTACGCCGCGAAGCGTAACGATATATTTGGCGTAGGGCCCCAGGCTTTTGCGGAGCAGCTTGATATGGGTATCCAGCGTGCGTGCATCACCGTAAAAATCGTAGCCCCATACTTCGCTGATCAGCTTTTCACGGGAAAGAGCGATATTGCGGTTGGAAAGAAGGTAAAAGAACAGATCGTACTCCTTGGGGGACATATCTACCCGCTCTCCTTCTACACTCACGATACGGGCGGTCATGTCCACACGGAGGCCACCGTTATCCAACTCGATAATCTGATTCGGCGTTGCATTACCGGCGGCGATCGGGGGACGGTGGACACGCTTCAGCACGGCATCTACGCGGAGCATAAGCTCACGAGGGGAAAAGGGCTTTACCACGTAATCATCGATTCCCAGCTCAAAGCCGTTGATCTTATCGTACTCCTCGCCGCGGGCGGACAGCATGATGATGGGGGTCTGACTGTTCTTACGGATTTCACGGCAGGCGGAAAAGCCATCCAGCTCCGGCATCATGATATCCATGATGATCAGATCGAAGCTCTCCTTGCGGCAAAGAATCACCGCCTCCATGCCGTCTCCGGCCTCGGTTACGGTATGGCCTTCAAACTCGGCGTACTTGCGAATAATGGCCCGAATGCGGCTTTCGTCATCGACAACGAGAATATGGTACATGGTACTTCCTCCTTTTCTGATTGGCTTTGCCGCTCTCAGGCGGCAGGCTGAAGGCTTGTGGGAACGGCCTCAACGATGGTTACGGTTACAGTTATTTGCTCCCGCGCCCGATAAACCGTCAGCTCCAGCGAATCCCCAACCTGCTTCCGTTGAATCAAGGCTTGCAGCTGATTCGCCGTGGAAATCTCCATGCCGTCTGCGGCCAGGATAAGATCTCCGTATTGCAGAATCGGGTGACTTTCGGTGTATACGTATACGCCGAGGTTGAGAGAATCGAAATAACGCATAGCCGTTTGCACCGACGTTACTTCCACAACGGAAAAATCTACGGTAGGACGTCCTCGGACGTATCCGTGGGCAATCAGCTCCAGGATCACGGGATAAGCGATATCCACGGGAATGGCGAATCCGAGGCCCTCGACCTCCTCCGAGGTCATTTTGGCGTTGACGATCCCGACCAGATCTCCGGCCATATTGAACAATCCTCCGCCGGAATTACCGGGATTGATGGGAGCCGAAACCTGCAACAGGGTCATAACAATTCCGTTGATGCTGATATCTCGGGCTGTGGCGGAGATCATGCCCTCGGTCACCGTTCCGCCCAATGCTCCCAGGGGATTTCCAATGGCCAAAATATCCTCGCCGGTGACAAGATCAAAGCTGGCTCCCAGGGTTGCTACGGTCAGCGGATACGTTCCTGCATCGATCCACAGAACGGCAATATCCGTCTGCTCATCGGCACCGACAAGGGTGGCAGGAAATTCCCGTCCGTTGTTGAGTCGCACCGTAATGGCGCGGGCTCCCTCGATCACGTGGTGATTGGTTACAATAAAGCCTTCCTTGGAAATGATCACGCCGCTTCCCGCACCGCCGGAAACCGTTTGCTCGGTTTGCCCGGATTGCACGGTGGTTTTCGTGGAAATTTCCACCACGGACGCGGCTACGCGATTGACGACCGTTGCGACCGATACGGCTCCCTGTCCCGCTGAGGTAAGAACCTCTCCGCTTGCGTCTGTTTCGATCTCGGCTCTCCCATCACCGTTGCTATCCTGTCGGAGCGGGGGTTTTTTATCGATACTCACGTTATTGGGAATCCAGCTTGTGTCGGACGGGTCTGATCCGCCGACGGCGTTATCTCCCCAGGGCTCCTGCTTATGATTGGAGCCGCTCTGCTGTGTATCGTCGCGGATCACAAGCTCTCCGGATATACCCGAATTAGGACGATTGCTGTTTCCCTCCTCGGCCGAGGAGCTGTTTTTGTTCAGGTGATTCAGAGATTGAACCGCCGTATAGGCGCCGAAGAAGCAACAGGCACCCAGGACAAGAGTAGCCACTACCGTCGAGCATGCGATCACGGCGCTTTTCACGGCGCGATTCCGATGCTCGCAGGAGGCAGATGAATTGTAAATATACCCGTGGCTGCCGTCCGGATTGGTATATTCCTGTCCGTTCTCGGGATTCTGAGTCCGTCGGGAGCGGGTAGAATCAGAATCAAATTCTTCGTACGTGTCTTGATTTGGTTTTTTTTCGTTCATAGGATTCTCTTGGTTCATGAAAGACAACTCCCTTCAATCATCCGAAAATGCGTGCGAGGTGTCCTGTGTTGAAACTGGCGGGCTTACTTTTTGTGCCGTACGGATCTGTACGATGCCATACGATTATGTTGTCATTATATCGCACGAATGTGATGATTTCTTGATTTTTGAGAAAGGTTGTTTTGAAAAATACGAAACTTTTCATGAATGCAACCGCCCCCCAAAAAAGCAAGAGACCTTAGATCAACAACCGTTAGTCAAGGTATTCCTCCAGAGAGATTCCCTTATTGTGGATCTCCGTGGCGGCTTTCACTCCTACGAAGCGGTAGTGCCAGGGCTCGTAGGAATACCCCGTACTCTCGGTCTTATCCGCAGGATAACGGAGGATGAAGCCGAAGTGATGGGCGTTTTCGATGAGCCAGGCATAGGCAGGGTTTTGGGCAAAGGTCTCGTCCAGCACGACGTTTTTCGTGCTGATGAGATCCATGCAGAGCCCCGTCTGATGCTCGCTTTCGCCGGGACGGGCAGAATAGGACAGAACCTCTGCCTCGCACCGTTCCTGCGTCCAATCGGGGTGGGCGGCCATTTCGTTACCCAGGTACGTATTGAAGAGGATCTGCTGGTATTCATAGGAGCGGTAGCCGCTGGTAATGGTGATATCGGTGTAGCCGCAAGCCCGAAGCTCGCAAACCAGAGCCTCGGCAGCGAGAGCGGCCGTGGATTCCAGCTGGACCTCCTTGCCGTACAGCGTCAGCTCTGCGGGAACTGTGGCCAGGGAGTCCGGGATATATCCGTTATTCAAGCTGTTCTGCTTATTGACCAGTACAAGATACGATTTATCTGTGACCGAGATGGCGTTTTCGTATTTTTGCATATCGATTTGGTAGTTATATTTCGGTTGCTTGGCTCCGCAAGAGGAGAGCACGGCGACGATGGCGATGGATGCGACGGCGATTTTGACGTTTTTGCTGAACATAGTAGCTCCTTAGTTTACGGTTTGGTTTCGACGACGATAAAGAAGGGGGACGTAGGGGAATTGACGATCTTGACCAGGGTGGCGCAGACGCGGTGGCGGCTGATTCCGGCCAGGTAGTCCAGGATCATCTGTCCCTCGGCATCGCCCTCGGCGTGGCCGGGGTAGACGGCGATGTTGAGGATGGCATCCTTATCCATGAGGCTGATTGCGTCGCGGATGGCAGGGAGGGTGGTCTCTCGCAGGGTGGTTATGGACTTATCTCCGCCCGGGAGCCAGCCCAGGTTAAACATTCCCGCCTTGAAGGGGACGTCCACGTACTTTTTGACATTGGAATGGGAGTCCAGAATGAGCTGGTAGTTATCGGGACAGCCCGCCTTGACCAGATGCTCCTGAGTGGAAGCCAGGGCCTGTTCCTGGATATCGAATGCATAGACGAAGCCGTCGGGGCCGACGGTCTTGGACAGGAACTCGGTATCGTGGCCGTTGCCCATGGTGAAATCTACCGCCACGTCGCCGGGGCGGAGGTGCTTTAGGATGAAGTATTTGTGTAGCTCGAGTAGGTCGATCATGGGGAAACTCCTTGTGTATTAGAGATTGAGCAGGATCACTGACAGGATACCGACGGCAAAGCCTGCCCATTGTTTCTTGGTAAATCTTTCACGGCAGATTACCAATGAGTAGATAAAGACCAGAATGATCTGGCTTGCAGACATGGCGGGAAACATGACGGAGGCGGGGATGTATTGGTTCAAGTAAAGGACCAGAATATTGACCCCGCCGTTACACAGGCCGCAGACGAGGGCAAGGGGGGCACCGCGGCGCAATGTGCCTGTTCGGTCGGTCTCCTTCGCAAGGAAGGAAGCGGCGGCCAGTACGACCGAGGAGAGGCCAAGGGCTACAATCATGTAGAGGTTCTGATTGAGTGCGCCGTCAACATAGTGAGGGGCCAGCTTTTGCACCGTGGAGCAGAGGCCGTTGCCTGCAAAGGCGAGGGCGACGCAGACCACCCATTTGAGGGTGATCTTTTCCCCACTATCGGCCTTGCGGTGATTGGTCAGCCACAGGGAGATCGCCAGCAGGAGGATGCCTGCAAGCATGGTCATTTTGATGGGCTCGCGGAGGATGACCAGCCCTGCGGCGGCGGGGATCAGGAGGGAGTAGGAGGTGATCAGGGTGGTCTTGGCCAAGGAACCGTTTTTGATGGCCAGCACTACGAACACGGTACCGACGGCATGGGACAGGCCGAATCCGACGGCGGGTAGGATGAGGCTCGGGTGCCAGCTCCAATTACGGTTGACCGCATTGACCGCGATGAACACGCACATGGCACAAAGCGAGATCATACTTCCGAACAGGAATGCTCCCGAGCGGCAGGTCGTATTGAAACGTTTTTGGGTGACCTTCTGAAGGGTCAGAAGAAGGGCGGTCAGAAGCAGGAGGGCGTAGTGCATACGGACGGCTTCCCTGCTCTTTTATTTGTTATGAATATCCGACCGCAGGAATTTGATGGCCCGCTCCACCGAGTCCTTGGAGTTATACCAGGGCTCCTGGTCGTAGCGGTAGTCGAACTTCTTGCAGAACCAGCTGATGTCCTCGGTGAGGGTTGACATATAGTCGTTGACCACTTTTCCGACCTCGGATGTGAACTGGGCCAGCTTCTTTTTGCCGAGACGCTTCTGGCCGTATTCCAGGAGTTTCTTATAGTGCGGCAGGCAGAAGTAGGGCTGGGCGCGGAGCTTGGGGCCGAAATCCTCGTCGGAGTCCCACAGGAAAACCACGGTCTCGGCCATATGCTCAAAGTGGAAAGCGGCGCGCTTACAGACGTAGCAGGTGGACTCCAGCTCCCCAATGCGCTTGAGGGGCTTGTTACCGGGCGTGCCGAAGGCTCCCTCCTTGATGTCGTTTTGCAGCTCCTTGAGGTGGCTCTCCAGAGTCAGGGCCATACCCAGGCGGTTCTTGCGGACGAACATGAGATCGTAATGCAGGCGGCAGAAGCCCTGCTCGTTGGTCTTGATGCGGACGTCGGGCTCCATCATAGAGGCACCGAGAATGAGATCCAGCTCGTTTTCCTCCAGCTTGCGGTAGATGGCGCACATGGGGCAACCGCAGGCGGGGTCGTCGCGGGACGCTTCAAAGGCTTCGTTTACGGGGATGGTATAGATCTGTTCCATGGGAACCTCCGAATTTTTTACAATTTTCTCTTGCATTTTGCGCAGAAATCGTTTATACTATATGATACCATAGTTTCGTCCCGATTGCAAGGGGGGCGGAGAAATTTTTTGTGAAAAATGCCAGCCGCGTATCTACGCGAACATAAAGGAGCCGCTATGTCTCAGTACACTGTTGAAGAATACTCCGTCTATCTGACCCGTACCTACGTTACCCGATTCCCCCGCGACAACCGCCCCCGCACGGTTACCGACGTGACCGACAAGGGCGAGGAGGTACTGGAATTCATCCTTCCCCACCCCGAGGAGGGGCGTTTTTCGGTGTCCCTGGTGGCGCATACGTACAAGGGCTACGTGTCGGAATGCGCTCTGCACTTTGGACAGGCCGAGGTGGCGGGGCGTTTGGATCCCGAGGAGGCGGTGGCCGCCATGAACGAGGTCATTGAGGACCGCATCGTGGCCATCGTGCGCTACAAGAATCGGGATGCCTACGACAATCACCGCAAGATCGGCACGGCTCCTTCGGAGTGGCTGTACCAGGTGCCTGACGACGAGGCCGAGCTTTCGGGAATGCTGGACAAGCTGAAAAAGCCCGCGAGCTTTTTGGAAAAGCTCAGCGGGAAATACACCGGGGTGTTTGAGGTGTATCGCTGGAGCGGGTGCGAGGTTTTTGAAAGATGATAAAGAATGACCGCCGAGGGCTTTTTGGGCTCTCGGCGGTTTTGACAATCATCTCTTTTTAGGAATGGTATCCTCTTGATGGATCTTGCGGCTGCGGAGCATGGCCAGGACACAGGCCACGGCCGAGGCATAGACGAAGCACAGGACAGAGCATACAACGGGAATATGAATCACCCCCGCCCAGGGACCCAGGCAGAACATGGTTACAGTTGCGATGGGATTGGGTGTATTGTACCCTAAAATCATGACGGATACGTCCGTAACGACCGCGCACACAGCAAAGATGATGAACAAGTATTTTCCGTCGGCGTGTATGTAGGCGAGCAATTCCCTTTTTAGGCTGAATTTGCCCGTATACTCGGCGTAGGTGTCGAGGCGGTTGTACTCGTGGAAGCGGTAGAAGAAGATCACGTAAGCGGCCATCATGAAAATATAGGCCGCAAGGAAACGCAGATCTTTCTTGTCATCGCCTTCAAATGTGGCGGCGATCAGTAAAGACGAGGCCATATAGACCCCAAAGGTTGCCAGGGACGCGATGACGATGTGCTTCAGACACGCAAGCCACGGATTCTTTTCTTTTGTCATAGTGGGATACCTCCAAATTTTTTATTGGTACAGATATTCCAGCCATTCGGCCTTCAAGGCTTCGTAGTCCTTGCCGAAGGAGGCGGTCATATCCTGGGTGCGGTAGGCATCAAGCACTGTGTCAATGCCGTACGTATCGGCAAGATACTGAACCATAGAGGTTGCTTGGTCGTAGGAAAGCTCGGCACCGACCGAGTTGAGTACGCTTTGATTGGCCTCTTTCCACGCGTCGCCCATGGACTTGTATTCGCCGAACTCCAGTTCACTCTTGGCGCATGCATCGATATATAATTTCATGTCAAAGTCCTGGGAAGAAGTTACCTTCCCTCCACGGGAAACATAAGTATCGTACATGGCTTTGTACCGGATCGCGGTTGGATCGCCCGCCGCGGCTTGCCCGTCGTAGAGGCCTGCTTCGATCATGCGAAATATCACCATTTGATTTGTTTTGGCGAGAGGGTTAAAACCAAGTTGTTTTCCGAAATAATTACATAACCCTTCGGAAAGCCAAACATTTCTCCGCTCGGTAAGACCGATTCCCACAGAGTGGACGGCTTCATGCAACGCTGAGTTGCCTACGTTGATATACATATACCCATTGGAGGGGGTGGTTCTGGAGGCTCCGCCGTTGAGGGTCATGTAAAAGTGAAATTCACGGTCGGTGTCCAGCAGGTCGTCGGCGTTGAGTCCGTCCATGTACGCGGTCATTTTTTGAAGTCCCGTGGTGATATGGTACATATCAATGTGATAATCAGAAACGCTTTCCATGTTGACCTTTTGGAAGTAAAAATGGACGTTATCCCAGGTATATACGTAGGGGTACTCTGTCTTTTTCGCGTCATCCGCCGAAAAGCTTATGGAGGATAAAAAAGCTTCCTGCTCGGGGGATTGGAGGTAGTGCAACTGTGAACCGAGGGATTTCAGATAGGAGGTCTTGTATTCGCAACGCTTATCCATATCCAACAGCGCGTCAACGCCGTACTCGTCGCAGACGAAGCGGAAGAAGGCCTCGGCTACGGGGAGAGTTTTTTCAAAATCGTAGGTAAACAGATCATCGGACAGGGTCAGATAGGATTGATTGAGCGGACTCGTGAAAAATTCGGACAGGTCCTGGGGCTCGGTTTGCTGTTCATAGGCGGCCAGACCGTAGGAGAGCCAGAGTTCGTCGCTTGCGCGGACGGCCTCAAAGGGGTCAACGGGGGCTTCGGTGACTTGTTCGGTGGTAATGGGCATGGTGTCGTTGTCCGTAGCGGTCGGGAGTGTCGGCGGTTGGTCGTTACACGCGCTGAAAAGAAGTACCGCGGACAGAGTAAGGGCTCCGATAAGCAGGTGTTTCTTCATAATGAACCTCCAAGTATATTCGATCTTATCGGTACAGATATTCCAGCCATTCAGCCTTGAGGGCTTCGTAGTCCTTGCCGAAGGCGGCGGCGGGATCATCCGCACGGTAGGCATCCAGCACTGCGCTCAAACCATAGGTGTCCACGAGGTAGCGCACCATGGAGGCCGCTTGGCCGTAGGTGATCTCGGCTCCCACGGCGGTGCAGGGGGCGTTATTGAGGGACTCCCACACCTGACCGAGAGTGGAGCTTGACCCAGGGGCCAGTTGCTCCTCCACTGTAACGTTGATATTGCGGTACAGCTTTGTATCGAAGGCCTCGATGGAATCCAGGGAGCCTCCGGCGGCAATGTATGCATCGTAGATAGCTTTGGAGGCAATGGCGGTCTGATTGCCCGCCGCGGCCAGCTCGTCATAGTACCCCTGTCCGACGATCCGCATGGTTTGGATACGAGTATCCGTAATGATCGGGTAAAAGCCCAGATCCTCGCTGAGATAGTCGCATAGCCCCTCGGACAGCCAAAGATGGTTTTTCAAATGGATGCCCATGGCGTGGACGGCCTCATGGAGGGTCACCTCACGAGTGTTGATGTACATATTCCCTGTGGCATATCGGGTATGGGATGCGCCGCCTTCGAGGGTCATATAGTAGTGAAATTCACGGTCGGTGTTGAAGAGATCGGCGTCCTCCAGTCCCTCCACGTATTCGATCAGCTTCTCGAGTCCCGTGGTGCTGTAATACAGGATACCGTGGTAGGCCGAGATATGGCCATCATCAAAGTTTTTAAAATGGTAATGGACGTTTCCGATGGTGAAGACGTAGGGGAATTGGTTCTCCGAGGACACGTCTGCCGAAAATTCCATGGAGGAGAGGAAGGTCTCCAACTCGGGGAGCTGGATGTATTCCATTTCGACACCGATGGATTTCAGATAGGCGGTCTTGTATTCGCAACGCTTCTCCTTGTCCAACAGAGCGTCCGCGCCGTATTCGTCGCAGATAAAGCGAAAGAGGGCTTCAGCCACAGGGACGGATTTGTCCTCGTCATAGGTAAACATATGGTTGTACAGGGTCAAATACGACATATTGGCTTGATTTGCGAAAAACTCAGACAAATCCTGCGCCTCGGATTGGCTTTCGTAAGCATCCAAGCCGTAGGTAAGCCAGAGCTCATCGCTTTCGCGGACGGCGGCAAAGGGGTCGATGGGGGCTTCGGTCGGGGCTTCGGTAGTGACGGGGACGGTGGTGTCTTCGGGGGCGGGGGGAGCGGGCGGTTGGTCGTTGCAGGCGCTGAAAAGGAGTACGGCGGTCAGAGCGAGGGCTCCGAGCAGGGCTTGCTTTTTCATGGTAGGGTAGACCTCCTGTTTTTTTAGCCTTGCACATCACGTGGCGGTCAAAAGATCGCAAATGAAGCTCAATGTGTTCGACTTGGTGATATTATATCACACTTTCAACACATTGTCAATAGATTGGATGATATTTCTTGAATATTTTTCATGTTTTTTATTGACCACTTTCGGGATTGGGAGAAACGCGACGCGAAACCTCGGAGTTTTGTCAATTTTCGCCATTTTATTTTTCACAATTCTTTCAGATTCCCCGTTTTTCCATTTGACAATTTGATAATTTTATGGTATAATATAACGTGGATTGTTGCGCGACCGTCCGCGTAATGCAAAGACAAGGAAAGGAACCCATCCCCATGGTCAAGATCACAAGCGTTACCCCCCACAGCCGCGCCGAGCGGCACGGTATTTCGGCGGGGGATATTCTGGTTTCCATCAACGGCCGCGAGGTCACTGACGTGCTGGATTATCGGTTCTTCCTCACGGCTACCGAGGTGAAATTGTCCTTGACCCGCGGCAGCGAGCCCTTTGAGGCATATGAAACGGTCATCCGTAAGCGGGAGTACGATGACATCGGGCTGGATTTTGAAACGCCCCTCATGGACAAAAAGCACTCCTGCGAAAATAAGTGCATCTTCTGCTTCATCGACCAGCTCCCCAAGGGGATGCGGGAGACGCTGTACTTCAAGGACGACGACAGCCGCCTGTCCTTTCTCCACGGCAACTTCATCACCATGACCAACCTCCGCGACAAGGATATTGACCGCATCATTGAGATGCACATCTCCCCCGTCAATATCTCGGTGCATACCACAAATCCCGAGCTGCGGGTCAAGATGATGCACAACAAGCGGGCGGGTGTGGTGCTGGATTACCTCCCCCGTTTGGCCGAGGCGGGCATTACCCTCTGCGGGCAGATTGTGCTGTGCCGCGGCATCAACGACGGCGAGGAGCTGGAGCGCTCCATGCGGGATCTTTACGCCCTGGGGGATGCCATGGAGAGCGTGTCCATTGTTCCTGCGGGGCTGACCCGTTATCGGGACAAGCTCTATCCCCTGACCACCTACTCTCCCGATGAGGCGGCGGCGGTCATCCGCCAGGTGGAGGCCTTTGCGGAAAAGTGTCTGGCGGAATGCGGCACGCGAAAATTCTTCTGCGCCGATGAGCTATACCTCAAGGCGGGACTTCCCCTCCCTGCCGAGGAGTATTACGAGGGCTACGCCCAGATCGAGAACGGCGTGGGGATGATCACGTCCCTGCTGACCGAATTTGAGGATGAGATGAACTTCCTCGACGAGTACCTGCCCGATTACAAAGCGCCCCG
>SVRS01000058.1 GCA_015064695.1 Oscillospiraceae bacterium | reverse complement strand
CCGGGAGGCCAGTCCCTACAAAATATGAGCCAACCGAAGGTTATCGAACACGTCTATTGAACGGAAGTAGGGACCGGCGTCCTCGACGGTCCGTGACACATAAATTTCGGCAGAGATATTGTTTTCTCTGCCGATTTGTGTTATAATGAGGCTAACGAAAAGCCTCTCCCCTTGGGAGAGGTGGCGGCGTAGCCGACGGAGAGGGTTAGAATATGGAATGAAACACCCTCTCACCCGCTACCGCGTGCCGAACTTGTTCGGCGGCGCTCCCAAAGGGAGAGCCTTAGGAATGGGATTAGCGAAAAGCCTCCCTCCGAGATGCCATCCGCAAGCGGATGCGGTGGCACGCGTAGCGTGACGGAAGGAGCCTGCGTGACTTTAGGTTTGTGCTAACCTTATTGTAACGCGCTCTCCCTCACCCGACTTCGTCGGGAGCTCCCTCCCGGAGGGAGCCTTTGGATATGTGCAACCATAGGGGTACGGGCTTTGCCCGAAGCCGGCGTTGCTTGCAACGCTGTAATACAAATGCGAAACCGGCGATAAAACAAAACAGTTGCGTCTGACAAAAAATCTTCTCGCCGCCGAGCTCGCTCGCCGCCGAGCTTGCTCGGCTCTCTCCGCACGCTGAATATTTAGAGGTCCCCGTAAAATTTTTCAAAAAACCCTTGCAAAAAAGAACAAACTGTGCTATAATAGGCACATATATCGTTGCCGCACCCATAGCGGCAGAGAAAGGTTCTGAATTTGCATGAAATCCTTCGTTAAAAATATGTCCGTCGTTTTGTTGATCGTCGCCGCCCTGCTCATCGTTGGCGGTGTGGTCATGCTCGCCCTGCTGGTTCCCGGCGCCTCCTCTACCTTCTATAAGCTCTGCCTGGCCGCCATCTCGGTCCTTTGCGTGCTGATGGGCGTGGGCCTGCTGTTTTGCATCTACCTGGGCCGCGATACCGACCCCAATTTCTTCCTTTACGATCCCAAGACCTCCCGCAATATCCCCGAGTCCGAGCTGGATTTCGAGCGCATCAATAGCCGCATGAGCTATTTCATGACCACCCTGTCTACCTCCCTGGAGAGACTCTGGGCGGATAACGCGCTGGATACCAAGCCCGAAAAGTTCGGCGTCAACGAGGTCTATAAGCCCCTGGCCGCCTACAAGATGATCTACGACCTGGCCGAGATCGACCGCCCCGAGGGCTGGAGACTCTTCCTCACCGCCTCCCGCTCCACCGTCACCGCCTTGACCGACGCCCTGCTCATGAACGGTGAGGAGGCCATGGCGCAGACCCTGATGAAGGCCTACGATTCCGCCACGGGCAGTGACGATTACGAGTGGCTCAGCGATTTCCTCAAGGGAAATAAGCCCTACATCAGCCGCCGTATGACCGCCTACGTCCGTAAGAACCTGGAATGGTTCTATTGAGGGAATTTTGATATACCCGAGGATGAATACAATACGTAGCCAACGGATTTTCGCGGTTGCTCAGATCGGAGAAATCGGAGGCGCAAAAATCGGCAGAGGGATTGCTCCCTCTGCCGATTTTTGTTGCTTTGATACTCGTTCGCGTTTGAAATCCTGAACAGCTTCGGTAGAGGCGCACCTCTGTGTGCGCGCCCGTCCGCCGAAAACGTAGAAGTCTTTTAATGCAAGAATTGATTTGTTATAATGAGATTTGTTTCGATAGCAATACGGCTATTGGAGATGATTACGGCCAATGGTAGAAAATGGGGGGCGGAAATACTGCCATACAGCTTAAACTTATTCGATAAGTGTCCAGTTTTCTAAATTCGAAGAAATATATTGTGCGAACCCATTTTCAAATTCGGACACCATATATTGCACGGTCAAAAGATATGTATGCTCTTCCTTTCGGAAATCACATACTTGTATACCAGAGTAACTGTCCATTTCAGGCAATTTTGGTATCTGAACCCAATTTACACCACCGTCACAAGTTAGATAATTTCGTCTGCAAAAACTGAAATCATCTGCATAGTAACGTCCGGAGATTATGCCAACGCTTTTATCGATCATCTTGGCGAACACAACGTGTTCTTTCAGGTTAATAATCGGTGTGTTCTGTATGTCTACTGAATTCCATGTGATTCCTCCATCCTCGGTTTTTAGGAATACAGCTAATTCAAGGTGGCCCGATGGATAAAAGCCCCCGCTTTCATTAAAAGCGAATATATACCCAGTCTGCTTGTTGACAAAATTGCAATGCAACTCGTAAATACAAATGGATGCATCAATCGGGATCCGAATAATGGTTTCTTCATCAATTCCTTTCAAAAAACGGCATATGTTTATTTCACCCGGCGTGTTTCCGTTAACCAAAACACCGTAGTCATCGTTTACTGCTCCGGTCAATTTTGAAGCATCGAATAGATATGCTTCTTCATCAAGACTTGAAACTCGATGTTGTTCAGACCAGGCCTCTATGTATAGGATTATTTCATTATTGGGGGTTATTGTATATCGAATATCTGAACCTTGCAATATACCATCGCAGGCTGCCTGGCAGTCTTTCATCCATTCGGAGTGCTTTTCCTCACTATTTTTAGCCGGTTGTTCACCGTTTGTTTCGGCTTTGTGATTATATGTGCTTCCCGTGAATAATGTTACCTCTGTTTCGTGAACAGGGCGGCATGCAACAATATTCGCTACAAGTAATGTGGATAGACATATCGCAAAATAGTTTTTTTTCAATTTCATTATCCTCCTATATGATTGAGCCTTCGAAAACGGTTTCCAATAAATGATATGTTTATTGCAGTATACACGAACCTCGAAAAAAATCAATACAATTTTGTAGATAATTTGTAAATAAGTCCGTTAATGGCCGTATTAACGACTATACTGACATCAGTTACGGGAGTAGTGTTGCTTCGGTAACAAAAAAAGAAAGGGAAAAAATGGAACAGGAAAACGAATTCAAGTTGATGCTCACGGAGAAGGAATACAATCGCCTTATGCGCATCTTCAATATTTATCGGGCGCACACGCAGATGCGCCCCTTCCGCTTGCAATCCGGCGGACTAATTGCTTCGTGACGGCGTATCCAATAAAGGGAATAGAATGGATAAGCCTAAAATTGTTAGAGATTTTGCGTTGGTTTTCATAAAAGAATACTTTCCTGTTATGTAATTGAGCCCGCCTGGAAATAAGCGGGCTCAATCTATATGACACGGTTTCTTTCAATATCTTTCCGAAAAACAAATTTTTTCGGAAAATCATGAAATAATTTCTCCAATTGCTTGAGATGAAGAATTCTTTATTTCTTCGTCTTCGTCGGTTCTCCGCCGGTGGATGTAAATACGATGCTCCCCTCCAGGTCTGTGCGGTAGAGGGTTATGCATAGAGCCTCATATCGCTTTAGGACGATTTCTTTAAATGTAATTTTTTTGAAAACTTTTGAAAAAAATGTGCGAATCCTATGGATTTTTCTTGTTTTTTATGTTATAATATATCCGCTCATTTGAAAAAGGGCGCTCCGTACCCCGAAAAGGTGCGGTGTACCTATGTAATTTATCTTAGGAGGTTGAATTCAAATGAAAAAGAAGCTGACTACGGTCGATTTCCGCGGCACCGCCGAGCAGGAAGCTAAGCTGCTTGAGGTCATCGCGAAGTACGACGGCGTACAGGGCAAAATGATGCCCATCCTGCAGGAGGCACAGGAGATCTACGGCTATCTGCCCGTTGAGGTGCAGAAGATCATTGCCGATAAGACCGGCATCCCCGCCGAGCAGATCTACGGTGTCGTTTCCTTCTACTCCCAGTTCAAGCTGAACCCCGACGGTGAGGTTGCCGTGGCCGTTTGCCTCGGTACCGCTTGCTACGTTAAGGGCTCCGGTGACATCATCGAGGAATGCTCCCGCATCCTGAACGTTCCCGTGGGCAGCACCTCGGCTGACGGTAAGTACTCCCTGGAGGCTACCCGTTGCATCGGCGCCTGCGGTCTGGCTCCCGTCCTGACCATCAACGGCGAGGTCTACGGCCGTCTGGTCGCCAAGGACATGGCCGGCATCCTGGCTAAGTATATGTAATTTCCATCCTACGGTAGGGAGCTTGGTAATATGAAAATATCTACGATTCAAGAGCTGCTTGAGGCCGATGTCGTCTGCGGCGAGGAGTACCTGGATCACGAGGTTCACTCCGCTTGCGGCAGCGATATGATGAGCGACGTGCTGGCGTACGTCAAGGATCAGGCAGTGCTTCTTACGGGGCTTGTGAATCCGCAGGTCATCCGCACGGCCGAGATGATGGACATGGTGTGCATCGTCTTCGTCCGCTCCAAGAGCCCGTCGGAGGAAATGATCCGTTTGGCCAAGGAGTCCGATATGGTCATCCTCAAGACGAATAAGAGAATGTACGAGGCGTGCGGGCGACTGTACGTCGGCGGACTGGGTTTCAATACGGTGAAGTAATATGAATGAGGCAGTAAGATTTCATTTTGTGGTGGACGGAGAGGACTTCACCTCTGCGGGGCAGGCATCGGTCTCTGTGAAGAAGAACCTTCGCAGGCTGGGCATCCCCCCCGAGACCATTCGCAGAATTTCCATCGCTATGTACGAGGGAGAGATCAACATGGTCATCCACGCAGGCGGCGGAGAGGCGGAGGTCGTCGTGTACGAGGACCGCATCGAGATGATCCTTACCGACCACGGTCCCGGCATCGCGGATATTGACCGCGCGATGCAGGAGGGCTTCTCAACAGCCCCCGATAACGTGCGCTCTTTGGGCTTCGGCGCGGGAATGGGACTCCCGAATATGAAGCGCTATACGGATGATATGAGGATCGAGTCGGTGGTTGGAGAGGGAACTACCATCACCATGACGGTTATGCTCGCGTAACCGCGCGCAGAACCGGGATACGCGCGCGAGCGCACGTATCCCTGACGAGACCCTTTGTGGAATCCATCTACTAAAAGCTACGGCCCAACCGGGAAAGGAGACACGGGTGCTATGAACTCGTATGAACATTCGGTATCTCTGGACCTATCACGCTGTACGGGCTGTACGACTTGCCTGAAGCACTGCCCCACCGAGGCGATCCGCATCGTGGACGGGCATGCCAAGATCAACCCCGAGCGCTGTATCGATTGCGGCATCTGCATCAAGATCTGCCCCAACAAGGCCAAAAAGGCTACCTACAGCCGCCTGGAAAAGGTTTTGACCCGCAAGTACAAGATCGCGTTGCCCGCGCCGACCCTGTACGGGCAATTCGAGGATCTGGAGGACGTGGACTACGTCCTGCAGGGACTCAAGGACATCGGCTTTGACGACGTCTACGAGGTTTCCAAGGCCGCCGAGCTGGTCTCGGCTTACACGAGGCTCTACCTCAAGACCGAGGGAATTCCCAAGCCCGTCATCAACTCCGCATGCCCCGTCGTACTCCGTTTGATATCCCTGCGGTATCCGACTCTGAAGGAGCATATCATGCAGCTCCTGCCCCCCATGGAGGTGGCGGCGCGGCTCGCCCGCGAACGCGCTATGGCGGAGCATCCCGAGCTTTCCCGCGAGGATATTTGCGTTTGCTTCATTTCTCCCTGCCCTGCCAAGGTCAGCTACGTCCGTAACGGGTTCGGAGACTATCAGAGCGAGGTGGACGAGGTCCTGTCCATCAGCGACATCTATTTCAATCTCATTAACGTCATGCGGCGAGGGAACGAGCCCGAAAATCTCTCCCAATCGGGTATGATCGGCATTAGCTGGGCTACCACGGGCGGGGAGGCTTCGGCCCTCTTCAACGATAAGTACCTGGCGGCGGACGGTATTGAGAACGTCAACCGTGTCCTGGAGCAGCTGGACAACGGTAATATCTCGGGCCTGGAATTCGTGGAGCTCAACGCCTGCCCCGGCGGGTGCGTGGGCGGTGCCATGGTGGTGGAGAACCCCTTCGTCGCCAAGGCCAGACTTCAGACCCTGCGGCGGTATCTCCCCGTATCCCAAACCCTCCTGCAGGGCGAGGAGCGGGATTATATCCCCCAAAGCTATTTCTTTGACGAGCTGCCTACCTATATGCCCATCCAGCGCCTCTCCGCCAACTTCGGAGAGTCCCTGCGGATGATGTCGGTGATCCAAAAGCTGAGCGAGGCTCTGCCGGGTATCGATTGCGGTGCCTGCGGCGCCCCCAACTGCCGTGCCTTTGCCGAGGACGTGGTCTGCGGCCGCGCGGCCGAGGACGGATGCGTCATCCTGCGGAATCAACAGCTGGAAACCATGCTGAAAAACAAGGAGGAGGAACCCAAGTCATGACGGTAACCGAATTGCAACAGGCTCTTTCTCTGACCCCCGTGGCCGTGCCCGAGGGGGATCGCGAGGTGGAGGGCGTATACATCGGAGACCTGCTCTCCTGGGTCATGGGGCGGGCACAGAGCGGAAACGTCTGGCTCACCATCATGTCCAACGTGAATATAGCGGCGGTCGCAACCCTGTCCGACGTGGCCTGCATCCTTCTCTGTGAGGGCGTGGTCCCCGAGGAGACCGTCAGAGCCACCGCCGAGACCAAGGGCGTCAATATCCTGACAACGGATATGACCGCCTACGAGGCCGCAAAAAGGCTGGCGGAGCTGGGATTATGAATCGCTACTACTACGATTTCCATATCCACTCCTGCCTCTCCCCCTGCGCCGACAACGATATGACTCCCAACAACGTCGCGGGGGTCTGCGCGTTGGCGGGCCTGCAGATCGCGGCCCTCACCGACCATAATTCCACAAAGAACTGCCCCGCCTTTTATAAGGCCGCCAAGAAGCAGGGAATCATCCCCGTCGCAGGCATGGAGCTGACTACCGCCGAGGACATCCACGTGGTGTGCCTGTTCGAGCGGCTGGAGGACGCTATGGCCTTCGGAGAGGACGTGGACGGTCGGCGCATCCGTATCCCCAACCGAACCGATATTTTCGGAGACCAGATCATCACCGACGAGGAGGATGAGCCCATCGGCATCGAGGAGGATATGCTCCCCAACGCCACCACGCTCTCCCTGGACGAGGTGCCCTCGCTGGTCGAGCAGTACAACGGAGTCTGTTTCCCCGCCCACGTCGACAGGGAAGCAAACGGCATTATCGCCATCCTGGGTACCATCCCCGAAACCCCCGATTTCGGCTGCGCGGAGCTGCGGGATTACGAAAATAAGGATCATTACGTCCGAAATTACCCCATTCTGCAAAATAAGCTCATTCTCTGCGGCTCGGATGCCCACTATCTCTGGGATATTCGCGACGCGAACGCATACTTCGACCTGGAGGACGAGCCCTACAGCGGCGATTTCGTGCGACACCAATTATTCCTGCACTTGAAAGGAGAAATTTGATGAAGGAGCTGTCACTCAACGTGCTGGACATCACCAAGAACTCGACCAAGGCAGGAGCTACCCTCGTCCAAATATCCCTGGTGGAGGAAGGGAATCAGCTCACCCTTACCATCACGGATAACGGATGCGGCATGAAGCCCGAGATCGTGGAAAACGTCATGAACCCCTTCTATACCACCCGTACCACCCGTAAGGTGGGCATGGGCGTGCCGCTCCTTATGCTGGCCGCCGAGCAAACGGGGGGAGGCGTCACCATTGAGTCCCGCCACGAGGAGGCGTTCCCCGAGGACCACGGTACCGTCGTCAAGGCAACCTTCTTCACCGACCACATCGACTTCACCCCCATAGGCGACCTGGTCGCTACCATGGAGACCCTGATCATGGGTAGCCCCGAGGTGGATTTCACCTTCCTGCACGATATGAACGGCCGTCGGGTGGAGCTGGATACCCGCCAGCTGCGCGAGGTGCTGGGGGAGGACGTCCCCTTGGACAGCTACGAGGTGATCCAATGGATCGGACAGTTCCTGCGGGAGCAGTATGAAGAAAATGCAGAATGCTGAATGCAGAATGAAGAGCGAGAGAGCCCTGCGGATCCTCGTGAAAGCCCAATGGGGCAGGGACCCCATGGTGATGGCCGATATCCATTTGGGGTATCAGCAGGTAAGAACACAAAAAAAAATCATTTTTGAAGGTTCTTGAGGATTCTTAAGGGACTTCTTTCAAGAAATCCCTTAAGCGGGGGTAGGGGCAGAGCCCCGTACTCGCTCCCAAAACAGTTTTCTAAAAGCGAATCTATATAACGAAAGGAAGAAAAACATCATGAAATCTTTGGCAGAGCTTGCTGCGATCAGAGAGAAGATGAAGGACAAGGTGGTCCTTCGTGAGGGCACTACCGAGACCCGCGTGGTCGTCGGTATGGCAACCTGCGGTATCGCCGCCGGTGCCCGTCCTGTTCTGAACGCATTCGTGGAGGGCGTGAACCGTGAGGGTCTGGCTTCCACCGTTACCGTATCTCAGACCGGCTGTATCGGCATTTGCCAGTACGAGCCCGTGGTCGAGGTGTTCACCCCCGGCCAGGAGAAGGTTACCTACGTCAAGATGACCGCCGAGAAGGTCGAGAAGGTCATCGCCGAGCATATCAAGGGCGGCAAGGTGGTCGAGGAATACACCTACGCCAAGAACGTATAACGGAGGTATCAGAATATGATTCGTGCACATGTATTATGCTGCGGCGGTACCGGTTGTACCTCGTCCGGCAGCCAGAAGATCCAGGACGCATTCGTCCGCGAGATCGAAAAGCAGGGCCTTGCAGAGGAAGTTAAGGTCGTCCAGACCGGTTGCTTCGGTCTCTGCGCTCTGGGTCCCGTCGTTATCCTCTACCCCGACGGAACCTTCTATTCCCGCGTTGAGGAGAAGGACGTTGCCGAGATCGTCTCCGAGCATCTGCTCAAGGGCCGTCCCGTGGAGCGCCTGGTCTACAACGAGAAGAACGAGGAGACCGGTGCGGTCACCGAGTCTCTGAACGACACCACCTTCTACAAGTCCCAGCAGCGTCTGGCTCTCCGTAACTGCGGCGTTATCAACCCCGAGAACATCGAGGAGTACATCGCTATGGACGGTTACGCCGCTCTGGGTAAGGTTCTGACCGAGATGACCCCCGACGAGGTCATCCAGACCATCCTGGATTCCGGCCTGCGCGGCCGCGGCGGCGGCGGATTCCCCACCGGTCTGAAGTGGAAGTTCGCCAGCGGTAACAGAGGCAACGTCAAGAAGTACGTGGCTTGTAACGCGGACGAGGGCGACCCCGGCGCGTTCATGGACCGCTCCATCCTGGAGGGTGACCCCCACGCTCTGATCGAGGCTATGGCCATCGCCGCTTACGCCATCGGCGCTGACGAGGGCTACGTATACGTCCGTGCTGAGTACCCCATCGCCGTTAACCGTCTCCAGATCGCCATCGACCAGGCTAAGGAGTACGGCCTGCTGGGCGAGGATATCTTCGGCACCGGCTTCAACTTCGATCTGAAGATCCGTCTGGGTGCAGGCGCATTCGTCTGCGGCGAGGAGACCGCTCTGATGACCTCCATCGAGGGTAACCGCGGTGAGCCCCGTCCCCGTCCTCCTTTCCCCGCCGTTAAGGGTCTGTTCGGTCAGCCCACCGTCCTCAACAACGTGGAGACCTACGCAAACATTCCTCAGATCATCCTGAAGGGTGCTGACTGGTTCAACCAGATCGGTACCGAGAAGTCCAAGGGTACCAAGGTATTCGCACTGGGCGGTAAGATCAAGAACACCGGTCTGGTGGAGGTTCCCATGGGTACCACCCTGCGCCACATCATCGAGGAGATCGGCGGCGGTATTCCCAACGGCAAGAAGTTCAAGGCTGCCCAGACCGGCGGTCCTTCCGGCGGTTGCATCCCCGCTCACCTCATCGATACCCCCATCGACTACGATAACCTCATGGCCATCGGCTCTATGATGGGCTCCGGCGGTCTGATCGTCATGGACGAGGACACCTGTATGGTGGATATCGCCCGCTTCTTCCTGGACTTCACCGTGGACGAGTCCTGCGGTAAGTGCACCCCCTGCCGCGTCGGTACCAAGCGCCTGCTTGAGCTGCTGGATAAGATCATCGAGGGTAAGGGCGAGCTGGAGGATCTGGATCGCATGGAGGAGCTTTGCAACTACATCAAGTCCGCATCCCTCTGCGGTCTGGGTCAGACCGCTCCTAACCCCGTCCTGTCCACCCTGCGCTACTTCCGCGAGGAGTACGTCGCTCACATCGTGGACAAGAAGTGCCCCGCCGGCGTGTGCAAGAACCTCATTCAGTACACCATCGACGTGGACACCTGTATCGGCTGCGGCATCTGCGCCAAGAAGTGCCCCGCCGAGGCTATCACCCGTACCAACTACACCGCTCCCGGCCATAAGCTGGCCTCCATGCAGATCGACGCTTCGAAGTGCGTGAAGTGCGGTGCTTGCGTATCCACCTGTAAGTTCAAGGCAATTTCCAAGAAGTAAGAAAGGGGGAAGTGGACAAAATGGATATGATTAACGTTAAGATCAACGGTGTTGACTATTCCGTAGAGAAGGGCTGCACCGTTCTGGAAGCCGCTAAGGCCGCCCATATTGACATTCCTACGCTCTGCTACCTGAAAGATATCAACGAGATCGGCGCCTGCCGTCTCTGCCTCGTCGAGGTTTCCGAGGGCGGTAAGCCCTTCCGCATGGTTACCGCTTGCGTGTATCCCTGCACCGACGGTATGGTGATCAAGACCACCAGCCCCAAGATCACCGCATCCCGTAAGATGAACCTGGAGCTGCTCCTGTCCAACCACAACCAGGACTGCCTCTCCTGCGTTCGTTCCACCAACTGCGAGCTGCAGAGCCTCTGCCGTGAGTACGGTGTGAACTCCTCCCGCTTCAGTGGTACCGTCAATACCTACGCCATCGACGACAAGACTCCCATCATCCGCGACAACAACAAGTGTATCCTCTGCCGCCGTTGCGTAGCTACCTGCGCAAAGATCCAGGAGATCGGCGTCATCGGTGCCAACAACCGCGGCTTCGACACCTTCATCGGTTCTCCCTTCGACTCCGCCCTGGAGACCACCTCCTGCATCAACTGCGGTCAGTGTATCGTAGCCTGCCCCGTGGGCGCTCTGTACGAGAGAGACGACACCGACAAGATCTTCGAGGCTCTGGCAGACGAGTCCAAGCACGTCCTCATCTGCACCGCTCCCTCGGTCCGCGCCCAGATCGGCGAGTGCTTCGGCTACGAGCCCGGCACCGACTGCGAGGGTAAGATGGTCACCGCTCTCAAGGCCCTGGGCTTTGACGGTGTCTACGACATGAACCTCACCGCTGACCTGACCATCGTTGAGGAGGCCAACGAGCTGATCGGCCGTATCCAGAACGGCGGCGCCCTGCCCATGATCACCTCCTGCTCCCCCGGCTGGATCAAGTACTGCGAGCATTATTTCCCCGAGATGACCGAGAATCTGTCCTCCTGCAAGTCTCCTCAGCAGATGTTCGGTGCCATCGTCAAGACCTACTACGCTCAGAAGATGGGCTGGGATCCTAAGGACATCTTCATGGTCTCCGCTATCCCCTGCACCGCGAAGAAGTTCGAGTGCGGCCGTCCCGATCAGTCCGCCGCAGGCGTTCCCGACGTGGACGTTGCCGTGACCACCCGCGAGCTGGGTCGTATGATCCAGAGAGCCGGTATCAACTTCAAGGCTCTGGACGACGGTAAGTTCGACGATCCCTTCGCCATCGGCTCCTCCGCAGGCGCCATCTTCGGTGCTACCGGCGGTGTTATGGAGGCTGCTCTCCGCTACGCCGCAGAGGTCATCTCCGGCAAGAAGCTGGAGAAGCTGGAGTTCTCCGAGGTCCGCGGCGTTGAGGGCATCAAGACCGCTTCCTACAAGGTTGGCGATCTGACCATCAACGTAGCCGTTGCCTCCGGCACCGGTAACGCCAAGAAGCTTCTGAACATGGTCAAGGCCGGCGAGCTGGACGTCCAGTTCATCGAGATCATGGCTTGTCCCGGCGGTTGCGTCAACGGCGGCGGTCAGCCCATTCAGCCCGCTTCCGTCCGCATGAACATGGATCTGCGCGCCGTCCGTGCATCCGTCCTCTATAACGACGATGCCAACGCCGACGTCCGCAAGTCCCAGGACAACCTCGCCGTTCAGAAGATCTACGACGAGTTCCTCGGTACCCCCAACAGCCACAAGGCTCACGAGGTCCTGCACACCACCTACGTCAAGCGTGGTCTGTAATTGATATTCCCTCAAGGGGCTGCCTTCGGGCAGTCCCTTTTTTGGTGGGGGAGAGAACGCCAGGGCTCTGCCCTGGACCCGCTTAAGGGCTTTTTACAAAAAGCCCTTAAGGATCCCAAAAACTTTCAAAAAAGGAAGATGACAATTTGTAGGGACCGGCGTCCTCGACGGTCCGATTTGCTTTCGGTTGAAGTGCATCATTTTCGGACTGTCCGGGAGGCCAGTCCCTACAA
>SVRS01000001.1 GCA_015064695.1 Oscillospiraceae bacterium | reverse complement strand
ATCATACCAACCCCCGCGGCGGTATGTTCCATGCCGGTCTGTATCCCGTATCCGCTAACGTGCCGCTTGGACACCAGGCAGGCGCCTCCCCCGACGGCCGTTTGGCCAATACCCCCATCGCTGACGGCGTAGGGCCCATGTCCGGCCGCGACGTCAAGGGTCCCACCGCTACCGCCAACTCGGTAGCCCGCCTGGATTTGGGCGATGCCTCCAATGGCACTCTGCTCAATCAGAAGTTCCATCCCTCCGCTTTGGCCGGTGAGATGGGTCTTGAGAAATTCGTGGCCTACCTCCGCGGCTTCTTCGATCAGAAGGGCATGCACGTTCAGTACAACGTCATCTCCCGTGAGACCCTCCTGGACGCCCAGGCTCATCCCGAAAACTACAAGACTCTTGTGGTTCGCGTGGCCGGTTACTCCGCCCTCTTTACCACCCTCTCCCGCTCCCTCCAGGACGACATCATCAGCCGTACCGAGCAGACGAGCCTGTAACAAGGGGCTTTGCCCCTTGACCCCACCAGAACCCTTCTTAAAAGAAGGGTTCTGGACTCCCAAGAACTTTCAACACAATTACTGATTCTTCTTTTTAACAATCCTTTCCCCGTGAACAAATATCTTTTTGAAGATTTTTGGAGATTCCCAAGAACCTTTTTGCAAAAAGGTTCTTGGGCGGGTCCAGGGCAAAACCCTTCTTAAAAGAAGGGTTCTGGACTCCCAAGAACTTTCAACAGAATTACTGATTCTTCTTTTTAACAATCCTTTCCCCGTGAACAAATACCTTTTTGAAGGTTTTTGGAGATTCCCAAGAACCTTTTTGCAAAAAGGTTCTTGGGCGGGTCCAGGGCAGAGTCCTGGTGCTCCCCAAAGAAAGGACTCCACATGGCCAATTACAACGACCGAGTCGGTCGCATTTTTGATATTCAGCGCTTCTCCATTCACGACGGGCCGGGTATTCGGACCATCGTGTTTCTGAAGGGATGCTACCTGCGGTGCCGCTGGTGCTGCAATCCCGAGTCCCAGGAATACAAGCTCCAGGAGCTGACCATGAACGGTACCACCAAGACGGTGGGGCAGGATATCACGGTACGAGAGTTGATGGAGGATCTGTGCAAGGACGAGGTCTACTACCGCCGCTCGGGCGGAGGCATTACCCTGTCCGGCGGCGAGGCCATGGCCCAGCCTGACTTTGCCGAAGCTATCCTCCGCGCCTGCCATGATCGAGGCTTTAATACCGCCATTGAGACCACCGCCTTCGCAGACCGCGACGTGGTGGCCCGCTTGATCCCCCACATCGACCACGTCATGATGGATATCAAGCACATGGATTCGGTCAAACACCAAGCCTTCACGGGCCAGCCCAATGAGAAGATCCTGGACAACGCCCGTTGGATCGCGGAAAACGCCAAGCATCTGGTCATCCGCGTGCCCGTCATCCCCGGCTTCAACGACACCCCCGCCGAAATCGCCGAAATCGCGCGGTTCGCGGAGTCGCTACCGAACGTCCATGAGCTGCACCTGCTTCCCTACCACAGACTGGGAACCGATAAGTACACGGGTCTGGGTCGCGAGTATACCCTCTCCCACATCACCCCTCCCACCGCCGCCCATATGCAGATGCTCAAGGAGACCGCCGAGCGGGAATCCCAAAAGCTGACCTGCCACCTGCGGGTACAGATTGGCGGCTGAACTGACCCTTCGGTTCAGTTCCCAAAGTTTCGCGTTTTTTCGGTCGGAACGACCGGAATTCCCTGCGGAACCAACGCAAAACTTTCGAAAGGATGCTTTACCTTATGAAAGAACTGGAAATGCACGATAAAATGCGGATCGTCCAGGAGCTGGTGCCCGGTCGGCAGATCACCTTGCTGCATGTCATCGCCAATCCCGACCCCATTCTATATCAGAAGCTGGGCCTGGATCCTAAACTGGACTACTCCCACGCCGCTATTGGCGTACTCACCGTCAGCCCTGCCGAGACCGCCGTTATCACCGCGGATATCGCCATGAAGTCGGCCAACATCGACCTGGGCTTCGTGGATCGCTTCTCGGGCACCCTCATCATCACGGGCCGAGTCTCCGAAGTAGACTCCGCCTTCACCGCCATCGGGGACTATTTCAGAGACACCCTGAAGTTCACGGTCTGCGAAAAAACAAGAACGTAAGGGGAGCGGGGAGAACGCCAAAGAACTTGAATACAACATGATTTTGCAAAGAGTTTCTGAGGATTCTCAAGGAACTTCGCAAACTTCGCCGTAGGCGAATTTGCCCCGAGCGTAAGCGAGGATGTTTGCAAAAAATTCCTTGAGTGGGGTATGGGGCAACGCCCCATAAGAAGCTATGAAAAAACTGATTTTGATGGGTCGCGTGGCGGCAGGAAAGACCACCTTGACGCAGGCTTTGCGCGGGGAGCAGCTCCACTACTGCAAGACCCAATACATCAACTACCATAATACCATCATCGACACCCCCGGGGAGTACACCGAGGTGGCCAAGCTGGGCGCGGCCCTGGCGCTGTACGCCTACGAGGCGGACATTGTTGGCCTCGTCATCGGCGCGGAGGAGCCCTTCTGCGTGTTCCCGCCCTGCTGTACCTGTCTGGTCAACCGAGAAGTCATCGGTATCATCTCGGGCATCGACCGCCCCGGTGCCAACGTGGAGCAGGCCACCCGCTGGCTGAAGCTCTGCGGATGTACGAGGATCTTCCCCTGCAGCTCCTACACGGGCGAGGGCCTTACGGATATTATTGATTACCTGCGGGAGCCTACGGATGCTCCCGACGCGTTGCCTGTGTAAAAAACGAGGGGCTCCGCCCCTGACCCCCGCAAGCCCTTCTTGAAAGAAGGGCTTGACCCCAAGAACTTTAATAAAGGAGTTCTATTATGAGTCAGACGAAAACCAAGATCATCTGCTTCGCCAATAATAAGGGCGGAAGCGGCAAATCCACCACCTGCGCCAACGTGGGGTACAGCATGGTCACCGAGGGCAAAAAGGTATTGCTCATCGACGGCGATATGCAGATGAACCTCACCCTGTCCTACTTCGACGAGGAGACCGCCTTGGGCTTCAACGAAAGTGGTGAGAATCTCTACACCGCCATCAAGGGGCAAAAGGAGCTGACTCCGTACGTACGCCACACCGCCTACGAGGGGCTGGACCTCATTCCCTCCTCCATCCTCATGAGCGGCATCGAGGTGGACCTGTTCACCATGTGGCAGAGAGAGTTCATCTTGAAGCAGGGATTGTCCAAGATCCGTGAGTCGGGGGAGTACGACTATATCCTCATCGACGCGCCGCCCACTTTGGGCTGCTGGGTCATGAACATCATGTGCGCCTCGGACTTCATTCTCATCCCCGTAGAAGCCTCTCCCTGGGGGCTGTTCGGCTTGGCCAACCTGTTCGAATTCTATGAGAAGCTGGGTCGCATTGCTCCTGACCTAAAAATTCTCGGTGTGGTGGTGACCAAGGCCAACGAGCGAAAGAACCAGTTCAAGCAAGCCATTGAGGTGCTGGGTTCTTTGGACAACGTCCGCCTCTTCGACACCTTCATCCGCATAGACTCGTCTATTGAGTGGTCTCAAGAGAATAGCCTTCCGGTCATGGCCTACAAGAAGACCAGCCGGGCTGCTCAGGAATATCTGACACTATCCAAGGAGGTTATGGAATATGCCCATCGGTAAAGACAGCATTCAGAATCGCGTAGCCAAGGCCACTGCTCCCGAAGCCGCAGAGGCCAAGACAGAGGCTTCGGTCGATACCCCCGCTGAGGTCAAGCCCGCCCCCAAGAAACGGGCGCCTGCCAAGAAGAAGCCCGCCGCTCCCAAGGCTGAGGCACCTGTCGAGGCAGCAGCCGAAGCGGCTACTGAAAAGCCCGCCGAAGTAGTGGCCGAGCCCACTGCCGCGGTGCTTGCCAACGTAGCCCCCGAGACGGTAGAGGCCGTCGTGGGCCACAAGGAAAACGCCAAGGTGGAGCACGTACAGGTGGGGCAGAAGATGCCGCATTATTTGTTGTAATGCCGCCATTGTATAACTGAGAAAAGCATCGCAGAGGTTGATTTCTGCGATGCTTTTCTCAGTTATCCGAAGATCTCCAAAAAGGCAGGATGCTCCCGCAGACCGTCAAAGACCTCTCTACGACTCATGAATGCCAGATCATCCGCCAGCGTGCCCGTCCCCGTGTGGCACCATTGACGAGAATCAAGGGTCAGGCCTTTGAACAGGGGGGCCGTATAGGTGTAGACGCCGGGGTGTCCCGTGTCGATACGGTCGTACTCCTCCGCATGGTACATGGCGTCCTTCAACAGCTCCAGCGCCTCGTCGGTCCGCCCTGCGCCCGCCGCCAACTCGGCTTTGCGGAACTGCACGTGGCTCATAGCGTAATGATGATCCAGGTAATTTTCGTCGGGGATCATAGCTTTGAGCACGCCCTCTGCCGCCGCACAGGCAGTAGCTCTGTCCCACAGCCCGTCCCACACAAGAGCTTCTATCAGATCATACAGCTTGTCGTGCAAACACCGTTGAACGAAGCGAAGCTGCTCGTCTCCCGACATACACATGGACAGCAGGTGCTTCTTTTGAAAGGGATCCACCTTGGTCTCCGGATAGAGCTCAACGTACTTGCGGGCTTCATCCTTCTGCCCCTTCCCGCACAGGCATTGGACAATACCCGTGACGGCGTGTGCCTTTTCCCCGTCTTCATCGGTATTTTGAATGACGGTATCAAAGAGTTTGATCGCCTTCTCCCGCTCGATCTCAAAGGCTTCGGGATAGTTGATTTCGGTATCAATGGCATTGCTCCACACGTCCCAAGCAAAGCGGTTCAGCCACCGCATGTCACCCGGCAGGGCGCGGACGGCCTCCTCGGAAACGCGAATCCGGTCGTAGATATCCCCTGTTTCAAAGGTCTTTTTGTACGCCGCCTCCAAGGCTTCCCGCTGTGTGTCGGACTCAACGGGAGTCGCCCCCAACAGCTCGTCGGTGGTCACGCCCAGTAGTCTGGCCAGGGGAATGATGAGGGCAAGATCCGGACTGGACAGGCCACACTCCCACTTGGAAACCGCCTGGTAAGACACGCAAAGGAAATCCGCCACCTTCTCCTGGGTCAGATCCTTTTTCTTGCGCAATTCTTTGATTCTTTCACCAATGGTCATAAATGTACCTCCGAAATTTTTTGTGAACCGGTTCTGCTAATACTATAGCAGATTATATTCAAAAAGTCAATCTCTTGTTTTTCGAGAGAGATGCAACCGTTGGTTGAGCAGGTCAAGATTAGGCAGGAACTTGCTTGAAAGTATATACCGCCCAACGGACCAAGATCCGTTGGGCGGCTTTTCACATTATGAAGTTGTGGCTGTCAGCGCCCCATTACATCAGGCTCCGATAGATGGCCTCAATGTCCTCCACCGAGGTCTCGCGGGGATTACCGGGACGGCAAGCGTCGTTGTAGGCGTCCACAGACATCTGATGGATGTCCTCCTCGCGGGCCACGCCCTTGAGGGAGGTGACGATGCCCACGTCCTCGGCCAGCTGACGGACCGCCTCCACGGCGGCGGCGCGGTACTCCTCCTGGGTCATGTCGTCCACGCCCTTGACACCCATGGCGCGGGCGATCTCGCGGTACTTCTCACCCGTAGCCTCGGCGTTGTAAGCCATGACGGCGGGGAGCAGGGTAGCACAGGCCTTACCGTGGGGCATATCGTAGTAAGCGGACAGGGTGTGTGCCATGGAGTGATCCACGCCAAGGCCCACGTTGGAGAAGCCCATACCGGCCACGTACTGGCCCAGAGCCATGCCCTCACGGCCCTCGGCGGTGTTGTTCACCGCGCCCCGCAGGGAGGCGGCGATGATGCGGATGGCCTCAATGTGGAACATATCCGACAGCGCCCAGGCGCCCTTGGTGATGTAGCCCTCAATGGCGTGGGTCAGGGCATCCATACCCGTGGCAGCGGTCAGGCCTGCGGGCATGGTGGCCATCATATCGGGATCTACCACGGCCACCACGGGAATGTCGTGGGCATCCACGCAGACGAACTTCCGCTTCTTCTCCACGTCGGTGATGACGTAGTTGATGGTGACCTCAGCGGCAGTACCGGCGGTGGTAGGAACGGCGATGATGGGCACGCAGGGATTCTTGGTAGGGGCAACACCCTCCAGAGAACGAACGTCAGCGAACTCGGGGTTGGTGATGATGATGCCGATGGCCTTGGCGGTATCCATAGAGGAACCACCGCCGATGGCTACGATACAATCCGCCTCGGCGGCCTTAAAGGCCTTCACGCCGTTCTGGACGTTCTCAATGGTGGGATTGGGCTTGATGTCCGAGAAAATCTCGTAGGGGATGGCGGCGGCGTCCAGCAGGTCGGTGACCTTGGCGGCCACGCCGAACTTGATGAGATCGGGGTCGGTGGCGACGAAGGCCTTCTTGAAGCCTCTTGCCTTGATCTCGTCAGTGATGGCGGCGATGGCACCTGCACCGTGGTAGGAGGTCTCGTTAAGCATGAACTTGTTCATAGTGATGATTCCTTTCTGTATTTCATTTTTTAACACACGAAATTGGCACAAACATCCTGTGGCTTACGCCAGTGCCAGAAGATCCCGGAACGCCTGAATATACCCCTTGGCCGTAGCCGCATCCCCCGCCTCGGCAAAAATACGGAGCAGAGGCTCGGTGCCCGAGAAACGACAGATGACGTAGCTGTTATCGGCAAAGTAAACCTTACAGCCGTCCTCATAGCTCACCAGATCAATAGGCTTGCCGAAGAAGGGCAGCTTCATTTCTTCAAAAATAATACGGTTGACGATCTCCTTCTGCTCCAAGGTAAAGGTGATGTTATCCTCCACCAACTCGAAGTGACCATACTTACACTCCAGCTCGTCCATGATAACCGAGGGGGATTTACCCACAGCCGAGATCATCTCCACGAACAGGGAGGCGGCGTATATGGAATCCTTGCCGTGGATGTGACCGCGCACCGTCAGACCGCCCGAGGACTCGCCGCCCAGAACGGCATCCACCTCGTCGATCTTGGAGGATATGTACTTGAATCCCACGGGAACCTCGTAGCAAACCTCGCCGAAATCGGCAGCCATGACGTCCAGCATATGGGTGGTGGCCAGGTTGCGGACCACGGGTCCCTTCCAGCCCTTGATCTCGTGGAGATACCAGTAGAGCATGACCAAAATCTCGTTGGCAGACAGGTAGCGGCCGTTGCCATCGATGATACCCAGGCGATCGCCGTCGCCGTCGAATGCGATGCCCAGCTCATACTTCCCTGCCACCACACGGGTGCGCAGCTCCTCCAGGCCGGCCACAGAAGGGGCGGGATGGTGGCCGCCAAAGTGAGCGTCACGGGTGTTGTGGATCATATCCACGGTGCATCGCGCGGTGCAAAGGATAACCATGAGAGGGTAAGTACCCGATCCGTACATAGGATCGAATAGCACCCGCGCGCCGTGGTCGCGGATGGTCTGCACGTCCAGCACGTCCAGAATGTCGTCGATAAAATCGTTGAAGGGATTCTTGCGGTAGATCACCAGCCCCTGCTCGCAGGCCTCAGCGAAGGGGACGCGGGGGGATGGGATATTCTGAGCCTCAATCTCAGCAATCAGTTCCTCCAGCCGGGCGGTGATCTCCAGAGGAGCATCTCGCCCCTCCTCTACGATAAGCTTGATACCGTTGTAGTCCGAGGGATTGTGGCTGGCGGTGATCTCCACGCCGTAGTACAGGTTCTGCCTCTTGACGGTGTGCATGACCAAGGGGGTAGGGGCGGAGCGGTTCATGAACCAAACCGTCACGCCGTTGGCGGCGAACACCTCAGCCATCCATTTGGCGGCCACATCCGACAAAAACCGATGATCGTAGCCCACAATGAGAGGCTTGTCGGCCTTCCCCTCTTCCTTCATTAAAGCGCAGATGCCCTCTGCCACCAGGCAGATATTCTTTTCAATAAAATCCGCACCAATGACGGCACGCCATCCACCTGTACCGAATTTGATCATAGTATGCCTCCTTTGTTTTCAAGACTCATATAATAGGGGTCATTTTTTCGTTTAGCGGGCAGACACCGCTGAGTAGCACTCAGCCAAATGCGCCCTACCGCAAGCGAGATATCATCCTTTATAATGCCGATACTGCTCCACCGCATCCAACACCGCCGCCATATTCTCCAGCGGCACGCCGTGATCCAGCTCCACGTTCAGGCCCAGACCGCCCTCGGGCAGGTACAGGGACTCCACGCACTCACCCACATGGTCGAAAAGCTCCGAGCGGGTAGCGAAGGGGAAAAGCTGGCGGTCCAGATCCAGGTTAATGGGGATGATCTGCTCACGGCGGCAGACCCGCACCAGGTTGTCAAGGCCGTTGGCACGGAACTGCGGATTGATCATGTCCACACCGCAGGCCACCAGATCGGGCATAATCTCATGGATACAGCCGTCGGTGTGCATGTAGATGAGTTGACTCGGACGGTAGGCCTTGATGAGACCGTACATCTTACGGTAGCAAGGGGCGAGGTACTTTCTCCATCGCTCGGCGCCGATGGCCAGCCCCTTCTGCATACCCAGGTCGTCCCCGAAGAAGATCATCTCCCCCATACGGGGCAGGACAGCGGCGATCTGGTACAGATTGTACTCCAGCACCTTGTCGATCAGAGTCCGGATGACCTCGCCCTCCTCGGCAAAGTAGATCATGGCATTCTCAAAGCCACACAGATCCAGCAGACGGAGATACATAAAGCCGTGGGGCAACCGGCCGCTCCGACAGTCGGGGATCTTCAGGTCAAACACGTCCTCCTCGGTCCTGAGAGGATGCCCCTTGACGATGGCCTCGGCGCCGTCGATCTCGTTTTCCCACACACAGCCCCACTCGTCGATATGGGTACCCTTATGGTACGTGGACACCATATTGTCCTTGACATGCTCCAGATCGACCTGACGGCCGCCGAAAAACTGAGGGTACTGATCGATGAGGCGTTGAAGCTCCTTGCCGTATTTAAGCCAGGCAGAGGGGAGGAAGCTGATACTGACGGGAATAGTCTCCGGGGACTCCATACGAGTCGCTTGAAGCAGATCAGACATAGAAACATCTCCTTTTGCGATGGAATACAGGCGGTTGAATTCGCATACCGGAATAAACACTTTTATTTTACCCGAAAATCGGCGAAATGTCAAGACATCCATCATAAAAATTCCAAAATTCCGTCAAAATTCCTCAACACGCGAAGCAACGGCACATATACTGGTGGTAGTCCATATATAGGAGGTTACCCTGCATGAACCAAACCTTCCCCACCCCCATGATCCGTCCCGATCCCCGTCTGGCCGCCCGCATGATGCGCGCCTACAATGACGAGATCAACCAGGTGGTTACGTACACCTATCAGCATCTGCTCACCGAGGGGCTGGACAGTGAAGCCTCCGAGCTGTTCTCAAGCCTTGCGCAGGAGGATATGGCCCATTTCCACACCCTGGGCCGCCTCATCCGCGCCCTTGGGGGTGACCCGGGAGTTGCCGTCCGCCTCCGTACCCCCCGGGTAGATCTGTCGGGGGACGCCTCCTGCCGCGCCCTGCCCGTGGTGCGACGGATGCTCCGCGCAGATCTGCAATCCGAGGCCGCCGCCATCACTGAGCTGGAATCCTTAGCCGCCGCCGCAAGCGACGCCGCCATTCTCTCTGAGCTACGGGCCATAATTTCCGAGGAGCAGGGGCATTATCGACAGCTGGAGGCCCTTTTGGAGGAGATGTAGAGCGGGAGAGAGGAGGAATAAAAAACGCCAAAGGGGGCTTTTTGAACCCAAGCGCATACTCGGAGAGCCCCCTTTGGAATCCCCCAAAAACCTTTGGGGAAATTATTTGATTTCTTGCTCCAGGTCATCAAAAATAGGAGAATTGAAAAAATCCTGAATGGTGATCTCCAGACCGTCGCAGATTTTTTTGATGGTGGAAATGGTGGTGCTTTGATTACGACCTGTCATGATGTTGCTCAAGGTAGATTGCGTGATACCGCAAATGTAGGACAAGCCGTTTACGGTAATTAATTTTTCTCTGCACAATTCAAGTATGCGCAAGCGAACGGCTTCACCAATTCTCATGTCAATCCCCTAACTCTTTAAAGTTAACTCTATTGTACACAGAACGTTCTCAAAGAGTTAATTCAAATGAGTTGAAAGCCCGATTCGTTTGTGTTATAATTATATTATAACTCTTTTCAGTTAATATAAAAAAACGAGGTATTAAATCATGGCTCTAAAAAGATGTACCGAATGTGGAAAAGTCGTTTCCACCCAAGCCCGTTTCTGCGTTCACTGCGGATACGAGCCCATGTCCCGCTGTCACACCTGTGTGGACTACTGCTGTCCGGGAGAAGATACCCCCGACCGTCCCGTATGCTTCTCCCCCCACCGGGCTTGCCCCGCATACATATATGACGACCCTTGGGCCATCGCCGACGCCAAGAAAAAGAAAAAGGTTCTGCGATAACCGTTTACGTTTAACTGAATTGGCAGGGGCACGCCCATGTGTGTGCCGGCCATCTCCCCCTTCTCCGATCTACCCGTTCCAATTCTAACCACCGACAAAGGGAGCCCTTCTCAAAAGGGCTCCCTCATTTTTTATTCAATTTCCGCTCCGAGAAAATTACTCTTCCTTCTCAAAAGCATCCTTGTCCAACCCGCAAACGGGGCAGACGAAATCCTCGGGCAGGTCCTCCCAGGCAGTGCCGGGCTCGATGCCGTTGTCGGGATCACCGAGGGCGGGGTCGTACTCATAGCCGCAGGGACAAACGTATTTCATAATGTTGATTCCTTTCGTGTTTGTAAAATTCAGTATTGCCGGGTTTCGGCGTTTTTATTTCTTGTTTTGTGGAGAAGGGTGGAATCGCACCACACCGTAGCCGCTTGGCTCCTCCGTTCGCAGGGCAGGGATTTGCACCCGCCGCCCTACGAATGTATTGAAAGATTTTGGGAGTCTTGAACCCTTTTCTCAAAAAGGGTTCAAGCGGGTCAAGGGCAGAGCCCTTGACGCTCTCCAATCTTACTTACCGAAGTATCTTGCCAGCAGACCTGCGAACGCCTTGCCGTGGCGAGCCTCGTCGCGAGCCATCTCGTGGACGGTGTCGTGGATGGCATCCAGGTTCAGCTCCTTGGCGGCCTTAGCCAGCTCGAACTTGCCGGCGGTTGCGCCGTTCTCAGCGGCAACGCGCATCTCCAGGTTCTTCTCGGTAGAGTCGGTCAGGCACTCGCCCAGCAGCTCAGCAAACTTTGCGGCATGCTCAGCCTCCTCAAAGGCGGCCTTTTCCCAGTACAGAGCGATCTCAGGGTAACCCTCACGAGCAGCTACGCGAGACATAGCCAGGTACATACCGACCTCAGAGCACTCGCCTTCGAAGTTGGCACGCAGACCTTCCTTGATATGCTCGGGAGCGTCCTTGGCAACGCCGACAATATGCTCGGCAGCCCAGGTCATCTTGTTCTCGGTTACCTCTTCAAACTTGTCATCGCCCTTGACCTTGCATCTGGGGCACTGAGCGGGAACGCCCTCGCTCTCGATGATCTCACCGCAAACCTTGCATCTAAACTTTTTCATGTGTAAATTCCTCCTGAAATTGAAATTTAAATTTTAATTTGTTTTCGTATGACGTTTTCCGTCCTTGGCGGGCTTTAACTGATCACGCGTATCAGGTCTCCTAACCCGATCCCGTCGTCCACCACCATAGACACTGTCAGGCGGTCCAGCCGCTCGGTGAGCATTCGGTTGAGCTCTTCGAATACGTGGTGCAAACGACAGCAGTCCTTGTTGGGGTTGTTGAGGCAGATGTGCGTCTCGGCCAAGCACCGATTGATCTCGATGGGCCCGTCAATGGCCTCGATGACCTGCCGTACCGTCAGGGTCGCAGGGTCGGTGTTCAGGCTGTATCCCCCCGCCGCCCCTCGGCTGGTCTTGACCAGACCGGTCTGGGAAAGCTTGTGGAGAATTTTGAGCCCGAACCGTGTGGGGACGGCCACGCCCTCAGCCAGGATAGCCGCGCCCACGGTGGGAACTCCCGCGGCGGACTGCTTGGCCAGAAGACACATCATACGCAGGGCGTAATCCGCTTCCTGTGTGATCTTCATGTCGGTCGCCTCCTTAATCAACACCGTTTTGGTGTGATTTAATTATACACCATACCCGCGGATTTGTCAAGGGGTTTTGCAAAAATTTTTTATAATTTTTTTCAGCTTCTTTTGACAAAGGGACCGGCCGCGCGGCCGATCCCTTCCCTGCCTTCATTCCATTATTTCCCTTGCTGAGCGCCCGTCGAGCCCGTGATGATCGTGCTGACGTCCTCAGATCCCACGTATGTATCGGGAAGCTGGCCGTTCCACTGCTCAATATACTGGTACTGAAGCAGCTCATCCGTAATGCTCTCGGCAATCGCCTTGTTGGCGGCCGCCTCCTTCTGACCGGCGTACTCCACACCGTCCGCCTCAATCTTCACGACCTCCAGCTCGGCCTCGGCCTGAATCTTGGCGGTTTCTGCCTTGGCCTGAGCCTGGATCTTGGCAGTTTCAGCGGCGGCGTTTGCCTGGATCACAGCCATCTGCGCGGCGGCCTCCTGCTCCATGACCTTCTGTGCCTGCTCGATCTCGGCCTGTAGCTTGTTCTGCGCCGCGACCTGCTTGGCCTCAACGGCAGCGGTAAAAGCATCGGTAAAGTCCATGTCCTCAATAGCGGCAGACACGACTTGAATGTTGTACCTGGCGAGGCTCTTGGTCAGCACCGCCTCAATGGCCGCGGCCAGATCCGCACGGGAGGACACCAGGTCCTCGGCGGTGTACTTGGCAGTCACAACCTTGACGGCCTCGGCAATATTGGGCACGATCACGGTATCGTAGTAGGAAATACCCACCGTGCGGTAGATCTCCTGCGCATTCTCCTTGTCGATCTGATAGTTCAGCGTGTACGCGATGGACACCTCCTGAATATCCGAGGAGAAGCAGGACAGCGAGGTGCTGGCCTTCTGTACGCGGTTGTCCATATTCACAACCTTTTGCCAGGGGGCTTTCATGTTCAGACCTGCATCGAAGGTCACGTTCTCTACTCGTCCGAAGGTGGTCAGGACGCCGGTATGTCCGGTAGGAACCTCCGCCACACATCCGACAACCGTAAGGATCACGCCCAAAACAATGCCGCCCAACATGGGGAGCAGCATCAGCTTGCGCAGGTTGGTTCGCTGGAGCGCAAAAATAACACCGGTGACGATACCGGCAATGGCAATCAACATGCCGAAAACGAAAGTCGTCATACTCATTCTTCCTTTCCTATATCCAAAAAATCCGGGGTTCCCCCCATAGCTATATATTGTAGCATATTTTTCAAAAAAAAGCAATACCCTTCGACGGAATTTGTCGATTTTTTCTCCGATACCCGTCAAAGTCACGTGATCCCCCCCGAAAAGCCCTGCTTTAATATTCAATACATAATACAAAAGATTTTTTAATATTATTTCGCGAAACCCATTGACAATCACGCGACTATGTGCTATAATATGGACAATAATACAAAATGTTTTAGGAAAGGATGTGTTTATCTCATGAAATTGCTGATTGAAGAGCAGGTATTCACCTGGCGGGACCGTTTCACGATCCGCGATGAAAACGGAAATGACCGCTACCTTGTGGAGGGCGAGCTGTTCTCCTGGGGCAAGAAGCTCCACGTCACCACAACCACCGGGCGCGAGGTTGCCTACATCGAGCAGCAGCATTTCACCTTCCGTCCCCGCTACGCCGTATACGCCCACGGTGAACTGATTGGAGAGGTCGTGCGGGAGTTCTCCTTCTTCCGCCCCCGCTATACCGTAGAGGGAGCGGATTGGGACGTGGAGGGAGAATTCTGGTCACACGACTACACCGTCTATCGGAGCGGCGAGCCCATCGTCTCCATTCAGAAGGAATGGTTCACCTGGGGAGATTGTTACGTGTTGGATATCCGTGACCCGGCCGACGAAATTCAGGCCCTCGCCCTGGTGTTGGCCATCGACTGCGCCATGGAGCAGGACAACAATTAGCGCAAGGATCAACGAAGCAAGCACGGGCTTGCACAGAAAGGATACGTACAGCCATGAAGCCAACCATACACGAAATCATCCGCAAGCAGAGAATTGCCCACGGTCTCAGCCAACGGAAGCTGGCTGATCATTTGGGCGTATCCTGCCAGGCCGTATCCAAATGGGAATGCGGCAAAAGTCTGCCGGATATTCTGCTCCTCCCTGCCCTGTGCGACATACTGGGCATTTCCGCCGACGAGCTGCTGCAGATCAGCGGCTCCTCTCGCCGCGACGAGAAATAGGAATAACCCGACGACTACCTTGGGAATCTCTGAAAATCCGCCCCCCTTTGACGTACCCTGCGCGGTCCGCTTCATCGGGCATCTTATGTAATCAGGAGAAAACGATCATGACGAAAGAACGCACGAAAGACTGTCTGTGGCATGGCGGGAAAGCCCTGCTCTGCGCCATCCAACTTTGGTTCCTGGATATTCTCACGGAGCAAAGAGTCGCACATTTCATTGATTGGCTACACTTGGAATTCGCCCTGTCAAAAAATATGCGGCATCTCTTGGGGCTGATTCACCCCGTCATCTCCGCCATTCTCTTTGTCGCCCTGTGGCGCTACTACGACGGCATTGATGACCGAAGCTTTCACCGCTTCTGCGCCGCATCCGAGCCCCCGCGGCTTTTGCAGGAGCCTGCCTACCGCGTTGGCCTGGCTCTCACAGCTCTGACCGTCACCCCGATTCTGACCGCCGCCTTCCATACCCATTTGCTGCGGCTGGGACTGGTGCGCCCCCTCTCCTTCATAGCTTCCCTGCTCGTTTCTCTGGGGATCGCGACGGGCTTTTCGGTCCTGCGTCTGCAGCGCCTGGAATATACCTGGGGGATCCAAAAGGAGCTTCGAACCACCAACACGCCCCCCAAGCTGATCATCCGCATTGCCTACGCCGCCCTTCTGTTTGCGGCGCTGTTCTTGCTCATCGCCCTGGGCTTAGGCGTGCTGATTCCCGTATGGGGCTCCTTCTTCATCGGCATCGTTACCCTCTTTCTGGGTCCCATCGCTCCCGCCGTTGTCTTCGTCATTGCCCTTCTCTGTTGCATCGGGCTCATCCGCCGACTGATCGACCGTCGCAAATTCATGAAGCGCCTTCGCCGCATGCGGGATAAAGGCGAGCTTTCCTTCACGGTACATGGCCATCCCTACCTGTCGGTGCTGTTCAACAAGGTGTTCTTCGGTCTGACCATCGTAGACACCCCTCACCCCGATGGCAAAAAGAGAACCGACACCACCTACACCGTGGGTGTGATCAGTTGCCGTCATCGCAAGGGCACCATCATCCTCTGCGATCATAACGTCTACCGCTTTATGTACGCCATGACCCTTCGCGGCATCGGCGGCTTCCAAACCGGAACCCGTCTGCTGGCAGGCGCGCAGTTCGTCACCATCCCCGCCGGCGCGTGGTACACCAACCATTCCTTTGAATTTCCCGAGGGAGACGGTGAAAAAATCCTCCTGATCGATCCTGCCCCCCGTGTCCTGGCCATCCACGGCAACCGCGCCAACGAGCTGATTCCCCAAGACAATGCCTCCAAGCTCTACGGCTACACCGTCTACGGCAAAAATTCCTTTGTGAATATGCTGGAGCGGACGTGATTATTCTTGACAACCGCCCCAAAATGGTGTATAATACCCTCATAAACCCACGAAAGGAATCCCCTGCATTATGCTCAAAGCCGTACTCTTCGACCTCGACGGAACCCTGCTCCCCATGGATCAGAAGATCTTCACCAAGGCCTACTTCGGCCGCCTCATCCGCCGTATCTGCCCATTGGGCTACACCCCCGAGACCTTCCTCACCGCCATGCAGGCAGGTATTGACGCTATGGTCGAAAATGACGGCAGCCGCGCCAACGAATCCGCCTTTTGGGAGGCCTTCGCCACCGTCTGCGGGGAGAGCGTGCTGGAGCATCTGCCCATCTTTGAACGCTTCTACGAGGAGGAGTTCGACGAGATCGCCGGGTCCTGCGGCCATAGCCCCAAGGCCGCCGAGACCGTCCGCGCCCTGACCGCGAGAGGAATCCGCGTGGCGCTGGCCACCAATCCCCTGTTCCCCCGCATCGCCACAGAGAAGCGCATCCGCTGGGCGGGGCTTACCCCCGAGGATTTTGAGCTCTACACCACCTACGAGGACATCGGCACCTGCAAGCCCAATTCCGACTACTACCGCGAAGTCCTCTCCCGCATGGGACTTTCCCCCGCCGATTGCATCATGGTAGGCAACGACGTCGCTGAGGACATGATGGCCGCCGAAAAGGCCGGTATCAAAGGATTCCTGCTGACCGACTGCCTCATCAATACGCCCGGGGCAGATGTGAATGATTATCCTCACGGGGGATTTGACGAGCTGAATGAGTATATAAAGAGCCTGCTTGCCTGACCTCCTCTAAAAAACCTATCAAGCGAGGAATCTCTTATGAAACGCATGATCGGCAATATCCTGCTTTTCATTCTGTCCGTCACATTATTCAGCTGCATATACGCCGGCTTATTCAAAATATCCGTAACGATCCTTTGTATTCTCCTGGTCATTTTCGTCCTATACGGAGTCTGTATGGGGCTGGGAATGAAGGGCATGAACGAGCTCAAGAAATATGAGCGAAAAGCGGTTCATTTCGGATTGACAGGCAAGGACTATCCCAAAATCCTCCTGTTTTCCCTAACCGCCTTATGCCCCACCTATTTCTGTGTGCTTTTGGTTTCCTTGGTTCCCCTATACACACACGAGGTTTGGTTTATTACCGTTTTCCCCTGTATCCTTCTGAATTGCCTTCCGGCAAGCAGTGTTCTGGATGAGTATCATGGCTTAACCCATAGCAAGCTTCCGTTTGTGGGATCATTCCTGCTGCTTACCGTTATCTGCAGTTTTTTGGGCGTATTGGTATCGTCCTTATTTGCATAAGGGTACCTCTAAATATTCAGCGTGCGGAGAGAGCCGAGTGAGCTCGGCGGCGAGAAGATTTTTTGTCAGACGCAACAAAAGTCCGCGCGCGTAGTGGAGTCTACGCGAAGGATTTTTGGTGAAGCGCCCACTTCGTGGGCAAACGGAAAAGATTCCGTCGATTCTCCATGCGATGAATTTTTAGAGGTTCCCATAAAACAACCCGCATCTCAAGGGAACTCTACCCGAGATGCGGGTCATTTTATCAAATTTTCCGATACGCCTTGCTTCTCCCCACCCGCTCCTCGTCCTCGGCGATCAATTCCAGCCGCTCCAGGAGGTGGATCATACTATACGTTGCCTTCCCCCGAATTCCCGTCGCTCGGGCGTATTCGGCGGCAGTAAACGTGGGATACCCCCCGTCGGCATCGGGCGACGAAAGCGCGTCGGGCAAGAAATATGCGGCGTAATCGGCGGGGGTGGCCAGGGTCACGTCCCCTAAAAGGGCGGTGGGAAACCGCTCGTAGCGGTTGGAGCCCCGCTTGCCGTCACGACTCCAGCCGTCAGCCATGCGGTATTCCTCCAGCTCAATGAGAAGCAACCGCAGGGAAAACCGAGGATCGTCGATGAACTCCGAGAGCCAGTATAGCTCCTTGGCCACGTCGCGGACTCGCCCCCGCTTGGGAGACTTGCGGCGGCTGATGATGGAGCCGTCCTCAGGGTCGATCCAGGACAGGTAACGCACCGCGGGGATGGGGTGGACCACCGTGACACGGCAGGGGGTATGGGTCAAATACCAGGCAATCTTTTCCTTCAGCGGGAAAAATCCCCCCGTCTGGACCTCAAAAATGTGCCCGTCCACCAGAATATCCGCCACCATGCGGCGTTTGGGGGTCGATGCTTCCCCGCCCTCTCCCTCGGTGGTCAGCATATCCGCCACAGGGCGCTCGTGGCAAGTCTCGTCGGGGCATAGGTAGAGCTTAATAGCGGCATGGAGGCGTTTTTCACGCAGGGTGCCGATATGGGGCGAATCCCCGTCGGTCTTGCGGGCGGCCCGTCCCGCCATGCGGTATTTGGGAGACGTGATCACCTCGTCAGCGATGGCGGCAAAGCGGAGAGCCTCGGTCGGAGTGACCGTGCCTTCAACGGACTGTATTTGCGCAGCTTTCTTCATCATTCTATTGGTTCAATTTTCAGGAACACCACAGTATTCTGATCCAAAACCGTCGCGAAATCCAGTTTTCCGTCAATCACGTCCACCTCAAAGGATTCACTCTTCAGCCTGGCACATTCCGCAAAGTTTTTGCCCGCGGTCAGATTTTCACTGTAAACCTGCCTTGCGTGATCTGTGACCAGTCTTTCCGGAAGCTGGGTACCGTCGGGAGACCATGAAAAATCATTCTGTCCCAGCCCGTTTTCTGCACAAACCTCCATCCACTCGTCAAAGAAATTGGCATCGTCGTTGATGTAGGAAACCGTAACGCGGGCCTTTTGGCAATCCAGGTCGGTCTGAATATGGAAATTTTTGTCTGATTCCAAGAACTTAAACTCGCCAAAGGCGTAGGCCATGACGTACAGGCTGCCGTCCTCGTCGGTGGAGGTCAACGCGTCCCAGAACTTACTTGTGCTTCGGGCACCGCCGCCGGCATAGCGCTTCAAGGTGGACTCTACCTGCGTGGTTCCCACCATCTTATAGAACTCGTTGGCTACGTGATAGGAAACGGTAGGCAAGCCGTAGTATTTATCCGTGTGGTATTCCCAAGCGGAGAAATAATCAATATCCTCCTCCACCATCAGATTCAACAGCATGGCGTCGTAGGCTCCTTGCTTGGTATGCCCCACGATGCGGCTGATCAGCTCGGCCGCATCTCGACCCGGAGATTCAGAATGGATACGGCCCTCGTCCACACCGTAATAGATGGAGGTTACCCCCAATTGATCCAAATGCGCCCGTGTGATCCCTGATGCCAGAGCCACATCAATAGACGAATTCACTTGATTGCGGACAATGTCCACCGCCTTAGCCAATCGATCGGTCTTGGCAATCATGGAGCTCATGGAGCTTTCGTAATAGGAAACCGCAATGTAGGTCAAGCGGGTCCCCTGCTCACCGGTACAGTAGTTGATACCGTTGATGCAATGATCGATAAATTCCCGCTCGTCCCAAATTCCCTCCGTAACCGTCATGCTGTGGGCACCAATCTTGATATCAAAGCCCAGTACACTCTGGATAGCCGCCGTCGTATAGTCGTAAATCTTGCAGTAGTCCTCGCAGGTTCCCTGGAACCAGTCGCCGTTCTCGTACTCGGTAAAGCATCCCCAACGCCAGGACTTTACCTCTTCCATACCAAACTCATCCACCAGTGCCTGCGTCAGCGCTTTGATGTAGTTGTAGTATACACCATAGTCGTCCGGCGGATACACGTTCACGCCGAAAAGCCCCGTCGTAGAAACAGAGGAATACTTACGGGGAATATTGCCCGTCTTGATCATAGGCTTAATACCCTGATCCACGACGTTCCGACAGGACTTGATCAGCGGCGCGAAGTTGTAGTCGTCCAGCACCTCTGTATTGTAGGGGTCCACGAACAGGTCTCGGTTGTAGTCTCCTCCCGTGGCTGTCATGAACTGCATCGTCTCCACGAACGGATATACCTCGGCCATGTATCCCTCGTGCAGGGGATTGCTCCAGGTGGTATGCATCCACACGTTCATATCACTGACCTTGTTGCCGATCACCTTCCCCTTTGCAGAAGGGTCGATCCACAAGTACAATCCATCCTCTTGGGGCGTCTTCCCCACTTCATTCGACATAGTTGTCTCCTCCGTGCCTTTTGTCGTTTCGGTTCCGTCGGCGGTATCGTCCGTTCCCGACTCACCGCCGCCATCCTCAACCGTCGTTGCGGAGGGTTTTGTCCCATCATCTCCACCATCGGGCACCTTGGGGGCTTGGCATCCAGCCAAAAGCGCACAAGAAAGCATGAAGATTACAGCGCGATGCAGGTATTTCCCATATTTTAGCATGTGCAATTTCCTCCATTCAGATATGCAATTTCATTATAACATAAAACTAAAAAAAGTCAAGATTCAATGAAAAATTTGGCAAGAATAACGTTGGATCATGCGACCATACTGTTCGTACATATGATTACATTAATGATAAAAAAACGCCGATTAACTCTTTTTCCCCCATCCCGCAGAATCTGCTACACATGATACCGCCGATTTCGGGACATAGTAAAAGCGGCGGGCTTTCAGCCATGCAAAGCAGCATTCAAAAAAGAACAAGGGGATTTCCGAAATGAACAGTAAATATATGAAATTATGGGCCTTGCTTTTGGCCGTTGCCCTCCTGGTGACGAGCGGTACCATCACCGCCTCGGCAGCTTCGGCGGGAAGCGCGTCAAGCCAAAGCACCCCCGATCGGGTATTCGTAGGCGGCATGCCCTTCGGCGTCAAATTCTATACGGAAGGGATTCTGGTGGTGGGCTTTTGCGACGTAGACGTCACGGCAGGAAACAGCGGCACCCGCAACGTCAACCCGGCCAAAAGCGCAGGTCTGAAAATGAGGGACGTCATCACCGCAGTCAACGGCCAAACACCCGCAGGGGCCGCCTCCCTCACCAAGGCCGTAGAGGAATCGGGCGGCCGACCCGTGACCTTGACAGTCAAGCGTTACACCGCCGCGCGGAATAACACCAAGGCGAACACACCCCGTCCCTCCTCTCAGTTGACCGTAACGGTCACCCCTGCCTACTCCGCATCGGAGAACCGCTACAAGACGGGTCTTTGGGTACGGGACAGCGGCGCGGGCATTGGGACCGTGACCTTCATCCTTCCTGACAGCAACGCCTTTGCGGGGCTGGGACACGGTATCTGCGACGGAGATACCGGAGATCTCATCCCCATGCAGAAGGGACAGGTCACAGATGTAACCGTCAGCGGCGTGGACAAGGGCAAGCCCGGTGCGCCCGGGGCCATCAAAGGCTACTTTGCCCCCGGTAAGACAGGGTCTCTCCTGGGGAATACCGAGTGCGGGGTCTACGGTATCTTCGCCACCCTGCCTCCGTCGGCCACCGAAAAGCTCCCCATAGGACGGCGGCAAGACGTCACCGAAGGAAACGCCACCATCCTCTGCACCCTGGACAACGGCAAAGTGGGGCGGTATAAGGTGAAGATCACCTCGGTGGACTACGCCGCCACAGGCTCCAAATGCTTTACCATCTCCGTGACCGATCCCGCCTTGATCGAGAAAACGGGTGGTATCGTCCAGGGCATGAGCGGCTCACCCATCATCCAGAACGGCAAGCTCGTCGGAGCTGTGACCCACGTCTTGATCAATGACCCGACAAGCGGGTATGGGATATTCATTGACAATATGATGCGGGAGATGCCGGGAATCTTGCAGTAATACCTTGGGTCAAAAAAGGGGATGCCGCATCTGCAGCATCCCCTCAAAATCATTTCATCCCCTGAATCTGCAGCTTCACCACACCGTTCATGGTGATAGTCACATGCAGTACGCCACTGTCAGCATCCCACTCAGTGGTGATGCTTGCATTGTTATTCCCCTCCGCCGTGATACGGGGAGCGGCAGTCAAGCCCTCAACCGAGAAGGTAACGGTACGGAAGTCCAGCTCGTTGCTGTCCCGCTCGCCCTTGATGTAGGCGTAATGGAACGCATCCATGGTCTCTTTGTCGGACAGCATAGCGCGGGCATCGTAGCGGTAGTTGTACAGCTCCAGCTCCAGCGTGTTGCCCTGATCGTACAGCATCACGTAGGTATGCTCGGGGAGGGTCACGTTCATGCTCTTTCCCGAATCCAGAGTAAACGCCGCATCCTGCAGGGCATCCACGGTGATATTCTCGTGATTGTTGAACAGCAAAGAGTAGCCCCCCATATCGTACATAGTGGCGGTTCCCTTATAAAATTCAGCGTAACGCTCATCAAAAAATTCCAGCTTCTTTTTGGAATTTCTAAGCTCCGCCGCGTTTTCTGCGGTAATGATCGCGGCATCGGGCAACAGCTTCGCGGCATCCACATACTTCGACAAAGAGGGGACAATGTAGTACCGCCCCGTAGTGGGCAACCATTTTTTGCTGACGCGGAGAGGCTTGTACAGGTTCAGCGATTTACGGGTCGGGCCGTACAGGTCCACGAACAGCGAGGCCTCAAAGCCCTCCGTTGCATCGGCGTCGACAATGTCCGCGTCAATGTCGGTGTACTGGAAGGCGACCTTGACCTTTTCCTTGACCTGCTCCTTGGTGGGGATCAGCCCTCCCGCCACGATCTTTTGGTAAATGGGGTAGCAAATGTTGTAAAACCCGGGGGTAAAGACGGTCTCCCCCGCCTCGTTTTGCAGGGTCATCACGCCTTCCTCAAAGGAAAAAACGGTGGCACCGCCCACGGCATCGTTCAGGGTATCTATACCGAACATGGCGGCAGGATATTGGCGGATGAAATACCAGGGATAGCTTCTGTGAGTCCCGCCTGCGTCGTCGTACTGACCGAAGCCCTCCTCATACCAAAGCCAGCTCTCCACGTTGGAGCCCCAGTTTCCACACACGTCGGACAGCCACATACCCATAGCCGCACTCTGCACCGCAAAATGACGGCCCTGGCCATTGTGCTTATCCATCAGCACTACATTGTGGGAATAGGCGGACAGCATATTGTGAAACTCCTCATCCTCCATAAAGCGGGCGAATACGTTGCGGTTGCCCGCGTATTCCATATCCAGCCAAACGAACAACGCACCGCGCTGCTGGCAGGCACGGAGGGTGGTCTTCATGCGGGCCAGCTCCTCGGGCTCACAGGTACCGCAGCTCATTTCGGTATGCGCGAATCCGATCACCGAGGGGTGGGCATCCAGATAGTCGAGCAGTTGGCTTTCGGTAAAGCCCTCGCGGGTAGAGACACTGTCCCAGTTCTCGATCTGCCACATCACGGGAATACCCTCGCGGTCTGCTACAGTCAGCATCTCCTCAATGGCGGGGAGGACCTCCGCGATGGGCTTAGTCTGGTCGTAGTCCAGATGGATGACCGAATATTCCCGAATGTCCTCGGGGAGCATATTCCAAAGGGTCAGCATATTCTCCACACCGAGGTAGGAGCGGAACAGGAACATGGGATTTTCGGTATTGACCACCCGACGGCTGTCGGGGGAGGTGTCCAGCTTCTTGACCGTAATCGGCTTGATAGCCGTCATGTCAAGAGCCTGCATGGTAGCGGGCTCAAAGGGAGCAGGAACGGTCTCCGCCTCGGTGGTGTCGCCGTTATCCGAAGTGACCGCAGCGGTCGTTTTTTCGTCGGTATCGGACGGCGGCGCAGCGGCAGGACCGCAGGCTGTCAGCAACTGGACCGAAGCCAACAACATAGGGAGGAAGATACGCGTCAAGTGGGTTATGCGTTTCATAGTCAGAGTCTCCTTTTCAGCTTGGTGATGGCTTTATTATAATAGATGTTGCGGATTTTGTCAATAGTTTTTCCTCTTTCACCGTCTTTTCGGATCATACCAACCCATCCAACCTCCCCACAAACTCCTCCACCCGCCCCTCGGGCAACCCCGCATAGCTGATGACCAGCGTGTGGGTGTCCTCGGCCTTGTGCGCATAGTCCGACAGGCAATACACCCGGATGCCCGCGGCCGCCGCGGCCTCCCGCAGGTCGGAGTCGGGGCGGTCGGTGTCGATGCGGAGCAGGAAGTGGAGACCTCCGTCGGCCTGGGTGACCTTGTAGCGGTGAGCCTTGGGAGAGCCCTGGATGGCGGTCAGAAGGGCATCCCGCAGGGCGCGGTAGCGGGTACGGGTGCGATTGATGTGACGCTCAAAATAGCCCTCACGAATGAAGGCCGCCAGGATCAACTGCTCGGCGGCGGTCACGGGGCAGGAAAGGAACCCGAACCGCTCCCGATAGTCAGCGGCCAGAGCAGGAGGCAGGACGGCGTAAGCGATGCGGAGGGCAGGGGCTATGGTCTTGGAAAAGGTGTTTATGTAGATGACCCGCCCCCCGCGGTCCATCTCCTGGAGGGAGGGGATGGGGCGGCCCGCCATACGGAATTCGCTGTCGTAGTCGTCCTCTATAATATACCCGCCCCGCCGCTCGGCCCAGGCAAGAAGCTCCTGCCGCCGCCCGATGGGGGTCACCACCCCCGTAGGAAAATGGTGGGCAGGGGAAATGTGGAGAATGCCCGCCCCCGACGCCTCCAGAGCCTCGGGGATCACGCCATGCTCGTCCAGAGGCAGGTAGCGGACGGCCGCACCGTTCTCCTCGTACAGGCGGGAGATCAAGCGATGCCCCGGATCCTCCACCCCGAAGACCGCATCTCGCCCGAAATAGGACAAAAGGACCGAGTAAAGCTGCTCGTTCCCGGCACTGACCACGATATTGTCAGGGGTCGTTCGGATCCCGCGACTCTCGAACAGAATGTCCGCGATGGCCTCCCGCAGAGGAAGCAGACCGTTGTAAGGGACACGGCGAAGCAGATTCGCACCTTCATCGCTGTATACGCGATGGGAGAGACGGGTCCACACCGACAGGGGGAACAGGTCGGGGGACAGGGCACTCTGTACCAAGTCAATGACGTCTCGCTCCTCCTCGGAGGGGACCCGGCTTGAAGCCGCCCGAACGGCGGGGTGGACAGAGACGGGATTCTCGGTGGGACGGGACTCGATCTGCGCCACAAAATACCCCGAACGTTCCGCCGAGGTGATGTACCCCTCGGCCAACAGCTGGTCATAGGCACTCTGAACCGTCACCACGCTGACCCCCAGCTCCTGGGCGGCGCGGCGCTTGGACGGAAGCTTGATCCCCGCCCGCAGGACACCGTTGCGGATATCGGTGCGGATGCAATCGGTGAGCTTTTCGTACAGGGAGCGTCCGGGGAGGGATTCAAGATCGTAATGCAGCATGGAGACCTCCAATCTGGTATTATCAAAAAACATTAAATTGGGCATTTACATAATACCAAATTAGAGTATAATAGAATCAAGCACAAAATACAAGCGTATTTTGTAAACATTTCGCAGAAAGGCTGTTCCATGACATCCTCCAAGCCCCACATCATTCTCATCGGTATGCCCGCCTGCGGAAAAAGCACCGTCGGGGTGCTGGCCGCCAAGGCTCTGGGCTACCGCTTCATCGATTCCGACCTGGTCATCCAGGAGACCGACGGCCGCCGCCTCCACCGCATCATTGCCGAGGAGGGACAGGCAGGCTTCCTTGCCATTGAGGAGCGGGTCAATCTGACCCTGGGCAAGCCCGCGTCGGTCCCTGCGGTAATTGCCACAGGCGGGAGCGCGGTCTACAGCGAGGCCGCCATGGAGCATTTCAAGGCAGTGGGCACCGTGGTCTACCTGCGGCTGTCCTACGAGACCGTCAAGAAACGCCTGGGCAACTTCACCCATCGGGGTGTGGTCATGCCCGAGGGCTACACCCTCCGTGACCTCTACGACGAGCGGTGCGCCCTGTACGAAAAGTACGCCGACATCATCGTGGACGAGACACAATCCGACCGCATTGGAGACGTCCTGAACACACTCTGCTCCCACTTTGACGGGGAGCCTACATAAGGAGGCCAATCATGGCATACAAAAGAATTCTCACCATCCAAGACATTTCCTGCGTGGGTCAATGCTCTCTGACCGTTGCCCTGCCCATTCTCTCCGCCAGCGGCCACGAGACCGCCATCCTTCCCTCTGCGGTCCTGTCCACCCACACGGGCGGCTTTACCGGCTTTACCTTCCGCGATCTGTCCGCCGATATGCCCGCCATCAATGCCCATTGGCAGAAGGAGGGTCTGCAGTTTGAAGCCATCTATACCGGTTATCTGGGCTCTGTAAGCCAGATTGACTACGTCCTGGAAATCATGAACACCTCTCTGACCGAGAAAGGATTGCGCATCGTGGACCCCGCTATGGCCGACAACGGCAAGCTCTACTCCCTCTTTGACATGACTTACGTGGAGGCCATGAAGAAGCTCTGCGCCACCGCCGATTACCTTCTGCCCAACGTCACCGAGGCCTGCTTCCTCACGGGTATCGAGTACCGTGAGACCTACGACGAGGCCTACATCAACCAATTGATGACCGCTCTCCATGATCTGGGCGCCAAGACCGTGGTGCTGACGGGCGTGAGCTTCCACCCTGAGCAAACCGGCGTCATGATTTCGGAGCAGGGGGTTCTCTCCTACTATCCCCACCGCCGTCTCAGCCAAAGCTGCCACGGCACCGGCGATGTCTACGCCTCTGCCTTCACGGGCGCCCTCATGAAGGGACTGGATGCCTACACCGCCGCCAAGATCGCCGCCGACTTCGTCCTCATCTGCATGGAGAACACCCGCGGTGACGCTAACCACACCTACGGTGTCAAATTCGAGCCTATGCTGGGCACCCTCATGGATATGATCCGCATCGCCAGAAAGATGGCCGCAAGAGATTGATAATCCCTTTCCATACAGAAAAGAGAGAGCTTCACGGATTTTCCTTCCGTGTTACTCTCTCTTCTTTTTTATCGGAACATTATGCTTTACCCCCGGTGGGCTTTTCACGTGCCGGATTCTATATAGATCAGCCCCGACTTATACTATTCTCTGATAGAAATATTGAACATATCCTCGGCAGGGGCGTTCAAAGAACGCCCCTGCAAAGAACTCAAGATTTTTATAAACAGATTCGTATTACTCGTTCCAATCCCAGGTCTGCGCCTCGGCGGCTTTTTCAGAAATCTCTCCGACACTATCGGTGAATACGGGCGACTTTTTCGCCAGGACTATGAACAGGATAGGCTCCGCCAGCGGAACGAAAATCGACAGAACCAGGTAGAGGGTAGCGGAATCGGGGGCAAACAGCTTGTAGACCTTGTGCAGGGCGGTGTAGCGGAACACCGTATACACAACCACTACGGGCAGAATGACAACCACAGCAATCAACACGAACAAACCAATTCCCAGCAAAAATCCACCGTCCAGATTGGAAACTCCGTTCATGATGGCTTCTGAGTCATAGAGACTTGTGGCAATACCCATAATCACCAAAACCACCACAAGAACGCTCAAAACCACGAAAAGCAGAGCAAGCGCGGCGGTTAACGCGATCATCCATCCCAAAAGCTTTTTGCGATACGAGGTACTGCGATTCTCGTTTCGCCGGCAGTATTCATCGGCCACGTAGCCCAGGACGTATTCCCGACAGAAGGGGATCCATGCCATCCAGTTGTTTTTTAGGCCAATGGACGCAGACATACAGTACAAGCCGTAGGCCGCGGCCAGATAGGTCAGCAGGCTGATCAAAGAGGAAAACGTATCAGTCAAAAGCGAAATAGCAACGTTGCTCATAGCAAGATACCTCCGAAAATTCTATATGTTTTTTATTTTCACGCCATGCACGGTTTCCGTCAGCAACACAGCCGCAGGCCCAAAAGTGCCGCGATCAGCGCAGGAACGGCTACCGTCACACCGTATCGAACGAAGCGGGTAAAGGAGAAGGATACGCCGTGGTCATGAAGCTGGCCCGTCCACATGATACCTGCCAGCGCACCCGTAGGGGTAAAGAAGGCGCCGAGGTTGGAGCCGATCACCGTCGCATAGAGAGCGGCCGTAGTAACCGCCCCCGCCTCCATCCCTCCGATGACCGAGCTGTACAGCACACTCATGGGAATGTTGTTGACCACGTTGGCGGCGAAGAAGGAGCTGACGCCGAAGGAAACCACCGTCCCCCCCACCGTGACGGGCTTGGAAAGGAATCCGCCCAAGGCCGCCGTGATACCGTACTTATCCAGTGCCAGGACCAGGATGAACATGGAAATAACGAAAGGCACCAGATCCCAGGGAGCGCGGATGACACAGCGGGCAATGAGGAAGATTCCGCGGCGCCGGAAAAAGCTGATGGCCATGGTGAATACGATCAAGCTGACGAAGAACAGACAGGTAATGAGCCACATGGGCAGATTGATGAAGGAGGACACCGACAAAAGCAGGATGCAACCGCCCAGATGACTAAGTCCCACCACCTCGGTGGGCAGATCCACGCGGGGCGCGGGGGATTCCTCGGGGTTCAGGGGATCCTTCAGCTTTTTACGGAACAAAAGGTACAGAACCGCCAGAGAGGTCAAGCCGGCCATAGCAGTAGCCAGGATCATGCGGGCAGTATAGGCCGGGAAGGAAACGCCCGTTCCGCTCATGAGGTAGATATTGGTGGGGTTGCCGATGATGAGCGCCATGCTCCAGGTGTTGGCCGCCACGAACTCGGTCACCAGATAGGGGAGCGGATCGATTCGCGCACTCTTGGCGAAATGGCAGATAAAGGGTGTAAAGGTCAGAACGATGATGTCGTTTGAGGTGAACACCGTCAGAACCGACACCAAAGCATAGAGCAGAAAGAACAGGGTGATCTGACTACCGCGCGCCCTGGCCAGTACCTTGTGAGCCAGGAGGCGGAAAAAGCCAATCTCGTCCAGATACACCGACATCATGGTCATAGAGAAAAAGAGAATCAAGATCTTCAGCGGATTCACGTCTCCGGCAGCGGTCAGCCCTGCGACGATCTCGGAGGGAGTCAGATACCCGCCGATCATCAAAGAAACTGCTCCCACCAGGGGAGCCAGCCAAAAAATACTGATCTTCTTGCCTCCCAGCATAACCGAGGGCTTAACGAAAACCAACGCAATAAGAGCGGCGCAAGCAACAAGAAACAGAGTCAGAACAGCGACGGTTGGGGTCATAAAAGCACCTCGATCTGCAAAAAATAGAAGCCTTCTAACGGGGATCTCCAAAAAAACATTCTATCACGGAAGTGAAAAAAAGTCAAGGGCGAAGGCGGAAATATTCCCCTCGCCGCGACAGTTTTTTTCGGGTATCTTTCACAAAGGGCGGTCGAAGAGAGGCTGATTCGCCTCTTCTCCGACCGCCCGGGTCTGTTCTATGGGATATATTCTCCCGTATCCCTGCGCCCCTCATTGAAAATTCCGAAGAGCTTCCGCCTCGTCCTTGGTCAACGTGCAGTACTCCTTCTTGGTGGCGTAATCATAAATACAGAGCGTTCCGTAGGAGTCCTTTTCGTAGTCGATGTCCTCCACGTAGTATACGTCAACGTATACCGCCAGAACGGGATTGTCGGTCACGTTCATATCAATCCCGTCAAAGGTTAGTCGGCGGTAATTGTACATGAGAGAGGTCGCTGACTGGGTCGCCGTGGGGTAGTAGCGGACGAACCGAACGCTATCGGGGTCATTTCCGTCGTTGTCGGTCACGTCGTCGGGGGTCAGATCGTAGGCCACGTACAGAGTCACGTCGTAAAGATCCGTCGTCCGATCAGGGATCTCCGGAAGCTCGTAATCCTTCACCAAGCTGCGAATGGTGGCGTTGTTGTAGCGGAACAGCACCTGGATCTGGTTGGCATCCTCCAGGAAGGCCACCTCATGGGCGGTGAAATAACTGTAATTATGCTCAGCAGTGGTCGTCTTGTTCTGATCCTGCATGAAATAGGTCAGCTCCTCCCCCTCCTTCTCCGCAGCCTTCCAGGCGGCGTACAGGTTGGCATTGGGCGCCAGGCCGTCCACCTCCTTGGGCACGATGGTGGAAATAAACGCGCGCCACAGGAAGAACAGGGTGGTTCCGAATACCAGAACAAGGCCGATGATCTTTACCGTCATCTTGATGATGCGGATGGGCAGGGATTCTCTCGTACGTTCACTCATAACAATCTCCATTCCGCCGCACGATAGCGGCACAATCTTTCTTGGGACAAGCTTCCGACTCCAGGTCCGTCACTCCGCTTTCTCACCGGAATCGTTTTTTTCCTCACGCTCCCTCATGAAGCGGAGCTTGTCCAGCGCATTCTGCAGGATGATTTCCGCCGAAAGCGTATCAATGACTCCCTTTCGCTTGGAGCCGCGGGTATCGGTCTCGTTGAGGTAACGGGAGGCCGCCATGGTGGTCATGCGTTCATCCTGCATCACAACGGGAATCGATGCCCCCAGAGCCTCCAAAGCTCCCTCCAAAAGCCCTGCGAACTTCTCAGCGTGCTGAGCGCGGGGGCCGTGAGAGCCGTCCATATTGACGGGAAGTCCCACAATGACACCCACCACCCCTCGATCACGAGCCATCTCGGCCACGGCGGCGGCGGTTTTCTGCATCCCTCCCACCGAGATCTGGGTGATGCCCGACGCCAGGGTTCTCATATCGTTGGAAATGGCCAGTCCCGTGCGCTTATCTCCAAAATCCACGCCCAAAAGCTTGCCTCGAATATCCAGTAATCGTTTCATGATCGTATTCCTTATAATATTTGGTAATTTGAACCCGAAGGATTTCACCTGTGCCCAAGCCGGATAGGCTCAGCGCTTCGGGCGCTCTGCCCTTCCTCGGGCGGTCAGCCGGATTATGAGCATGAGATCGTCGGGTTGTACCTTCGCCTCATGGGCGGCGCGGCAACGGCGGATCTCCCCACATTTCTGACACTTGGAAATGATCACGTACCCCTTTTTGGGGTCCGGCTCCGCCGAAATCGGTTCCAGATCACCGCCGCAGGGATTGGCACGGTCGCCGGGATTGATGTCCACGTGCCGCGACCAAAGGCAGAAGGGACAGTGATTGCGGGAGGAATAGCCCAAGGGCTTGACCTCGCGCCCGCAATGGACGCAGGTGAATCCGTCGTCCAGCTTTGAAAAGCGTTTTTGTTCCATGGAAAGCTCCTTTCTTGGGAGGGAGGATGAAGCGCCATACGGGAAGATCCTTCCCCGCTCCTCACTTCCCCGCATAATATGCCTCCAGCACTGCTCCCGCCGACATGGCGGAGTAGGAGCCGCCGCCGGCTCGCTCGATCACCGAAACCACCACGATCTCGGGATTGCGGGAGGGCGCGCAGCAGACAAAGAGACCGTTCTCGGTAGACTTTGAACCCGTTTGAGCCGTACCCGTTTTTCCCGCCACAGTAACGGGAACGTTTCGCATGTAGTGGCTCACCGAGGAGGAGCCCGTGATCATTTTTTCCATGCCCTCGATCACACTCAGACGGTGCGCCTCGGGCAAGTCCACGGAATTCAGCAGAATCGGCCTGGTCACCAGCACGTCCTCACGGGTAGAGAAATCCCGCACCTTGTGGAGCAGATGGGCCGCGTAGCGATTTCCGCCGTTGACCACCGTAGAGATATACACTCCCAGCTGCAGAGGCGTGAAGGCATTATCCGACTGACCGATGGCCGCGGCAATGGTATCCGTGGGCTGCCATTCCAGGCCGTGAAGATCCTGGCGATGGGCCGGCCCTGCCAAGGAGCCGATCTGCTCGCCCAGCTCTATGCCCGTGGGCTCACCCAACCCAAACAGACTGCAGTAGCGGTTCATTCTTTCGATTCCCATCAACCGTCCCACCTCGTAAAAGTAGCAGTTGCAGGACACCTGCAGGGCCGTAGCGGCGTTGATCCAGCCGTGCTGTCTGACCGAGCCGCCGCTGTTATGGATCCAGCAATCGGGCTGGTAGCTTTGGTAGTAGGTATAGGTTCCCGCGCACTCCAGCTTGGTGGAGGCGGTGATGACCCCCTCGGTGAGCGCGGCGGCAACCATGCCCGGCTTAAAGGTGGAGCCGGGAGCATACAAGCCGCCCAACGCGCGATTCAAAAGAGGCTGCCGCTCGTCTGCGGCCAAAGAATTATAGTCACGATTATAGGTAGCCAGATCGTAGGTCGGGTAGGAGGCGATGGCTAAAATGCCGCCGCCGTTAGGATCCATCGCCACGATGGCGCCCTTTTCACACTCGTTCCGATTGTAGGTTTGGCGGATATAGGCAATGTTTTCGGCCAACGCGGCCTCGGCGGCCATCTGAAGCTCAATATCGATGGTCAGGTACACGTCCTTCCCCGCAACGGCCTCACTCTTCATGTACTCGCGGACGATATTGCCATCCTCGTCCTCCACGATCACCTTGATTCCGTCTCGGCCGTGGAGGTATTCCTCAAAGGCGGCCTCACATCCTGATTTCCCAACGATGGCATTCATGGAGTAGCCAAGCTCCTTATACATCGGCCACTCCTCGGCGTAAATCGGACCCGTTTGCCCCAGGATATGGGAGGCAATCCCGGGATAGCAGTACACCCGCGCCACGTCCGTAGTGAATCCGATTCCGGGAATTCCCATTTCCTTTTCACGGGTGATGGTCTCCATGGTCACGTCCCTTGCCATCACGTAATCGTTAGCCCGGGAAAAGCCGCTGGCCTCCATGCCCCACAGAATGCGGATCAAGCGGTCGATATCGCCGTTGGAGTAGCGCCGCTTTCCGTTCTCGTCAACGGCGTCCAAATCGTATTCCTTCACAAAATACCGGGTGAGCCGCTCCGCGGTGATACAGGTGAGAGGGGTGGATTCATAATACTCGGTAGCCTCGGCGGTGTTCATGTGCTTTTCGTCCTTGATGCGCAGAATCGCCTCACGACGCAGTCCGTTGGCCTGTACCACCGACGTGACCGTATCGTAGGTATCCGATGCCGGGTCCAGGGCCGTGGATTTATAGGTCAGATTGGGATAGTACCCATCAAAGGGAAAGGAATACGTACAGAATTTTCCCACGTCTCCGCAAGCCTCCAGCATACGGAGAGCCTGCAGTACAACATCGTTGCGGGCATTGGTCTCGGCAGGAAGCACCGAGTAGTCGATGGTCAGATGGTAGGTGTACTGATTGATCACCAGGGGAACGCCGTTTCGGTCGTAGATCTGCCCTCTGACCGCCTGCACCACCACGGTGCGCTCGGTGGTGCCATCCTGCTTATGTCCCTTGATGTTGGCAGGATTCAATTCCAGCGCAGCCAACCGAATGATGTAAAACAGGCAAACCAGTAAAAAGACAACGCCCAATCCCCACATACGGGACGTGCGGCGACTACGGACGGGGGGATTCATGGGGTGCCTCCTTTCGGAAAAAAATCGTCGTAAAAATCAAATTCGCAATTTTATCGGACGGGGATAAGACTGACCAGCAGCAGAAGGATCAAGACGATCCCATAGGCGATCATGCCGGGATTCAGTAGGATCACGGAAAAGCGGCGTTTCTCCTCCGGGCTCTCCCGTCCCACGGAAAGCTTGCGGCGGCCGAGGAACACGCAAAGGAGTGCGATTCCGCAGGCCAGCATGCCGTACTGCCAAAGCAGAATGACCAGGCTCACCAGCAGCGCACGGAGATCCATCGCGCTCCCGGGGGCGGTGGGAAGATAGGCGGCCAGCGACGGAATCACGATACTGCCCATCAGATTAATAGCGGCATGCATCGCCACACACCACCAATACTTCCCCGATCGGGTATAGACGTACGCCAGGATCATACCAACCATGGCGGCGTAGAAGAACTGAAACAAATTGCCGTGGAACAAACCGAAAAGCAAGCCCGAAAGCAGGATCGCGGTCAGGTCTCCGTAACGGCGGGTGCGGTCAATGAGCAGCTTACGGAAAAGCAGCTCCTCACCCAAGGGCGCACAGATGCAGGTACAAACGCAGGTAAACCAAACGGGGGTGCTTTGCACCATGCTGTTCAGGGAAAAGGCGTAATCGTAGTCCATCACCGCAGACAGCACCGCCATAATGATGTTGCCGACTACGCTCCCTGCCGTGGTACAGGCAAAGGCTATAGCCAACAGGATCAGCCAATGGCCCACGTGAAAGCGCGGCTTTTCATCCGTCACCCCGCGAAGCGTATAGTCCGTATTATGGGGAGAGGCGGGGACCCTTCTCAAAAGCAACAAAAGAAGCGGAAGGCCTACTCCGTACAGAGGAAGCAGGGATACGGCCCAGCTGAACCACCACTCCGCCAGTAAAGACGGGTGAAGCAGCCACACGGCGTACTGCAAGCCGTAGGCCGCCGCCATAAAGGCCGCAGTCATGACGAGATATGCCAAGCCCAGCTTGGAAAAATGCCGACGGATCTCCGCCGTATTATCCTCATTCGGCGGCAGAGCCGCATCCTGACGCGATACCTCGGAGGGCACGTAGAAATCGGAATTCATGGAAGCTCCTTTCATGCGAGACGGTGAAATTTGAAAATCAGGAGGTACCGAGCCTTGCGCGGTCACCCCCCGATAGAACGGGATGCCTTCACCTCCACGATCGGCGGAAGCGAAGCGCAAAAAGAATCATTTTAAGCGGTACTCCAGGGGCGTCCCCCACAGGGTGGGGTGATTCAGGATCCGTCCCAGACCGTGGATGACCGAATCCCGGGGATGCTCGGCCGGCGTAACCCGTAGGCCCGTCTCGCGGTGGAGCGCCTCCGCCATACCCGGCATCAGGGCGCACCCACCCGTCAGCATCATACCGTAATCATAAATATCCGCCGCAATCTCGGGAGGGACCTCCTCCAACAGGCTGATTGCCGTGCGGGCAATGGCCACGATGGCCGGTGTGATCGCCTCGCAGATTTCCGATGAGAATACCTCCTGGCGGGAAGCGAGTCCCGTGCGGGCGTTACGGCCGTATACCGTCATGCTGCCTCGATCCATGTGACTGTCGCAAACGCCGATCCGAACCCGAAGCTCCTCGGCGGTGGCGGCGCCTACCACCAGATTCCGCTTCTGCCTCAGATAATTCATGATAGCGGCATCGAATTTCTCTCCCGCTACCTTGAGCGATCGGCCGGCTATGATTCCACCCAGACTGATAACAGCCGTCTCGGACAAGCCTCCTCCAATATCCAGGATCATGCATCCGCGGGGAGATGCTACCCGCAATCCGGCCCCCGCCGCTGCGGCAAAAATAGCAGGCACCTGAGCAACGGCCCGCGCTCCCGCCTCAATGACGGTATTTTCTGCGGCCAGCTGTTGCACCTGATCGATACGGTAGGGCGTGGCCAGCAGAACTGCCGGGCGGTTGAAGGTGGAGCAGATTTTTTTATTCAGAAACATGGTCCGAACCATACGGGCGGCCACGTCAAATTCGGATACCATTCCCTCCTTGATCGGGCAAGAGGCCAGGATATCCTGGGGCGTTTTTCCAAGCATCTTGCGTGCCTCAGCTCCCAAGGCCACCAGCTTACGGGTCTGGCCGTCAATGGCCGCCGCCGAAGGGCAACGCAAAACAACGCCGCCGTCCTGGGTCCAGATGCGCGTATATGTAGTTCCAATGTCAAGTCCGACCAAACGGGCCATGAGGGCCTCCTTTCTCCACAGCTTGGGAACGCAAGATATTGAAGCAAAAATTACAGTGTCATACCGAAGCCGTCCCGCATTGTCTCATACAGGCGGCGGACAGGCAGGCCAACCACGTTGAAGTAGTCTCCCCGAATCCCCGCAATATAACGGGATGCATAGCCCTGCACGGCGTAGGCGCCGGCTTTACCGAAGGATTCGCCCGTGGACACGTAGATCCCGATCTCCTCCTCGGTCATGGGAGCAAAGGTCACCTGTGTCAGCTCGTGGGCCGCGACCGTCCTTCCATCCTTCCAGATCGCCAATCCGCTGGCTACCGCATGACTGCGTCCCTGCAACATCCGAAGCATACGACGGGCGTCCGCCTCGTCGGCAGGCTTACCGAGAAATACTCCGTCCAGAGTCACCAACGTATCCGATGCCAGGATCACGGTATCGGGCATAAGCTCCCCCCTTGCTTCAAGAAGCTCCTGAACAGCCAGACACTTACGAAGAGAAATGGCCTCCACCCGTGCGCCGGGATCTGACAGCTCGCAGGTCTCGTCCGCATCGGCGGTACAAACGGTAAATTCCAATCCCAGGGTCGACAGGATCTCCCGCCGACGGGGAGAGGCAGACGCAAGAACAAGATTCACGGGACAAGGCTCCTCCAATGTGCAGATAATGGGAGATCTTTCATGATTCTGCGTCGAGCGAGCCGAAAAAAGCTCCGCCACCGAACGTCCGCAGAATACGAAAAAATTCCACATAATATTATAGCATAATTCTTTCGGAATAGCAAGAGGATTTTTCATGAATTTCTGTGAATTTTGTCACGAAAAAAGTTCAGACTACCGTCCAAACGGCTGCGGGATTTCCCACAAAAAAACTTGACACGCACAGAAATCTATGGTATAATAATTCCAATCAGCAATTCCGTTGATTTTCATCCCACCGGGGTGCTTCTACATACTCAGCATCCGAAAATCGGCAGGACGATTTTTCGCATGACGAAATTGCAGAGGTTCCTAAAAGACAATCGAAAAGGAGAACTCACTATGGAAGCGTACAAGAATCCCGCCCTGACTCCCGAGGAGCGCGCGAAGGACCTGCTCGCCCGCATGACCCTTGAGGAAAAAATTGCTCAAATCAACATTATCCGAGGCACCAATTTCCACGTAGACAGCGATAGGACCGATTGTTGCACCGTTGAGCCCGACGACACCTTCATGGAGGATCGGTATCAGGAATACGTCGGCACCCAGGGTATCGGCTACATTCACGATATCTACTCCGAGCCCTTCATCAAGAACCGTATGCAGCGGTACCTGGTGGAAAAGACCCGTTTGGGTATCCCCGCCATCTTCACCGCCGAGGCCCTGCACGGTCTCGCCTTCCACGGTGCATCCATTTTCCCCGTTCCCCTGACCCTGTCCCAGTCCTTTGACCCCGAGATCGTCAACGCCATCGGTGACGGTATTGCCCATGAGACACGTGTCATGGGCCATCACGAGATCCTGGCGCCCAACCTGGACGTGGCCCGCGATCCCCGCTGGGGCCGCATGGAGGAGACCTTCGGTGAGGACACCTACCTGTCCTCCGAAATGGCCGTAGCCATCATTTCCGGTGAGCAGAAGGGTGACATTTCCCGTGGTGACACGGTTATTGCCGAGCCCAAGCACTACTGCGTGTACGGTACGCCCGAGGGCGGCATCAACTGCGCTCCCGCCCGTGTGGGCCGCCGCGAGGTGGAGACCGTCTACCTGCCCGTATTCGAGGCCGGCATCGTGCGTGGCGGTGCCTACAACGTCATGTCCTCCTACAACAGCATCGACGGCGAGATCGTCACCGAAAGCCCCTACTACATGACCGAGGTGCTGAAGGAGCGCTGGGGTATGCGAGGCGTGTCCCGCGCCGACTGGGGCGGCGTCGGCCGTTTGATCGGCTACCACAAGGTCGCCAAGACCCGGGAGGAGTGCGTCCGCCGCTGTCTCTCCGGCGGTCTGGATATGCAGGGTGCCTGCGATTACGATGCCCGCTTCTGGAACAAGACCGTCTATGACCTGGTTAAGGCCGGTAAGCTCCAGGAATCCCGGATCGACGATTCGGTCCTCCGCATCCTCAAGATGAAGTTCGAGCTGGGTCTCTTTGAGAATCCCTACGCCGACGAAAACGCCTACAAGGATATCCTGCGTTGTGACAAGCACGCCGCCGTCTCCCTCAAGTCCGCCGAGGAGGCCATGGTCCTTCTGACCAACAACGGAATCCTGCCTTTGAAGGACGGCTACAAGAAGATCGCCGTCATCGGTCCCTGCTCCGCCGCCCAAAAGATCGGCGGCTATTCCTCCGTCCCCATGGGCTACACCATCAAGTCTGTCTACGACGAGCTGAAGGAGCGCTATCCTGCCGCCGAGATCCACCAGTGCGACGGTTGCGCCATCACCCACACCCATGGTGAAACCGTTCGTTACGTGGACGGTCAGCCCCACCTGACCCGTATGCTGGATGCCGACATCGCGGACATGATCGACGAGGCCGTGGAGATTGCCAGGAATTCCGAGATCGCCATCCTGGTCTGCGGTGACAACACCGTATCCAGCGGCGAGGGCTGTGACCGCTCCCGCCTGGTGCTGGCCGGCCGTCAGCGAGAGCTGATCCTGAAGGTAGCCGAGACGGGTACCCCCGTGGTGCTGGTGCTGGAGAACGGAAAGGCGGTAGACCTCTCCGCCGAAACCCCCGTCTGCGCCTCCATTCTGGTAGCCGGCTTCGGCGGCGAATTCGGTGCCAAGGCCATCGTCAACACTCTGGCGGGTGACGTCAACCCCGCAGGCCGTCTGACCGTGTCCTACCCCTACGACGAGGGCATGATCCCCTGCTACTACACCCGTCTGCCCGGCGGCTCCTGCGATTACCTGGAGGGACCCCGCGCACCCATGTACCCCTTCGGCTTCGGTCTGTCCTATACGAAATTTGAGTATAGCGACCTTTCCATCAAGTCTCTGGGCCTGTACCGCTTTGAGGTAACCTTCACCGTCAAGAACGTGGGCGACCGCGCCGGCGACGAGGTGGCTCAGCTCTACGTAAACGATCCCGAAAGCTCCATCGTCACCCCCGAAAAGGTACTCCGCAAGTTCAAGCGCGTCACCCTGGAAGCAGGCGAGGCCTGTGAGATCCGCTTCGAGCTTGACTTCGACGACTTCAAGCTGCTGAACCGCGATTGGAAGTGGGTGGTTGAGCCCGGCGAGTTCGAGATCATGGTGGGCGCATCCTCCAATGATATTCGTCTGAATCAAACCATCGTGGTTTCCTGATCACCCCCCTCCCAAGAAGCTCCGTGGGATCTGCCATGCGGATCCCACACATTTTTTTTGCATTTCGGAAAGATTCACCCCACGTTCCGTGTCTTAATAGGTAGAACACCGAAAGGAGTCCCTCTATGAAACACGCGCCCCCCTTTTGCTCCGACACCGAAATCGTGGAGCTGTACTTTGCCCGAAACGAGCAAGCCATCCGTGAGACCGACGCCAAATACGGAAAGCTCTGCCTGCAGATATCCATGGATATCGTAAATAGCCAGCCCGACGCAGAGGAATGCCTCAACGATACCTATCTGAAAACCTGGAATTCCATTCCGCCCACCCGTCCCGCGTCCCTGTGCGCCTTCGTCTGCCGCATCGTACGCAACCTGTCCCTGAATCGACTGCGGGATATGCGAGCCGCCAAGCGCAATCGAGAGCTGACCCTGTCTCTTCAAGAGCTGGAGTCCTGCATTCCCCTGTCCGAATCCTCCTCGCAGCTTCCCGACCTGTTGAACGATTTCCTTGCTTCATTAAATAAAGAAGACCGTGCCCTGTTCGTGGGACGGTACTGGTACGCCCGTCCCGTGCAGGATCTGGCCGCTCGCCTGGATCTGACCTCCAACGCCGCCTCTATACGATTGCATAGGATTCGGGAGAAGCTACGGGCCTACCTGACAGAAAGAGGGTACCGTCTATGACAGGACAACAAGCATTTGACGTATTGTCTCTGATCCGCGACGACTTCATCGAGGAAGCCGCCGAGGTCCTGGGGCTTTTGGATGACCCCACGCCCATCGTGGGAGTCCGTCCTCGCGTATACCGCGAAGCAAGAAACAATCCTCTGACTCGCTTCATGCAAAGCGGCTGGGGTGTTGCCCTGCTCTGTGCCGCCGTAGCCCTCAGCACCGTCTGCGCCCTCATGTGGGTGGGCTCCCGACCGCCCGTCATCGGCCCCGTGGGAACCAAGCCCTCCCCCGATACGGAATCCGTCTCCCCACCTCCCGAAACCGATACGGAGCCCCACGAGGAGGTCACCACCCAGGAGACCGTCCCTTCCCCCGCCACGGTGACCCTCGACGGAATGACCTTTTCCTACAATCGGGACACCCGCTCCTATACCCTTACAAGCGTCGGGGAAGTCTACAGATCCTCCGTTCATATTCCCGATTCCTGCGAGGGATATCCCATCACCGCCATTGGAGATGACGCCTTTATCGGCTACGATTGCATGACCTCGGTGTTCATTCCCGAGGGCATTACCTCCATCGGTGTCAACGCCTTCCGCAACTGCAGGGAATTGACCTCCGTCCGGATTCCCAACAGTGTTACCCGCATCGAGCAAGCGGCCTTCGCCAACTGCTCCAAGCTGACTGAAATCACCCTCCCGGACAGTGTCACCTTCTTAGGGGATAACGCCTTTGCCAACTGCTCCAAGCTGACCCGGGCCACCCTGCCCGACAGCATCACCCACCTCGGCGCCGGCGTCTTCTCCTACTGCGTGGAGCTGAAAAGCATCCGCCTGCCTCAGCGCATCACCGAAATTCCGGAAGAATTCCTCAACGAATGTAGGGTACTGACCGAAATCACCATTCCCAACGGTGTGACGGAAATCGGAAGCCAAGCCTTTATGAACTGCCGCAGTCTGACCGAGGTTACGGTTCCCCGGAGCGTGACCTCCCTGGGCCACCACGTTTTTGCCTGTTGCCATAGTCTGGTATCGGTCTCTCTCCCCGAGCGCCTTCTCTCCATGGGGCAGGCCGTCTTCTCCGATTGCCCGAAGCTCGTATCCATTCGCATCCCCGATGGGATCCGCACCGTTGATGCCCAGACCTTCTTGGGGTGTCAATCCCTGACCTCGGTTATTCTCCCCGACGGCCTCCTCACCATTGGAGAAGGTGCCTTTGGCTATTGCCATGATCTGCCTCATATATCCATACCCGACACCGTCACCGTCATCGGGGACGAGGCCTTCTTCGCTTGCTCCGCCTTGACCGAGATCGATATCCCCGACACGGTTACCGATATCGGAGCCAGCGCCTTTGGACAATGCACCGGTCTGACCTCCGTAGCGCTGCCGCCCCGGGTCACGGTCATCCGCAAGGAAGCATTCAGTAATTGCAGAAGCCTGATCGAGGTGACCCTCCCCGAGGGATTGACCACGCTGGAATACGCCGCCTTCGCCAACTGCAATGCACTCCCCTCCATCACACTCCCCGACACTGTGACCTCCATCGGAGAATACGCCTTCTGCGATTGTTACGCCCTTACCTCCATAACCGTTCCCGAAGGAGTCACCGAAATCTCCCCGAGTGCCTTCGCCTGTTGTACCGCGCTGACCGAGGTGATCCTCCCCGAAAGCATCACCTCCATTGGAAAAGAGGCCTTCTACAGCTGCCAGAGCTTGACGTCGATCACCATCCCCAACGGTGTGGTCACCATTGATCGGTATGCATTCTATGATTGTAATGCTCTGAATTCCCTCACCCTGGGGAGCAGCTTGACCTCTATCGGAGAATTCGCCTTCCACAGCTGTGAGGCGCTGACAAGGATCTATTTCCGCGGCACCGATCAGCAATGGAGCCGCATCCAAATCGCGAATCACAACCCCCCCATTCTCGAAGAAAACGTTTATTTCCTCCAATCTTGATCCTCCGCCTCCCCGCAATCAGAAAGGATACGCCTATGAAATCAACCACCGGAATCTCCATTGCCCTCTCGGTCATCCTGCTGGCCGTAGGCATGACCGCCTGCGCCATAGCGCCCGAGGGTGAAAATCATCAAACCACCGACCAACCTCCCTCCGCGGCCACAACCGCGGACAGGGATAGCGACACGGATACGGATGCGGATACGAATTCGGATACGGATACGGTTACGGATGCGGTTACCGAAGCAGAATCGGAAACCGAACCGGGGAACGCCTTCGAGGGGCTGGTATTCTCCAAGCAAAGCGATGGAAGCTACGCGGTATCGGGCATCAAAGGCTGTACCAACACCGAGATCGTGATTCCCTCCACCTATAACGGCGCCCCCGTGACCGCCATTGGAGAGAACGCCTTCTCGGAATGCTCCGATCTGACACGGGTGGAATTACCCGCCGGCTTGACGTCCATCGAGGACTGGGCCTTCGCCAATTGCCCACTGCTGAGCGACGTCACCCTTCCAAGCGGGCTGAAAAAGCTGGGTGACTGGGCCTTCACCGGCTGCTTTTCCCTGACCTCCATAGCCGTTCCGAACAGCGTGACCGACTTTGGCTACGGTGTCTTCGCAGGTTGTACGAGCCTTGCCTCCTGCACCCTCCCCGAAGGCTTGACGGTCATTCCCTCCTCTACCTTCAGTAACTGCGGAAAGCTTACCGAGCTTGTCATTCCCGCAGGCGTAACCGTCATCGAGCACGATGCGTTTATCCTCTGCAAGTCGCTGGAGTCCATCCGCATCCCCGACGGTGTGACCTGCATCGATTCAAGCGCCTTCCGAGGCTGCAAGATGCTTTCCTCTATCACCCTTCCCGAAGGATTGAAGACCCTGGGGAACCATGCCTTCGTGGATTGCATCGGCCTCACCTCCCTGGAGCTGCCGGAGTCCCTGGAGGAATATGGTCTGCTCGTGTTCCAGGGCTGCTCCCGCCTGGCCACCGTTACCATGCCCACACATTTCAGCCTCGATTTCCTTTTCGGCAGCGACGTGACTGCCGTGAAGCACGTCATCATTCGGGATGGCAAGGTCACCGACCTCAGCGGCTTCCAGAATCTGACCGCCCTGCAGTCTGTGACCATCCAAGCGCCTATTACCTCCATTCGAAGCTTCGACTTCGCGGGTTGCTCCTCCCTGACCGAGATCACGATCCCCGCCACGGTGACCGAGATCAAATCCTACGCCTTTGAAAATTGCACGTCGCTGACGTCGATTTCCCTGGGCGTGAACGTCACGAGCATCGAATCCCACGCCTTTGGAGGCTGTGTGAATCTGACGGACATCTACTATAGCGGCACCGAGGAGCAATGGAACGCCATAGCCGTGGGCAACCTCCAAGGAACAAACGCCCCTTTCCTGGAAGCCACCGTACACTACGAGCACGCCATCCGGTCCTATGGCCGTTAACGGCCCGATCACACGATAAGCATCCGCATCTCAAAAGGAGAAAATCATGAAATTCATTCCACGTAAGCTCACCCTTCCTCTGCTCTTGACGGTTGCCCTGTGCATCCTTCCCGCCTGCGACAGAGGACAAGATCCCGCCGAAAGCGGCCCCGACCTCCCTCAGAATTCCGGTACCGCCGATACCGATTTGCAGACCATCTCCGAATCCCAAGCCATGGACCTCGCCTCGGCCCACTGGAACATCAAAACCGGGGACGTAGACCCCGACAGCGGCTTCGTCTACCGCATTGAGTCCCAAGGGATCCTCCAAGCTCCCGACGGACGATCCGTCTACAACGTATTCCTCCGCTGGCTGGTTGAGCTTCCCGAAAGCTCCCACTATTCCACGGTGGAGAATATTTGGGTGGATGCGGTAACCGGAGAGATCATCATCCCCTGGGAAAATCCCGATTCCCACGTCCATACCTTCGGAGATTGGACCGTTCTCAAGGAGGCCACCTGCCGTAGCATCGGCAAGCAGGAGCGTACCTGCTCCTGCGGGAAAATCGAATCCAAATCCATCGCCAAAACCGATCACAAGGGAATCTCCATTCCCGCCGTAGCCCCCACCCTGACCGAAAACGGCTCTGCCAACGGCATCCAATGCTCGGTATGCAGTAAGGTCCTGGTCGAGCCCCAAATCGTTCCCTACATCGGGCATACCGATCTGGCCTTCGGGTTCTCCGAGGGGGCAAATTACTACGCCGTCACGGGTCGTGGAGAATGCACCGCCGCCGCAGTCTATATCCCCGCCTACGTAGACGGCCGTGAGATCAAATTCATCACCGAGCAGGCCTTTTTCAGAGACGAGATGCTCACCGCCCTCACCCTGCCCGAGACGGTGGATACCATTGAGACCGCCGCCTTCGCCTTCTGCACGTCTTTGACCGAGTTAACTCTGCCCAACAGCCTCCTGGAGCTGCAGCCCGACGCCTTTTACGGCTGTTCGAAGCTGACCAAGGTCGTCCTGCCCGACAACGTCTTTACCATACATCCCTCAACCTTCGCAGGCTGCACCTCCCTGATCGACCTCACCCTCCCCAAAAATCTGATCACGGTTCGGATGTACGCCTTTGAGAATTGTGCCTCTCTGACATCCCTCACAATCCCCAATAAGGTACAGGAGATCCAGTCCTGCGCCTTCCGCGGATGCACCTCCCTGACCGAGGTCTATCTCCCCGCCGGCCTTGAGACGCTGGAAAACGGTGTTTTTGACGAATGTCCCGCCTTGACCGACATCTACTTTGCGGGCACCGAGACCCAGTGGAACGCCCTGCAGGCGCAGATTCCCGAAAGCGTTACGGTTCATGTCAACGCCCGCCCCCGATAATCTTCCTTTTTCAGTTCTCACCGCATCGCCCCTCGGGGCGGTGCGTTTTTTCCTTATTTTTACGAAATATTCAAACAAACCATAATAATCGTACATGAAACGGTGTCATAATAAGTACAGACACATATTAAATGGAGGTAACCATGAACGATCAAGACATTGTTGCTCTGTACTTTGACCGTAACGAGCAGGCCATCCGCGAGACGGCCGACAAGTACGGCGGAGTCTGTATGCAGGTGTCCATGAACATCCTGAACAGTTCTCCCGACGCCGAGGAATGCGTCAACGATACGTACTTGAAAACCTGGAACAGCATCCCCCCCACCAAGCCCCGATCCCTCGGAGCCTTCGTTTGCCGCATCGTTCGAAACCTATCCCTGAACCGCCTGCGGGATCTGCACCGCCGCCGTAGGGATCGGGATCTGACCCTGTCCTTCGACGAGCTGGAGTCCTGCATTCCCATGCCCGACGAGCGAAGCGATGATCTGGCCGCCATGCTGTCCGACTTTCTCACCCGCCAAGGAGAGACGGACCGCCTTCTGTTCATGGGCCGATACTGGTACGCCTGCTCGGTAAAGGATCTGGCCGCCCGCATGAATATGACCCCGAACGCCGTCAATCAGCGGCTCTTTAAGCTGCGCGAGCGCCTGCGCGCCCACTTAGCGGAAGGGGGGTATCACGTATGAACGGAGAACGAGCCTTTTTTGCCTTGACCGATATGCAGGACGACCTCATTCTGGAGGCCGCCGAAAAGCTAAGCCTTATGAAGCCCTCCCAACCCCATCTCCACCGGAAGTCCTCCCCCCTCGCCCGCTTTCTGACCGGCGGCTGGGGTGTCGCACTCCTCTGCGCCGTGATCTCCGTCAGCGTTGTCTGCGCCATTGTTTGGGCAGGACAAAATCCCCCCGTCACTCCGCCGGACGGCACCACGACGGATGACGCAACGCAATCCTCTCCCGAAACCGAATCCGAATCCGAAACACGCCTCACCCTTTCCTGCCAGGACGGCCATCACGTGGAAAGCTGGACCATCGAACGGGAGCCCACCTGTTACGTGAACGGCTTGCGCAATGCAACCTGCCCGGTCTGCGGAAATTATGTCACCGAAAGCATAGATCCCCTCCCCCATACCCATGAAAACGGCTACTGCACGGTTTGCGGCACGATTGAGGGAGCGGATATGCGCTTCATCTTCCGTACCCAACGGGAGGAGGACGGATCGGTAGGCGCCCGCATCTCCCGCAGAGACGGTGCCGAGGGTGAAAAAATCATTCTTCCCAATCTCGTTTATGACGTGGGAACCGAAAAAATGGTACCCGTAACTGTGATTTCCGGCGAGCTGTTCGAGTATGACAGTACGCTCCGGGAGATCGTCATTCCCGATACCGTGCATACCATCGAAAAAAACGCCTTTGATCATTGCACGAACCTCCAGAACGTCCGGTTCCCGTCAGGCTTGAAAAAAATCGGCAGCATGGCCTTCACCGCCTGCAATTCCTTTACCGAGATCCATCTCCCCGAGGGCTTGACCGAGATCGGCGACATGGCCTTTGGCTACTGCCCCGGTCTCACGGAGGTAGTTCTTCCCGATAGTGTGGTCACCCTGGGCGATAGCGCTTTCACAAACTGCAAGCGGTTGCGTAAGGTCTCCCTGCCCGACGGTGTCACCAAACTCAACGACGGCCTGTTTGCATACTGCCCCGTGCTGTCCGACCTACGCTTACCCGCTCAGCTGACCCACGTGGGTAACCATGTCTTCTGCGGATGCACCTCTCTGACCGCCATTACCTTGCCGGACACCGTTACGCGCATGGGGAACTTCGTATTCCAGGAATGCTCCTCCCTCACCTCCTTTACCTACCCGCCCCTTGTAACCGAGGTCGGCGTGAATCACTTCAAGGATTGCACCTCTCTCAAGGAGATTATCCTCCACGATGCCATCACCAGCATCGACCTCGCCTTTGAAAACTGCACGTCCTTGACCGCCATCCATATTCCCGCCTCCGTCACCAATCTGTCGGGCGTCGGCTTCTCGGGCTGCCCCTCCTTGACAACGCTCACCGTAGACGAGAACAATCCCGTGTACACCGCAGTGAACAACTGCATCATCCAAAAGGACAAGAAGATCCTGGTCCTGGGCGGATGCAACGCTGTCATTCCCTCCGACGGCTCCGTCACCGAGATCGGTGACTCCGCATTCCGCGGTCGCCGGATGCAAAGCATCACCATTCCCGATCCCATCACCAAGATTGGTATGTGCGCCTTCTCGGGATGCTCACAGCTGCAAAGCGTCTCCTTCCCCGACTCGCTGACCGAGATCGACTCCTACGCGTTCCAGAACTGCACCGCCCTGAAATCCGTCTCCTTCCCCTCCCACCTGGAGTCCCTGGGAAATAATCTGTTTGAGAATTGTACCGGTCTGAAAAGCATTTCCATCCCCGTGTCCTTGACGTCGGTTCGGTACGGCCTCTTTGCAGGGTGCGTCTCGGTCAACCACGTCGATTACGGCGGAACCCAGGCGCAATGGAAGGCTCTGACCTTGGGAGTTGGCTTCGGCAGTCTGGAGCAGCCCCATTCCGATTTCACCGTATCCTGCACCGACGGAGACCTGGTCGAATCCCTTGAATAATCCGTTTGATTCTCTACCATTCACACAGAAGGAGCCTACCTACCATGAAAAAAGCATTCCGTGCAGCGCTGTCTTGCCTGGCTGCTCTGTGTATGGCCACCGCCTGCGGCCATGCCACCCCCACTCCACAGCCCTTCGATTCCACAAGCCCGCCCCCTGCAGCAGATATGCCTTCCGAAACCGAGGGCACGTCCGAATCCCCCCTTTTTTTCCAGTTCCCCTTAATCAGCAAAAGCGATACGACAAGCTACGTCTCCCTCCCCGACGTGAACGCCGAAGCCCCCCATTTTCTTGAGCTTTTCGTTTTGCCGCAAGCTTCGGATGCCACCGAGCTGGTCTCCATCCTCCGAAAGCCGCTCCGACTCCAAGGACAGTTCAACTTCCAAGTCGTTGCCTTTCGAAATAAATACAGCTATGGCATTCTGCTCATGCAGGAAAACGTCTACATCGACCGTCCCGACGGGGTGGAAACCTTATTTGTGCAGATGCAATGCACCTCCTACCAGTTCCGCATTGATCGTGAAACGGGTCTGCCCGATCCCGCCTACCAGCCGGTCACAGAGGATTATTCCACAAGCTTCCGGTACACCGTCAAGGACAAGGAGTTCGTTCTGATCCGAAATCGCAGCACCAATTTTAGTATTCTCCGTCGCGCGGAATCCATGATCGAGCACTTCAACGATGGGGCCCCCTCGTACGAGTTCACCATCCTGTACAGCCACGTAGACGGTGCAGAAGTCGTCAACACACCGACGGAAGCCCTTTCCCTGCTCCCCTTCAGCCTGTTCCACCAGTACGGCTTCAAAAATTAAGGCCACAAGCACGATTCTCGCCGTACGGCACACGAGCAGAAAGGGCGTGAGCCGCGAATTCCGCGGTGCAGCACTCTCCCAAAAAGGCCCCCCGATCGATACGTTCGGGGCGGCCTTTTTTTGCAGGCACCCCCGAAGAACGCCGCTGAAAAACCATCCCGCCAAAAGCGCCTCACCCGATCTTGCCAGAGGACTCTTTGTATGCCGAATATGTATACTTCAAGCAAGCCTTATACGAATTCACATTTAAGGGAGCCTCTGGGGGACCTCTAAATATTCTGCGTGCGGCGAGAGCCGAGTGAGCTCGGCGGCGAGAAGATTTTTCGTCAGCCCGCCCTGCGGCGCTAAACAAAAAATCGCGCGCAGAGCTTATCCTCTGCGAAGAATTTTTAGAGGTTCCCTTAAAGCATTGAACCCAAAACACGTGGGGGCGTTCAAAGAGCGCCCCTGCGTGTTTATAGACGTTTCAAGGGCTTTATTGATAATTCGTATCAGATATCCCCTTGCGAAAAATCCTTTACCCCCTTGACAAATTTCTCATCATGAGTTATAATAAAATATCTATTGATTCTATTACCGAGAAAGAAGGTTTTACAATATGGCAAAGGATAAGCTTGTCGAACAAATCACCTCCATGGACGTGGACTTTACCCAGTGGTACACCGACGTGGTCAAGAAGGCCGAGCTGGCCGATTACTCCGGCGTAAAGGGATGCATGGTCATCCGCCCCTACGGCTACGCCATCTGGGAAAACATCCAGAAGGATCTGGACGCCCGCTTCAAGGCCCTGGGTCACGAGAACGTCTGTATGCCCATGTTCATCCCCGAGAGCCTGCTCCAGAAGGAAAAGGATCACGTAGAGGGCTTCGCACCCGAGTGCGCCATTGTCACCATCGGCGGTCAGAATACCCTCTCCGAGCGCCTCATCGTCCGTCCCACCTCCGAGACCCTGTTCTGTGAGCATTACAAGGACATCATCCACTCCTACCGCGACCTGCCCAAGCTCTATAATCAGTGGTGTAACGTAGTCCGCTGGGAAAAGACCACCCGCCCCTTCCTCCGTACCTCCGAGTTTCTCTGGCAGGAGGGTCACACCATGCACGCCACTGAGGAGGAGGCACGCGCCGAGACCATCCAGATGCTGAAGGTCTACGAGGACTTCTACCGCGATTCTCTCGCCATCCCCGCCATCACGGGTCAGAAGACCGAGAAGGAGAAGTTCGCAGGCGCTGTGGAGACCTACACCATCGAGCCCATGATGCACAACGGCGTGGCGCTCCAGGGCGGTACCTCCCACTACTTCGGCACCGGCTTTGCCGAGGCCTTTGACATCACCTTCACCGACCGCGACAATACCGTCAAGCACCCCCATCAGACCTCCTGGGGCGTGTCCACCCGTATGATCGGCGCCATCATCATGGCCCACGGTGACGACAGCGGTCTGATCCTGCCTCCCCGCATCGCCCCCATCCAGGTGGTCATCATCCCCGCCGCCCAGCATAAGGAGGGTGTCCTGGAGAATGCCAATGCCCTGAAGAACCGTCTGGCCGCTGCCGGCATCCGTGTCAAGCTGGACGACAGTGACAACTCCGCCGGCTGGAAGTTCAGCCAGTACGAGATGAAGGGTGTGCCCGTGCGCCTGGAGATCGGTCCCCGCGATATCGCCAACAACTCCTGCGTCCTGGTCAGCCGCGTGACCCGCGAGAAGAGCTTCGTCTCCCTGGACAACATCGAGGCCGAGGTTGCGGCTATGCTGGACCAGGTACACAACGAGCTGGTAGCCCGTTGCGAAAAGAACCTGGCCGAAAAGACCCATATTGCCCACAACCACGAGGAGTTCCTGGATATCGCCGCCAACAAGCCCGGCTACATTAAGGCTATGTGGTGCGGGGAATCCGCCTGCGAGGAGCAGATCAAGGACGAGACCGGCGGCGTGAAGTCCCGCTGCATCCCCTTCGGTGAGCATGAGAAGCCCTCCGACGTCTGCGCCTGCTGCGGTAAGCCCGCCAAGCATTTGGTTGTTTGGGGCCGTCAGTATTGATTCTCCCCCTCCAAAACATCTACGGAGGCAGCCATGTTCGGTAAGTTGTTCAAGAAAAAAAGCCGCTTCCTCTCGACAGAGGCCTACGAGGCCGGTGAGATCTCTCCGCAGGAATTCGTGAATCTGAATGCAGAGGCTACGGTCTGCTACTCCACTCCCTTCGGGGAGGATCGGGCAGGACGCACCCGGCTATGGGTGCTATCCAACCGCGAAAACGATCTGCAGCACTATCCCGCCTTTACGTCCAAGGCCGAATGCAACCGTTTCCTCGCCTCCATCGGGCGGCAAGGATTCCTCATTATCGAAGGGGATCTGCGTACACTCCTGGATTCCCTTGATAGCCATCCCGCCCTGACTCCCCTGGGTGTGGTGATTGATCCTCAAACCGACCACCCCATCGCCATCGGTCCGGGCATTCGCGCAGGAAAATAATAGTACGCCAAAAAAAGGAGGGTATAGCCCTCCTTTTTGGGGCTCTCCCCAAGGAAAGGATATGGAATGAAAAAGCTGAACAGGAAACAGTTCCTCTTCTATCTGAAAGAGTTTCTCATCATCAATTTCGGCGCGTTACTGGCAGCCGTGGCGATCTATTTCTTCATGCTCCCAAGCCACATCGCCGTGGGAAGCGGCTCGGCGCTGGCCATGGTGGCGAGCAATTACATCCCCCTGCCCGTGTCGGTGCTGTCCTTGGCCCTCAACGTGATCCTCTTGACCATCGGGTTCATTTTGATCGGCCCCGCCTTCGGTGCCAAAACCGTTTATACCTCCATCATGCTCCCCATCTTCATGGGTGTATTCGAATGGCTGTTCCCCAACTTCCAATCCCTCACCCAGGATCCCCTTCTGGATCTGATCTGCTACATTCTGATCGTGGGCATGGCCATGGCCATCCTTTTCTCCCGTAACGCATCCTCGGGAGGCCTGGACATCGTAGCCAAGATCCTCAACAAGTTCTTCAAGATCGAGCTGGGACGTGCCGGCGCGTTAGCCGGTATCGCCGTAGCGCTGACCTCCGCCCTCTGCTACGATACCAAAACCGTCGTGCTGAGTGTGCTGGGTACCTACTTCGGGGGTATCGTCGTGGATCATTTCATCTTCGGTCTCAATATCAAGCGCAGGGTCTGCGTGATCTCCCCCAAGCTGGATGAGATCGTCCAATTCATCCTCCACGACCTGCATAGCGGCGCCACCCTCAACGAGATCATCGGTGCCTACGATAATACCCCCCGCAAGGAGGTCATCACCATTGTGGACAAGCACGAATACCGTAAGCTGATGGAATTTGTCCGTCGTGTGGATCCCAAGGCCTTCGTGACGGTCTACTCGGTGGGCGAGATCCGCTACCAACCTAAAATCAAGCCCTGAGACGCGCAAGCCCGCCCTCCGTAGTTCTACCCGCATCCCCCCATTTTCTCTGCAGAAAGGAGCACCGCCATGGGCGAAAAGATCAAGCTGTTTCTCTCCGACGCGGTGCGCCGCGTGGATCCCATTCTCCTGCTCTGTACCACTATCCTGTCGATCATCAGCCTGGTAACGGTCTACGGCGCGGTCGAGAATTTCGGCATGAGCAAGCTGAGGATGCAGTTCGCCATGACTGTGGCCGGCATCCTCCTTACCTTCATCGTGGCCAATCTGGATTACCACGTCATCCTGGATCGCTTGTGGCTCGTGATGCTCCTGTTCTCGGTGGGTATCCTGGGACTGACCCTGGTGGCCGGCGACACAGGCGCGGGCATGGAGACCGCCAACAAGAGCTGGATCACCATTCCCGTCATCGGCATCGCCATTCAGCCCTCGGAATTCGTCAAGATCACCTTCATCTGTACCTTCGCCAAGCACCTTTCATCGGTGCAGGCCACCATAAACAAATTCCGTCCCCTGGTGGGTCTGGGCCTCCACGCCCTGCTCATCGTGGGCTTGATCCTTGTCTCGGGAGATTTGGGCGTGGCCCTGGTCTATATGGTCCTGGTGCTGGTCATGCTATTCTGTGCCGGACTCCATTGGGGCTACTTTGCCGCCCTGGGCGGCGTGGTCACGGTGGCCTTCCCCTTCCTATGGGATTATCTGGCTGCCTATCAGCAGGATCGCATCGTGGTTGGCTTCAACCCCGATTTGGATCCCATGGATAAGGGCTGGCAGCCCCTTCTTTCCCAGCAATGCATTGAAAACGGCGGTCTTTGGGGCGTAGGCCTCCACAGCGGCGGCGATTACGAGCAGCTCACCGCCTCCCACACCGACTTCATCCTGGCCACGATTTGTGAAAAATTCGGCTTCATCGGCGGCACCATCGTCATTCTGACCCTGGTCGTGCTGGTTCTGCGGGTACTGTGGATCGGCCGTCAATCCAGCCACGATTACGGTATGTTCATCGCCGCAGGCGTGGCGGCAGTGCTCATCGCCCAAACCCTGGAAAACGTGGGTATGTGTCTGGCCATCCTCCCCGTGGTAGGCATTACCCTTCCCTTCCTCTCCTGCGGAGGCTCCTCTCTGCTGGCCACCTACATCCTCATCGGCATGGTCCATTCGGTCAAGGCCCATAAGCCCGCGCGCCGTATATGGGAATGATCCCCGCCCCCAAAACGAAACGGATACGCAAAGCATCAGGCATTGCGTACCCGTTTTTTTATTTCCGCTTCAATTCCGCCCCATAAACCGCCCCGCAGCATAGACCGTAGGGCACGGTGTGAATCACGAAGGGCACCAGCACCGCCACAATGGACAGGGCAATCCACCCCACCAAGCTCAGCCGCAACAGGAACGGCCGCAAAAATCCGCGTCTTAACCCCTTGAAATAATCATTGAGCTCCCCCACGGACAGATCCTCATGGATGAACACGAAATATCCGAAACCGGCCCGCCGTCCCGACAGAAACAGCATCAGTACCCCGAACAGGAGGCATACGAGAAACGAAGCCCCCGTCAGTACCTGGCAGAGCTCCATCAGCACCCCACGGTGCGCCATCCGGTCAAACTGAGTCGCAAGGACGCGGAAGCCCACCACAGGGATCCCGCCCCACAGAACCAGCCACCCAAGGGCCTCCAGCCCCACGGACATACAACGTCCGTAAGCCCGCAGAGAGGTGAAGGGATAGAAGATCTGTCTCAAATCCGGTTCGGCCACGGTGATCGGCAAGTCCTCCGGAAAAGCGACCCGATGGGTCTGCAGAACCACCAAGCAGGCCAGACGGAACAAAGAGGCCGCCAGAGGCAGAGCCACGAAAAGCCCCGCGAGGATCTCCGCAAGAGCCCATACCGCCTCCAGCCAGGGCGCATCGCCCAGGCAAAGATATCCCACTATATACAAGCCGCGCAGGATCTCGTAGCCACCAACGGTCACTGTGAGGAGCAGGACCACGCCTAAAATCAACGTCAAGCGGTGATTTTTGGAGATTCCTCCATCCAGTGCTTTACGAGCCAAGCTGCGAAGCTCCGCCGTCCCCGTGGGCATAGCGAAGCCTCCTGCCGCGGAATCATGCCGCGTACGCATTTTCATATCCGCCATTCCTACCGTCAACGGTGCCAGTAGCCGCCGCACATGATGCGGTCGATGGAAAGCCCCTCCGCATCCAACAGAAGAAGATCCGCCCGCTTGTTTACCTCAATGGAGCCCACCTCATCCGCCAGCCCCGCCTCCAATGCGGGCGCCATCGTGGCGGCGTAGATCGCATCTCCCAAGGTCGCATCGGCAAAGGAACGGAGATTCTGCACCGCCTCCCACATGGACAGAGTCGAGCCTGCAATGGCGCCGTCATGGGTCCGCGCCTTACCATCCTTTACGGTCACGGGATTCCCCGCAATGGAGTATTCACCATCGGGACAGCCCGTGGCCTCCATAGAATCGGTAATCAGCGTCAGCCGACGACCTGCCAGACGATAGGCCAGCTTAACCATATGGGGAGCAATGTGGAAGCCGTCGCAGATCAGCTCACAGTAGACGCGATCCGACAGAAGCCCCGCGGCCACCGCGCCACCGTCTCGATGATGCAAAGGCGGCATAGCATTGAAGGTGTGAGTAAGGCCCGTCACGCCCTTGGCAATCAAGCGGTTGGCCACCTCGAAGCCGGCGTCCGTGTGTCCCAGACTTACCGTAGCCCCCATAGCCAGGGCGCGGGTCAAAAATTCCTCGCCGCCCTCCTGCTCCAGGGCTGCGGAAATGTGCCGTGCGCCCGCCACGCGCCCCATGAGGCTTGCCAGCTCGGCGGCATCGGGGGTCACCAGAAGCTCAGCGGCGTGAGCGCCTCGGCGCTTCACGTTGAGGTATCGACCCTCCAGATGGACCCCCGCAATATAGGCCAACCGTCCCTCGGATTCGACCGAAGCAGCACGGAGATCGTTGATGAGATCAATGGAATTCTCCAAGGAATCCATGGTGGCAGAGGCCAGGGTAGGCATCACCGCGGTCACACCGCTATCCAGGTAGGATACCGCCATTTGCTCCATAAGAGATGCATCCGCCGTATTGAAATCTCCGCCGGCTCGCCCGTGGGTATGAATATCCACCAGACCGGGAATCAACATCTTCCCCTCGGCATCGTACACCTCCACCCCCGCAGGAGCGGATGTCACATCCCCGCGATGCAGAATGGCGATCCTTCCCTTCATGACCAGAACGGAGCCGTAGTAGAATCCCCGCAGAGTGCTGTTGTAGACCTGCGCGTTGTGAATCAGACAGTTGTTCATATAATAAACCCCCTTCGGATGGCATTTTTTCGACTCTATTATAGCAAATCCCGCCCGATTTTGCAAGGGGATACGAGAAAAAAATCAAAAACAAAGCCATCCCCACCGTGATCTGTGGGGACGGTTCGTGCATTGAAAAGCAGGAATACGTATCTCCGAGATGGAGGGCGCGCGGATTATTTGAATTCCACCACCCGCAGGGTCGTGCAGTTGGTGCAGATCTGCGGAATCCGCTCTGCGAAAATTCTTTCATAATCGTAGTGCCTGTACCCCGTCAAAATGGCTTTGACCGGGGGTTCGTCGGCAATATACGCCGCCGGAGGCACCCTCTCCCACTCAAGAATCTGATAATCGTATAAGTCCCCCTATATATACCAAAAGGACGGAATTCCATCATGTGAATTCCGTCCTGCTGTTTTTCTGCTTGTGTATTTGGGGTTAAATAGTATATTTACGGTAGAATCAGGCAGTGACAAAAGGCGCTTACTTCCCCTGCAGCGCACGGCGCTTCTTCATCATTTCCTTCATGCGGGTCTCGGTGTCCAAAATCACCTTGCGGAGACGAATGGACTTGGGGGTGACCTCGATCAGCTCGTCGTCGTTGATGTACTCGATGGCCTCCTCCAGGGTGAAAATGCGGGGAGGGGTCAGAAGCAGCTTCTCATCCGCGCCGGTAGAACGAACGGCAGTCATGTGCTTGGTCTGGCAGGGATTCAGGGCGATGTCGTCGTTCTTGGGATTCTCACCCACGATCATACCCTCGTATACCTGAGTCTGAGGGCCAACGAACATCTGACCGCGCTCCTGGGTCTTGTACAGACCGTAGCGGGTTGTCTCGCCTGCCTCGGATGCTACCAGGGAGCCGGTAAATCTCATGACGACCTCGCCGCGATAGGGCTCGTAGCCCGCAAACAGGGTGTTCATGATGCCCTCGCCATGGGTAGCCGTCAAGAACTCGGAACGGTATCCAAACAGGCAACGGGTGGGGATCTTGTACTCAATGCGCATACGGTTACCGGATCCAAGGGGCGTCATTTCCAACAGATCGCCCTTGCGCTGACCCAGCTTCTCCACCACAGGACCTACGTAATCGTTGGGCACGTCCAGGGTGATATGCTCCATGGGCTCACAGCGCTCCCCATCGATCTCCTTGTACAGAACTCTGGGATTGGAGCAGGTCAGCTCAAAGCCCTCGCGGCGCATGGTCTCAATGAGGATGGACAGATGCATCTCACCGCGGCCGGCCACGCGGAACTCGTCGGTGGTTTCGCCGTCGCTGACACGGAGGGAAACGTCCTTGAGCAGCTCGCGGTACAGACGGTCGCGGATCTGACGGGAGGTGACGAACTTACCCTCCTTGCCCGCCAAAGGAGAATCATTGACCGCAAAGGTCATTTCCAGGGTAGGCTCGGAGACCTTGACAAACTCCAGGGGCTCGGGGCATTCCAAGGCGGTAACGGTATCACCAATGGTGATCTCACCGGCACCCGAGAAGCAAACGATATCGCCCACGGTAGCGGTCTCTACGGGCTTGCGCACCAGACCGTCGATCTGCATGACGGTGACGATCTTGGTCTTACGGGGAGCAGCCTCGGAGTGATAGTTGCAAATGAGCGCCTCCTGGCCAACATTGATGGAGCCCCTCTCGATGCGGCCGATACCGATACGACCCACGTAGTCGCTGTAGTCGATGGAGGAGACCAGCAACTGGAGAGGACCGTTCTCGTCGCCCTCGGGAGCTGGAATATAGTCCACAATGGTCTCAAAGAGGGGAGTCAGATCATCCCCCAGGTTATCGGGATCAAAGGAAGCCTTACCGTCACGGCCGGAGCAGTAGAGCATGGGGGAATCCAACTGCTCGTCGGAGGCCTCCAGGTCGATGAGCAGCTCCAGGATCTCGTCCTCCACCTCACCCAGGCGAGCGTCGGGCTTATCGATCTTGTTGATGCAGACGATGACACGGTGGTTCAACGCCAGGGCCTTCTGCAGCACGAAGCGAGTCTGGGGCATGGGACCCTCGGCGGCATCCACCAGGAGGATAACGCCGTTGACCATCTTCAGCACCCGCTCTACCTCACCGCCGAAGTCGGCGTGGCCGGGGGTGTCAATGATGTTGATCTTGGTGTCCTTGTAGTGAACGGCGGTGTTCTTGGCCAGAATGGTGATACCGCGCTCCTTTTCCAGGTCGCCCGAGTCCATGACGCGAATCGTGGTGTCCTGGTTGTCGCGGTAAATACCGCCCTGCTTCAGAAGTCCGTCCACCAGGGTAGTCTTACCGTGGTCAACGTGGGCGATGATGGCTACGTTTCTCAGATCAGTACGAATCAATGCTTTATCCATCCTTCTTTATAAATTACGGGATTACAAATTTAACATCTTATTATACCACATCCGACGGATTTTGAAAAGATTGAAAAAAACGATATTACACAAAGGCGCACGGTATGTTTTTGTATATGTTGACACAAAAGCCCTCCAAAAATCCCCCAAATCGGGTATAACCTCTTGACTTCCCTGTCAAAATATGCTATACTGAACCCAACCACCAATCTGCTTCCAAGGAGAATAACAGCTATGAAATATCCCCGCAAGCTCACCACCCTGCTTTTGGCCGCCCTCATGCTCACGGGCTCGGTAGCCTGTACGGGCAAGGGTGACGGCACCGCCACCACCGTAGGGCAGGACACCCCGGCCGAGGTCACCACCGTCTCGCCCCCGGAGGAAACCGTAGGCGAAACCGAAACCGATACCGTTCCCGAAACCGATACTGATATCGAAACCGAAACCGACAATGACCCTATGCCCGAAGTGGGAGCCGGCCGCTCCCTCTCCAGTGTCACCATCGTTGCGGGAGAATCCGCCGCGGAGGCCTACGCGGTATCTGAGCTGACCAAATACCTGGGCATGAAGGGGGTTACGATCCAAGAGGACAGCTACCGCATCAAGCTCAAAATCGATCCTGCTATGGAGGAAGACAGCTATAAGATCGCCGTGTTTCGCAAAAATAACGACGGCACAACCATTACGGCCGGTAACGGCCGCGGTCTGCTCTACGGCGTGTACCGTTTTTTGGAGAATCAGGCCGGAATCCGCTATTTCACCCCCCAGCTGGAGGTGGTTCCTGAAGGGAAAATGATGATCACCACGGGTTACGAGGCGTATCAGCCCGCCTTTGAGTTCCGGGAGAACAACTGGTTCTCTGCCAAAACCGACGCCGCATGGAGCGTCAAGAACGGCATCAACTGCAATTCGGGCAGTATCCCCGCAGAGATGGGCGACGATTGGAGCTACGGAGGCTACTTCGTGCATACCCTGTCCTCCTTGACCGGCACCGATTCCTCCGCACAGCCCTGTCTGACCGATCCGGCCATTCTGGAAAAGACCATCGCCAAGGTGCGAGAGGTACTGGCCGCCCGCCCCGACGCCCGACTCCTCTCGGTCTCCCAAAACGATAACCAAAATTACTGTACCTGCGACCGTTGCGCCGCCGTCGATGCCGAGGAAGGGAGCCCCGCCGGCACCCTGCTCCGCTTCGTCAACGCCGTGGCCGCCGACATTGCCGAGGACTACCCCCACGTGGTCATTGACACCCTGGCCTACCAGTACACCCGCAAGCCCCCCCTCAAGACTCGTCCCCTCCCCAACGTCTGCATCCGTCTTTGTTCCATTGAGTGCTGCTGGATGCATCCCATGTCCGACCCCACCTGCGAGGTCAACGCCGCCTTCGTGCAGGATCTGTTGGCGTGGAACGAGATCTGCGACCGCATCTACATTTGGGACTATACCGCCAATTTCAGCTACTACATCCCCACCTACCCCAACTTCAACGTGCTTCGGGACAATATGCGCTTTTTTGCCGACCATGGCGTAAAGGGGATGTTCCCCCAGGGTAATTTCTCCTCCGCATCGGGTGAGTTCGGAGAGCTTCGTCAGTATCTGCTGGCCAAGCTCATGATGGATCCCTACATGACCGCAGCCACCTACTATCAACACATGGACGAATTCCTGAAGGCCTACTACGGCGATGGCTGGATGTATATTCGTGCGTACATCGACTACGTCTGCGGCGAGGCCGCCTCGGCTCATTCGAGCATCCGCTCCAATCCCTTCGACCTGGTCCCCGAGGAAAAATACCGCGCCATGGAGGAGACCCTCGACGCGTGGTGGAATAAGGCCGAAGAGTTGGCGGGCGATCGGCTGGCCTTCGTGCAGCGTTCCCGCCTGCAGTGGCGTTACATTCAACTGATGCTCCATCCCAACGAGGAGGTAGCCAAGGTATTCGTGGCCGACGTGGAGGCCGCCGGCGTCTACTGGAACGAGTGGCGCACCACTAAGCTCCCCGAAAAAGCCAATCTGGCCTTACCCCCCGATCACTGGGATTGGGACTACTAACCGAAAGGAGTACGGACTATGAAACACACGCGCAGGCTCTCCGCTCTGCTTCTGGCTACCCTCCTGCTGACAAGCTCTGTGGCCTGTACGGGCAAGGGTAACGGAACCGCCACCACCGAGGGCGACGACACGCAAGCCGAAGCAACCGAATCTTCAAGTCAAGAGGAGACCTCAGCTATGACCGACGCACCCCCCAGCATCAAAGCCGAGCCCACCCAACTGTCCTTCACCCCCTCCGTAACCGTAACCGAGGCGCAGGACTCCGCCGCCGTCACCCATGAGGACGGTCTTTCCTATACCGCCACGGGCTACACGTCCGCCCGGAATAACCTGCTGACCTTTACCAAGGGCTTGACCCTGACCTTCGACCCCGCCGATACGGCAGAGAGCTTCAACCGCTTCATCATGGGCTACGTATCCACCCAGCCCCTGTACGGCACCATCACCTACGAGATCGACGGCGCCTCGGTCACCGATGATTTCTATCTGGAAGCAGGGACGAATACCTTCTCCTGCGTGATCGGCCAATACCTGGACGGCAAAATGGGCATCCGCATCGCTTCCATGCAGTTGGAGACCTGTAACGACCAATCCGCCGATTTCGCCCTGTGCGTTCTTCAGACCGAAGAACACCCCATTTACAAAAGCGACCGCAAAAACGTATACTACCTGGAAAACGATCGCTTCAAGGTGGGCATCCGCATGAATTGGGGCGGCGGCATCACCTACCTGGAGGATAAGCAGGACAACCATACGCGGCTGAAAAACCTCATCAACGAGTACGACCCCGGCCGCATGATCCAGCAGTCCTACTACAGCGATCCCAAAACCGACGAGTATACCCCCGGCTACTACGGCGATACCCTTTGGTGCTATAATCCCGTCCAGGGCGGCGACGTCAAGGGAGGCCATAGCCGCATCATCGATGTGGTCGTGACCGACGCCTCGGCTTACGTCAAGTCCCAGCCCTGCGACTGGTCGGCCGGCGTGGATATTGCCCCCGCCTACATGGAAAACACCTACACCGTGTACGACGACCGCGTACAGGTAGACAACCGCTTCGTGGACTTTTCGGGCTGGGAGCACAATATCCGCTCTCAGGAGCTTCCCGCCTTCTACACGGTCAGCTACCTCGGCACCTTCTCCTTCTACAACGGCACCAAGCCCTGGACGGGGGATACCCTGTCCTACCGTGACGATCTGTCCTTCTGGGCAGGGCCGGAGAGAGGCTGCTTCGGTCTCAGAGAAAGCAACACCGAGACCTGGTGCGCGTGGACCAATACCGAGGACGACTTTGGCATCGGCCTGTTCGTCCCCAACGTAGATACCCACCTGGCAGGCCGATTTCTCTACGACGGAACCCCCGTTTCCAAATTGAATCCCTGTAACTATGTAGCCCCCCTAAAGCACCTCAAGCTCACCTCCTTTGAGGCGCTGGAATACAGCTACCTCATCACCACCGGCTCCCTGCAGGGCATCCGCGACCTCTTTACTCAGCATAAGGATTTCGCCGACAACGCGGATCTGAACCGAAACAACTCGTCGGGCCGTATCACCGACCGCTCCGCTACCTATAACGAGTATAAATACGGCGAGCCCATTCCTCAGGCCGATCCCATCTCGGAGAATCTGGATCTGACTAAGGAGTTCAACGGCAAGCACATCTCGCCCAACGGCTCCACCGAGCTTTTCTACGACGCAGAACAGGGGGCCATGACCTTATGTACCCTGGGCGGAGACCCGAACTTCACCGTTCCCTACTCCGAGGCGCTTTCCGCCGACACCTACAAGACCGTGAAGATCGAATATATGATCCCCGCTACCAATTCCGCCGACTCTTATCAATTCGGTCTGTTCCTCAGCGCGGGTGATTACCATTACGCCACCCCCGAGGCCTACTTCAGCGTGAACATTACGGCAGACGGCCAGTTCCATACCCTGGAAGCCGATCTCTCCGATTGCACCTTCTGGACAGGCGACATCCATCAGATCCGCTTCGATTTCTTTGAGGGCGCTTCCGCCATAGGCGACGTCATCTACATCAAAAGCATCACCCTCGCATAACCAATTTTGCCGAAACCGTCACTTTTTTTCGACGGTTTCGGCTTTTCTTGTTCAAGATCACAAATCCCCCTTGACTTCCCTATCGAAATATGCTATACTGAAGTCAATACACCATAAGGAGCATCACGTATGAAATACACCAATCGCGTCACCTCGATCCTGCTGGCCGCTCTCCTGCTGACCGCCTCCACCTCCTGCCAAAAGCCGGATGGCGGAAATCCCGATACCACCAACGCCGCCACCTCGGCAACCACCTCCGCCGACACGCAGGCCGGCGAAACCGACACCGAGACGGATACCGAAACCGATACGGAGTCCGAAACCGATCCCGCCGCCTCCTTTGAGGTCACCGTAAACGGAGATACCGCCCACGTCGTGACCCCCACGGGGTTGTCCTATGACCTTGCAGGCTACGATAGCATCGATTCCGCAACAGGGTCGGTCACCTTCTCGGGGGAGCTGACCGTCACCATGACCGACGAGGCTCTGAACACCAAGTTTAACCGCTTCACCATGGACTACACCTCGGATCAACCTCTGCAGATCGCCCTTTCGGTGGGTTCCACCGAAAAGGATTCCTATTTCCTGGAGGCAGGCGACGATACCTTCTCCGCCGTTGTTCCCGATTTCCTGGAGGGCAGGCACCGTCGCAGACTCACCGCTATGACCGTTGCCGCCTGCACCGAGGAAACCACCACCTTCACCCTGACGGACATATCCATTGAGCAGACCGACGTTCCGTCGCTGGCAGCCAACGCCACCGTCTTTCTGGAAAACCAGCGGTTGAAGCTGGGCATCTCCCTGGGCTGGGGCGGAGCCATCAGTCATCTGGAAGATAAAAGCTGCTCAATAGACGGGCTCACCAATCTCGTCAACACCTTCGACGAGGGCCGCCTCATTCAGCAATCCTACTACGGTACCTTCCCCTTTGAGGGCGGCTACGAGGCCGACGGTCACTACGACAATCGCGACTGGAAGTATAACCCCGTTCAGGGCGGCGACCAGTATAAGAACAAAAGCCGATTGATCGATTTCGTCATATCCGAAAATGAGATCTACGTCAAGGCCCAACCACAGGACTGGGCTTTGGACGGTCAGATCACCCCGAGCTATATGGAAAATCGCTACATCCTCCACGAGGACTACGTGGAGGTCAAAAACCGCTTCACGGATTACTCCGGCTGGGAGCATCCCTACGGCGACCAGGAGCTGCCCGCCTTTTACACCGTCAGCTACCTGGGCGACTACGTCTGCTACGAGGGCATCCGTCCCTGGACGGGTGACGAGCTGTCCTACTACCACGATCTGGGCTTTTGGGGCTCCTCCAACGCGGGCGAGCCTATAGCCCGTACCCATTACCGCAAATCCAACTCCGAAACCTGGTGCGCCTGGTACAACGCCCAGGACGATTTCGGCATGGGTATCTACGTGCCCAACATTGACACCTATCTCGGCGGACGTCTCCTGTACGACGGAACCAAGGAGGCAAGCGGCGGCCCCTGCAACTACATCTCGGCCTCCCGCGCCGTCAAATTGGTTTCCTTTGAGTCTCTGGAATACGATTACCTCCTCGCCACGGGCAGCGTTGCACAGATCCGCGAAATCTTTACCGCCCACAAGGATTTCTCCACCAACCCCGACTTGAACGACGACCGCTTCGGCAAAACCAAGCGCTTCCCCGACGAGGTAGGCGACATGATCCGTTTGGATTTTTCCAATCAGGATACCTGCACCGTTCTGATGGGCGAGCATGACGTGGTCGAACAGGCCATGAAGCTCGTCATCGACGGAAACGGCTCCGACCCCCAGCTCATGATCGACTACACCCTGGCGCCCACCACCTACACCGCCGAGGACTATTCCTCCATTGAGATCACCTACATGTGCCCCACCTCCAACAGTCGGGAAACCAACTACATGGAGCTGTTCCTCATGACCGGTGACATCAAAACCGCCACCGGCGGCAAATCGATCGGCGGCACGATCTACGCCGACGGACAGTACCACACCCTGACCTTGAACCTCTCTGAGCTGAGCTTCTGGACCGGCGATATCCACGGCATTCGCCTGGATTACTTCGGCGCCGCCGACGATGGCGATACCATCTTTATCAAGAGCATTACCCTGCAATAAAACAATAAAACAGAAAGGAATCATCCGCCATGATCCGAACCAAGCTCGTCTCATCCCTGGAAAAGCCCTTCCTGCAGGATTCCATTGAGAATTTCGCCCCCCTCTCCTTCATCCGCATGATGAAGAACCAGCGTCTCTCCTTCCAGCTCTTCCACACCGCCACCCCCGACGAGCCCTCCCATCGTGCCATGCTGACCCTCGTTATCGAGGGATTGCCCGCAGACTACGTCACCGCCCGCACCGTAGAGCTGGTGCCCGTCTCCCACCCCGTCGACCCCCATATTCCCGACGACAACTACCTCTCCAAGGCCCCCGGCCTCTACCCCGACTGGCTCCAGCCCCTCCACTACGGTGCCACCGTCCAGGTTATCCGCAGTCAGCTCCGCGCCATTTGGATCGACTTCGATCCTCAAGGAGCCGTCCCCGCGGGCACCTATACCGTTACCGTCAAGCTCATGAACGGCGAGGACACCGTCTCCGCCGAGACCCTCACCATCGAAATGGTCAACGCCGAGCTGCCCCCCCAGACCGTGTACGTCACCCAGTGGTTCCATTGCGACTGCCTGGCCAACTACTACAACTGCGAGCCCTGGTCGGAACGCCATTGGGAGATCGTGGAGAATTTCGCCCGCACCGCCCGTAAGAACGGAATCACCCTCCTCCTCACCCCCATCCTTACCCCGCCCCTGGATACCCGCGAGGGAGGCGAGCGCACCACCACCCAGCTTCTGGACGTGACCGTCACCCCCGATGGGGACTATATCTTCGGCTTTGACAAGGTGGACCGCTGGGTAGATATGTGTGACCGCCTGGACATTCCCTACATGGAGATTTCCCACCTCTTTACCCAGTGGGGCGCCCGTCATGCCCCCAAGGTCATGGCTACGGTGCAAGCCCCCGACGGCACGAGCGAATATAAGCGCATCTTCGGCTGGGATACCGACGCCACGGGCGAGGACTACACCCACTTTCTCCGCACCATGCTCCCTGCCCTCCTGTGTCACCTGAAGAAGAGCGGCAATGACAAGCGTTGCTTCTTCCACGTCTCCGACGAGCCGGGTCTGGATCAGCTTGAGCAGTATCAGAGGTCCAAGGCCGTTGTTGACGACATCCTGGCCGACTACACCATTATGGACGCCCTGTCCAACTACGAATTCTACCGTCAGGGTGTTGTCAAAACCCCCATCCCCTCCAACAGCCGCATCGAGCCCTTCATCGAGGGGCAGGTTCCCGGATTGTGGACCTACTATTGCAGCGGTCAGTGCCTGGACGTGTCCAACCGCCTCATAGCCATGCCTGCCTGGCGCAACCGCTCCATCGGCATGCAGATGTACAAGTATGACATCGCAGGCTTCCTCCAGTGGGGCTACAACTTCTACAACAATATGCACTCGGTGGATACCGTCAACCCCTTCGCCGATTCCTGCGGCGATTATTGGGTCCCCGCAGGAGACACCTGCTCGGTCTACCCCGCCCAGGACGGTACCGCCTACGAATCTACCCGCATCATTGTCTTCCACGAGGCCCTGGAGGACATCCGCGCCATGAAGCTCTGCGAATCCTTCTACGGTAAGGACCGCGTGGTGGCCGAGATCGAGGGCATCTTCGGCGAGGAGCTGAAATTCTCCCGCTGCGCCCGCTCCGCCGATACCATGCTGGCCATCCGCGCGAGAATCGACGAGCTGATTGCCGAAGCCGTACAATGATCAACGACCGTTACCTTGCCCCCCTGAGCCGGGCAATATTGCCCTTGACAGAGCACCTCGACTTTGTGATATATCAATCCACCATACAGGAGGTTTCACATGAAGTTCAAGCGAGCCCTATCCGCTGTCCTGGCGACCCTCATGCTGACCGGCTCTTTGGCCGCCTGTGCCAACGGCGACGATCTCCCCGCAGGAACACAAAATCCCGGCCAGTCCACCGGCTCCACCGATGGAGAAAACGAGCCGACTGATAATCTCCCCGCCGACCTGAGCTACGGCGGCGAGACGATCACCGTCATCAGCCGCGACTACGAGGGCTGGACCCGAGGCGAAATCTCGGTCAGTGCCCTCAACAGCGATCCCGTGAACGACTCCATCTTTGAGCGCAATAAGGCCGTCGAGCAGCGGCTGAACATCAAGATCAATAGCATTCTGGATGACAGCGCCGATGCCTCCGTCGTCGTCAATAAGGTGGCTACCGCCGTCAGGGCGGGCACGCAGGAATATGACCTGGCCGCCTCCGCCTGCTATACCACCCTCCCCGAGACCCTGAACGGTACCTTCGTGAACCTGCGGAATACCCGCTATTTGGATTTCAACCAAAGCTGGTGGACTCCCGGCTTCAATGAGGTAGTGGAATACGACGATGCCCAGTACGTCGCCACCGGCGATGCCCTCATCTCCACCTACCGCTTTGCCTTCGTGACCGTATTCAACCAGAACCTGTTCATGGATGCCGGCCAACCCTACCTCTACAAATACGTGGAGGACGGTACCTGGACCCTGGATAAGCAGATCTCCCTGGTCCCCGTTTTCCATCGCGACGACGGCAACGGCATCCAGGACGATCAGGGTGACGTGTACGGCTTCGCCAGCGGCGGTATGGCCAGCATCGATGCCTACTGGAGCTCCTGCCAGTTGGATATTATCCGGAAGGATGCCGACGGTCTGTACGAGGTCGTGCTGGATATGGATAGGCTTCACGGCGCTGCTGAAAAGATCCTCGCCCTCTTCCACGGTACCGACGGTGCCAGCCGTATTTTCACGCCTCACGGCATGGGCGCCGAGCACGATGACATCCGCGAGCTGTTTGCCGCCGGGTATAGTGCTATGGCCACCCTCCGCATCATCGAGCTGGAGCGCTCCTCCATGCGAAACATGGCTCAGAAATTCGGCGTAGTCCCCATGCCCAAGTACGACGAAATCCAAAAAGACTACCACACTCTGCTCCAGGACCAGCTTACCGTCTTCACCATCCCCACCACCGTCACGGGAGCCCGCCTGGATCAGGTCAGCGCGGTTCTGGAGGCTCTGGCCTCCGCCAGCTACAGGATCGTTAAGCCTGCCTACTACGAGACCACCCTCCGCACCAAGATCGCTCAAGACCCCCAGTCCTCCGAGATGATGGAAAGAGTCATCGACGGCATCTACATCGATGCGGGCATTCTTTACGTTATGAGCCTCCCCGGTTTCCAGGGTGAGCTCCGCAGCCTGGTCAATGGTAAAAATAATGATGCGATCTCTCGCTTTACGGCCGTCTCCAAGAAGACACGGACTTCCCTGCTGGCCATCATAAAAAAGCTGGACCGCGTCGCACAAAAGCAAGCCGGCTAAGTCTCCCCATCGATCCCCCTGCCCCCCGGCAGGGGGATTTTCGGTGCCCCCCTTGACAAAGCCGACCAATCCTGCTATAATTAAGAGGAATATAAAAACATTACGGAGGTTTCCCATGAAAGTCAACCGCATTCTCACATCCCTCCTTGCCGCCCTCCTGCTAACGGGCGCTCTGACCGCCTGCGCCAACGGCGAAGATACCCCCGCCGAAACAAAAGACTCCGGCCAGTCCACCTCCTCCGTCGAGGGCGAGACCGAGCTGACCGACAATCTCCCCGATAACCTCGACTACGGCGGTGACGAGATCTCCATCATCAGCCGCTATCAGGAGGGCTGGACCTCGGGCGAAATCGCCGTGGAGAGTCTCCGAAGTGAGCCCGTCAACGATGCCGTCTACGAGCGGAACAAGGCCGTAGAGGAGCGGCTGAGCGTGACCATCAACAGCATTGAGGACAACAACTCGGATTACAGTGCCGTCCCCAATAAGGTCGCCCTCGCCGTCAATGCCGGTACTCACGAGTACGACATCATGGCCGCCGCCTGCCTCACGTCCACCGATCAGGCCCTGCGCGGAATCTTCGTGAACCTGATGAACACCGAATATTTGGACCTGACCAAGCCCTGGTGGACCCAAGGTATCAATGAGGTACTGGAATACCGCAACAGCCTGTATCTCACCACCGGTTCCATGCTCCTGTCCGTCTACCGCTTCTCCTTCGTGACGGTCTTCAACCAAAGCCTGTTTACCAACGCCGAGCAGCCCTTCCTCTACAAATACGTGGAGGACGGTACCTGGACCTTGGATAAGCAGATTGAGCTGGTCCCCCTGTTCCATAAGGATGACGGCAACGGCAACCAGGACAGGGACGGCGACGTTTACGGTCTCATCAGCAGTAACGTGCTCAGCATTGACCCCTATTGGAGCTCCTGCAAGGTGGATATCGTCCAAAAGGACGCCGATGGAGATTTCACGCTGGTATTCGATTCGGGTAAGCTGCACGACGTAGCCGAAAAGCTGATCGAGCTGTATCACCACACCGATAACGCCGTGCTCTGCCTGCCCAAACGGACTTGGGACGCCGAGCAAGACGAGATCCGCGATATGTTCTCCAAGGGCTACGCCGCCATGGCTACCCTCCGCGTTCTGGAGCTGGAAAACGCATCCGTGCGGAATATGGAGGATCAATTCGGTGTCGTGCCCATGCCCAAATACAATCAGGCACAGGACCGCTACTATACATACCTCCACGATCAGTTCACCGTCATAGGCATCCCCACCACCATATCCGGTGATCGCCTGGAGGAAGTCAGCGCAGTTCTCGAGGCCATGGGCTCCGCCAGCTACACGATTGTCAAGCCCGTCTATTACGAGGAAACCCTGCGCACCAAGATTGCCCAGGATCCCCAGTCCTCGGAGATGATGGAGTTGGTCATCGACAGTATCCACGTGGATGCCGGTATTCTCTATAACTCCGCCCTCAACGGCTTCAACGGTTCCCTCCGCTCCATCGTGTCCAGCGGCGTCAACAACACCGTCTCCATCTACCGTGCCAAGGACTTGGCCGCCAGGAAGAGCTTGACCAATATGATCCAAAAGCTGGACAAGGTCGCCGCCAAGCAGGCAGCTCAGGGATCACGGTCCTGATAACGTCATATGGATCATCAGCGAACCGGTCAACGACGCCGTATATGGAATCCAAGCTCGGCGTGATTCCCATGCCTAAGTATGACGAGGCGCAGGCCTCCTGTACTGCGAATTTTTGGGGAGCTTTCACGATCAGTTCCGAGGACTGATGCAGGGCGGCATAAACGATACCGCCTCTCGCTTTAAGTCCGTCTCCAAGCAAATGAAGAACCAGACGACCGGCCTCAACAGGAAGCTGAACAAAATGCTCTTCGATGCGAAATAACCATCAAATCCCTCTGCCCCCCTCGGCAGGGGGATTTCCGATGTTTCCCCTTGACAAATCCGACCAATCCTGCTATAATTAATGAAAAAAACACGGAGGTTCACCATGAAAGCCCATCGCATTCTCGCATCCCTTCTTGTAGCTCTCATGCTGACAAGCACTCTGACCGCCTGCGCCAACGGAGACGAGCCCCCCGCCGAAACCAAAAAGCCCGGCCAATCCACCTCCGCCGCCGATGGAGAAACCGAGCTGACCGATAAGCTCCCCGACAACCTGAACTACGGCGGCGAGACGATCACCTTCATCAGCCGCGACCGTGACGGTTGGTACGATCGCGAGATCTGGATCGACAACATAAACGGTGAGCCCATCAACGACGCGGTTTACGAACGCAACAAGATCGTTGAGGATCGTTTGCGCATCAAGATTGCCAATGTTCCCGACAAGGACGAGCCCTGCGAGGAAGTAGAGCTGGCTGTTAATGCAGGCACCCATGAGTATGACGTCATCTCCGCTGCCTGCTTCATTACCCTCGGTCAGACACCTCGCGGTATTTATGCAAACCTCCGCGATAGCGAATACATTGATTTCGATCAGCCCTGGTGGTCTGAGGGCCTCAACGATGCCACTCTTTATAAGGGTACCCAATACGTGCTGACCGGCTCCATGCTCCTGTCTATCTACCGCTTCGCCTACGCCACCGTGTTTAACCAAAAGCTCTTTGACGATGCGGGCCAGAAGTACCTCTACGAATACGTGGAGGATGGCACCTGGACCCTGGATAAGCAGATCTCCCTGGTCCCCGTTTTCCATCGCGACGACGGCAACGGCATCCAAGACCAGGAGGGCGACATATATGGATACATATCTACGCAGCACATCAGCGTGGACCCCTACTGGGCATCCTGCGAGGTGGATATTCTCGCCCGTGACGAGGACGGCGATTTTACCATCGTCTTTGAGTCGGGAAAGCTCCACGGCGTGGCCGAGAAGGTTCTGGAGCTGTACTACGAAACCGATGACTCCGCCTACATCTTCGACACGTACGGCGCCGATGAACACATGGACGGCTGCTGCGATATGTTCGCGGAGGGCAATGGTGCCATGGCCACCATCCGCATCATGGGCCTTGAGCGGGAAACGTTCCGCAACATGACCGACAAGTTCGGTATCGTCCCCATGCCCAAGTACGATGAGACCCAGAAGGAATATCACACCATGCTCCACGACCGCTTCTCGGTCGTTGCCGTACCCACCACGGCAGGGGATCGCCTGGACATGATCTCTGCCACACTGGAGGCCCTCTCCTCCACCGGCTATAAGGTGGTTAAGCCCGTGTACTATGAGGAGACCCTGCGCACCAAGATCGTTCAGGACCCCCAGTCCTCCGTCATGATGGATCTGATCATCAACAGCCTCACCACCGACTCGGGTATCTTCTACACCGATGCCTTGAGCGGCTTCCAGAACCCCTTCCGCGACATCATTTTGAGCAAGCAGAACACCGTTACCTCTACGTACAGAATATCCCTCAAAACCCTGAAGAATCGACTCACGGTCCTGATGCGCAAGCTGGACGGACTCGCAGAGCAGGATTGATCCCCCATTCCCGAATCCAGTCAATCCGGAGGTATCCGAATGCTTCCCTTCAAAACCACCAGCCTGCCCGCCTCCGTTCCCCCCGAGGTGATGGAGCAGACCTACAACGCCATCAAGACCCCCGTAAAATACGGTGCTGTCATGAAGCTCGACAACGACTGGACCGACAGCCCCACGGTCTTCCGCAAGGACGGGATGTTCTACATGTACTTCATCTCCATTTCCAAGGACACAGGCATGTCGGGCTACGAGACCCACATGGCCAGGTCCTCGGACCTGAAGAACTGGGAGTACGTGGGCGCCATCTTCCGCCGCAACGACTTGAATCGCTGGGACAGCAAGCAGTGCGCGGGCTACGCCGCCTACCCCTCCATCGACTTCGAGGGTGCCTGCGAGCTGGAGCAGGTGGCGGGCGCTTACCACATCTCCTACCTGGCAGGCAACAGCGACGGCTACGAGCCCGATCCCCTCTACATGGGCCTGGCCCGTAGCGAGGATCCCACGAATCCCAACGCCTTTACCCGCTTCCCCGAGCCCATCCTCCGCCCCGAGGATCCCGACAGCCGCCCCTTCGAGAACAAGACCCTCTACAAGAGCTTCCTGTTCTTCGACGAGGCCCACACCACGGGGTATCCCTACGTCAATATCTACAACGCCAAGGGAGAGGACAATCGGGAGCGCATCTTCCTGGCCGTCTCGGAGGACGGCGAGTACTTCGAGCGTTACGGCGACCGCGCCGTGCTGGACCTCATCGAGACCCAGCCCGGGACTCTCATCACGGGTGACCCCCAGATCGTCAAGATGGGGGACCTCTACGTCATGCTGTTCTTCCGTTTCAATGCAGGAAGCGGAGCCTTTGACACCTTCGCCTGCTCCTACGACCTGGTCCACTGGACGGTCTGGGACGGCGAGCCCCTCGTCGCCCCCACCCTGGAGTGGGAGAACGTCCACGCCCACAAGCCCTGGTTCATCCGCCACGAGGGGGTCAACTACCACTTCTACTGCGCAGTCAACACCAAGGGCGAGCGCTTCATCGCCCTGGCCCATTCGTGATTTCGGGGAAGAGCGTGCCTCCGGCGGCTCAAAGATTTTGATTCAGAATGGATATTCCAACGCATCCCACAGGTTTTTTGCCTGTGGGATGCTTTTTTTCATTTTCCCCCCTTGACAAAGCTCCGCTTTTGTGCTACAATGTATATGTCGGATTACGATGCATCATGATCCGCCACAAAGAAAGGAGATTACGTTATGAAAATCAATAAGGAACTTCTCAAAGGCTCCACGGGCATCATGGTCCTGGGCCTGCTGGGAGAGGAAGATATGTACGGCTACCGCATCATCCGTGAAATCGAGGAGCGGTCCAAGAACGTTTTCCACATGAGCGAGGGCTCCCTCTACCCCATCCTCCACGCCATGGAGAAGGATGGCCTGCTGGAGTCCTACCGTCAGATCAGCGAGCTTGGCAAGGAGCGGAAATACTACCGCATCACCGCCAAGGGCCGTCTTCAACTAAGCCTCCGCCTGGAGGAGTGGGCTACCTTCACCGAGGGTGTCTCCGACGTCCTGTTTGCCCACAGAAAGGATTCCGCTCATGAGTGAGCCCATGACTGAAATCATCAGCGAGACCTCCCTGCGGGAGATCCAGCTCTTCGCCGCCACGGTTTGCCGCAGTGTCCGCCCCACGCGGGTACGCTACGCCGTGGAGCAGGAGCTCTGCGAGCACGCCGAGGACCACGCCTACCGTCTGATGCTGCAGGGCGTCCCCGAAAGCCAAGCGGTAACCCAAGCCCTTGCCTCCATGGGAAATACCGACAACCTCTGCCACGCCCTCTGCGCCGTCCATAACCGCATCCCGCCCGACCTGGGCAAAAATCTGGCCCTCCTGGCCCTCCGTGCCATCGCCGCATTCATAGTCGGGAGTATCCTGTGGGCCTTTGGATTGCCCGAAAGCCTCCCCATCACCCACCTCATTCCCTTCTTCATCGTCTTCGGCCTGGCTCCCCTGCGGTATGCCCGCTCCTTGATCCTCCGCATCAAGCATACCGTCCGCCTCCGCCGCCTGTGCCGTCAGCAGGGCTTTGAGCTACACCGCCAGGCCTCCCCCATTCGGTCGGTATTCATCCCCACCCGCCGTCCCGAATGGCTGATCGAGACCCCCACCGTGACCTACTGCGTCCACTTTTTGGCCATCCACAACCGCCACGCCCACCTGGACCTGCTGGACAGCTTCGCCTATACCCTCACCACGGTCCACGGCCAGGCCGCCCGCTTTTGGGGACGCCACGGCTATTCCATTTTCTTCAATTCCAGAACCGGCGACCAGACCTACGAGAATCAATCCTTCCACACCCTCCATTTCCCCATCCAAGTGGAGCAGGACACCTCCCGCGTGGAGCGCATCCTGCTGCTCAATCCCGTCCCCTCCGAGATCCGCTACCTCAAGGGGAGCACCTTTGAATACGTCGGCAACGGCGACCGCGTCTACGATTTCACCCTTCACGACGCGAATTCCTTCGCCGCCCATCTCACAAGCCAAAAGGAGAAAACTCTATGAATCCCGAACAAATTCCCCCGTCCAAGACCTATGAGCCCGAAAAGATCAACTACCGGCGTCTGTCTCTGAACACCCTCCTGCTCATGCTGGTCTACCACGGTGTCAGCTGGCTGCTGTTCGACCTCTCGGGTAGCCAAACCATGGTCAAGGGCGAGCCCGATATGGATACCTGGTTTTCCTCGTTTATCACGTCGCTGGTCTTTCTCTGCATCATGGGTGTCATTTTTGCGGGCATCTACTTCAAGAACGCCGCCCGCAGACGGGCCTTCCTGGACGCCACCTCCATCGAGCTGCGGGGCGTCATGGGCGTCCGTGAGGGAGCGGCCCGCTACCGCCGCCTGGCCCTGACCGAGTCCCTGGTCTGCGCCCTGACCGCCGGGGTGCTGTGGATCATTCCCACGGTCTTCTACCTCATCTCCCTCTACATGTGGGGCTACGGCTACCGCTATGCCCTGGCCTTGCCCATCGAAAAGGTCTTCATCGGCTTCATCGGCTTTTGCGAGCCCTTTCAGAATCCCCTGATCGGTATGCTCATCGGCATGGGCATCCTGTTCGCCTTCCACTATATCGGCCGTCGGTATTCCCATTACTACTGGCAGGAGCATCGGATCAGACGGTAAGACGTCCCTGCCTGACCGTCGAGGCGAACTGCCGTACATCGTCGGTTTCGGTCAAGCGGTCATCCCGAGCGGAACGGAGCGCGTGCCTGACACCGCGGAGTGAAGTCGAAGGATCTCTTGCCGGGACTGAGATCCTTCGACTCCGCCGCGTTGCAGCTCCGCTCAGGATGACGGTTCAGGCTCAAACGAAAATGTGAAGTTTTACCTGTTACCATATACGATCGAATACCACCACGAGCACACTTTTTTGAAGGAGGAACACCATGAAATACCCCACTCCCCCCAAGGCCCCGGCATACCAGCCCGAAAAGCCCAACCATAGACTGTTCACCCACAAGAAGTGGAATGAGGAGCGCATCAGACGATGAGACTCTGTATGCCCACCACCCAAACGCACCGTCACCCGGCCCCTCATCCTCATGCTGGCAGGGAGAGGAGATTATGGTTATGAAACGAGTCCTTGGCGTATCACTTTTGATTGTATGCCTACTCCATATAGCAGGATGTTCAGTCGAAAAACCCACACAGAATATTGCATACACAGAACTTGGTGTACCTTCCTCGTCCCGATATCCGGATGGAGTCCGCGCACGGTGTCCGTGGGATATGATCGTATGGGAAGGAAACCTATATATCGGCGGCGGAGATTATGATACCAATGCAGGGCCGGTGGATATATGGGCTTACAATTTAGAAACAAATACATGGCACAATAGCGGAACAGTTCCCGACGAGGAGGTCTTTCGGTTCCGTATTATAGAAGATGGATTGATCGTCCCCGGTGTCGATCCGACCGAGGATTGGACGTACGGAAACTACTATGAGTTGGCGGATGGCGAGTGGACCAAGCATCGCACCATTCCAAGCGGCGTACACAATTTTGATATGGTGGAATTCGATGGCTGGTTATTTTGCGGCTTGGGTGTTCCTACCGGCGAGTATCCCATTGCGCGTTCAGGCGATAACGGAAAAACCTTTTCTGCGGTAGAGATGTACAAAAATGGTGTACCGATAGATACCTCCGGCAGTGAATTTGTTCGCGTGTACGATCTGTTTGTTTTTGAGGATGCACTCTATGCGGCATTCTATTACGGAGACAGCGAGCTTGTGTACGATCTGTACCGCTATGAGGACGGGATATTCGTATTCGACAATCAATGGTATCAAAAGATCCATCAGGTAAAATTCTCCAATCACATCATAGGCGGGAAGGTTGAGTACAAGGGGCACATGTTTTTTACCACGGGATATCTGTACGCAACTGACGATATGGCGAATTTTACGCGTGTTGTATTCCCAAATGATCCTGTTGTATACGATATAGGTGTTTATAACGATTCTCTGTACGTGTTGTGTGGAGAGAAAAAAGAAGATGGAACGTATACCATATCCGTATGGAAAAATCGCAATCAAAAAGTGACGTCCTTTTCCGAACTATTCAATTTTTCGTACGAGATTCCGCCTTTGAGTCTGACCTGGCACGACAGCACTTTCTATATTGGAATGGGGGATGCAAGCGAGGTTCAGGAGAAGAATGGGATGGTGCTTCAGATTGATTATGATGGATAAAAAGAGAGGTTGATTGAAATTACGGTGAAACTGTATTTGAAAAAGCTCGGAGCTATACTGCTCTATACAGTCCTGTGCTTCTTTGTTTACTTCATAAGTTTTAATATATTGGTTAGCATAGCCAATATTTTCAAGACGCCGATATTTCGCTACGGCATCCTTGTCGGTGTTCCCGTGGTTATCGCGTTTATTACGGTGCATCGGTTTCGAGTCGAAAAAAGCGAAATAAGACGAGCGTATTTGAGTATCGTTGGAACCGAAAAAATAGGAATAAAGAGTGAATGGCGATACATGACCCGTTTCTCCGAATTTATTGCAGAAAACATAGCGTTTGCAACCGTTATTTTCCCTTTTTTATTGGCCATTGGCGTTGCCAATTCGGGACCGTGGTGGGCCAACGTACTGGCGGGAGGCATCATCCTGTGTATGGGAGTGGGTGTATTCTTTGTAACAGATTTTCTGCTGTGGATGCTTGTCCATGTTTCGTGGAGAAAAACGTAATCGTAATTGCGTAGGATAACAAGAACCGCCGAGAGTACCACGTGTTGAGCATGCTGGTCTACCGCCTTTTTGCAATGCTTCGGTCAATCAGCTTGTACGAGACGAGCGCCGGTCCCGTGCCGACTGGACCCTGTTCGGATTTGCCATAGTCGGTCGACTGTTCACCCACAAGAAGTGGAACGAGGAGCGCATCAGACGCTAAACCGCTATCCGCCCCACTAATTTACCATCAAAATTTCAGGAGGTATTTCCCATGTCAAGAAAAGAAAAAAATCCCGTTCGTGCCTGTATTCTTCACGTGGCCTTGTCCGTCCTTGTCACCTTTGTCGCCATGCTGCTCAGCTCCACCATCGTCTCCGCCGTGCTCAATGAGTTTGACAATCAAGTTGTCAAGACCCTGATATCCGACGTCATCATGCTGGTTGTCTATGCCGTCAGCTTCTATAAATTCCACCAAAATGACCGCATCAACACCTACGCCCGGCACGAGGGAGCCTTTGACGTAAAGGCCGAGATATTGGCATACCTCCGCGGTGAGGGAAAATATTTGTTCATCCTTTTCGCAATCTGTGCCGTGCTTCGCGAGGTCTTCGGATTGATTCCCGGTAGCTTTGTTTCTTTGTTCGGTGTGATCTTTGTGGATATTCTTCTGAACCCCATAGTAAACTTCCTGCATATCCCCGTACTTAGCTCCTTCATCGCGTTCCTCTACGCCTGCGCCCTGCTCTGTCTCCTGGTTGTGATCCGCAGCCGCAGGATCCATCGGGATGATGTGCGTGTACGCAGATGATGATCGGCACTTCATCCCAAAAGCGCCCCTCGCGTGGTCGTCTCGGAACGGCCTACCGCGGGGGCGCTTTGTTCGTGATATTGCACAAAAAATCAAGCGATTTTGCCATTAGCGCCAAATGGTAATTCGCAAAATCAGCCAAAAAACCGGCGATTTCGGTCTGTTTCGCATAGGTAAAAAATCCGAGGCCTTCACTGACCTCGGATTTTTTGTGGATTCTGACGGGGATTTTACACCTGCGAAGCCTCCAGCTCCTCGGCGTAGCGCACCGTCTCCATGGCATCGGCGGCGTACTTGTCGGCCCCGATCCGTGCGGCGTAATCGGCGGTCAGCACCGCACCGCCCACCACGATCCTGCACCAGGGGGCCTCCTTGCGCAGGATGCGGATGGTCTCCTCCATGGCGGGGACAGTGGTGGTCATGAGAGCCGACAGGCCCACCAGGGGTGCGTGTAGACGGACGGCGGCCTCGGCCACCGCCTCGGGGGGCACGTCGCGGCCCAAGTCGGTGACGGGGTAGCCGTAATTCTCCAGCAGGAGCTTGACGATGTTCTTTCCGATATCGTGGATATCCCCCTTGACCGTGGCCAGCACCACGGGTGCTTTGGCGGTGGACTCTGCGGTGGCGGCGGCCGTCATATTGGCCTTGATGACCTCAAAGGCGGCTTTCGCGGCCTCGGCGGCCATGAGGAGCTGGGGAAGGTAGGTGGTCTTCTGCTCAAAGCCGCGGCCCACGATATCCAGGGCGGGGATGATCTCGGTCTGTACCACCGTCAGGGCGGGGGTGGCGGTCAATGCCTCGGCGGTGAGGGCGGCGGCCTGCTCCTTGAGGCCCTTGATGACGGCCTTTTGCAGGGGGGTGGCACCCTCGGAGACGGTATTCTTAAGGGCGGGGGTGGTGCTTCCCTGCCCCTGGGCAGAGGCCGTGGCGGCGGGGATGGTCTGGGCGAAGCGGATGTAGGAGCCGCAGTTGTCGTCCAGGCCTCGGAGGGCGCGGTAGGCGTGGTAGGTCTTCATCATATCCGCCGAATGGGGGTTCATGATGGCGGCGGACAGGCCGCTCATGAGGGCCATGGCGAAGAAGGTGCCGTTGACCGCGTCGCGGGCGGGGAGACCGAAGGAGACGTTGGACACGCCCAGGGAGGTATGACAGCCCAGCTCCCGACGGATGCGGGACAAGGCCTCCAGGGTGACGTTGGCGGCGTTGGGGGCCGCGCTGACCGTCATGGCCAGGGTATCGAAGATGATATCCTTCTTGGGAATCCCGTACTCGGCGGCGGCGGCCAGGATACGGCGGGCGATCTGTACCCGTCCCTCGGCGGTATCGGGGATGCCCGACTCGTCCAGAGTCAGAGCCACCACCACGCCGCCGTACTTCTTCACCAAAGGCAGGACGGCTTTGAGGGACTCGGTCTTGCCGCTGACCGAGTTGATCATGGCCTTACCGTTATAGCGGCGGAGGGCGCGCTCCATGGCCACGGGGTCGGAGGTGTCGATCTGCAGGGGGAGGTTGGTGACCGCCTGAAGCTCGCAGACGGACTCGGTCAAAAGGGCGGGCTCGTCGATCTCGGGGAGCCCCACGTTGACGTCCAGGATATCTGCCCCCGCCTCCTCCTGCTTGATGCCCTCGTTTAAAATGTAACCCATATCATGCTCGGTGAGGGCCTGCTTGAAGCGCTTTTTGCCCGTGGGGTTGATGCGCTCGCCAATGAGGACGGGGTCGTCTCCGAAGGTAACGGCGTGGGTGTAGGAGGACACCACGGTGTCGTGCTTGGGGATAATAGGGGCGGCGATCAGACCCATAGCCTTGATCTCGGCGGTGAGGGCGGCAATATAGGCAGGGGTGGTGCCACAGCAACCGCCCGCTACGCGGACGCCGTCGTGGACCAGGGCGGCCACCTCTCTTGCGAACTCGGCGGGGGGGACGTTGTAGATCGTCTCGCCGTCCACCACGGTAGGCAGGCCTGCGTTGGGCTTGAGCAGGACGGGGATAGAGGCCAGGCGCAGGTACTCTCGGACCACGGGAGCCAACGCCTTGGGACCCAGGGAACAGTTAACGCCGATGGCGTCGGCTCCCATACCCTCCAGCATAGCCACCATAGCGGCGGGGGATGCCCCCGTCATGAGCTTTCCGTCCTCCCCAAAGGCGCAGGACACCAGCACGGGGAGGTCGGAATTTTCTTTCGCGGCCAGCAGGGCGGCCTTGGTCTCATAGCTGTCGTTCATAGTTTCGATCATAATGAGATCGACACCGTATTTCTCGCCCAGCTTGACCGTCTCGGCAAAGACCGAAACGGCGTCCTCGAAGTCAAAATTGCCCAGTGGCTTCAGCATCTTGCCCGTGGGGCCGATATCCAGAGCCACAAATTTTTCCTGCGCTCCTACCGACTGCGCGGCGGCGTTACGGGCGTTCTCCACGGCGGCACGGACAATGTTGTCCAGCTCCTCTGCGGAGAACTTGAGGATATTCGCCCCGAAGGTATTGGTATTGACCACGTTAGAGCCCGCGTCAAAGTAGGTGCGGTGGATGGCCACCACCTCGTCGGCGTGGGTAAGATTCCATCCCTCGGGCAACTCCCCGGGGGCAAGACCCGCCTTCTGCAGAAGGGTGCCCATGCCGCCGTCCAGGATAACGAGATTATTTTGTAAGAATGTACAGAAGTTCATAATGTGCCTTTCTTGGCTTGTGATTGTGATTGGGGAAGGGGTTTCAAATTTGGGTTTATCGAACAGATACCCCCACTCCGTAGGGGCGAACTGCGTTCGCCCGCCAACCTTCAAAAATGTTGGTATATATAGATTTTGGAGTATCGGGCGAACGCAGTTCGCCCCTACGATGGAGATTATGAATCGTCCGACAAACTGCAATTTACCCCAAAATCTCCGACAGATTCTCCAGAATCTTCCTTGCCACGTCGGGCTTATTCATGGTATACACGTGGACGTTCTTGATACCGTTGGCATACAGATCAATGATCTGGTCGGTGGCGTAGGCGATGCCAGCCTGCTTCATGGCGGCGGGATTCGACCCGAATTTGTCCACGAGAGACACGAAGCGTCTGGGCATAAACGACCCCGACAGCTGAATGGCTCTTGCCACCTGGTTCCCTGCCGTGATGGGCATGATACCCGGCACCACGGGAACCGTGATCCCCGCCTCGCGGATCTTGTAGAGGAAGTTGTAGAGCAGGTTATTGTCGAAGAACATCTGGGTGGTCAGGAACTCCACCCCCGCGTCTACCTTTTCTTTGAGGTAGCGGATATCCTCCTTCTGGTGCGCCGACTCGGGATGCACCTCGGGGTAGCAGGCACCGCCGATGCAGAAGTCTGCGACACCATCGGTGCGGCTTTCCTTCAGCTCCCGCACGAGGTCAACGGCATAGCGATACGGCCAATTCGACCGATCCATCCCCTGCATATTCGCGGGAATGTCCCCGCGCAGGGCCATGACGTTTTCGATACCCGCCGCCTTCATGTCCTCGATGCGGGCGCGGACCGTCTCGCGAGTGGAGGACACGCAGGTCAGGTGGGCCAGGGTAGGCACACCGTGAGCCTCCTTGATGTTACGGGCTATGTCCAGGGTATATTGGCTGGTACCGCCGCCCGCGCCGTAGGTGACGCTGACAAAGGCTGGATGCAGGTCGGCAATCTCCTCGGTGGCAGCCTTCACAGACTCAAAGGCGGTATCGGTCTTTGGGGGAAACACCTCAAAGGACAGGGAAAGCCCGTCGCGGGCCAGGAGCTCAGAGATTTTCATGGGATTACCTCACATACAAATACATTTTTCCACATTATAGCACAACTGCCCTGTTTTGGCAAGGGGTTTTGTCTGAAAAAAGCTTATTTCACTTGACAAATTCCCTTTTTTATGCTATTCTGTTACAAAAGGGCCGCAACGCGGTCCACCGTATTCGGGAGGTATATCATGAAACTCATCGCAAACATCATTTGGTTCATCTTTGGTGGCCTGTGGCTGGGGCTTTCCTGGGCTATCCTGGGCGTTTTGCTCTGCATCACCATCATTGGCATTCCCTTCGGCAAGCAGTGCTTCAAGGCGGCTAAGCTGACCTTCGCCCCCTTCGGCAAGCGGGTCAACGTCCATTTCGATAAGCACCCCGTGGCCAATGTTCTCTGGGCCGTATTTTTCGGCTGGGAAATGGCTTTGGGCTACCTGGCCTCGGGCGTGATCTGCTGCATCACCATCATCGGCATTCCCCTGGGTCTCCAATCCTTCAAGCTCATGAAGCTGGCATTCCTTCCCTTCGGCGCTTCCGTCTCTTCCGGGAAGTGATCCTCTTCAAGCTGTTTGTAAAAAAACACAACATCCGCTATTCCCACGGAATAGCGGATGTTTATTTTTTACAAAATTCCATAAATTTGCGAAACTCTCTTGACAAAGCCCCTCAATACGTGTATAATATTGGCAGTTAGCAGATGCTAACTGCTTAAAACCTGTTTGCACAGGAGGAATATCCCATGAAAACATTAAAAGATACCAAAATCGGTAGTTCGGCCAAGGTGGTCAAGATCCACGGCGAGGGTGCCATCCGCCGCCGCATCATGGACATGGGCATCACCCGCGGGGTAGAGATCCGCGTCCGCAAGGTAGCTCCCCTGGGCGACCCGCTGGAGGTCACGGTGCGGGGCTACGAGCTCTCCCTCCGCAAGTCTGACGCCGCCATGATTGAGGTCGAATAACGACTGCCCCAACTACTTGCCCGGGAATATCCCGGTATTTCTCCGCCTGTCGGTTAGCAGAGGCTAACCATCACAGTGGGAACCAAGAAGGAGTTACGAAGTATGGAAGAAAGCACCATTCGTATTGCCCTCGCGGGCAACCCAAACACGGGTAAGACCACCCTGTTCAACGCCCTGACCGGCTCCAACCAGTTCGTTGGTAACTGGCCCGGTGTTACCGTCGAGAAGAAAGAGGGCAAGCTCAAGGGACATGACGGCGAAGAAAACGTCATCATCACCGACCTGCCCGGTATCTATTCCCTCTCCCCCTACACCCTGGAGGAGGTGGTGGCCAGAAACTACCTGGTGACCGAGTGCCCCGATGCCATCCTCAACATCATCGACGGCACCAACCTGGAGCGCAATCTCTACCTCACCACTCAGCTCACCGAGCTGGGCATTCCCGTGGTCATGGCCATCAACATGGTGGACGTTCTCCGCAAGCAAGGAGACAAGATCGATCTGGAAGCCCTCTCCCGCCGCATGGGCTGTCCCGCCGTGGAAATTTCCGCTCTGAAGGGCACGGGGATCGACGAGGCCGTGACCCTGGCCATCGAGACCGCCAAGCACGGCCGTAATGTCCCCCACCATATCTTCTCGGGCGAGGTGGAGCATACCCTGGCCCACATCGAGGAGGCCGCGGTCCACGGTATGCCCGCCGACCGCCAGAGATGGTACGCCATCAAGATCTTCGAGCGTGACGAGAAGGTCCTGGCCGAGTTGAATTTGGATCCGGCGATTCTCTCCCACATCGAAGAGGACATTCGCGAGACCGAACGGCTCCTGGACGATGACTCCGAGGCTATCATCATCAACGAGCGGTATAACTACGTTGCCTCCATTCTGAAGGGTTGCTTCAAGCGCAAAAACGAGGGCAAGCTGACCACCTCCGAGAAGATCGACAAGGTGGTGACCAACCGCGTGGCCGCCCTACCCATCTTCGCGGCCATCATGTTCTTAGTCTACTACATATCCGTCTCCACCGTAGGCACCTTCGCCACCGACTGGGCCAACGACGGCGTGTTCGGTGACGGATGGCACCTATTCGGCGTTGGCGCAGAGGAATATGCGGAGGCCGTGGACAATCAGATCCTGGTTGACGAGCTGATGGCCCGCGCCGAGGAGGTCGGCCTGGACACCTCCGCCTACACCGCCGCCGTAGAGGCCGGCGATGCCGATGCCGCCAAGGGGGCCGCATCCGTCATTCTGGCAGTCTACCCCTCCTCCACCGACGCGGACATTGACGGAGATGGGGATCGGGACATCTACCTTTGGACCTACGAGGACGAGGAGACCTTCGAGACCCTCTACATGACCCATGACCGCGTGACCGAGGCCATCAACGCCGCCCACGCCCTGGGCTATGCCGAGCCCGCCCCCGCAGACTACGGCTGGCTATGGATTCCCGGCGTGCCGGTTCTGGTGGAGAAGGGCTTGACCTCCGCAAATACCCCCGATTGGCTGAACAGCCTCATCCTGGACGGTATCGTCGGCGGTGTGGGCGCGGTGCTGGGCTTCGTTCCCCAGATCCTGGTGCTATTTATCCTGCTGGCGTTTCTGGAGGCCTGCGGGTATATGTCCCGTATCGCCTTCGTGCTGGATCGCCTGTTCCGCAAGTTCGGTCTGTCGGGTAAGTCCTTCATTCCCATCCTGATCGGCACGGGATGCGGCGTGCCCGGTATCATGGCCTCCCGTACCATCGAGAACGAGCGGGATCGCCGTATGACCATCATCACCACCACCTTCATCCCCTGCGGAGCCAAGCTCCCCATCATCGCCATGATCGCCGCCACCCTGTTCGGCAACGCCTGGTGGGTAGCCCCTCTCTGCTACTTCATCGGCATCGCCGCCATCGTGGTCTCGGGCATCATGCTCAAAAAGACCAAGCTCTTTGCGGGCACCCCCGCTCCCTTCGTCATGGAGCTCCCCGCGTACCACATGCCCACCCCCATCAACGTCCTGCGCTCCATGTGGGAGCGAGGCTGGTCCTTCATCAAGAAGGCGGGCACCATCATCATGCTCTCCACCGTCATCATCTGGGCAGGCACCGTATTCGGTGTGGCCAACGGCTCCTTCGGGCTGTTTTTGGAGATGCCCGAGGGCGGCAAGAGCATACTGGACTACATCGGCACCGCCATCGGCTGGCTCTTTGCTCCCCTCGGCTTCTCTGACCCCACCGCCGCCGTGGCTACCCTCATGGGCCTGATTGCCAAGGAGGAGGTCGTTGCCGTCTTCGGTGTGGCAGATTTCGCAGGCATGGGCAAGCTGGCAGGCTTCTCCTTCCTGGTATTCAATCTCCTCTGCGCTCCCTGCTTCGCCGCCATGGGTGCCATCCGCCGCGAGATGAACAACGGCAAGTGGACCGCCTTCGCCATTACCTACCAGTGCGTATTCGCCTACGCCGTCTCCCTCATGATCTACCAGTTCGGTCTCCTGTTCACGGGAGCTATGGGCGGTATCAACATTCTGTGGCTGGTGATCGCCGTCGCGGCCATGGTTGCCATGCTATTCCAGCTCTTCCGCCCCTATAAGGAGTCGGGAAAGCTGACCCAGACGGTGAAGATTAAGTAAAAAAGTTGTAAATTGCGGTTTGTGGGGAGCGATTGGGAGGAACTTCTTGAAAGAAGTTCCCCCCAGACCCCCTTCAAGAACTTTTAAAAAAGCATTGATAAATAATTCTTTTTTAAAGTTTTTGGAGTTCCAAGAACCTTTTTCAAAAAGGTTCTTGGTGGGGGTCCAGGGGGCAAAGCCCCTGGCGCTCCCCTACAAACCAAACATTTCCCGAAAGGAGGAACCTCTCATGCTTGCATGGCTATCACAAAACATTGGAACCATTCTCATTATCGCCGCCCTCATTGCCTTTTTCGCGCTGCTGATTTGGAGCCTGATCCGCGACAAGAAAAAGGGGAAATCCTCCTGCTGCGGAGGCTGCGCGGGCTGTGCTTTGGCAGGGCAGTGCCATGCCGCGGCCAACCAAAAGTCCGGCAAGCCCTCCGACGAGGGTACTGCCTCCTCCGCCGTGAAAGGAGGCGACTGACATGCTCCGCATAACCGTCAAAGTTGATGGCATGATGTGCGGGATGTGCGAGGCCCACGTCAACGACGCGGTCCGCCGTTCCCTGCCCGTCAAAAAGGTTACGTCCGATCACAAGAAAGGCGTGACGGTCATCCTCGCCGAGCAGGATATTCCCGACGACCGCATCGAGGCGGTCATTCGGGACAGCGGCTACACCCCTTTGGGGCTGGCCCGTGAGGAGGAAAAGCCCCGCGGCTTGAAAGCTCTGTTTAAAAAGTAAGTCCTGCCCTCATTTCAATATCTCCTCATTAAGGGAACCTCTAAATATTCTGCGCGTCAGAAGCGACGAGAAGATTTTTCGTCAGATGCAACAAAATTCCGCGCGCGTAGTTTATCCTACGCGAAGGGATTTTGTGAAATATCACGGAAAAGATTCCGTCGATTCTCGGCGTGAGGAATTTTTAGAGGTGCCCTTAAGAGATATGCCATAAATTCCTCTGAATTTCGCACCCCCAAAAAATCCGTTGGGCGGGAACCCCAACGGAACAAATGAGCAAAACCGCCCAGCCCTGTCATGAATGATGATGGGGCTGGGCGGTTTTTAGAGGAACGGGAGAGCGTGCCTCCGGCGGCCTAAAACCTTTTTTGAAAAAAAGGTTTTAGGAATTCCAAAAAACTTGAAAAAGCAAATCCACATTGGTATCAAGTGGAGACTGTTTCCTGTAGGGCATTCATGCGGTCGATACAGGCAAGATAGCGGGGATGTTCACGGATGGGGTCGAACCATTCCCAGCCGTCTCGCTCGGTCAATACATGAATCACCAGCGACCAGTAACCCTCATCATTGCGGTACAGCCATTCGACTCCGTTGGCTCCGCTGTCCACGCCGTTTTTACCAATGATCGTCTTATAACAAACCACGCTCCAACGCTCTGAATCATTGGACATTTCACGCTGAGGCAGAATCTCGCCGTTAATGCAATCCAAGACGGGGGAGCGGTAGGTCAGCAGCGTACCAACAGGCAGGGTGAAGGTGTTTTCCACGAGAGTTACGGTCTTTTCCAACACGTCCAGCGCATCCTCGCATCGACCCGAGGACGCGAGAGCGGCGGAAAGCCGCATTCCCATCCAAAACTTATCATCAAACCACATATCCGGCGTAGGATCCACGATGTCGGCGAGCTTGCCCGTATCCGAGGCGCGATAGCCTGTGAGCAAATTGATGATTCCAAACCCTGTCTGCCATGCCCAAACACTATCCTCAACCGCGGCATGGTACTTTCGGCGCAATCTCTCCCCAAAGAGCAAGTGGAACTGTTGGGTGAGAACATACTGGCGAACCTCCTCGTAACGATCCCAGTCCTCTCTCCTGAAATAACGTTGTTCCAGAAGATAAAAGCGATCCACCACGCGGGTATATTTGTCTAAGAACGGGCGGTCGATCGCTTCCTCATCCGCCGTACTCAAATAGATTTCAGTCACATCATGACGTATTTCCTCATCCGCACAGTTCTCCAACACCTCCATGGTCAAAGCGTGCAGTTTGTCCTTGCGGATGTTATACCATGCGGCAAGCCTCACCATTTCATGGGCCGCGTCCCACTCATTGGGATATTCCTCCCGCATACGGGCCAGATGGTCAAAACCGGCCTCGAGGTCGTCGTCGTCAATGGCCTCATACTCCTCCCACAGCTTGGCCAGACGTTGCTCCTTGGCGGTCTTTGTGTGTCCCATCAGCTCGTCCAGGGTGATGCCGAACAGGTCGGCCAGCAGGGGAAGAAATTCGATGTCGGGATAGGTCATGCCATTCTCCCAACGGCTCACCGACTGGCAGGTGACACCCAGCCGCTCGGCGAGCTGCTCCTGGGTCATATCCATAGCGCGGCGGCGGTCGCGGATGATGGTTCCGATATTCAGTTTCATAGGGTCCTTCCTTTCTTTTTCGGATTCAAGCTCTGCGCAGAGTCGGGTGTGTGTACACGTGATCTTTACCGGTGGCTTTATTATAGCATATCCCTGCGGCGAACGCAAGGGCGCATTGAGTGAGATTTTTTCACGCTTTGCGCACAAAAACGCCAAGCCTGTGCAGATCACGGGCTTGGCGTTGGAATTTTACTGTCTCCGATTACCGTTAAAGATCAAGATCAACCGCAAAAGCGATGCCAATGAGGTCGCCAAGGCGGCCACATAGGTCATGGCGGCGGCAGACAGGGTCTTTTTCGCGGCGGGAAGCTCGTCGGCGGCTAAAACACCCCCGTCCTCCAGGGCCTTCATGGCGCGGGAGGAGGCGTTGAACTCGGTGGGCAGGGTGACCAGCTGGAACAGGGTGGAGAAGGAGAAGAACAGGATGCCCGTCAGCATCAGGGTCTCTCCGATTCCGCCGCCCACGTAGCTTCCGCCTGCAAAGATCAGACCCAGCAAAAACAGGGGCATGGCCAGCTTGGAGCCGATGTTGGTGATGGGAATGATGGCCGCGCGGAGCTTGATGGGGACATAGCCCTGGGCGTGCTGAACGGCGTGACCCGCCTCGTGGGCGGCGACGCCGATGGCGGCGATGCCCGTGGAATTGAAGGTGGCATCCGACAGACGGATGACGTTCTCACGGGGATCGTAGTGGTCGGTCAGGTGGCCGCGGATATGCTCAATGCGGACGTTATACAGTCCCGCGGCATCCAGCACACGGCGGGCGGCCTCGGCCCCCGTCAGCCCGCGGCGGCTGTGGACCTTGGCGTATCTTTTGAAGGTGGAATTGACCCGGGCCTGGGCCCACAGGGCGAAGATCATGGCGGGGATCAGGACAAGGATGGTCCAATCGCCCCAGAACAAGCCGAAAAACATGGTATGACAGTCTCCTTTCGTAGAATGGTGATACGGGTATTATACCACGGAATTGTGGATTCCATGATAAATTTACTCCATGAAAAAACGTAAACAAAAATCAAATATTCGTGCATTATATTGACATTGTATTGGCAACGTGATATAATAATAATACAAGGAGGTGATACAATGGCACAAACCAACATCAGCATCCGCATGGATGACGAAATGAAGCGGGATTTCGACCGTGTATGCAATGAGCTTGGAATCAATATGACGGTCGCCATCACCATTTTGGCCAAGAAAATGATCCGCGAACAACGTATTCCCTTTGAGGTATCCATCGACCCGTTCTATACCCAGGCCAATCAAGCAGCCCTGCGGCACAGTGCCGATCAGCTTCGGGCGGGCCAGGTGACCGAGCACACCCTGGACGAGCTGGAGGCCATGGTGGATGAGTAAATTTTTGTTCACCGAGGATGCATGGAGTGATTATCTGTACTGGCAGACCCAGGACAAAAAGATGCTGAAAAGAATCAATCAGCTCCTCCAGGACATCGAACGAAACGGGTACAGCGGACTCGGCAAGCCGGAACCTCTGCGGGGAATTTATCGGGTTTCTGGAGTCGTCGCATCGACGACGAGCACCGCATTGTTTACCGCATTTCGGAGGACCGGGTAGAGATCATCCAATGCAGAGGCCACTACGACGATTGAGAGACAAACTCAAAAAATACCCATCAAACGGCGGGCAACCGCCGTTTTGTTTTTCAGTTCAGCACATCCCCCACGCTCACCTTGCGGCCGCGGATGTAGTCGGCGGCGTTCATGCGGCTCTTGCCCTCGGGAGTCACTACGGTGAAGATCACCGAGCCCGTCCCACAGGCGACCTCGATGCCGTTATCCAGAGACAGCACCGTACCGGGGGCGGCGATATTCCCTGCCTCGGGGGATTGGCCACGCTTGGCGGCGGGGACCTTCAGGAGCTTTCCGTCAGGGGTATGGGTGAAGGCCAGAGGCATGGGCGACAGACCGCGGATGCGGTTGTGAACCGTGTGTGCGTCGGCGGTGAAGTCGATGAGGCAATCGGATTTTTCGATCTTGGCGGCGTAGGTGGACAGGGCATCGTCCTGGGGGATGGCGGTGAGGGTACCTGCCTTCAGGGCGTTGACCGTAGCGATCAAGGTTTCTGCACCGACCTTACCCAGCTTGTCGTGGATGGTTTCGAAATTATCGTCCTCGTCGATGGCCACCTCGGTTTTGAGGAGCATATCCCCCGTATCTATGCCATCGGCCATGTACATGGTGGTCACACCCGTCACGGGATGCCCCTCCATGATGGCTCTCTGCATGGGTGCCGCACCGCGCAGGGCGGGCAGAAGGGAGCCGTGGACGTTGATACAGCCGTACTTAGGGAAGTCCAGCACCGACTTGGGCAGGATCTTGCCGTAGGCCACCACCACGATCAGCTCGGGATTCAGCTCGCGGAGGGTCTCGTCAAAGGCCCCGTTTTTCAGGGTCTGGGGCTGGTAAACGGGGATGTTCTGCTCGGCGGCGTAGACCTTAACGGGAGGCGGGGTCAGCACGTAGCCTCTGCCGCGGGGCTTGTCGGGCTGGGTGACCACGCCCACAACCTCCTCGCCTGCCTCCACAAGTGCCTTTAAAGAAAACAGGGCAAAATCCGGTGTGCCCATGAATACGATACGCATAGATAGCTCCTTTCTCCCGGGGCTCTGCCCCGGACCCGCCCAAGAACTTTTTGGAAAAAGTTCTTGGGAATCTTCAAAAAACATCAATAGACTTGTTCGATAACCTTATAAAATCAAAGATGATCCTAAAAAAACAAGAGAACGCAGGCTCCCTCACCCGCCTATGGCGGGAGCTCCCTCTCGGAGGGAGCCTCAAGATAGCGGTTCTTGCGAACCACAGGCCCCCTCCGGGAGGGGGCTGGCACGCGAAGCGTGACTGGGGGAGAGGGCGTATCGTCAAATTTTTGATTTCTACATATTCCATACGGGGTTATCGAACACGTCTAATAAAGAATATAGCCTTCAAGTGCTTTCAAATAGGGATATATCTTCTCCTGCTATATCCCCATTTGAAAGTTCTTGAGGGTGGGGTCAGGGAGGGACTTCTTTCAAGAAGTCCCTCCCTCGTTCTCCGCTCTCTCAATCCTCGTCATCCATCTCGTAGGCCTTATCGATGTAGAGGGCGCCGTCCAGGTGATCCAGCTCGTGGCAGAAGCAACGGGCCAGGAGCTCGTGACCGGTGATCTCCACTTCTTCACCCTTACGGTTCATGGCGCGGACGGTGACGTGCATGGGGCGCTTGACCATGCCCCAGCGGCCGGGCACCGAGAGACAGCCCTCCTGGCCGTCCTGCTCACCCGAGTAGGCAATGATCTTGGGGTTGATCAGCTCGATTACCTCACCGGGCTCCACCTCGATGACCACGATGCGGCGCAACACGCCCACCTGCGGGGCGGCCAAGCCCACGCCGTTGGCGGCGCGCATGGTTTCCAGCATATCATCCAGGAGAGTCAGCACGCGGGGGGTAATGGCATCCACGGGACGGCAGGCCTTGCGCAGACACTCGTCCCCTACCTTACGAATTTGAAGTTTTGCCATAATACAATTTGTCCTTTCAATTTATAGAAAGTTTTTGGGGAATCCGAAAGATCCCGGTGGGAAGGGCCCCACGGTGAATGCTAAAATCCGTTCGTCAAACGGCAAGCCAAAACATTCACAACCAAATTTCCAAAAAGTTTTCGGAGATTCCCAAGAACCCTTTTTCAAAAGGGTTCTTGGGCGGGTGCAGGGCGGCGCCCTGCCGCTCCCCTTTAGCTCTTGGAATCCACCACGATCTCGGTACCATCCATGAAGCGGTAAGCGTCTGCGATCAGCTTATCACAGAAGGAGCGAAGCACGTAGAATACGCCCTGTCCGTTCTGAGGGGTGTTGGAATCCACCGCGCCGTTCAGCACCTCAATAGTCATATACGCCTTCCGCTCGGTGTAGCGGTAGAAGCGGTAGACTATATCCGCCGTAGTTCCCTTTCCATCGTCGGCATGCACCGTGATCTTCAAATGGCAATCCGCATCGGGGGTCTCCCGGAGCGCCGCCATCTCAGCATCCGTCAGCTCTGCCACACCCTCCATGGATGCGGTCAAGAACGCCTGGTAGAAGCGGCGGAAGTTGTAGGTTGCCGTCTCAACGGCTTGGGATCCGGAGGGCTTCGTCACGGTCAGATTGTAATCCATCTTCTTACCGTTGGCGTAGACCACCAGCTTATCGGAGTTCATGCCCTTGGATTGATCCGAGGCGGAGTTGTCCAGGGTGAAGACGATGGGATTGAGAATCCCCGCGCCCTCCAGCTTGATCTCCTTGACGTGAGCAATATTGAACATGAAGTACTCTCGCTCATACCAGTCGATCATTTCCCACTCCAGATAGGTTGCCTGGCTCTCGGGAATGATCACGATCATATCGTAAAGCTCAGAATAGCCGTAGTAGCTGCCATCCTCGTTCTGTTCGCTGACCACGAAGTGGTTCCCCCACTCCTGCCCCTCGGCATCGGTGTAAATGAAGGAGAAATCATGAGCAGGCTCAGAAACGCCGTAGGCCTCCAGCTCCTCGTCCGTGGGACCCAGAACCGCCACGCCGCCAAAGCTCATGCTGTACAGCTTCTGCAGCACCGCGCCGATATTATCGGAGTTGGGCAGATATCCCTCCATGTAGTCCGAAGCCATTTGGTACGGCAGGGTGGAATACAGGGTGTCTGTACGGTCCTTCAGATCCAGATAGGAGAATTCGGTCACCACGCGGGAATTCTCCTTGAAGATCCGATCGTACATCTTGGCGAAATCCTCGTCCTTCATCTCCTCGATCTTCTTGCTGGCTTCCTCCAGCTTGGCCTCCACCTCAGCCGTGTATTCGCCGTTCTCATCTGGCTTTACGGTGCTGAGATCCAGACCCACCAGCTCCTTCACGAGCTGGGCATAGATCCCCACATGATCAATATCACTGCGATAGGTGAAGTTTGTCACCTGGAAATAGGTGTTCATGGTCATAGGGTATACCATCATGGGCGCGATCAGAGCCTCCACGGGCTTCAGAACCGCATCGTCCAGGTTGATGGAGGACAGAATATAGATCGTGTCCCGTCCCTCGTAACGCGCGTAGTAGCCCGCGCCGGAAACGGTGGCATCTCCCAACGTAACGGTGTAGGCCTCGTTGGTCATGGTGGTCACGGTATACCAAGTGGGCACGTAGTCGTAGGTGACGGGATTGCCCTTATCGTCCACGACCTCGTTCCCTTCCTCGTCCAGCTTGACCCGCTTTTCGGGCGCCAGGCCGTACTCGGAATAATCAATGGAGCCATCCGCCAGGCGAACGGGATTCTCCAACCTCTGCATGGAGATGGTGTAGCCCACACCAACCGAAAGCTTGGCGAAGGACTCGTCCACCAGGACGGCCGTGGGATGGCCCTCCACCTCGAAACGGTTGTTATCGCCGCGGTTGACCACGATCTTGCCGTTCTGGTTGTGAACCTCAATGCGCTTAATGACCTTGGAGGCATCCTTGGTGGAGGATTGGTCGTAGGTCAGCTGCTTGAACATCAGCACTCGCTGATTGACACCCACGACCTCGGTGCCCGTGGTATCCACCACGGCGTAGATCTCGTACTCACCCGTTTTGGGATCCACCGAAAGCTGGGTTCCCAGATCCGTCATATAGTATCCATCGTCATTGATGTCACAGATCACACCGTCCTTGTAAAGACCGTACTCACCTTTTTTCTTCTTGATGGTGTATTCGATCCCGTCAAAGTCCTCATATTCGTAAATATCCACGATGAAGGAGACCACGCCGAAGGCCACTGCCAATACCACGGATAGCGCAATCAGCACCGCAATGGCCCGCTTCTGAGTACGGAGAGAATTTTTCTTTCCCGACTCGGAGGCAGACGCGGGCTTTCTCCACTTGGCATACAGCACCACGTCGGACAGAGTGCCGCCCAAAAGGCTCAGCTCCACCCGGGTCTCCGCCGTAATGCGGATGGCCTCGGGTGCATTCGGATCGCCATCCTTCGTTACGTACCAGCCGTCGAAGATATAGCCCTTGCGGGTCGGCTTGGGCATCGCGCCCACGCGGTCACCCACAACGGCGGTGATCCGCGACAGGGGCACGCTTCCCTTGCCCGGATTAAATATCAGTTGAATTTCCTGCATATCGACTTATCGACTCCTTTTCAGCGGTACTTTCTCTTCACGTTCACGCAAACTCCCGCGATCACACATACCGCCACGGGCATAACGGTCATGAACAGGGTAATGCCGATCATCTTGCCGGCATCCACGACGTAGGCGTTGGTATCCACGTCGTATTTCTTAAAGGCCTTGAATTCCAGATTCGCCGGAACCACCTCGCGTCCCATATGGCGAAGCGTTGCGTTCAGCACGTCGGCATTGCCGTAGGAGGCCGAATCCAGCACCGTATCCGAGGCGAACTCAGTAGAGCCGAACACCGCCACGTAGGAGGGCTCCTGGGTGGAGATATAGTTGGTTTCCTGCAACGTGCGGGACTCCAGCGAAATGGTCATCAGGTTGAAGCGCTCCAGTTGGGTTGCCACCTGGTACTGCTTCCCGAAGGCCTCCGCAGAGGCGCTCGCGCCCGTCTTGAACACGTCGTGGAAGTAGCGGCTGATACCATTGCGGTAGTAGGAGCCGTAGGTATAGGCCTCGGTCACACCGGTGGTCTCATCCACGTCCACGTGGGTCTTGCGGTAGGATTCCGACATCACGATGGCGGTTGCGTTGGGGAATACCACCGTAGCGGGGTAGGAAACGTTACGCATATCCTCGGTGATGGAGGCACCGCCGCCCACGGTCACGTACTCAGCCACGGGAATATAGCCGTCCTTGTCCAGCTTCATGACCTGGTCACGGATGGTCAGCGTATCCACGTCCCCCTCGGCGTTCTCCGCCCGGGCAATGGTCACGCCCCATTCCTCCATATACTCCTCCAGAACGGTCAGCTCGGGGGTGTCCTTGTTCACGAACAGCATGAAGGAGTAAGCCTTATCCAGGAACGCATCCAGCTTGTCGATCTCGCTCTTGTCCCCCTCCACGTAAGCATCGTGGCCCAATCCGATGAAATCGGTCTGAGGGTCGTAGCAAATCAGCAAGCGGCAATCCGCGGGGATCTCGTCCTTGGACAGATCAATGTCCACGACGTCGAAGCCGGCCCGTTCAACCAGGTTGCGGAAGGATTGGCAGTTCTCCAGCTTCTCTCCGTGATTGGTAATGAAGCCGGCGATGGGAGACTCGGCACGGGTCAGCGCCAGGAGCAGAGATGCAAACTTCTGCTCACCGTTGTAAGCCCAATGCTCCTTGGAGTTGGTATCGTTGGTAAGGAAGAAGTAATCGTAAGAGGTCACGCGGTACTCGGTACCGAACTCAAAAATGATCTGATGGGGATAAATGTTGGTGGAGGAGGTAGCCTTGTACTTCTGCACCTGGGAGGGGTTCTGCTCAATGTTCAGGTACTCCACCTTCACGGCGTGGGGGAATTCCTTCTGCAGTGCCATGGCGGTGTACTGGATCATGCGCAGCTTCTCTGCACCGTAGATCTTGTCTCGCTCTGCGCAGAACTTGATGTTGATGGTGATGGGCTCCTCGCCCCTCTCCGCCCGCTCGGCGTTCATCTTCTCCACCATGGGAATGGCGGATTCGCCAATGAGGGTCATGAAGGCGTCGGTGGCGGTATACATAGAGCCAACGGATACCCCCTTGGCGTCAATATAACGGGTCACCGTCTCGTCCACCTGCCACATGAAGCGGTCGGCCACGAAGGAAAACGCGATATTCAGCGCCAATACGATGGCGATCACCCCGAAGGTCAGAGTCGCGCCCAGCGCGCGGCGGGTACCCTTGCGAGGCATATTCGATTGATGATTCATGCGAATTTCCTCCTCACGAGTACGATCAGTCCGATAACCGTTACCACGAAAACGGGTACGGCCACCAGAGCAATGGTGATGTTGCGAGCCATCGCGGTGGTCAAAATGTGGATGGTGTCATCCGAGAAGGGCTGACCCTTCAGGCTGATGGGAACCTCCTCCTTGCCCATGGCCTCCATGGCGGTGAGCAGGAAGGGACCGTTGTCATATACACCCGATTGCAGGGTCGCTTCGGTAGCAAACGCGGTGGAGGAGCAAACCAGCACCGAGGCGTTGGTAGAGGCATCACGGGTCAGGGTCACCAAATTGTACCCCTCGGCCGTGCGATCCACGGGACGTCCACCCGCCCACGCCTCCGCTCCGGCATGGGAGCGAAGCAGGGGAGTCAGAGTGCGGCTGCCGTTCACGTAATCCCCGTTTGCGGCAGAGAAGCCCTCGGCCACCGTAATCGCCGTGGCGTTGGCAATACGAAGGGTGCCGTTCAGATCCGCCATGATCTCACTTCCCTGCCCCGCAGAGGGGATACTGCCCACCAGAGTGTAGCCGTCGGTGGTCAGGGAGTGGGCGGTGTCGCGGATGGAGAAGCATTCCTCCACCCCCTCGGCGCCGGGCTCATGCTCAAAGGTCACGCCCCACTCCGAAAGGTAACCCTCCAGATGGGCAAAGCCGCCGGCGGCAAAGGTGTCTGCCGAAACGAAGCACATGAACTTGCCTCCCTTTTGGAGGTAGGCATCCAGCTTGTCGATTTCCGAAACGCCCGACACGCCGTCCACCGTGGCGAAATCGCGAGCGGGATTATAGGAAACCAAAAGGCCGCAGTCCTCGGGAATATCGAAGTTCAACGCATCCAGATAGTTGACCATGTATCCCGCATCGGTTACGGCGTACAAAAGAGAGTAATCCTCCATGGCCTCGCCGTGATTCATGGTGAAGTAGGCAACAGGCGCATCAGGAGATACGACCGCCTTCATAGCCACGGCGAAGCGCTTCTCGCCGGTATAGGCCACGGGATTGGCGGTGTCCCCCACCGGGAACAGGAAGAAGTCTCGCAGCGTGCAGACTCTGTGGGCGTCTCCCGAAGCAACCACCACCGAGGTGGAGGCCTTCACGCCCCAGGCTCTGGCCGTCTTGGGGTTTTCCCAGACGTTGAGATATTCAATGGTAACGGTATCGGGATAGTGGGCCGCCAATTCCTCGGCGGTGTTCAGCACGTAGGATTGGGTCACGTCCTTGCGGATGTTCTCCTCCTCGTCGCAGAAGATGATGCGGATATCCTCCGTCGCGTCGGGAATGACGTAGGCATCCAGGTAATCGAAGCAGGTATCGGTAACGGGATAGAGCAGGGTGGGGTTCATGTTCACGAACCAACCGTAGCGCATCGCCAGCGCGGTGACCGAGGCGTTCAGTAAAATGATCGCCAAAACCACCAGCACCGTCAGCGCAACCGTCACGCCCCCGTGCCGAAGTGCTTTCTTAGAGGCTGTATTTGCCATGTTCTCGAATCCTTTCTCTCAAATGCTAACGGGATCAGCTCCATCTCCGCTTCTCGTAAACGCGGACGGTGAGGAACACGAAAACGAAGCAAATAGAGGCGTAGTAGAGGATGGCGGCAAAATCAAAGAGTCCATTCTGGAAGTTACCGAAGCGGGAGTAGATGGAGATCCAGGACAGAACCGTACGGAGCCAGTACACGTTGATGAAGCTATTGAGCAGACCAATGCCCAGCATGAGAATGATCACGGAAATGGTAATGACCGCCGCGGCCAACTGATTCTCGGTCAATGCTGAGATAAAGGTTCCCAAAGCAATGAACGCCGCACCCACAAGAAGCAGGCCCACAAGATTGCCTACCAGCTCACCGGTTACAGGGCCGATGTGGTAAAACTCAAAGGACTGCCCTGCCCGCTCGGTGTTAGCGACGGAGTAGATCGGAATAAAATTGATACAGGACACCAGCAGAGAGCCGCCGAACACGGTCAGTGCCGCAAAGAACTTACCCATCACCATACCCGTAATGGTCACGGGCGCAGTCAGGAGCAGCTGCTCGGTGCGAAGCTTGCGCTCCTCGGCAAAAAGCCGCATGGTCAGAAGGGGAATGAGGATACCCATGGCGAACAGCATGATCGTAAAATACAGCGACGTGCTGTAGCTGGAGGACATAATGGTGGTGTAGCAGCAGATCAGCGCCGCCAGACCCAGAAACGCTCCCGTATACACGTACCCGATGGGGTTGATGAAGAAGGAACGAAGCTCTTTCTTATAAATTGCAAACATAATGTATTCCTTTTTGTTTCAGTTTTTTTGAGGGGGAAAGATGGAGGAAAGCCTCCGACGGATCAGAGCTCCCAAAACTCAAAAATATGGTTTTTAAGCTTTTAGGATTTTTTATAGGGCAAAGGCCCTCGCTCCCCTGTCATTCCTCTTCGTCGGTTGCGATGGCGGAGTTCTCCTCTCGCCGCTTGTCCGCGTCGGCCACCAGGCCGGCGGCTACCTGGGATTCCAGAGCGTTTCGTTGCTTGGCCTTGGTGCGGCGCGTGTAGCGTGTGGGAGAAGCTTCCTCCTCGGACTTATTCACCACCGTAATGAAGATATCCTCCAGGGAAAGCCCCAGCGCCTCCAGGCCGATCAGGGCCCAGCCCCGCTCTGCCAGCGCGAAGAACAGCTTCTTGCGGATATCCACGCCGGGCGCAGATTCGATCATAAAGGTCGTAGCATCGCCGTCCCGCTCTGCCAGGGCCTCGCAGTACACCACGCCCTGCATATCCCGCAGAAGGGACAGCACCTGGGACTGAGGGCCACAGATCTTGGCATTGAAGCGGCGGTTATTCTCAATAACACGGGTGATGTTCTCGGTTTTCTCATCGGCCACGATGCGGCCCTTGTTGATGATGACGATGCGGTCGCAAACGGCCTGCACCTCCTGCAGAATGTGGGTGGACAGAATGACCGTGTGATCCTTCCCCAGGGAGCGGATCAGGTTACGGATCTCAATGATTTGCTTGGGGTCCAGGCCAACCGTGGGCTCGTCGAAAATGATCACCTTAGGCGAGCCGATGAGAGCGCCGGCAATGCCCACGCGCTGTCGGTAGCCCTTGGACAGGTTCTTGATCACGCGCTTGCGCACGTCCCCAATACGAACCACCTCGCACACCTCTCCGATGTGGGCCTCCCGGTTGAGCTTACAGCCCTTGAGATCGTAGTTGAAGCCCAAATACTCGTCCACCGTCATGTCCAGGTAGAGGGGCGGCTGCTCGGGCAGATAGCCGATCTGTCGCTTGGCGTTCAGAGGATCGCCCAGCACGTCAATGCCGGCCACGCTGACCCGTCCTGCGGTGCTGGACAAATAGCCTGTCAGGATATTCATGGTGGTGGACTTACCCGCACCGTTGGGACCCAGGAAGCCGACGATCTCGCCCTCCCCGATCTCCAGGCTGATGTCATCCACCGCGCAGTTGGATCCATAGTTTTTGACCAGATGTTCAATCTTAATCATGGATAGTCAATCCTTTCTGTACTCCCGTAAGGGAGCTTTTTATCATTTGGGCAACCGCACGGAAATGCGGATGCAATAAGTCATTTTACAGTATACCATAATATTGTAACGAATTTATGAACCGAGGGGCTTTTCTTGCAAATTCTTCATGATTTTTCAATGAATTTTTGAAGAAAACCCGTCGACCGGAACAGAGAGGAGGACAAAAGGAACAGATTCACCCACAGATGGAAAGCCCCCGACAGAATTCGTCTGTCGGGGGCTCGGTTGTAAGCGGCGAACCGAAATTTACCGCTGAGATGGTTACGGCCCGCAAGCTCGTCCGCTTTCAGATGCTACTCGGATTGAAATCGATACTGAGGGTGGGCTTTTGAGAACCGCGGCGGTCAATGGCGAAGGAGGTAAGGATATCCGCGAACATGGCGCGGGCGCGGCGGTTGAGGCGGCACTTGACCACCATGCGCATCCGATAGACGTTATCCACCCGGTAGACGGGAGCCTCGAAGGGACCGAAGGCTACGATGGGCACGTCGGTATACTCGGCAGCATTGCGGCGGCGCAGCTCCTCCGAGAGACGAAGACCAGCCTTTTGCAGCTCGCCCTCGTCGGGGCAGGTGAGAGTCATCAGCACGATATCGCAGAAGGGGGGAAACTGGAGCAGCCGGCGGAGGCGGATCTCGTTTTGGAAGAACTGCTCGTAGTTCTGAGTGCAGGCCAGACGGATGATATCGCTTTCGGGATTCATGGTTTGGATGACCGCAAGACCGGTCTTATCTCCCCGTCCGGCGCGGCCGATGACCTGGGTCAGCATGGAGAAGGTGCGTTCTCCCGCCCGATAGTCGTCCAGGTAGAGAGACATATCCGCCATCAGCACCCCCACCAGGGTCACATCGGGGAAGTCGTGCCCCTTGGTCACCATCTGGGTGCCCAGGAGGATATCCGCCTCGTGATCACGGAAGCCACCCAGGAGGGTATGGTAGGCAGCTTTGGTAGAGGTGGTATCGGCGTCCATGCGCATGACTCGCGCCGAGGGAATCAGGGTGTGCAGCTCCTCCTCCACTCGCTGGGTGCCGTAGCCCATACCGACAAGACCGGGGGCGCCGCACTCAGGGCAGGTATCGGGAACAGATCTTCGAGCGCCGCACCAATGGCAGACCAGCTCGTCCTCGGAATTATGCCGCTTGACGTGGTGGTGCATGGCCACCGAGCAACGGGCGCAGGTGACAACCTTACCGCAGGAGCCGCAGACCATTTGATGGCTATAACCGCGTCGGTTGAGGAACAGGACGGATTGGTTCCCTTCATCCCGCACACGGGCCAGCTCTCTCGCCAAAATTTCACCCACAGGAGACCGCCCCCTCCCCATCTGCGTACGCATATCCACGATATGGACGTCGGGGAGCCGCGCCGCACCGTAGCGATTTTTCATGGTGATCAGGGTATATTTCCCGTCCAGGGCCTTTTGGTAGCTTTCCAGAGAGGGGGTCGCCGAGGACAAGAGAAGCAGTGCGTTTTCGGTGGCGCAACGGAAGCGGGCAATGTCCCTTGCATGGTATTTGGGATCCTGGTCGGATTTATACGTATGCTCCTGCTCCTCGTCCATGACGATCAATCCCAGATTCGGCATGGGCGCGAACACGGCGGAGCGGGTGCCCACCACGACGGGGGCTTCTCCCGCCAGGATCCGCAAATGGGAGGTCAGGCGTTCTCCGGCCGAAAGTCCGGAATGGATCACCGCCACTCGGCGGCCGTAGCGCTCACGAAAGATCCGAAGCATTTGGGGGGTGAGACCGATTTCGGGCAATAGAACGATGACGCCGCGGCCGCTGTCCAGGACGCGGTCAATGGTCTCCAGAATCACGCAGGTCTTTCCGCTTCCCGTGACACCGTAGAGCAGGGCGGCCTTGGGCTCTCCCGAGAAAGCCAGCGCCGACAGGGCTTCGACGGCACCGGTCTGCTCTCCGTTGAGGCAGTGGGGAGTACGGCAGCCCTCGCCCATTTCCTCGTCCGAGGAATGGAAGGCCTCCTCCTCCGTCATCTTAACGAGGCCTTTATCCAGCAAGGCCTTCAGCTGGGCGGATGAGGCTCCCGTCAGACGGCGCAGCTCCGCTCCCTCCACCCCGCCGCCGGCATCCAGAAGCAGCTCCAGGACGCGCTTATGGGTCTCAGAGATAACCCTCGGACGTCCCGATTCTCCGCTCAAAACGGCCTCTGCCACGGAGGCCGGGCAATTCAACGAGTAGGAGCGCACCACGGGCACGTCGGGCTGGCGCACGGTCAGCTCCCGTCGAATCAGCTCCTGATTGCAGAGGCGGCTCAAGGACTCCGCGACCTTTGCTCCGAAGCGAGACTTAACGGACTGCCCCGACACGGAGCAACGGGCACGGATATATTCCAGAACCATGAGATCCTGGGCCGTAAGGGTATTCCGGCGGCTTTTCAAGTCCCCGAAATCGTCGACCTCCTCGGTGGGGCTGTAATACTCCACCAGGGTAGCCAGCGCCGAGGCAGGGATCACCGTCCGCACGGCGTCGCCCATGGTACAGAGGGTGGTCTCCTTCAAATAGAAGCAGATTGAAAGCTGGGTCTCGGTCAAAAACAGCTTTTCGCGACAGACACCGTCGATGGGCTTGATGCGATCGAGGGGAACTCCCTCGGGCAGGTCGGAGGCTTCTCCCACCGATACAACCACGGCCAGCTGCTTACGGTTGCCCTTTCCGAAGGGGACCGTGACAAAGGCACCCCGTTTGACGGCTTCGGCCATATAGCGGGGGATAAAATAATGGTAGGCACCGTCAATGCAGAACGGGTTGCCCAAAATGTGTACGCCTGCATACGTGGGTATGTCGGCAGAACGCAAAACGGTCTCCTGCTCCATAACGGTGCCTCCTTGGGTATTTCGTTGGGGATTCACGAATCAGAATTCTTCGGATTCCGCAAGACCTTCCTCGGTCTCGGCCTCATCCTCGGGCAGATCCTCGTCGGACAACTCGTCCTCAGACAATTCGTCCTCGGACAGATCGTCCTCGTCATCCTCGTCGATTCTCAGATCCTCGTAGGGACGGTTGATGCCGGCGAGAATCGCCTGCTCCTCCCGCTCCTGCTCGGCGGGATCCTTATGGACGATGGTGTATTCGCCCTTATACATACGGCCAATGGCCAGCTTGACAGCCTTGGTATCCCGAACCTCCTTGTCGATCAGGGCGGTCAGGGGCTTGTCGGTCTCCTTGTTACCGGTCATCTGGCGCTCAGCCTCCACACGCTGGCGAGTGTACTCGTTGGTGATCATGCGGGCGCACTTAGCGGTTGCCAGGGCGATTTCGTAGCGGTTATACTCGCCGCCCTTGGTAAGCTCGTTGATGGTGGGGTAGATCATGTCTGTTTCTCCTTCATTCTGTATATGGTAGGGTAATCTTTTCTGTGTTGCTACGCGGCTGACCGAGACCCAATCAGGCCTCGTCCTCCATCTCGTCCTCGTCCATGGAAATCTCGCCGTCGCTCTCCAGGCGATCGGCGATGGTCTCGGTCTGGAAGGCCGAGAGGATGACGTGCTCGGAATCGGTGATGATGACGGCACGGGTCTTACGGCCGCAGGTGACGTCGATAACACGGCCGTCGTCCTTGGCATCCTGAATGAGACGCTTGATGGGCGCGGAATCGGGGCTGACCAAGCTTACGATGCGGTCCACGGCCACCATGTTGCCGTAGCCGATGTTGATGAATTTCATGATGGAATTCCTTTCTCAAAAGCTCACGGATGAAATGACGGTTTACTCGATATTCTGGATCTGCTCGCGGATCTTTTCCAGCTCGCTCTTGACGTCGGCCACGGCTTGGGCCATGACGGCATCCGAGCATTTGGAGCCGATGGTATTGATCTCGCGATTGGTTTCCTGGAGCATGAAATCGATCTTGCGGCCTACGGGCTCGGCGGACTTGAATAGTCCCTCCAGGGCATCGAAATGGGAGGCCAGGCGAACCAGCTCCTCATCCACGGCCACGCGGTCGGCATAAATGGCGCACTCGGTAACCACGCGGTTCTCATCGAAGGTCACGCCGTTCCCTGCTTCACCCAGAGCGGCACGAAGGCGCTCCTCAAAGCGGACGCGATAGGCGGCGATGTTCTCCTCCGAGCGGGAGGCGATGGAAGCAACCATCTCACGGATCCCGTTCAGCTTGGAGAGCAGATCCTCGCCAAGGCGGGCACCCTCCCGTTCGCGGGCGGCGAGAAATGCCAGCGTTGCCTCGGTCACGGCGGGAGACAGCTTGGCCCAAACGGTCTCGTCATCCTCCTCGTCCTCCTCCTTGACAGGGACCATGACCCCGGGGAGGGTCAGAAGGCGGGAGGTTGTGAGGTCATGATCCACGTTCAGCTCATCCCGCAGGAGCAGGGCGGCCTCCACGTAGCGGCGGGCCACCTCCAAATCGGGCTCCAGGGCGGCGGCGCCGGTCTGCGTACGGGTATCCGTGACAGAAATATTCACGTCCACCTTACCGCGGCTGACACCCAGCTTAGAGAGGGCGGCCTTGACCCGTTCCTCCTGGGGTGCCCAGGTGCGAGGAAGACGGATATTCAGATCCAGGTAGCGGTTATTGACCGAACGAAGCTCGACGGTCAGCTCATAGCCCTCTCCCGCGACTCTGGCGCGGCCGAAGGCAGTCATGCTTTTCATATACACATCTTCCTTTCGAAAACAGAATAGAATATTTACATATTTATTCTACACGATTTCCGAAGGCTTGTCAATGGTTTCTTTGCAAATTCAGCATATACGAACAAAAGAAATTTCTGTGCAGAGGCGGAATTGAGCAGAATCACGGACTTCCGCCGGGGGATCCGTCAACGGAACAGAAGACCTCGTCCGTAACCCATCTGACCGCCCGCCTGCAGGTAGCTCACGTAGGCGCGGCGCAGAGTGGTATCGGCGGGGAGACGGTCGGGATGCTTCTCCATGGTATCGAACAGCCGCCAGAGATTGCCGCGGCTCTTATCCATTCCTTGGTTGATGATATCGAAGCTCTTGAAGAAGCGATAGGTATTGGTATGCTTGGGGAGGAAATCCTCGTGACGGGGGAACAGGAGCCAGGAGTTACAGACAAAGGGGCAGGGGTCACCCAGGCGGTCTCCAAAGAAGGCCTTGGCGCGGGCATAGGCATCCTCACAGGCCTCCTCAGTCAAGGGCTCACCCGAGCGAGGGATATGGATATTCAGAACCGGGGTATCGGCGGTGAGCGTATGGCCGTTTTTGCTGTAATCACAGCCCAGAGGAATGATCTCGAACTGGAGGCGGCCAAGGCCGAAGCGAGTCAGATTGAAGAAGCCCGGAAACCAGCCTGCCACAAAGGAGCCAACGATGCCATAGACGGCCTTACATTCCTCCACCTTATAGCGGAGATCCGCCATGCTTCGCTCAAAAATCGCAAGGTCATACCCGCGCTCCAGGTAGTGCTCCCGCAGCTTGCGGGAAAGGCAGGCGAAGATCAGCAATTCGGCGGTATATTCATGGAATCCGCACAGCAACGCGGCTTTGTCCGCCTTAGCGATGATATCGCCGTAATCGCAATTCACGTCGGCATCGTACAGGGAGATCGCCTCCTCCCAAAGGACGCGAGCATCGTCACGAGCCATGATCCCGTCGTATGCGGCAAGAAAGCAAGCCGCGTCGGAGGCTTGATAGGCTTGGGTATGGAAAAAATCAATCAGATAGGGTTTCATGGAATTACCACCTTTCCCGGAATATTCGATTTCGGTTTACCGTCATTATAGCAGAAAACCGCGTGAATTGCAAGAGAAAAGCGCATCGGAGGAAAAAATTTTCAAATCACCGTCATATTTCTCCAAAAATTTCGTCTTTTATGGTAGAATGTAGTTTGAACCTCATTTCAAGAAAGGAGAACATATGAATCCAAGCAAGCCTCTTACCGATGCGGACATTGTGGCGCTCTACCTCGCCCGTGACGAGGCGGCCATCGAGGCCACCCAGCGGATGTACGGCCCCTACTGCCTCTCGGTGGCCATGAATATACTGAACAGCGAGCCCGATGCCGAGGAGTGCGTCAACGACACCTATCTCAAGACCTGGAATTCCATCCCGCCCCAAAGGCCCACCGTTCTGCGGCTGTTTCTGGGCAGGATCACCCGCAACCTGGCCCTTGACCGCTACCGTCGGCGCAAGACACGCGGGCTTGAATTTGAAGCCACCCTGGAGGAGCTGGCCGAGATACTCCCCGCGCAGGAGGAGGACGACTCCGACCTGCCCATGCTGCTGGCGGGATTTTTGGAGAGCCTGCCCGCCAAGGAGCGTGACCTCTTTATCCTGCGCTACTGGCACGGCCACTCGGTGGCGCGTTTGTCCAAGGCCTTCAAAATGAAGCCCAACAACCTCTCCGCGAGGCTTTACCGCACTCGCGAAAAGCTTCGCGCTTATCTCACCGAAAGGGGGTATTCGTTATGAACGAATCCATGAAGAACCGCGCACTGAACGCCTTTGCCGCCATGGGGACGCTCCCCGACGCATATATCCTCTCCGCCGAGGAAGCCCTCTACGAGGCCGAGGCGGGCATCTACCGCTCCGCCAGGCCCATGGGGCCTGTCCGCCGATTTCTGAACAGCGGGTGGGGAGCCGCCGTCGTTTCGGGCATCGTGGCCTTGACCGTACTGATCCTGATCATCCGTGCGGGGCAGAACCCGCCGACCAGCTATCCGCCCCCCGTGCCGCCCACGGGGAGCAGTATTGAGATGAGCGACGAGGGGGTGAATTTCACCATCGCCACCGAGCAGGAAAGCTACCCCGAGGGTATGAACCGTTTTACAGTGATCATGACGGGTAAGAACAAGGGCGAGGTCATTTCCATGCACAACGCCTGGTATCTGGAGCGGCTGACCGACGAGGGGGCCGTAGCAGTGGAAATATCCTACACCGAGGAAGCGATCGAAGCGGCCGAGCCCGGCAGGGACGAATATGCCGTCATTGATAAGCACATATACGGCACGAATACGGGCGGGGGATTTATGCCCGGGACCTATCGGCTCCATGCCACCAAGCATGACGGGGAGAAATACGTTTCGGTGGCTTGGTGTGAGTTCACGGTAGAAGAGGCTCCCACCTTCCGCAAGAGCAACTACCTGGGACCGTTTAAAATCCTGTCCTTGAGCGTGGACAGCGATGCAAATACCGTGACCGTCGAGGTCGAAGCCATCGACCCCATGACCTCCCTTGTGGATGAGCCCCGCTACTGGTATATCCAAAGAGCAGACGGAGGCTCCCCCAACGCCTCCCTCTCGTGGTACGTATCCGCCACCTCCGAGGAAAGGTTTGCTCTGAAACACCATAACGGCGATGTTTTGGAGAACGGAGGCTACGCGCGGTTCACCGAGACCATCACCCTGCAATTCCCCGAGGAATGGATAGCCGGTGCATGGATATCCGGCGAATATACTTTGTACGCCTTGACCGAGCCCCTGAAAGAGGACAACGAATACTTTGCCTCGGCCGGCTTCACCATGGATGCCTCCAAGGAATTAGAGCGTTACAGCGCACGCCGATATCCCGACAGTACCAAACCTTACACCCTCCATCTCATGGCAAACGGCACGTTCCGCCTGATCTTCGGGGCAGTCAGCAGTCGGATCGGCCTCGGGACCTACGAGATGCAGGACGGCTACCTGTACCTGAATCAAACCATCACCGATGAAGTCTGGGTCTTTGAGCAGGTCGGCGATGACCTGGCCTACCGGGAGGATCTGTCTCGGGACTCGGTCGGTGTGAGCAGTTTTCCCGACGGATTGACGTTCTACCGAGAATATCTCTACGGCGAAAATAATACAGAATGATCAACAATTACATCCCCAAAAGCCCGCAGGGACGATATGCCAAATAATACGATTCCTCAACCAAAACCTTGAATACAGATTGCTCTTCAATACCAATGGGGTAGGGGCCCCATGGTGATGCCCTCTATGGCGCCTGTTTTCCTCCTGTATCCTCTATAATTCCTTTTTTGAAGTTCTTGGGATTCTTAAACCCTTCTTCAAAGAAGGGTTTAAGCCGCCGGAGGCACGCTCTTCCATAACCAAAACCTTGAATACAGATTGCTCTTCAATACCAATGGGGTAGGGCCCCATGGTGATGCCCTCTATGGCACCTGTTTTCCTCCTGTATCCTCTATAATTCCTTTTTTGAAGTTCTTGGGATTCTTAAACCCTTCTCCAAAGAAGGGTTTAAGCCGCCGGAGGCACGCTCTTCCATAACCAAAACCTTGAATACAAATTGCTCTTCAATACCAATGGGGTAGGGGCCCCATGGTGATGCCCTCTATGGCACCTGTTTTCCTCCTGTATCCTCTATAATTCCTTTTTTGAAGTTCTTGGGATTCTTAAACCCTTCTTCAAAGAAGGGTTTAAGCCGCCGGAGGCACGCTCTTCTATTCAATGCTTTTGTCAAGGATTCGTATACGTTCCATGCAGATTGCACCTGCAAAAATGCCTCACTTTCCATTCCGTTTTGGTTTTTTGCAAAAATTCACCTCAAATTCAAAAAAAGTTTGCTCTACCCCCTTGTCAAGATGCCGTTTTTGGTGTATAATATAGAATAACTGTAGGCGCGGCACCCCTTCCGATACGGTGAGGAGAGTCCGACCTCCTATACGGGCGAACACAGCTCGCCCCTACGGAAAACCTCTTCCCCCATTTCCTACGGGGACAAGCCCGCGGTAAAACAAGAAAAATAAACCTTTGGAGGTATTTTACAATGGTAGTAGCAGGCGATTTCAAAAACGGTTTGACCTTTGATATGGACGGCGTCGTCTATCAGGTCATCGAGTTCCAGCACGTTAAGCCCGGTAAGGGCGCAGCGTTCGTCCGCGCCAAGATCAAGAACTGCATCAGCGGCGGCGTGACCGAGCGTACCTTCAACCCCACCGATAAGTTCGAGAATGCTTACATCGAGCGCAAGGATATGCAGTATTCCTACGACGACGGCGATCTGTACCACTTCATGGACACCGAGACCTGGGAGGAGACTCTCATTAACCACGATCAGGTTGGCGAGAACTTCCAGTTCGTCAAGGAAGAGATGATGTGCAAGATCATTTCCTACAAGGGCACCATCCTGGGCGTTGAGCCTCCCACATTCGTAGAGCTGCAGGTCACCGCTACCGAGCCCGGCTTCGCAGGCAACACCGCCACCAACACCCTCAAGCCCGCCACCCTGGAGACCGGTGCTGTGGTCAAGGTTCCCCTGTTCATCAACGAGGGTGAGGTTCTGAAGATCGACACCCGTACCGGCGAGTACCTGTCCCGCGCATAACCGATTCCATTTCGCGAACCCCTGTCCTGCGTGGAATATCGCAGGATCACTTCAATTTTGACGTAAGGAAGGAGACCAAACCTATGTCTATGAAGGAAAAGGCAATGTATATCAAGGGTCTTTGCGACGGCGTTGAGCTGGACAAGACCACCAAGGAAGGCAAGCTGATCGCCGCTCTCCTGGATATGGTCACCGAGATGGCCGAGGAGATGGACGATATGCAGGCTCAGATCGACGAGCTGGCAGATTACTGCGATGAGCTGGATTCCGATCTGGGTGACGTCGAGGAGGTCCTTCTGGATCCGGACGACGATTGCTTCGATGATGATGACGATGACGACGATGATGACTCGTCTGACGATGACATCGACGTGGATTACGAGTGCGACGGCAACTGTGCCGGCTGTGACTTTGACTGCGGCTTCGACGAGGATGATTTCTTCGACGAGGACGAGGACCTGTCTGATGACGAATTCTTCGAGGTCATCTGCCCTGCTTGCGGCGACGTGATCAACTTTGATTCCAGCATTGATCCCGAGAATCTCCGTTGCCCCAACTGCGGTGAGAAGTTCGAGTGCATCGTGGAAGAGGACGATCTCAAGGCTTTGGACGGCATCAACGATTCCGACGAGGAATGATCCGATCCCTGCACCGCTCAAAAAGAAATTTCTTGGCGCACCTGCTTTTCGGCAGGTGCGTCATTTTATTCGTCTGCGGCGTCAATCCGTGCTACGCACGTTGGATGAATAGAGCTTATAGCGATCCCTTAGTCTGCTTTACGGGAGGCCGCCGGCCTCTTTTTGGGGATTCTTTGGAGATTTTCCCCGAAAAACAAGAAAAAACCCTTTGAAAGTTCTCTGAAATCTCGTCGTAGCATCTTGAAAAAAGCCGCAATATATGGTATAATAAAATGAATATCATTTCATGCCCGAGGTCCGTCGGGATCAGAAAGGAGCCTGCCATGTGGCTATGCGTCGACCGTATTGAAGGAAGCACCGTCGTTCTGTTGGACGATCGGGAAATCGTTTACCGTCTCCCCTGCGCGGATTACGCGGCGTTGGTGGGAAGAGAACCCGCCGAATCGGATATACTGGATGCCGTAATCGAGGACGGACGCATCTGCTCCGCCGTTTACGACGAGGCCGAGACAACCCGCCGTCTGGATGCGGCCCGCGCCCGTTTGAATCGCCTCCTCGGCAAGCACTAAGCCCTTCACCAAAAAAAACAGGAGACAAAATATCATGAATGGAATCGGACAATGGACTCTGGTATCCTATCTCATTGAAAAGCTGAACGTAGCCGGCACGTTCACCGCCACGCTGATCACCATGGGTGGCGTTCTGCTCTGCATCGTAATTCCCTATCTGCTGGGCAGCATCAACTTCGGACTTATTATCTCCAACAAGAAATTCCACGATGACATCCGCACCCACGGAAGCGGCAACGCGGGCACCACCAATATGCTCCGCACCTACGGAAAAAGAGCCGCCGTGCTGACTCTGCTGGGAGACATGCTCAAGGCGGTCCTGGCGGTCGGCCTGGGCTACCTCATTGTGGGCACCAACATCGTCATTCAGGACGAAGCCACCGGCGAGATCTTGCGCTACAAGGATCAGTTCGGCGCCGCCATCGCGGGCTTCTTCGTGATGATGGGCCATATGTTCCCCATCTTCTTTAAGTTCAAGGGCGGTAAGGGCGTGGCCACCTCGGCCATGGTTATTCTGATGATTTCCCCCATTACCTGTCTGTTCTGTTTCATCATCTTTGTCATCATCGTGGTGGGCACCCGCTACGTATCCCTGGGCTCTATCATGGGTCTGATCTTCTACCCCATCATTCTGGTTGCGTTCTCGGGGGGACAGAACCCCACCGCTTGTCTGATGGCGGTTCTGATGGCGGTGGCCGTGGTGTTCATGCACCGCGAAAACATCAAGCGTCTGCGTGAGGGCACCGAGCGAAAGATCTCCTTCAAGAAGAAGAAAGAGGTGGAGGTCGCCCCCGCAGACAGCAACGAAGTCGATCCGGCCCGGGAAAAGTAAGGGCGAGGTCTCTCCTCTCCACTATCCCGACGCCTCGTTCCCTCTCGTTCACCCCGCGTCCTATTTCATATTTCTCCAAAGGAGACCGTTTTTTATGGAACAAAATTCCCCTGCTGCCGCCTTGGTCGGCCTGATCCTGGATTGCGCCGCGGAAGCCGTTCTGGAAAAGGCGGTCTTTTCCAAGTGCCGCGACAAATCCGTATCTCGCGCTACGCTGACCCTAAAGCGTGTCAAGGGCGAGGTCCTTTTACAGGTGGAGACCCTCCGCACAGCGGATACGGCGGATACCGAGGTCAACAAAAAAAAGCCCGTGCAAGCCGTGCATGAGAATCTGGCCCCGGATGCGGCTTACCCTCGTCTGGCCCTGCTGACGGATGATTTCGATCAGATCAATCTTCTGACCACGGTTGGGAGCTGTGAGCTTCGCCGCTCCAAGGGAGGCAAGGAGACCCTCATCGGAGCCACCAATATCCGCAAAGCATTGGAGGGCTTTGCCGCCGGCGGAGATAAAGTCCCCAAAAAGATCACCATCGGTGGCAACGACAAGGTCAAGCGCCGCATTCTCTCGGGAGCCGAGCCCTTTCTCATGGAGCTGGGTGTCAGCGACCCAAACGGCCGTGTTCACGACAAAAAGCAGGCCAAATACCGCCAGATCAACCGATTCCTGGAGCTGATCCGAGACGTGGAAGCTCAGCTTCCCGCCGAAGGTGTCTTGAACATTGCCGATCTTTGTTGCGGTAAGAGTTATCTGTCCTTCGCGGTCTACCATTACTTCACCGCCATCCGCGGGCGGCAGGTACGCATGGTAGGCGTGGACATGAAGGCAGAGGTCATGGATGAGTGCAATGCCATCGCCCGCAACCTGAACATGGAGGGGCTGGAATTCATTTGCGGGGACGTGACCCTGTACGAGTTCCCCGAGGGAGCCCAGGTGGATATGGTGATTTCCCTTCATGCCTGTGACATCGCCACCGACATCGTGCTGAACAAGGCCGTCGAGTGGGGCGCCAAGGTCATCCTCTCCACTCCCTGCTGTCACCATGATCTCAACCGCAGGCTGAGCAGCCCCGCTTTAGGCTTTATTGCCGAGCATTCCATGCTCCGTCAGAAGCTCTGCGACGCCGCCACCGATGCGCTCCGCCTCAAGAAGCTGGAGGCCAACGGCTACGACGTTACCGCGCTGGAGCTGATCGACCCCGAGGAGACCCCCAAGAATATCATGCTCCGGGGTATCCGCAGGTACGATCCCGCCTCGGCGCGGTGCCGGAAGGCCGCTGAGGAGTATCGGGCGGCGTATGCGTTTTTGACGGGGGAGCAGGTTACGCTGTAACGAGGGGGTTTCACCCCCTCACCCCCACCAAAGAACTTTTTGAAAAAAGTTCTTTGGAATCTCAAAAACTTTCAAAACTTCTCTCGAAAGGAGTCATGCTATGGCGTTTTTTAAGAAGGTGGTATCCCACTGGACCAAGAGCAAGAACCCCGACAGCTCGCGCTACCGTCACGACATGGCGGAGAAGATCTGCGGGTATCCCATCAAGTACATCACCGAGAGGAATCCCGAGACCGACAACGAGGACGTAATCGGCCGCAGCGGCTCCCTGAACATCAAGCGGGAGACCGACGAGCTGATCGTCTCCACCCCCGCCGAGACCATCCTACGGTGCGACGTTGATCAGCTTGACGCCTGGATCCTCATGTCGGGAGACGGGGTGGTCATCACGGCCCCCGACAAGGAGCATGGGGGCGAGGTGCGGACCATTACGGTGCATTACGTGTATTATCGGAAGTGAACGGAGCGCGCAAGGAGGAACCTTCTTGAAAGAAGGTTCCCCCTCGACCCCTTCCAAGAACTTCCATCAAGATAAAACCATTCTTTTCTAAAGTTTTTTGGAGTTCTTAGAGCCTTTTTTCAAAAAACATTCTAAGCGTTCTCCCCGCTCCCCTGCCATAATTTCCCCGAAAGGAGTCCTCCCGTGAACATCGATAACAAGATCATCCGCGCCAACGCCATGTTCACCGAGGGGCACTTTGCCGAGGCCCTCCGCATCTACGACGAGGGCATGAAGGCGGGGCACACCCGCGCCATCTTCAACTACGCCTACTGCCTGCAATACGGCTACGGCATCGACCCCGACCCTGCCCGGGCCTTTGAGCTTTACACCTACCTCCGCTACGAGGAGGAGGGGGATGCCGCCTACAATGCGGGGGCTATGCTGGTCACGGGGCGTGGGGTAGCCTGCGACCCTGCCGAGGGGTACGGGTATATGCTCACCGCCGCCGAGTGCGGGTGCATCGAGGCTCAGCTCTACCTGGCCATGGTACGGCTAACGGGATGCGTGGGTGAGCCCGATATCATCAGCATCCGCCGCATCCCCTTCCACCGTCCCGATACCCCCGACACCGCTTTTCTCCTGCCCCCCACCCCTGACGAGAACGGGGAGTACGCCGACGAGCTTATGGACAAGCGGTTTGAGATCGTGGAGGCCGACGAGTACGAGGCCATCCGCTACATCCGCAAGGCCGCCCGCCATGAGGGAGACTACGTGGGAGCGGCCAAGGGCAACGCCGAGTTCCTGCTGGCCAAGTGTGCCGAGGAGGGCTTGGGTCGGATGTACGATCGAAGCAAGGCCATCGAGCTTTACGTCCGCGCCGCCGAGCATGGGAGCTTTGACGCCTTCAAAAAGCTCAAGACCCTGCCTCAATACGATATTGACCAAGCCCGCGCCCGTCTCCGCATGAAGCCCGCCGAAAAGCGCATGCGCATCGGGGAAGGAGATTACGATGAGGACGATTGACCCCATGCCCGCATATTTTGTTAAGGAGGTTCCGCCATGCTGTTGGCTCTGGACATTGGCAATTCCAGCATTTCCCTGGGGCTGTTCGATCTGAACGCCTGTGATACGCGGCCCACTCCCGTTTTGACTGCCAAGCTCTCCGCCGACACGGGACGGACCGCTGACGAATATGCTGTGACCATACGCGGTCTGCTGTCCGAACGAGGCTACCACGCCTCCATGACCGCCGCGGTAATCGGGTCGGTGGTGCCCCAGCTGACTCACACGCTGGAATCCGCCGTTAAAAAAATCGGCAACGGCATCCCCGTCACCCACATCGAAGGCGGCGTGCGGACGGGCATCAGCCTGCGGGTGGACGATCCATCGGCCCTGGGGGCGGACATCGTCACCAACGCCGCCGCCGCCGTAAAGCTTTACGGCACGCCCGTGATCTTTCTGGATTTCGGCACGGCTACGGTCTGCGGGGCGGTAAACAGGGCCCGCGAGCTGATCGGTGTATCCATTTCCCCCGGAGTAACCACCGCGTTGGAGGGGCTTCGTGCAGCCGCCGCTCAGATTCCGTATCTGGAGCTGAAGGCGCCCGACTCGGCCTTGGGTAAGAACACCCCCGCCGCCATTCGGTCAGGGTTGGTGCTGGGCACCGCCTGCATGATCGACGGAATGATCGAGCGCATACGCGGGGAGATGAAGCTCCCGCCCAATGCCGCTCTGCCCATCGTTGCCACGGGAGGACTTTCCGATCTGGTGCTTCCCGCCTGCGTCCATGAGATCACGCAGGAGCCTAATCTGACCCTCCTGGGGCTGTATTTCATCTACAAGGCCACCGCGGAGAGGGAGAGCAGGAAGAAATGAAGAATGAAGAATGAAAAATGAATAATGATGGAACAAAACCCTACGGGTTTTGACCATTCAATTATAATTTGATCGCGGAAACCCGAAGGGTTTCAACCTCAATTATTCACTATTCATTATTCATTAGAAGAAATGAAGAATGAAAATGAAAAATGAATAATGGTGGAACAAAACCCTACGGGTTTTGACCATTCAATTATAATTTGATCGCGGAAACCCGAAGGGTTTCAACCTCAATTATTCACTATTCATTATTCATTAAATGTAAATCCGTTGATCAGCCCTTTGGGTTTATCATAAAAATTTTTATGGCGCCATACCCTATGCGGATGGCAGCCGCGCATCATGCGCTGGGGTGAGATTCCCCGAAGGAGAAAAAACATGAACAACCAAAACGAGTGCAACAACACCCGTCCGGACGGCACCAACGGCCGTACCACCATCCACGACCGACGCCGCAAGCAAAAGCAGCAGGTCCTCTACCTGGTCCAGCTTGCCCTTTTGACCGCTGTGATCCTGGTACTACAGCTCACGGGCGTCGCCATTCGCCTGCCCATCCCGGGCGCCACCAACATCTCCCTGGTGCTGATCCCCGTCGCCCTGGGCGCCATGCTTCTGGGCCCTGTTGCCGGCGCTTTCCTGGGCCTTGTGTTCGGCCTCGTGGTCTACATCACGGGTGGTGTCATGCATCTGGATTTCTTTACCGGCTTCCTGTTTGACAACAATCCCGTTATCACCGCAGGCATTTGTCTGATCAAGTCCACCCTGGCCGGATTCCTGGCAGGTCTCGTCTACAAGCTCCTGAGCCGCAAGAATATTCTTCTGGCCGTATTCACCGCCGCCGCCATCGTGCCCATCGTCAACACCGGCGTATTCTGCCTGGGCTGTCTGGTCATTCTGGACACCATCAAGGGTGTTATGAGTGCCGCAGGCGTCGGTGGTACTGCCATCCACTTCATCTTCATCGGCTGTGCCGGTCTCAACTTCATCTTCGAGCTGGCCGTCAACATGATCTTCTCCCCTGCCCTGGAGCGCATCGTTCGCATGGTTTCCAAGAAGGTGCGCCGCTGATCCCTGACCGATATTTCACCATCCTTCTCCCTGTGAGGTACTTCCCATGAGCCATAACAACGATACCATCATCAATTTTGACCTCCCCCGCCTCTGCAAGCAGAGTGCAAAAAAGGCGGCCGACACCCTGTCCGCCGTCCGCGAGGAGATCACCACCGATATCGCCGCCGTCCGCCAGCGAGACCCCGCCGCCCGCAGTGATCTGGAGATCTTACTGCTCTACTCGGGTGTCCACGCCATTCTGGCCTACCGCGTGGCCCACAAGCTTTACCTGTCGAAGCATTATTTCGCCGCCCGCGCCATCAGCCAGTGGGCACGTCATAAGACGGGTATTGAGATCCACCCCGGTGCCACCATCGGCAAGGGGCTGTTCATCGACCACGGTATGGGTGTGGTCATTGGCGAGACCACCGAGATCGGGGACAACTGCACCCTGTACCAGGGCGTGACCCTGGGCGGTACGGGCAAGGACGTGGGCAAGCGTCACCCCACTCTGGGCAACAACGTCCTGGTGGGCGCGGGTGCCAAGGTGCTGGGTCCCTTCAAGATTGCCGACAACTCCAAGATCGCCGCCAACGCGGTGGTGCTGGAGGAGGTTCCCGAGAACTCCACCGCCGTAGGCATTCCCGCCCGTGTGGTGCGCCGTCACGGCCGCAAGGTGGACGATCTGGACCAGGTACACATTCCCGACCCCGTGGCCCAGGAGCTGTCTCGTATCGAGAAAAAGCTGGATGAGCATATGGATTCAGAAGGAGAAAGACCATGAAAAGAATCCTGACCATTCTCATCTCACTCACCCTCCTGCCGGCCGCACTCGGGAGCCTGTCCGCCTGCTCGGGCGGTGTGTCTCGGGACGAGGCCAAGGAGGCCACTGACGCGTACTTTGCCGCCATGGCCGCCGAACATTACGAGGAGGCCGCCGCCCTGTTCCATCCCGCCACCTCCATGACCGCCGAGCTCATGGAGAGCACCGCCGAGACTCTGCGGACCGAAATGGGGGCAGACTTCGACGAGGGCGTGACCATCGAGCGCTACGTGGGCATGAAATCGGCCTACTACGACTCCAGCTTCGGGGGCTCGGTCTACGAGTTGACCATGGAGGTCAAGGTGGGCGCCAAGACCCTGACCGTCACCACCGAGGTGGTGCGGACCGACGAGGGGTATGGGCTTTGGAATGTACACTATAACGAATAATATTTGAAACACCGTGTTGCCCTATGGGGGTGGCACGGTGTTTTACACGTTCTCGCGTGGGAGGTAGTGCCGTAACCCGGAGAACATACCTGAATTTTTACCTAAAATCCTTCCCCTCCCTTGATTTTTCCACATATTTATGTTATACTAAAAGGTAAGCCCAAATCCACCCGAAAGGAACCCCACCCTCCATGAAATCTGTCCGCACCATATACAAGATCGGCATGGGTCCCTCCTCCTCCCACACCATGGGGCCTGCCTTTGCCGCCAAGACCTTCAAGGACACCCACCCTGAGGCCGACCGCATCACCGCCATCCTCTACGGCTCCCTGGCCAAGACGGGTAAGGGCCACGGCACCGACCGCGCCATTCTGGACACGCTGGCTCCCATCCCCGCCGAGATCGTCTTCGAGCCCGACGACCAGGTCGCCGCCACCCTGCCCCACCCCAACACCCTGGATCTCATCGGCTATGCGGGAGAGATCGAGGTGGGACGGATGCGCTTTCTGTCGGTGGGCGGCGGTGAGGTCCGCATGGACGGAGAGGAGGGTCGTTTTTCCCAGCCCCCCGAGCTGTACCGCGAGGAGAGCTTCACCGAGATCGCAGGGCTTTGCAAGTCCCGGGGCATCCGTCTGTCGGATTACGTATTCGAGCACGAGGACGCCGACTTCCCGGCCTTCCTGTTGGACGTGTGGCACACCATGACCGCCGCCATCCGTGAGGGTCTGACCCACACGGGCATCCTCCCCGGCGGTCTGGAGGTGGAGCGCAAGGCCCAGCGGCTTTACAACCAGCGTCACATCGACGAGTCCCCCCAGACCCGCGAAAACCGGCTGGTCTGCGCCTACGCCTTTGCGGTCAGCGAGCAGAACGCCGACAACGGCATCATCGTCACCGCCCCCACCTGCGGCTCCTGCGGGGTGCTCCCCGCCGTACTCAAGTACATGCAGGACAAGAACGGATTCTCCGACCGCGACGTCATCCGCGCCCTGGCCGCGGCGGGGCTGATCGGGGACCTGGTGGCCACCAACGCCTCGGTAAGCGGGGCTGAGTGCGGCTGTCAGGCCGAGGTGGGCACCGCCTGCTCCATGGCCGCCGCCGCGCTGTGTGAGCTTTTTGAAATGGGCATTGATCAGATCGAATATGCCGCTGAGATCTCGTTGGAGCATCACTTGGGGCTGACCTGCGACCCCGTCTGCGGGCTGGTGCAGATTCCCTGCATTGAGCGCAACGCCGTGGCCGCCATGCGGGCCATCAACTCTCTGTCCCTGGCCAATTTCCTGTCGGGGAGCCGCAAAATTTCCTTCGACCTGGTGGTGGAGACCATGTACCGCACGGGGCTGGACCTCTCCCACCTCTACCGCGAGACCTCCGAGGGCGGGCTGGCCAAGCTCTACCGTCCCGCAGGGGAGTGATACGCATAAAGACGGAAAGGGAGAGCGTGCCTCCGGCGGCCAAGACTTCATGGCAAAAGTTTTTTGGTGATACTCGAAGAGAGGTGCGGACTCGGTTTTCCCCCATGGGGCCCCTCCCCCATTGGTATGGAGGGGCACTTCCCATATCCATGTATTTTGAAAGGACACCGTCATGAATCAGCTATGGTCTACCCAAATTCAGCGGATCGGCACTCTTTACGAGTCCCGCGCCCTCCGCTTTCACGATCTGTTCCGGGAATCCTACGTACAAGCCTTCGGGATTCCCGAAGCGGCCGCCATTCTGGAGATCGGCTGCGGTCCCGGGGCCCTGTGCGAGGCGCTGTCCCGCTGGTATCCTGCTGCGGCCGTGACGGGCATCGACCGCGACTCGGGTTTCATCGACTTCGCCGCCGCCAAGTCCCCCCACATCTGCTACCTGGAGGGGGATGCCACCGCCCTGCCCTTCCCCGACGGGAGCTTTGACGTCACCATCTCCAACACGGTCCAGGAGCATATCCCGCCCGATGGCTTTTACGGCGAGCAGCATCGGGTGCTGAAGGAGGGGGGGATTTGCCTGGTCCTCTCCTCCCGACGGGGCTACCATATCCCCGCCCCCTGCCTGGAGGAAGCATCGGAATTGGAACGGGAGGTCTACGAGGCCGCCGCTCCCTACGACGAGGCCCTGTTCAAGTCAGCGGGCATCGGTGCCTACGCCACCGACGAGCGAGGCATCCCCGCCGCCATGGAGAAATACGGCTTCCGCCAGGTCTCCACCCATTACGTCGCAATCAACCTTACCCCCGATAATCCCCTCTACGATCCGGCAACCGCCCACGCCATCATCCATGCAGGCCGTCAAAACGACCTGGATTTCCTGGACAGCCTCCGCGCCAAGGCCCCCAATCTCATTCCCGCCTCAACCATAGAAGAGCTCCACCGTCAAATCAACGCCAAATACGACCGCCGCATCAACCTCTACGATCGGGGACTGCATCAATGGGATTGCATGGTCTCGATCATTCAGATCACCCGCGCCGTCAAATAAAAAATCCTTATTTCGGGAGTCTATATGTCACTTTCTCCTCATATCGTTCAAACCTACACCGCCATCCTTCGGGAGGAGCTGGTCCCCGCCATGGGCTGTACCGAGCCCATCGCCATTGCCTACGCCGCCTCTATCCTCCGCCACGCCCTGGGGGCTGACCCCGCTACTCTGCGGGTGGAGCTTAGCGGTAACATAATTAAGAACGTCAAATCGGTCATCGTCCCTGCCACCGACGGAATGCACGGCATCGAGGCCGCCGTGGCCGCGGGCATTGTGGCCGGCTGTCCCGAGCGGAGACTGGAGGTGCTTTGTGCCTTGAAGCCCGCTGATACCCCTCGCATCCGTGAATTTCTTGCTGCCGTAACCCCTGTCATCTGCGAGCTGGATACCAAGCACCCCTTTGAGCTGATCATGACAGGCACGGCGGATTCCGATGGCCGGGCCATATCGGCGCGGGTACATCTCATGGACCGCCACACCAACGTGATTTCAGTAGAACGGAACGGAACCGACGTGACGGATAGCTACCGTCACGGGGAGAACGCCGAGGGTGAAGAGGGTGCAGACCGTTCTCTGCTCAACGTACAGGATATCATTACCTTCGCGGAGGAAGCCGATCTTACTGAGCTTCGACCCCTTTTGAAACGGCAGGTCTCTATGAATATGGCCATTGCCGAGGAGGGCTTGCGGAACGAATACGGTGCTGCCATCGGGCGGCTTCTCTACAACGGAGGTCACTGTGATCTGCGGACCATGGCTCGGGCCTACGCCGCCGCCGGGTCGGATGCCCGCATGAATGGATGCGAGCTTCCCGTTTGCATCATTTCGGGAAGCGGAAACCAGGGGATGACGGCATCGATCCCCGTGGTGATCTACGCCCGCAAGTGGCATACTGACGAAGAAGTATTGCTACGAGCGCTCTTGGTATCCAATCTCATTACGGTTCATCAGAAAACGGGCATTGGTTGTCTATCGGCCTACTGCGGAGCCATCAGCGCGGGATGCGGATGCGGGTGCGGTATTTGCTACCTGGCAGGCGGCCGCTTCCGTGAGATCGCCCACACCCTGGTCAACGCGGTGGCCATCCTGTCGGGCACAATTTGCGACGGAGCCAAGGCCTCCTGTGCCGCCAAGATCGCCATGGCGGTGGAGGCGGGCATTATGGGCTACGATATGATGCGGTCGGGACGGCAATTCTACGGCGGTGACGGCATTGTCACCAAGGGGGTGGAGAACACCATCCGCAATATTGGGCGACTGGCCCGCGACGGCATGAGCGAGACCGATCGGGAGATCATTCGGATCATGCTGGGAGAATAAGGGGTGAACCAAAAAGGCCCCGAAAAGGCGTACCTGCGATAGAGCAGGTACGCCTTCGGTGTTTATATTGGTTTGGATGCGAGGATGAATTGTAGGGGACCTCTAAAAAATCATCGCATGGAGAATCGACGGAATCTTTTCCGTTTGCCCACGAAGTGGGCGCTTCACCAAAAATCCTTCGCGTAGACTCCACTACGCGCGCGGAGTTTTGTTTAGCGCCCGCAGGGCGGGCTGACAAAAAATCTTCTCGCCGCCGAGCTCACTCAGCTCTCACCGTACGCTGAATATTCAGAGATCCCCTTATATCACGTTTTGCTGTTTATTGCAATAGATGGGGAATTTTTAGAGGTTCCCTTTTATGAAAGAATGGATCGAGCCGATTTCGGCTTGTGATCAAGACCTGCTGTTGTTGTGCTGGACCTTTCGGATGAGGCTATTCAGTGTCTTTTCGGCGATCTTGTAGTTCTTCTGGTAGTAGGACGCGATGTTGGGGTTGTTCTCGCGGATACCGAAGCAGGTGATATAGACCAGATTGGCAAGACCGCTGTTGCCGTCCAGGAAGGCGATGCCGGGGTCATAAACGACGGTGTCGTAGATCAGCTCCACCATATCGCGGTCGTCGGGAGCCTCGGAGACGCGGAGCTGGAGGACCTCGTCGTAGTACTTGTTCAGCACCAGAGTACTGGAGTAGAAGCTCATCATCTCCAGCACGTCACCCACCATATCCTTGTTGCGGATGGAAGAGGGGATGATCATGTTGTTGCCCCAGTTGACGTGATTGTAGCTTGCCTGGCTCTTTTCGTACTTGGGCAGGGGAAGGATTCCCACCTCAAATTCGGCATCCAGATATTGGGTACCCAAACCGGAGCAGGTAAAGTAGCTTTGATTTTTCTTGAAGTCAACCGTGTATTCGGGGCTGTGGAAGTTCCAGCACAGCACGCTCTCGTCCCGGGACCAGGCGTAGAGCTTGTCGTACATCTCCACGAAGCGGTCGCTGTAAAGGGTCAGCTCAAATTCATCGTCATCGTTTTTCTTGGCAACGTAGATATCGGCGGCCTGGAGGAAGGCGTTGCCCTCACCGTCCCACAGACCGGCAAAGCCGTACATGTCCTTGTCATTGCGGGTGCCGTCGCCGTTGTCGGAATAGAGACCGGTGGTCATATTGAAGAAGAGGTCAAAGGTCCATTCCCCGTTGCGGACCTGATCGTAGGGGACCTTCATGTTGGCATCCTTCAGGAGATCCTTGTTGCAGTAGATCATGTAGAAGGAGTACCAGCAGAGGTCGCTCAGACCGATGTAGGCGCGGTCGTCGATGGAGAGCATGTCCATGACCTCACGGTTCCAGTAGGGTTGGTCGTAGTCGGGAGATTCCAGCTCGTAAAAATCCAGAGCGCAGTTTCCGGTGATGAAGCTGGGGTAGTCGTAGTAGGCATGGAGGGTGCAGAGCTGGTAGGGGTCGTCGCCCGACATGATCTGGGGATAGACGGTGTCAAAGACCTCATGTCCGGTGACCACCTTGACGGTCTGGTAGGACATCTCGATATTCAGATGCTCCTCCACCAAGGTGTTCATCTCATAAATGGTGTTGTTGAGGATGGAGGTCTTGTTCTCGGTGTTCTCATACCCATCGGCGTAGTACCAATCACCGGGCTCAGTCCAGCCGATCATACGGAATTCGGCACCGTCGTAGTCTTTTTTGGGGATATCCGGGAAGAAATCGGTCTCCCCCTCGGCACCGGCTTCGGCGGAGTTCGTGTTGGCAGAGGTGTCGGCGGGGTCATCTCCCGTCGCGCAGGAGGCGAGGGGCAGTAGCATAAGGGCGGCGAGGGCCGCGGCGAGGATTCGCTTTTTCATAAACTTGCTCCTTAATTAAAAAATGGATCGTCGATTATAAAACTATTTATTTGGGGGCTTTGCCCCCTGTACCTCTACCAAGAACCTTTTTGAAAAAAGGTTCTTGGTACTCCAAAAGCTTTCAAAAAGCATTAATAGATAACATTTATTGAAAGCTTTGAGAATTCTTAAGGGACTCGCAAACTTCGCCGGAGGCGAATTTGCCCCGAGCTTGCGAGGAGGTTGTCAAAAGTCCCTTAAGCGGGGTGCAGGGGTGGCACCCCTGCGTTTTACAATCAACTATAAAAAATGGGAGACACCCGAAGGTATCTTCCTTATTATAGCATATAATGGATTTTTTGTCAAGGGCGCCTCTAAATGTTTCGCTGATTCTCGGTTCGATGAATTTTTAGAGGTTCCCATAATTATTACAATATGAGGAACGAAAGGAGGCGCAAATATGCGGTTTTTAATTGCTGAGGATGATCCAAAGCTGCTCAAAAGTCATGTGCATATATTTGAAATGAACCACTATGCCGTGGACGGCGTGGATAACGGAAATGATGCCTTTGACTTTGCCTTCTCCGACGAATACGACGGTCTTGTGCTTGATATTATGATGCCCGGCATGGACGGCGTGACCTTGCTGAAAAAGCTCCGCGCGAGTGGTATCACCACGCCTGCGCTCTTTCTGACCGCAAAAACCGAAACCTATCAGAAGATCGAAGGGCTTGATGCAGGGGCTGATGATTATCTCCCCAAGCCCTTCTCAAGGGGTGGCTTCCATAAAGCAGTTTTGCCTGCCGAGAAAAGCAAAAGGAGTACGAGCATTTGGCGTGATACTCTTAACGGAGAATTTGCGTGCACAAAATGTCGGCAGAGAACTTGTTTTCTCTGCCGATTTATGCTATAATAGGGCTACAGGAAAGCCTCCCTCCGAGATGCCATCCGCAAGCAGATGCGGGGGACCGCGTTAGCGGTGGAAGGAGTCTGCGTGACTTTAGGTTTGCACTAACTTCATTGTAACGCGCTCTCCCTCAGTCGCCCGCGGCAAGCCGCCGGCGCCAGCTCCCTCCCGGAGGGAGCCTTTGGATGCGCGTAGCCTTAGGGGTATGGGCTTTGCCCGAAGCCCGCGTTGCAAGCAACGCCGTAATACAAAAATGACGGCGGTATAAAAACAACGAAAGGATAATAGGTATGAAGAAAAACATTTTAAAGGTATATTATGCCTCTGTTATGTTGAGTGTTTGGTTTTTAGCCTTTTTTACTTTATCGATATTTGTTTTCATGTTTGCTATTTTTGACAGTTCACACGATACTTTATGGGCAATCGTGCTATCATCCATTTTACTACTTTTCTTTTCGACATATTTTATCATTACTGCATTATACATGACGCAACGAGCCGAAATAAGTGAACATGGGATTACTATATATTCGATATTTTTCTCAACGATCAAAGTAATCAAATGGAATGAGTTAATCGATATAAAAACCGAAAGCGTTGTAACATTTTTTTCCGCCTATGGATATCGGTCTTCGAAGGATTGGATTGTACTGTATACAGATTCGTCCCAAAAAGAAAAAGAGCGCAAACTATTTAACCGAAAGAAAGCAGGACCTTGGTATATTAGCTGCACAAAAGAAAATATAACCGTTGTGACAGAATATGTAAATAAATACGCCTCTCACATATCCAATGATCCCGATGTGTTTTTTTAGCAATACAAAATAAATTTGATAATAATCGAAATAAATTAGTTTCTTCTCTGTCGGCAATGCAATTTCTCGTAGCTTCTATTGGCTTGAAAAACATATCTCATACGCAAGCAGAAGAGATTATTTCTGTGTTACACGATATTATCAAATGCCAAAGGAGTTGCTGCCACGTTGGGCGCAATCGTAACTATTGCAAGCAAATTGTGTCGTAGCTGTTAATCCCCATACCTAATAAGGAGGCAAAATAATGATAATAAATATTAAAAATGGAACTACTAATTTTCTGTCAAATGTATCTTATCACTGTTATCCTGATGAAAAAATACATGTCTGGTCTTTAAAAAATGATTTTTCGCCAGCTCAAAAAGGCATTCATTATCATTATAATCGTTCCAAAAAAAGATTATTTTCTATTTTGAAGATGGCATATTGGGTAAAAATGAAAGTCAAAGTTTTAGCAAATGCTATGTTGTAGGATATATAATTCACGTTGCGGGTAAAGACTACATGTTGTGTCTACCAGTTATTATGCCTGTTGTCCTATACATAATATTGGTGGCATGTCTTCTGAATTTATCATTATATCCTCTTTTATTTTATATCATTTTTGTGGTATGGGGAATATTTTCTGACTTAAAAAAAATATACTCCTTCATTTTCAAAGCACGTGAACAAATCTAATATCTGTATTGCGTATTAAATCAAAAAGAACTGTTCATTGGTTGCAGCACTTGCTATGAAGCGCCGTTACATAAAATTTCACCCGAGGATATTGTCTATGTAGAAGAAGTATCGGGAAATGCTCAAATGTCATACTATTGGAGGAAATATGATTAAATTTAAAAGGGATATCAACGAAATAATGAAAAATGGTGCGAAACTAGAATTGTATTCTTGTAATTCGAAGATGAAAGTGTAAATTTGCCGGGCATTAGACAAACGAGCATAAATAATATAGGCCTCCGATAAGCAAACCTTGTCGGAGGTCTTTGGTGTTTTTAGATAGGCAATAAAACGAACGATTCGTTTATAATACAACTGTTATTGAAACCAAACAGTATATAAACAAAAACCTCACTAATCTGCCCCCCAAAGAAGGTTCAAATTAGTGAGGTGTGGCCTACCCGAAAGGATTCGAACCTTCGACCTTCAGAGTCGGAGTCTGACGCGCTATCCAGCTGTGCCACGGGTAGATGTGTGTATGAAATGAATACCTTTTTATTATATCACAAATCTTTTAAAAAAGCAAGCCTTTTTTCAAAAAAATTATTCCGGGTAATCCGAGTTTTTTCGATCACCTCGTTTCGTTTCCTATCACGTGCTTTCCATGGGAAAACGGCAGGCTTTTCTGATAAATTTTTCGCTTTTTTCGGCTAATCGAGGCAAAAAAAAGGAAAATCTCTTGACAAATCAACATATTTCGGGTATAATTATAATAGATGCTTATACCTATGGGTGCGAAGCAGGTGTGAAACCGCCGCATCGCTCCCATTTCACACAATCTCTGTCTCCATAAAACGTGAAATACAAATGAAAGGCTTGGTTTGAATTATGTCTAACAATGTCATCGACGGCGAAAAATTTCAAAAAATGGTCGCTTCCGCGGCTAATTCGTTGGACACCGAAAAGACCGAAATCAACAACCTGAACGTTTTCCCCGTACCTGACGGCGACACGGGCATCAATATGTCTCTGACCATGAAGCCCGCTCGCGAGATTCAGGTTGAACCCGGCACTTTGGCTGAGGCGGCCGGCCGTGTGGCCAACCGTCTGCTCCGCGCTGCCCGCGGCAACTCGGGCGCAATCCTGTCCCTGTTCTTCAGAGGCATGGCAAAGTCCTTTGAGGGTCTGGAGAATGCAGATTCCGACGACATCGCAAAGGCTATTCGCAGCGGCACCAACGAGGCGTACCGCGCCGTCAGCAAGCCCGCAGAGGGCACCATTCTGACCGTTATGCGCGGCACCGCTGAGATCGCAGAGGCCGAGAGTGAGCAGTTCCGCGGTAATCCCGAGGCGTTCTTCGAGCGCCTTCTGGAGGGTGCTGAGGAGGTTCTGGGACAGACTCCCGAAATGCTTCCCGTCCTGAAGCAGGCCAACGTGGTTGACGCCGGCGGCCAGGGCTTTGTCACCATGCTGAAGGGTATGCTGGCCTCTCTGAGAGGTCACGACGTAGCCGCCGTGGAGGGCTCCGACGAGGAGGAAACCCGTGAGGGCGCGGACTTCGGCGAATTCGACACCGATTCCATTACCTTTGCTTACTGCACCGAGTGCATCGTGGGCAAATACGACGAGCTTCGCGGCGAGGGTACCGCCGAGGCCTTCAAGGCAACCATTTCTCCTTGGGGTGACAGTATGGTATTCGTAGACGACGAGGAGATCATCAAGCTCCACATCCACACCAACGATCCCGGCCGCGTTTTGTCCGAGGCCATTAAGTACGGTAATTTGGAGACCGTCAAGATCGAGAACATGAAGAAGCAGCACTCTGCGCTGACCGCCGCCGGCGAAAAGGCAGCCGAGGAGGCAAAGCCTGTGGATCTCACCCCCGACAAGGACTTTGGCTTCGTCGCCGTTTGCTTGGGTGACGGTACCGCCAACATTTTCCGTGAGCTGGGCGTTCATGAGATCGTTACGGGCGGACAGACCATGAATCCCTCCACCGACAATCTGCTGGATGCCATTCGCAAGACCCGCGGCCGCGAGGTATTCGTGCTTCCCAACAACAAGAACATCATCATGGTTGCCAAGCAGGCCGCCGCCATCATTGATGCCGAGGTGGCCGAGGGTCTGGCTCCCGCACAGCGTGTCATCGTATTGGAGACCCGCAGTGTACCCGAGGGTATGTCGGCTATGCTGGCCTTTGACGAGACCTCCTCTGCCGACGACAATGCCACCGCCATGACCGAAACCTTTGGTTACGTGCATACGTTGTCGGTCACCCGCGCCGTTAAGGATGCCACCATCGACGGTCTGTCCATTAAGGCCGGTGAGTACATGGGTCTTTGCGACCGCAAGATCGGCTACACCGGCACCGATTACGAGATCATCGTCCTGGAAATGCTCCGCAATTTCCCCGATGCTTCCTTCGTCACCGTCCTCTACGGTGCCGATATCACCGAGGAGAACGCCAACATCATCTTTGAGAAGCTGAAGGCCGTGGTGCCCGAGGCTGAGTGCAGCTTGCTCTACGGCGGACAGCCCTTGTACGATTTCGTTATTTCCGTCGAATAATTTTCTTCTTTACACCTGCGGGGAAAACTTCTTTTACGAGGTTTTCCCCGCTGAGCTTTACTTAAAAACAGGAGGACGCACATTTTATGCCTACGCCTCAAAACTCTCCCCGCATGCTGGCGCTGAACACTCTCCTTGCCGTCGAGCGAGGACAGTACGGAAACATTGCCGTGGATACTGCGCTGAAGCGCACTCCCCTAAGCGAGCCGGATCGGCATTTATACACCGCGTTGGTTTACGGTGTGATCGAGCGCAAGACCACCCTGGAATACCTACTGGGAAGACTTGCCTCCCGTCCGCTGGGTGAGCTGGATGCAACGGTACGGTTGGCCCTTTGCATGGGACTTTATCAGCTCATATATTTGGATCGCGTACCCGACCATGCGGCCTTGGATGAAACGGTATCCCTGGTGCCACGGAAGGTATCGGGATTTGTCAACGCCGTTCTGCGCGCTTATCTGCGGTTTGAGGCATCCCTTCCCCGCTTGCCCGACGGGAGCCGTGCGCCTCGGGAAAACAAGCTGACCACGCCTGATGACTGGATGGCTCGCTTCCCGGAGCTGACCAATCCCATGGAGGCCATGGCGGTTTCCTGCGGCGCACCTGTGTCGCTGTGTGAAACCTTTGCCGGTGCGCTGGGCTATGACCGCGCTCTGTCGGTGCTGACTGCCTTTGGGGAAAAGCCTCCCATCACGGTGCGAGGCAATACCCTAACCACCACGGATGAGGCCTTGGCCACCGCCTTCACCGCCGAAGGGATGGAGGTTCTTCCCGCTTTGTACGCGCCCCACGCACTTCGGGTGCCCGAGGGTGCCTTGACGGCCACGAAGGCCTTTGCTGAGGGAAGCTTTTTCATTCAGGACGAGGCGTCTCAGCTCTGTGTGGCGGCCTTGGATGCCCGCCCCGGGGATATCGTGGCCGACACCTGCGCCTGCCCCGGCTCCAAATCCTTTGGCATTGCTCTGTCCATGGAAAACAAGGGCGAGGTTCACGCCTTTGATCTCCACAAGAGCAAGCTATCCCTCATCACGGGCGGGGCGGAGCGGTTAGGGCTGTCCATTGTAACCGCTGAGGAGCGGGATGCACGGTGTCCCGATCCCGATTTGCTTGGAAAATGCGACCGCGTGCTTTGCGACGTTCCCTGCTCGGGCTTGGGTGTCATTGCCAAGAAGCCTGAGATCCGTCACAAGGACCTGACAGAATCGACCCGTCTCCCCGCCATTCAGGCCGCGATCCTGGAGGCCTCGGCGGGTTACCTCAAACCGGGAGGCGTGCTGGTCTACTCAACCTGCACCATTCTGACTGCCGAAAATCAAGAAGTGGTCACGGCGTTTCTGGCAGCTCACCCCGAGTTTGAGCCCTTGGATTTTACCTTCCCCGCCAAGGGCGGAGAAGTCACCGATATCGTCTCGGAGGGCGGCATGGCCACCCTTCTGCCCGACGTCAACCGCACCGATGGGTTCTTCATCGCCCGTCTCCGCAGGAAGGAATGACCGTACAGCTCTAAAACCCGTTTCGCAGAAAGTTTTCTGTTTTTTGGGCAGAATGCTTGCGAAACGGGGTATTTTGTGTTATAATAGAGCCGATTCGATTGTATGCATTTGGTTTTGGAAGGAGTTGAATAGAATTTGAAACGTCTGTTCGCCTACCTGCACCCCTTTTTCGGGCGGATGTCGGTAGGACTCGCCATCAAGGTGGCGGGTACGCTGGTGGAGCTGGCGCTCCCTTATATATTGGGTATGATTCTCGACGAGATCATTGTCACCTATGCCTCATCGGGAGATACTCGCGGGGGCTTGAGCGCCATTCTTCTGTGGGGCGGCTTGATGGCGGTCTGCGCCGTGGCGGCGCTTGTCTTCAACATCGTGGCCAACCGCATGGCGGCTCACGTAGCCAAGGATGTGGCCACCGCCATTCGTCACGATCTCTTTGACAGCACCATGCGCTTGTCCTGCGCCCAAGCGGATGCCTTTACGGTCCCTTCTCTGGAATCCCGTTTGACCTCCGACACCTATAACGTTCATCACATGGTGGGCATGATGCAGAGGTTAGGTGTGCGCGCCCCCATTCTGCTGGCCGGCGGATTGCTCATTACCCTGGCCCTGGACTCCGTTCTGACCCTGGTGATGTTCTCGGTGATGCCCCTCATCGTGCTGACGGTGTATATCGTTTCCAAGCGGGGTGTTCCGCTGTACCGAAGATCCCAGCAATCGGGGGATGCCATGGTTCGGGTGGTTCGCGAGGATGCTCAGGGCATCCGCGTCATCAAGGCCCTTTCCCGCAAGGAATACGAGCAGGGTCGGTACGAGGCGGTCAACGAGCAGTTGGTACACGACGGCATGAAGGCCTCAGCCAACATGTCCATCTCCAATCCGCTGATCAATCTGTTTCTGAACGTTGGCTTGGTAGCGGTGATGTTCGTGGGCGCTATCCGCGTCAACAGCGGTCTGTGCCAGCCCGGCACCATCATTTCCTTCATCCAATATTTCACAATCCTCTCCAACGCTCTTTTGTCCATCACCCGTATCTTCATGATGTTCACCAAGGGTACTGCCTCCATGAACCGCATCTGTGAGGTACTGGATGCCAAGGGGCAGGATGCGTGCGAGTCTGCCTCCGAGGGAGCCATGGCGCTTCCCGAAAGCGCAGACCGCTATATTTCCTTTGAAAACGTCACCTTCTCCTACCGCGGCAAAACAGACAACGCCCACAATATTTCCTTTAACCTGCCCCGCGGCGGCACTCTGGGCATCATCGGCGCAACGGGCAGCGGAAAGACTACCCTGCTCTCCCTGCTCATGCGCTTCTACCAAATCCCCAAAGATAGCGGTACCATCCGCATCGGGGGCAAGGATATCCGCACCATGACCCCCGCCGAGTTACGTTCCCGCTTCGGCATCGCTATGCAAAACGATTTCCTCTATGCGGGCACCATTGAGGACAATATTCGCTTTGGGCGGGATATTTCCCACGAGCAGGTGGTTCACGCCGCCACCATGGCCCAGGCCCACGAATTCATATCCAAGCTGGCCGACGGCTACGACCACAAGCTGACCGTCAAGGGTACCAATCTCAGCGGCGGACAAAAGCAACGTCTGCTCATTGCCCGCGCCCTGGCGGGCTCCCCCGATATTCTGGTGCTGGACGATGCGTCCTCGGCGCTGGACTACAAAACCGATGCGGCCCTGCGAAGCGCATTGCGGGAGGATGAGGTTATCAACCGCGCTACCACGGTAATCGTTGCCCAGCGTGTCAGCTCCATCAAGCACGCCGATCTCATCCTGGTCATGGATCAGGGGGCTATCATTGGCCACGGCACCCACGACCACCTCAGCGAGACCTGCCCGGTCTACCGCGAGATCGCAGAATCCCAGATGGGAGGTGCTATCCTTGAATAATCAAAGCCGAGGCATGGGGCGTTCCATTAACGATCCCCGAGCCGCTCAGAATCAAAAAATGGACAAAGCCCGCCGCGTCCGGGTATTCGGCCGCGTCCTTCGCTATATGCTCCGCTATAAGTGGGCCATGCTGGCCGCCTTCTGCATGATGCTGATCTCCAATCTGCTGGCTTTGGCAGGACCTGCTCTGTCGGGCAAGGTCATCAATGCCATTGACCCCTTTGGAACGGCCAAGGGCGGTGCCGTAACGGGGAGCATTGCCTCCGCCGTGGGGGCAGTGGATTTTGACACCGTCAAGACCTACTGTCTCATGCTCATTGTTTTCTACGCCATATCCGCCGTCATGTCTTACGGGTTGGCCATTCTCATGGCCTGGATCAGCCAGCGCATTTCCTACACCATGCGCCGCGAGGTCTTTGCCCATCTGACCGAGCTTCCCGTCAGCTACTTCGACACCCATCAGACGGGTGAGATCGTCTCCCACATTTCCTACGACATCGACACGGTCAACGCCTCTCTGTCCAACGATCTGCTTCAGATCTGCGCCAGCGTGATCACGGTGGTGGGATCTCTGGTCATGATGCTGATCATCTCCCCTCTGCTGCTCTGCGTTTTCGTGATCACGGTCCCCGTGTCCATTCTGTTCACACGGTACAAGACCAAGAAGATCCGTCCCCTGTTCCGCAAGCGCTCGGCCATGCTGGGCGAGCTGAACGGCTACGCCGAGGAGATGCTGTCGGGCCACCGCACCATTAAGGCCTACAACAGTGAGGCTGAGATCGTCACCCGCTTTGACGTCCACAACACCGAGGCCTGCGAGGCCTACTACCGCGCCGACTACCAGGGCTCGGTGATCGGCCCCACCGTCAACTTTGTCAACAACCTCTCCCTGACCCTCATTACCGTGCTGGGCGGTGTTTTCTACCTTATGACGCTGACCGTTACGGGGCTCCACCCCTTGCTGGTGATCAATCTGGGTGACGTATCCTCCTTCGTGCAGTATTCCCGCAAGTTCTCCGGGCCCATCAACGAGTTTGCCAACATCTTGAGTGAGTTTCAGTCGGCGGCATCGGCGGCGGAGCGCATCTTCAACCTCTTGGACGAGCCTGCCGAGCCTGCGGACAAGCTCAACGCCGAGACACTGACGAACACCCAAGGCATTGTAGACATGGATGACGTCCATTTCGGCTATATTCCCGAGAAGGAAATTCTCCACGGTTTGAATCTCCATGCGGACAAGGGCGAGCTGATCGCCATCGTGGGACCCACGGGCGCGGGCAAGACCACGGTCATCAATCTGCTCATGCGGTTCTACGACAAGCAGGGCGGCACCGTCACGGTGGACGGCCACGAGATCACCGATCTGACTCGTGACAGCTTGCGGAGAGCCTACACCATGGTGCTTCAGGACACCTGGCTGTTCTGCGGGACGGTCTACGACAACATTGTCTACGGCACCGAGGGGGCCACCATGGAGGACGTGGTGAGAGCCGCCAAGGCCGCCCACATTCATCACTTTATTGAGTCCCTGCCCGAGGGCTACATGACCGTTCTGTCCGACGACGGTGTGAACATTTCCAAGGGGCAGAAGCAGCTTCTGACCATCGCCCGCGCCATGCTGTCGGACGCCCCCATTCTGATTCTGGACGAGGCCACCTCCAACGTGGACTCCCGCACCGAAAAGCTGATCCAGGATGCGCTCTACGAGCTGATGAAGGGGCGCACCTGCTTCGTCATCGCTCACCGTCTCTCCACCATTAAGAACGCCGACCGCATTCTGGTGGTGCGGGACGGTCTGGTGACCGAGGCGGGCACCCACGACCAGCTTTTAGCGGCGGGCGGGTTCTATGCGTCGCTGTATAATGCGCAGTTTACTTGAGAGAACGGGGGAGCGAGCCTCCGGCGGCCGGGAACCCTATTGAAAATGTAGGGACCAGCCTCCCGAACGACTCAAATATCGCGAAACGCTAAAGGAGAAAGAAAATGGACATTACGATTGACGTATTAGAAAAATATTTGCTGGATCGATACGGGGGATGGGCAAATGAACAAGGGCTTTTCCTGAAGTTGGTCGAAGAAATGGGAGAGGTAGCCGAAGTGATCAACATGAGGTCGGGAAGCAAACAGGCGATGGATGTTGATTTACAAACGGAGCTTGGAACTGAGCTTGCGGACATGATTCACTATATCGTTGCAATAGCAGCGATCAATGACATTGACCTTACCTCTACTATGCTTGAAAAAGATAAAAAAGCCTCGATCAAATATCATCATAGCATCAATTTAGAGACTTTTATTTCCACAATGAATGATGAATCGTAAAATGATAACCCCGACAGACTTTGAAATCTGTCGGGGCTTTTGTATACGGCGGGAGAAAGCCCCCGCCTTGCATGATGAAATTGCTTTCTTCGCTACGAATACAGCGGTGTGTGATCCTCTTTTTGTTTTCCTATTTCACTCCTTATGCTTGGAGCGCTTGGCAAACAGCACCTTCAGATCGGTCGCCGCGAAGATCCCGCACACCACGATCACCCCCGCGCAGAGGAGGGTAAAGGGCTTCAGCACGCTGAGATCCCGCAGGATGATGACCGTGAACAGGATGGCCCAGGCGGTGTAGGTGATGTTCAATGCCATGGCCTTGGAGGCTCCCAGGCGGCCGATGGCGGAGTAGTAGAACAGGTAGGACACCGTTGCGGCCAGGGCGGCGATGGCAACGGTGGGGATGAGCATACCCGTCCCCTCGGTGAACAGGCTGATCGTCAGGTCCCAACCGCCCAGGATGGGCAGGATGACCACGCCGTAGATCAGAGCCGAGACGGTTTGGCGGATGTTGAGGGCGTACTCGGTCTTGACGGAATCATCCTTGAGGCACTTGGCCAGGATGACCGCCTCAATGCCCCAGCCGAAGGCGCACATGAACGCCCCCAGAAGTCCCAGCCAGAAGTTCTTCACGTTCAGGTCGGGAGAATAGCTGAGCCCAAACACGCCCAGCAGGGTCATGGCCAAGAATATCCACTGATACCACTTGACTTTTTCCTTCAAAAAGACGTAGGCCAGGACCGTACCGATAGCGGGGTAGACCGCGCTGGCCACCGCGCCCACCGAGGCCCCCAAGTAGTTGACCGCCAAGACGTAGCCCGTCATACCGATGGGCCCGCCGATGGCCGAGGCCAGGACCAGCCACTTGAAGTCGCGGGTCCTGCACGCTCCGAAAAGGCCTTTCAGGTTGCCGCGAACGGCGTTATAGATGAACATGAACAAGGCCGAACAGGCATCATGCAGGAAGGTTGACACGAAGGGTGCCAGCAGGATGGCCTGCTCGGTAGCAAGAAAGGGAGACATCCCCAGGGCAATGCCCAGGACGACGGTCTCGACAGCCCAGGTCATGCCGGCTAAAATTCCACGGATCATGGCTCAGCTCTGCTCCAGCACGGCGGTCAGTTGGGTCATGGCCGAGATGACCGCTCCGGCAACGGGGGCCAGGACGGCGTGATTCTGCTCGTTGCGCGCCAGCCCCACCGAGAAGATGCCGGCGTTCTTGGCAAACCGCATATCGGTCATGGTGTCACCCACCATCACCACGCGCTCCTTCTCTACCCCGACGCGGCGGCAGAAATCGTACGCGCAGGCGGGGTCGGGCTTAGTGGGAGCATCACCGTCGTCGGTATAGATATGCTCGAACAGGTGGGTGATCCCCAGCTTATCCAGGCACTTGCGGGTAATGGCCATATTATCCGTGGTCACCACGGCCAGCTTAATTCCCCGTGCCTTCAAGCCGGTCAGCACCTCGGCCAGCTCGGGGCAGGTGGGCTTGACATCGCCCGCATCGGCGTTACGGTTATAGGCATCCAGGACAATTTTCACCACCTCGTCGCGGGTGAGAGTACATCCGTGGGCCGCCAGGATCCCGTGGACGATGTGGCCCATTTCCTCGTAGGTTCCCTTACACAGAACACCGTTGATGTCGGTCACACCGTCGTGGACACCAAAGGCCTCCAGAATGGCCGTAACGGGGACCTCCTGCAGCCCTGTCTGATGCAATACGTCCTCAATAGCCTTGACCGAGACCGAGACCCAAAATGCATCGAAGTCGATCAAAGTTCCATCCTTATCGAAAATAATGGCTTCTGCTTTCATAATGTCCTCCTTTGGGCTTGATGGGCTTATTATACCACAAAACGGTCTGCCTGTCAAGGGCGCATCGGATTTTACGGCAATTCCGCAATTTGTAAAAATATTTACATTTTTCGGTCGATTTTCATGCCGCCGTATGGTATAATGTGAATGTTCGACAACGCGCCGCCATCCAAGCGGGATGGAATCGGGCAATTTGCCCCACGGCGCCCGGAACGACAAAAAAAGCCGCATCGTCTTTCTACTTGGAGCAGACAATATACCATGCGGCAGAACGGAGCCATTATGGAATACAAGCTCAGATACGGCACCCCTGCCCCCGATTCCGCTGAGGGCTGGGAAAAATACTCCATGCCCATCGGTAACTCCTACCTGGGCGGTAACGTCTTCGGCGGTGTGAATTACGAGCGCATCCAGATCACCGAGAACTCCGCCGAAAACGACTGGGACACCGGCGGACTCAACAGCTTTGCCGATATTTTCGTCCGCTTCCCCCACACACTTGAGGAAGCAACCAACTATGAGCGCGGGCTGGACATCGGCCGCGCGCTTGCTTACGTCGGCTACGACGTGAACGGTGTCCGCGTAGAGAGAGAATACTTCGCCACCTACCCCGACCGCGCCGTGGTGGGCCGTATCACGTCCACCAAGCCTCTTTCCCTCACGGTGGAGCTGCAGATTCCCTACTTAACCGAGGAGGAACCTCGTCAGAAGCGGGGCACCGTGACCGCCTTCGGGAACACCATCACTATGAGCGGCATCATGTGCTATTTCCATGTCCGCTTCGGCGGACAGCTACGGGTCTTCTCGGACGGTACCGTCACCGCCGAGAGCGGAAAGCTGCAGGTCAAGGATGCCACGAATACCTATTTCATCTTCTGCGGGGCAACCAACTACGAGCTTCGTCCCGAGGTCTTCCTGGAGGAGGACCGTCAGAAGAAGCTACGGGATTTCGATCCTGCCGAGCTGGTCAATTCCATTGCCGACAAGGCCTGCACCTCCGACTACGACGAGCTGAAGGCCCGCCACATCGCCGACCACACCCATCTGTTCGGCCGCGTCACCGCCCACTTCGGTGAGACCGAGGTCCCCGAGGCCATGACCGACGAGCTTCTGGCCGCTTACGCCAAGGGAGAGAGAAGCCGCTACCTGGAAGCTCTGTACTTCCAGTTCGGTCGTTATCTGCTCATCGCCTGCTCCCGCCCCGGTTGCCTTCCCGCCACCCTCCAGGGCGTGTGGAACTGTCATGATCGCTCCCCTTGGGGCTCGGGCTACTGGCACAACATCAACGTCCAGATGAACTACTGGCCCGCCTTCATCACCAACGTAGCTGAGACCTTTACGGCCTATAAGGACTTCAACGAGGCCTTCCGCCCCGCCGCCGAGGTGTATGCTCGCCGGTACATCAAGGAGACCGTCCCCGAAAACTACACCGACGAGCCCGGCGGTTGCGGTTGGACCATCGGCACGGGTAGCTACGCCTACACGGTCAGCTGTCCCGGCGGACACTCGGGTCCCGGAACGGGCGGTCTGACCTCCAAGCTCTTCTGGGAGGCCTACGCCTTCACCGCAGACCGCGAGGTGCTTCTGAACACGGCGTACCCGGCACTGCTATCCATGGCCAAGCATCTTTGCAAGGTGGTACGAAACTACGACGGGCTCTACCTCTCGGTCTTCTCGGCCTCCCCCGAACAGATCATATGCAACAACTGGTCCAATCCCGTTCAATATTACCAAACCGTAGGCTGTGCCTTCGACCAGCAGATGATCTACGAGAACGGCCACGACCTGCTCCGTTGCGTGGAGCTGATCGGTGAGGAAAATCTCCCCGAAAAGGATCTCCCCGTCATCCGCCTGCTCCGCGAGCAGATCGACCGCTACGACCCCGTTCAGGTGGGCTGGAGCGGCCAAATTAAGGAATACCGCGAGGAGAATTTCTACGGTGAGGTAGGCGAGTTCCGCCACCGTCACATCTCCCAGCTGGTGGGCCTGTACCCCGGTACCCTCATCGGCCGTGAGACCCCCGCTTGGCTGGATGCCGCCAAGGTCACCCTGAACTTCCGCTCCGACGAGTCCACCGGATGGGCACTGGCTCACCGCCTCAACGCCTGGGCAAGAACGGGAGACGGCAACCGCGCCTACAAGCTCTACGGCAACCTCCTGGGTCAGCGGACTCTGCCCAATCTGTGGGACACCCATCCGCCCTTCCAGATCGACGGCAACTTCGGCGGCACCTCGGGTGTGGCCGAGATGCTGCTCCAGAGCCACGAGTCCTACATTGCTCCTCTGGCCTGCATTCCCGACGACTGGACGGAGGGAGCTTACACGGGGCTTTGCGCAAGAGGCGGCTTTGAGGTAGACGTAGCGTGGACCAATGGCTGTGCGAATACCATCACGGTCCGCTCCAAGGCGGGCAACCTCTGCCGTCTGAGCTACAAGGGGATCTCCAAGGCGGTTATGGACTTCGATTTCACGGTCATTGACGAGGACAAGATCGAATTTGCCACCGTGGCGGGCGGGGTCTACTCCATCACCGCCATTCCTGCCTGGGAAAAGAAGCCTGTTCCCACGGCGCTCAAGGCCAACCGCAATCTGCATCTGACCTGGGATTTTGCCGAACCCGTCAACATCTGGCGTGCCGTGGACGGCTCTCCCGACTATGAGCTGATCGCCCAAAACGTAGTTAGTGGGCAGTATGACGATACGAACCTCAACTTCGCCAATACCGACATTGTGACCTACAAGATCACCCGCGCCGACACCACCGACGGTTTCTCGGCCGGCGCTTACGTCACCCTGAACCACTCCACCGAGCTGGAGCGTCAGCGGTATCGCTTCCTGGTTCCCCAGCTCAACGCCGTCTGCGGCGGGGCAGAGGCTCCCGAGTATTTGGGAGAGTGATTGGGAGCGGATGGGGAGCAGACAGGGAGCGAGCCTCCGGCGGTTCAAGGACCTTTTGAAAAAGGTCCTTGAAAATCCCCAAAACCTTTAACACGATTAACATTTTTTTCCTCTTATACCCGCCGTTTTGTCTGTCCATACTATCCACAGAGCCACAGAGAAAGCCGCAACCCGCTGTGCTTGTTGAGGCGAAATCTACGGTACTTACAACAGGTTACGGCCTGCTGTAATCCATCCGCAGGTCTGTGACTCTCCTGTGGGCGCAAGCCCGCCCGCCTTGTGCGGGGGCGCTTTGTGCGAAATATCGAAAGGTATGGTCATACGATGAAAGCAAACCAATTCATGAAACGGACGGCGGCGTTTGGGATTTCCGCGCTGGTTCTGTCTACCGTTTTACTGGGTTCGGTTGCCTGCACACGGAACGATCACAAGAACCCCGGCGACACGACGGCTGGAAATACGCAGACAACCACCACACCTTCCTCGGGTAACAACGGCTCCGGCTCTGATTCTGACAAACCCTTACAGCCCGATGCAGGTACGGTTGACCCCAACGGTGATGCCGGTGATCCTCCCACCGGAACCGACAACGGCGGTCAGAGCCGCAGTGTTCTTCCTCGCTTCATGCACTAATCTCCAAAAAAGAGCCTCAGGCGCCATAGGCGCTTGAGGCTCTTTACTTTTTATCGATACCCTAAAGGGCATCCTTTTTCCGCTCCGCGAGCATCGGGGCTCGAGGCAAACCGAATGGTCGGGCGAGGCTACGAGGTGGATCCGCTTCCGTCGGTATAGTTCCAATTTTCGGGAGTCGCGGCCAGATTCCCCTCTGCTGTGGTATAGGGGAAGCCGCTTCGCCCCTCGGCCCAAAGAACACCGGCAGCCTGTACGTCTGCCGCCAGCGCCCTGGCAGCCTCTTCGTTGGGATGATTAAAGAGCTTGGTGTACCGCCATTGGAAGCGAGAGCGCTTTACGTATTCCAGACGGTCACCGGCCAATGCCTCGGCCTGATCCCACCAGGAATCGAACTCCTCCGCCATGACACCGTACCAGGAAGAGCGAGGATGATCGTATATGCCGCGACAGCTCTTGCCCATCAGACCGCTGGTATTATTGATGTAGGAGCGGATATACTCCCAGCCCTCGCCATAGTAGGCGGCCAGGAACTGATCCATATGGGTATTATATTCCCGCTCGCTCATATAGGGATCCATCAGCAGCTTACCCAGCAGGTAGCGGCGAAGCTCACCGAATTCACCCGAGAGAGACTCGCCGTTGCCTTGCGCAAACACGCCCTTCACGTTATGCTCGGCAAAGAAACGCATGTTCTGCCGCAGGACATTGAGGTTTTCGAAGGTACTGACGTAGTAATCGAAATTGGTGGTGTAGTCCCAAATGTAGATACGGTCGCAGATCTTTCCCCATTCGATCAGATCTCTGGCAAAGGCGGCATTTTGCGGGCATTCGGGATCCGACAGCGGGTGAGTGTAGCAGCATTCCAAGGAGCAAAGACGGATGCACACGTTATCCCTGGGCTTGGTGATGGAGGGAGCCTTGCGGGTATACCGATAGGCCAGGGTATCGATCATCACGTTGGGATAATCCTGCTCAATATTCTCTGCAACGGCGTTGACGAAGCGAAGAAGCGACCCTGCCGGGCTTCCCTCTGCATCGTCGATAGCCTTACAGTTCGCGCACATACAGTGGCCCGAGGTATCGTTCTGAGATACCGATATGATCTTGACGTCGGGGTTATTCGCCAGAATATTCCGCACGCTCTGAATCACCTTTTGGAGGTTTGCGGGATCGGTCAGACAGGCCGTGGGGGCCTCGCCGCCGGGAGTTCCGGTCATCCAGCTGAGGGTATGGACAAAGGCACCGTACCGCCAGCCGCCGCCCAGCTCAGCCGTCAACTGGCCGTCAGAATGGTTGATGCCGCTCTTCACCGAAAACTCGGGGGTACCGCCGTACCATATGGTGCAACGGTATTCAAACTCAGGGGAAAACTCGTAGCTTGTGCCGGGATTCAGCAGAATGCGCGTATCCTTGGCATTCACGCAGACCTCCAGATCTGCGGTGAAGAAGCGCACGCCTGCATACTTCTCCAAAAAGCCATAGACACCGTAGATTACGCCGCGGCCATTACCGGCCGTAATGGTAATGCCCTCATCGGCCGTTTGTCCGATCTCGATGCGGTAGCTATCCTCCCCCAGAGTCTTATCGACCAGCAGGGTGATGGGGAATTGGCCCTCCTCCTTGACCGAAATACTCAGCTTCTCCAGGTACTTCTGCAGCTCGGCGGCGGCATACTGCTCACTCGCGTCTCCGCCGCAGGTAATGGAAACGCTTTCTACGGGCTTATTGTTGTAGACGAATATTTTCTTAGGGAATGCCTTCACCGCAGGAGTGGGGGTGGGGACGGACTCGGTTCCCCCTTCGGTGGTCTCCTCGGTGGTAACCTCCTCGGTGGCAACCTCCTCGGTGGCGGCTTCCTCGGTGGTGACCTCATCGGCACCGGTGGTTGCCTCCTCCAAGGTAGTAGCGGCGGTGGTTACGCCGCTTGAAGTATCCGTCGTTTCGGCAGGGGTCTTGTTACAGCTTACCAAGAAGCAGGACAGGAGCATGACCGTACAGAGAGTCAAGATTAAAAAACGTTTCATCATCGTATTCTCCTTCCTATGATGCTCTTACAGCCACCAATCGAAGGTAAACCACTCGTCGGGGCCCTTGGACAAATCGGCATCCGAAGGAATATCCGTGGAGCCCGTTTCTGTCCAACTGATTCCGGCGGCCTTTACGTCTGCAATCAGCTTACGAGCCTCCTCCTCGTCGGGATGGAGCATGAGCTTGATGTAGCGCCACTGGAGACGGGAGCGCTTGACGAACTCTACGCGATCGCCCGCCAGCTCCTCTGCCTTGGACCACCATTCCTCAAAGGCATTCTCCATCATCCGATAGTAGTCCTCGGGAATGGCCTCAAAGGGATGGCCGTACACGCTCTGACAGCCCGTGTCCGCCTTAACCGAAGTCATATTAATATAGGCGCGGATATACTCCCAGCCCTCGCCGTAGTAGGCGGCCAGAAACTCATCCATGTGGGCGTAGTATTCCTTTTCACTCATCATGGGATTCACGAGCAGCTTGGCCAGCAGGTACGCTCTCAGCTCACCGAACTCACCCGAGGGAGCGCCGCAGTTACCCTGGGGGAATATACCCTTCACGTTATGCTCGGCATAGAAACGCATATTCTCTCGCAGGACGTGGAGGTTGGCGTAGGTGGGAATGTTATAGCGGAAATTGTTGGTGTAGTCCCAAATGTAGATCTTATTGCAGATCTCACTCCAGCCCACCAGGTCGTTGCAGAAAGAGACGTTCATACCGCAGTCCTCGTCGGTCAGCGCGTGTGTAAAATCACAGACAATGGAGCAGAGGCGAATGCAGACATTGGGGCGGGGCTTGGTGATCTTGGTAGGAGTACGGGACCACTGATAGGCCAACGTATCGATCAGCACGTCGGGATAGTCCTCTGCGATGGCATCCGCCACGGCGTTGACGAAGCGGAGCAGGCTACCCATATTGCTTCCCTCCTCGGCATCGATGGCCGCACAGCGTTCGCACTTACAGTAATTCCAGTTATCGTTCTGAGACACCGATACGATATTCACGTTGGGGCGCTCCGAGAGGATCTTACGGACGTTGGCGATGGTCTTTTCCAGGTTTGCGGGATCGGTCAGACAGGGCTGAGAATCATTGGGCGTTCCCGTCAGATCTCCCAAGGTATGCACGAATCCGCCGTACACCACGCTACCACCCATTTCCTCGCTAAAGGGACCATACCAATCGCAGATGTTGATGCCGTTTTTGACCATCCAATCGGGGGTGAAACGGACACTGTACCAGTCGTTCTGGCGCAGGCTCAAAACTGCGTCGTACACCCACGCGCCCGTGGTAATGCTCATGCCGCCCTCGGGAATGATCTCCAGCTCGGGAGTAAAGAAGCGGATGCCGGCCTGGTCCTCCAAGAAGCGGTAGACACCGTAGATCACGCCCCGCTTTCCGCCCGTAATGGTCGTACCCTCCTTGTTCTTTCTCTGCACGACAAGGAGGTAATCGTCATCATCCATGGCAGGGTCCAGGCGAATCGAGACGGTGTAGGCATCGTCCTTCACGGTGACGCCCTTCTTTTCCAGGTATTTTTTCATCTCGGCGGCTGCGTAAGCCTCCGAGGGGGTGTCCCCCGACAGAATGGTCACCGAGGTGATGGCGCGGGTGATGCCGGTCTCTACCTCGGGCAGAGGAATTTTCTCCCCTTCGGTCTCCTCATCCGTGTCGGAGGAGGTCTCATCCGAGGTCTCCGGCTCAGTAGCCGACTCCTCAAGGAAATCGGAGGTTTCCCCGCGGGTAGCGGCTTCTGTCGTATCCCCTTGGGTGGCAGTGGTATCCGCAGGTTGATCGGGCTTATTACAGCCCACCAGGAAGCAGGATAACAGCATGGCTGCGCTGAGGGCCAGGGTCAGGAATCGTTTCATCATAGTCTCCATTCTGCCGCACAACGGCGGCACAAATATTCTTTGAAATTCGGTTGCAGCAAGCGGACCTCCGCCCAATCTTGAAGCTGTCTCCAAGGATCATTCGCTCAGCGCGGTCAGCTGATTGTCGCGGGTAATGATGTAGCCACCGGTCGCGGGGATCCGGACGGTATAGACCTCGCCGTTCTGCTCCATGGCAGGAGCGATGATCTCGCGGCTGATCTCAATGCTATACACCCGGTCGTTGAAGTGATACTCACGCACGCCGGCAACACCGTACTCCGCAGGAAGCGCGGGCGTGATGACCAGGCCCTCCACACCGGCCCTCAGACCCATGAAGCCGTTGAGGTAGGTGAGGGGCACAAGGCCACTCTCGGGGAACTCACCAATCACGCCCTCGCGGTATTCTCCATGCTCTGAGAAGCGGTTACGGCGGAGAGAGTCCTTGTGGAATTCCTCCATGATGACCGAGAAGCGGGTGTAAGCGTTATCTGCCCCCAGGGTACGGAGTCGGCCCATCATATCGTAGTAGGCGGTATAGAAAATGGTTCCGCCGTTTTGCATCTGGTTTCCAAAGCCACCGAAGGTGCCGGGGGTACAGGGCAGGGCGCCGTTGTGGTCGTACCAGTAGTAGGGCTCCCCCGTAGAGGACACGTCCAGAGTGTTTGTTCGTGCGGCGTAGACAAACATACCGTAAATGTCCGCGCCCCGGGAGGTGTCGCCCTCGATGATACGCTTACCGTCGATCCAATCGTAGATGCGCTGAGCCTTATCGGCATCCGCCAGGCCATAGGCGGCGGCGTAGAAGTTCACCACGGTCATGCCGAAGTCGATACGCTCACCCTTGACGTTTTCCGAGCAGATGTATCTTCCCTTTTCCTCATCCCAGAACAGGTCGTTATAGGCCTTCCTGGTCTTAGCCGCCAGCTCGGTATAATACTGCGCCTGCTCGGTGTTGCCGCAGAAGGCTTCGATCTCGGCCATGGCGACGAGGGATGCGTAGAACAGGGCGTTCTCGTAGGCGGACTTATAGCCGTAGGCGCGATGGACGTCCCAATAGTTGGAGGGGTTACCCGTCTGGGTACCGTCATTCTCGGGATCATAGATGGTCAGAATACCGGTTTTCCCGTCCAGAGTCTCCAGCATATACTGCATGGCCTTATCCAGCTTGTCCCGCATGGACTGTCCGTGACGGTTGGTAGCCTCCATAAGGGGGATCTCCGCGCCGTTCTGGTTCACCGTTACGTGATTCCCCAGCAGCAGGTAATCACGGGTGGCAATGATGAAAATGGAATTGTAGGTATAGTGCCGTTGGAGGCCCAGGTGGGTAGGACCGTCCGCCGTAGCATAAATGTAGCCCTCGGCATCCGACCAACCGTCGGGGCCGTAGCGCATATTGATGAGCTGATTCCGGTAGGCGGCTTTTTCGTTGGTGCAGCCCGTCCAGTTGAATTTCAGACCGTTCCACTCCGCCCATTCGGTGGAAAGAATGAGAGCCATACCCGTACGGAAGGGGGTGCGGCTGGACAGGCTGTAGAACTCGGTTCCGGGCTCACTGTAGGCCGTGCCGAAGATGGTCCACATATTGTTCAGATCGGCGTCGTAGGTACCACCCATATCGGTGTAGAACAGAAGCTCCTTGTCACCGTAGGCCCGCATTTCGCTGATGGCAAAGGTACCGCCTGCCTCCGCAAAGCGCTTGGCGGTAAAGCGGACGCCGTTAGCCACGATACCGTCCATATCAAATACCAAGGTTGCGCCCATGGGATTGGGGAAATCCATATCCGGCTCGTAGCGACCGATATTGTAATCGTACAGGTAGTAGTACTTAGGCAGGGCGTACCAGGTAGCACCGCCGTCGGTCGTATACTCCAGGGCAATATTGGAGGGGAATTTGGACTGGTCTGCGGGGAATTGGATCTCCAGGCGATCCAGACGGTAGAAATCGTCGAAAAACAGCCCTGCAAACTGCTCGTCATAGATATCCGAGACGGCTTGCGTTTTGACGAAGGTTGCGGAGTCCCCATCCAGCATATCGGCGACGTTGCCTGCGGACACGGTAGAGGCAAAGGGCTTCAGACCACTGATGGCCTCGTCGTACACGTCCTCGCCCACGACATTACAGATCTGGCCTTCGGTCCAACCGTACAGTCTGCCGCCGGAAAGGGTGACGAACGCGCCCTTCACGGCGTAGCTTCCGCTTGTTTTATAGGCATGGGACAAGCTGACGGTGGACACCATATCCCGCATGAAGGGGCCGTAATAGCTCCAGGTGCCGTCGCCCCAATCGACAATGGCGTAGTACTTATTCCGCTCGCCGCCCAGTTCGCGCTTCATGGTCACGCCGGCCGTAACCGTATCTCCCGTACGGTATTCCGCGGAGGTATTCACGGAAAGACCCACCAGGCGCTCGTCTACCGATTGGCTTCGGGCTGTCTGCTGGTAGACGATTTGGCTCAGCGTATATTCGGTCAGCTCACCCTCGATCCATTCGGGGGATGTTTCGGCCTCGGTCTCCGCCTCGGTCTCACGGAACGTGCTTTCCTCACGGGTGGATTCGTCTCCCCGGTCCGTTGTACCGTCGGCGGTATCGGTGGAAGAAATGGGTTGCTTGCCACACCCTGTCAACAAGCAAGGCAGAAATGTGGCGGCGCACAAAAGCATGCTCAAAAAACGTTTCATATGTCTTACCTTTCTGACTCACATCTCTCGGTTTCTTTGGAGGAAGTCTGCATCGCCGAAATTCCGGTGATCCCGTCAAGCTTCGGGCAACCAGTAGCCCCTGACGAACCAGTATTCCGGACCAAGCTCCAGGTTGGCTCGCGGAGGCACCTCGGTGGTGGTACCGTCACCCCAGGTCACACCGGCGGCCTGTACGTCCGCGATGAATTCCAGGGCTGTTTCCTTATCGGGGTGGAGCATGAGTTGGAGGTATCTCCACTGGAGGCGGGATCTCCGGACGTAGGCCAGGCGATCGCCTGCCAGCTCCTCGGCCTTGTCCCACCACTCGTCGAGATTATCCTCCACCAAGGGGTAGAGCTCCAGCACCACCGAGTGCCTGGGGTGATTCATGCAATCCTGGCAATCCGACTCGGAGAGGACGGTGGTTAAATCAATATAGGAACGAATGTACTCCCAGCCCTTCCCATAATAGGCCTTCAAAAAGTCGTTCATATGCTCGCTGTACTCCTCCTCGGTCATGAGGGGATTCATCATGAGCTTGGCCAGGAGATAGGCGCGCAGCTCGCCGAACTCGCCCGATACGGAGGCACTGTTGCCCTGGGGCATCATGCCCTTGACGTTATGCTCCGCGAAGAACCGCATATTCTCCCGCATCACCTGAAGGTTGGTGAAGGTGGGGATATAATGACAGAAGTTGGTGGTATAATCCCAGACGTAGATGCGGTCGCAGATCTGACTCCAATCCTCCAAATCCTGGCAAAAGGCCACGTTCTCGGGACAGGAAGGATCGTTCAAGGCATGGACGAAGCAGCACTCGATGGAGCAGAGTCGGATGCACACGTTGGGCTCGGGCTTGGTGATGGCGGGAGCCTTCCGGGTATACAGGTACGCCAGCGTATCAATCACCACGTCGGGATAATCCTCGGCGATGTCCTTAGCGATGGCATTGACAAAGCGGAGCAGGGTTCCGGCGGGGCTTCCCTCCTCGGCATCCACTGCGGCACAGGTCTCACACCTGCAGTAATTCTGATTATCCATCTGAGAAACGGTGATGATATTCACCCCCGGCTCGTTTTGCAAGCGGTTACGGACATACCGAATGGCGTACTCCAGGATCGCAGGGTCGGTCAGGCAGGGCTGGGCACCGGGATCGGTATTGGTGACGGCGCTGATGTTATGAACGAACTGGGAGCCGTAGCTCCACTTAGAGCCCATCTCCTCGCTGATATCCATATAGATGCTACAGTTCAATCCGTTCTTGACAAACCAATCCGCATTGGTTTTGATGCCGAACCAATCGGTATGGCGATTCTCAAAGATCGGCGTGTACTCGATCTTCATATTGGCGGCGATCTGGATGGCACCGCTCTTACTGCAGGTCTCCAGCTCGGGGGTAAAGAAGCGCACGCCCGCCTTCTGCTCCAGGAAGGCATACACGCCGTAGATCACACCTCGGCCGTTGCCGCCCGTTACGGTCATGCCCTCGCTTTCGTCGTCTCCCGTTTCAATGCGGTAGGCATCGTCGCCCAGAGCATCGTCAATGCGGAGGGTAATGGGGAACGAACCGTCCTCCGCGACGGAAACTCCCATCTTTTCCAGGTACTTCTGCAGCTCCTGTGCCGCATATACCTCGCAGACGTTTCCGCCATGACGGATCGTCACGCCGGACACGCGCTTGGATTTAAACATGAGGGTCTTTTTGGTCCAGACCTTCTCAGCGGGGGCAGGCGTCGGTTGGGTCTCGCCCTCGGTGGTTTCCTCGGGGGAGGTTTCCTCCGGGTCGGTTTCCGCCGCCGTGGTTTCATGGTTCCCGTCGGTGGTCTCGCCGATATTCTCCTCATCGGTTGTGGTGTCCTCAGCCGTGTCCGTGCCGATGGTGATGTGATCCGTCGTATCATCACTTCCCGCCGGAGGCTTGTTACAGCCAACCAGGAAGCAGGATAGCAGCATGGAGGCGCAAAGAGTCAGCAGTATTGTTTTTTTCATAAATTTCTTTTCCTTTCGGTTAGTCGCTTTTCACCATATTATATCACATTTATGAAAAATAAGCAAGAGGGATTTGTATTTATCCACAAAATAATAGACAAAGCACCCCCGCAGGCTTTTCCTGCGGGGGCGCTTTGATTCTCTGATGGGATTACGTAAAGGGATTGTCCATCCACAGGTGAATGGGGCCGGACATAGATACCCCCTCGGGCAGTGACTTCACACCCTCGCGCCAATAGATGCCGGCTGCGGTCACGTCCTCGACAAATTTCTTGGCCTCCTCCTCGTTGGGGGCGTACATCAGCTTGATGTACCGCCACTGGAGACGGGAGCGTTGAACGTAGGCCAAGCGATCTCCGGCCTTTTCCTCGGCCTTGTCCCACAGCAGGTCAAAGGTGTCCTCCATGCTCTGATACCAATTTGCATCGTGAACCATGAAGGGGTCAAAGTAAAACGCGCGGCAACCGGAATCCTGGTCACGGCAGACCAGCTCGATATAGGCACGGATGTGCATCCAGCCCTCGCCGTAATAGGCCTTCAGGAATTCGTTCATGTGGGTGTCGTATTCTCGGTCGGTCATGTAGGGATTCTGCATGAGCTTCGCCAGCAGATAGGCGCGCAGATCACCGAATTCGCCCGAGACCGAGTCACTGTTACCTTGGGTAAACATACCCTTGACATTATGATCGGCGTAAAAGCGCATTTTTTCCCGAATGGAGAACAAATTCTCATAGGTAGGAATGGCATAGGCAAAGCAGTTGGTGTAGTCCCAAATGTAAAGACGGTCACAGATCTTTTCCCAATCCAACAGATCCTTGGCGAAATTCTGATTCTCACGGCAATTGGGATCGTCGAAGCCATGGATGCTGCAGCAATGGAGCGAACACAGCCGCACACAGACATTGGGCAGAGGCTTGGTGATCTTGGGGGCCGTCTGGGTATACTGGTAGGCCAGCGTATCCACGATCACGTCGGGATAGTCCTCGGCAATGTCGGCGGCGATGGCGTTGACGAAGCGAAGCAGCGTGCCCGAGGGACTTCCCTCCTCGGCATCAACAGCCGCGCAGTTTTCGCACTTACAATAGTTGTAGTTATCATTCTGGGAGATAGAGATGATCTGTGCCTTGGGTCTTGTTTCCAGAACATTCCGCACGTAGGCCTTGGCGGTCTCCAGAATTGCGGGATCCGTCAAACATGGCTGGCTCTCCCAAGGAGTACCCGTAATCTCCGCGAAGGAATGGCACCACAGATAGTAACTCCACTCATCTCCCTTTTCCTCAGGAATGTCGAGCCACGTACCCTGGTTCAGACCGTTTTTCACGCACCAATCTATGTCAGAGGCACTGGGGATCCAGCTTGATTGCCGCATTTCAAAAACGGGCTCGTATTCAATAACCCCCGTGATAAGAGCCACCCGGCCCTCGGGAATGACCTCCAGCTCGGGAGTAAAGAAGCGGAAGCCCATCTCCTCCAGAAGGCGGTAAACACCGTAGATCACGCCGCGATTGCCGCCGACGATGGTGGTGCCGTTCGTGCTTTTTCGGAAAATCTTGATCCGATAGCTTTCCTCTCCCATTTCGGGGTCAATGCTGATCTTGATGGGGTAGCCGTCGTCTTTCATGGTGACATCGGCCAGCTCCAGATACTTGGTCAGTTCTGCGGCGGCGTATACCTCGGTGGCCGAGTCTCCGGCCACGACAGCCACGTTGGACAGGGAGCGCTCCTGACCCGCCTCAGGCATGGGGCCGTTATCGATCACGGGCTCGGTTTCGGACTCGGTCTCCTCCGAAGTCGTTCCCGCAGGCTCAGTCTCCTGGGTGGTGGCTTTCTCCGTAGCGGTTGCCTCTCCGGTGCTTTCAGCGGGATCAGCGGTGTTGTTGCAGCCTGTTAAGAAACAGGAAAGCAGCATAGAAGCGCATAAGCTCAGAATCAAAAGTCTTTTCATGTTATTCCCTTTCTTTTTTAGAGATTCCCTTTTATATATCGTTAATCGTATATCCACTTATCGGGAGCCTTGGACAGATTTGAGCCCTCACCGATTGCCGAGGTGTATCTCCATTCCTTCCAATGGATGCCCGCGGCGGCAATATCGGCTATGAACGCCTTGGCCTCCTCCTCGTCGGGGGCGAGCATCAGCTTGATGTACCGCCACTGGAGACGAGAGCGTTTGACGTATTCCGCGCGGTCGCCGGCCATCGCCTCGGCCTTGTCCCACCACTGATCGACGGTTTCCTCCATAGCCACGTATCTGGCTCGGTCAGCGGCTTTCAAGGGCGCGTCGTAACACCCGCGGCAGTTAATGCTGGGCTGGCCGCTGGTCAGATCGATGTATGCGCGGATATATCGCCAGCCCTCGCCGTAGTAGGCCTTCAAGAATTCGTCCATATGATCGTAATACTCGTCCTTGCTCATCAGGGGATTCTGCATCAGCTTGAGCAACAGATAGGCGCGCAATTCGCCGAACTCTGCAGAGGGCGACTGGTCATTACCCTGGGAGAACATACCCTTGACGTTATGCTCTGCAAAGAATCTCATGTTCTCGCGGATGGTGTACAGATTCTCAAAGGTCGGGATAAAATAGCTGAAATTGGTGGAATAATCCCAAACGTAGAGCCTCTCGCACATCTTGCTCCATTCCGCAACGGATTGAGCAAATTCCGCATTGATGGGGCAGTCAGGATCGTTGTAGGCATGGACGTTACAGGAAAACACGGGAGCCAGGCGTACGCAGACGTTGGGCAGGGGCTTGGTGACCGCGGGAGCCTTTATGCTGTACCGGTAAGCCAGGGTCTCCAGCACCGCGTTGGGGAAGTCCTCCGCAATATCCGCCGCGATGGCGTTGACGAAACGGATGATATTTCCCGAGGGGCTTCCCTCAATCTCGTCGATGGCGGCGCACTTTTCGCATTTGCAGTAATCCTCGTTATCGTTTTGGGAAACCGAAATAACCGTAAGTGTGGGGTCCTGCTCCAGCATATATCGAACGGTTCCAATGGCATTGGCCAGGACCTGGGGATCGTTCAGACAGGGCTGACCCTCGGAGCCGTGGCCGGTGATCCAGCTGAAGGTATGGACCCAACCCACAATGGTCTGGGTACCGCCCATTTCGGCGGTGTATTTATTTTCGTCACTCAGAAGAATGTCGCAGTTCATGCCGTTCTTCTGACTCCACACGGCATCGTTGGCGGTATACCAGTTGGTATGACGAAATTCAAAGGTGGGCTCGTAGGTCATAACCGATTCTCCATTGAGTCGGATGCTGGCCGCGCTACAGGTCTCCAGGTCGGGGGTATAGAACCGCACGCCGGCCTTTTTCTCCAGGAATCCGTACACACCGTAGATCACGCCGCGGCCGTTACCGCCCGTGATGGCCATGCCATCCTCAATGGACGACCCGGTTTCGATGCGGTAGCTGTCATCTCCCAATGCCGGGTCGATCTGCAACGTGATGGGGAAATCACCGTCCTCCTTAACGGCGATGCTCATCTTCTCCAAATACTTTTGAAGCTCTCGGGCAGCATACTGCTCGCAGATGTCCTCGCTTGCATGGATGCTTACGCTTTGGATATTCTTATTGTTGAAGGTCATGGCTTTCACGGGCCATATCGTCACGGCAGGCTCGGCGGGCCCGGCGACCTCCTCGGTGGTCGCTTCCTCGGTGGTATCGTCCGCGGTCCCGTAGGCCGTTTCACTTTCCTCGGCTTCCGTGACCGATTGGGTGGTCTCACCGTCGGTGGTATCGGAGGTAGCGGGCTCATCGGGCTTATCGGTACAGCTTGTCATAAAGCAGGACAACGACATCGCTGCGCAGAGGGTTAGGGTTAAAAGTCTTTTCATGTTTTTTCCTCTTTATTTATTTTGTTAATCGTATATCCACTTATCGGGAGACTTGGACAGATTTGAGCCCTCACCGATTGCCGAGGTGTATCTCCATTCCTTCCAATGGATGCCTGCGGCGGCAATGTCGGCTATGAACGTCTTGGCCTCCTCCTCGTTGGGGCGGAGCATAAGCTTCAGATACCGCCACTGGAGGCGAGAGCGCTGTACGTACTCCAAGCGGTCGCCCGCCAGCTCCTCTGCCTTGTCCCACCAGGAATCAATGCTATCTGCCAGTGCGGCGTAGCGATCCCGATCAAAGGCCTCCAGGGGCGCGCCGTAGCACCCGCGGCAATAGATACCCGTTTGATTGCTGGTCGCATCAATGTAATTGCGGATATACCGCCATCCCTCACCGTAGTAGGCCTTCAGAAACTCGTCCATATGCTCGTAGTATTCATTCCGCGTCATCAGCGGGTCATTCATCAGCCTGGTCAACAGGTAGGCACGAAGCTCGCCAAACTCGCCCGAGGGACATTGATCGTTCCCCTGCGCGAAGATTCCCTTGACGTTATGCTCGGCAAAGAATTTCATATTCTCACGAATCGCAAACAGATTTTCAAAGGTCGGCACGAAATAGGTGAAATTGGTGGTATAGTCCCAAATGTAGATGCGGTCACAAATTTTGCTCCAATCGACCAGATCCTGTGCAAATTGGGCGTTTCTTGGACAATCGGGGTCATTGTACGCATGGGTAAAGCAGGACAGTAAGGGGGCCATGCGGACGCAGACGTTGGGCAAGGGCTTGGTAACCTTGGGCGCGGCCTGGCTATAGCGATACGCAAGGGTGTCGATGACCACATTGGGATAATCCACGGCAATGTCCGCCGCGATGGCATTGACGAAGCGGATGATGCTACCCGAGGGGCTTCCCTCGATCTCATCAATGGCGGCGCAAGCCTCACACTTGCAGTAATCGTCATTATCGTTCTGGGAGACCGAAATAATATCGGCATCAGGGTTTTGCGCCAGAATGCTTCTCACGGAAGCGATCGCGTTTGCCAGGTTTTGAGGATCACTCAAGCAGGGCTGACCGACCCCGCCGTGACCCGTCATCCAGCCGATCGTATGGATCCATGCACCATAGGTCCAGGTACCGCCCATTTCGTCGGTGAGGCCGTCATGGCAGTTGAGTCCGTTCTTGAGACTCCAAACGGCATCCTGGCTTATGACCCAGTTGGTTTGGCGCAGTTCAAAGGTGGGGCTATGCTCGATCACCGTATCGGCGTACAGCTGAATAGGCTTTTTGTCCTGTGCAATCTCCAGATCAGGAGTAAAGAATCGAATGGAGACATATTTTTCCAGGAAGTAATATACACCGTAGATCACGCCGCGGCCACTGCCGCCCGAAATAGTCATTTCAGACTTAGTGATCTCAATACGGTAGCTTTCCTGCTCTAATGTAGGATCCACGCAGACGGTAATGGGATATTCACCGTCTGCCCGGACGGGGACTTTTACCTTTTCCAGGTACGCTTGCAGCTCGGCTGCGGCATACGCTTCAGAGGTATTCTCGCCGTGGCGAATAGCAACTGAGGCTATGCGCTTGCTACCCACCAGCACGGGCTTTTGGGGGAAGGTATACTCGGTAGGCTCCAAAGCAGGCTCCTTTTCTTCCGCGTTTGTCTCGGCGGGATCAGTATCGTCTGCGGTGGTCTCACCGTCGGTGATCTCCTCTGTTTCGGCAGACTCTGCGGTCTCCTGCTCAGAGGAGACGGGTGCATCAATGGCATCGGAGGTAACAGACTCATCGGGCTTATCGGTACAGCCTGCCATAAAGCAGGACAGAAGCATAGCCGCACAAAGAGTCACCGGTAGCAATTTTTTCACCATATTATATTTCCTTTCTCGGGCGTAATTCCTCGCATCATTACAGATCATCACAGCCACCAAGTAAACGTAAACCACTGGTGGGGCGGCTTGGACAGATCGGCATCGGCGGGCAAGGTTCGCAGATCCCCCTCGCCCCAGGCGATGCCGGCGGCGGTGACGTCAGCGACGAACGTCTCTGCCTCCTCCTTATTGGGATGGAGCATGAGCTTGATGTAGCGCCACTGGAAACGGGAGCGCTTGACGTACTCCACGCGGTCACCCGCCAGCTCCTCGGCCCTCGACCACCAGCTCTCAAAGGTGTCCTCCATAGCGCGATAGTAATCCTCGCCAATGGCCTTGAAGGGCTCGTCGTAGATGCTCTGGCAACCGTCAGCAGCCTTGGCGGAGGTGGCATCAATGTAGGCGCGGATGTATTCCCAGCCATCGCCGTAGTAGGCCTGCAGGAACTCGTTCATGTGGCGGTTGTATTCCCGCTCAGTCATGTAGGGGTCCATCATGAGCTTGGCCAGCAGGTACGCGCGCAGCTCTCCGAACTCGCCGGAGGTGGAGGAATAGTTCCCCTCGGGGAACATACCCGTGACGTTATGATCCGCAAAATACTGCATATTCTCGCGCATCACACGGAAATTTGCGAAGGTGGGGATGAAATAACGGTAATTGGTGGTATAGTCCCAGATGTAGATGTTGTTGCAGATCTTGCTCCACTCCTGCAGGTCATGGTTGAAGGTGGCGGTACGCTCGCACTCGTGGTCCGAAATGGGGTGGGTAAAGTGACAACGAATGGAGCAGAGGCGAATGGCCACGTTGGGCAGGGGCTTCGTGATCCTCGGGGCGGCCTGCGTGTACATATATGCGAAGGTATCCACCACTACGTGAGGGTAATCCTCGGCAATATCGGCGGCCACGGCGTTGACGAAGCGGAGCAAGGTGCCGGAGGGGCTCCCCTCCTCGGCATCAATGGCGGCGCAGCGCTCGCATTGGCAATAGCTGTTGTTGTCGTTCTGGGAGACCGAAACGCCCGTGAGCTGGGGGTTCTTCTCCAGCACCTTGCGGACGTAGGCAATAGCCTTGGCAAGATTTTCAGGATCGGTAAGGCAGGGATTCGGAGAAGCGCCGTTGCCCGTGCCCGTGATGATGCCCATGGTATGGGCGGACAGAATGCTGGAATCCCAGTTCCCGCCTACGGCCTCGTCAAAGGCACCGTACCACCCGCAATCGTTGATACCATTCTTCACCATCCAATCCTGAGAGGTGCGGTTGGGGTACCAGTCGAAGCTGCGCTTGACGAATACGGGCTCGTAATCGATAACGCCCGTCGTGATGGTAAGCTTGTTCTCCGGAACCACCTCCAAATTAGGGGTAAAGAAGCGGACACCGCCGAATTCCTCCAGGAAGCGATAGGCGCCGTAGATCACGCCGCGGCCGTTGCCGCCGGTGATGGTGGTACCCTCCTTGTTCTTCCGGCGGACCACCATGTGGTAGCTGTCATCGGGCATGGCGGGATCGATGGAGAGGGTAATGGTGTAGGCATCCTCAGCCATCGTAACCCCCATGCGGGTCAGATAGTCGGTCAGCTCGGCGGCGGCGTACTGCTCGGTGGGACTGTCTCCCGCGAGAATCCGTACCTTACTGATACTGCGGGAAATTTTTTCCTCCTCTTTGACGGCAGGCCGGGTTTCCGCCTCGGTTTTGGGCTCGGTCACAGGCTCGGATTCCGTCACCGGTTGGGTTTCCGGGTTAGTTTGAGCATCGGTAATATCGTTCATAGTATCCTCCTTGGTGGTGGCGGTGGTGTCGATAGAGTCATTGCTACGGTTACAGCCTGCCAGGCAGGGAAACAGGAATAGAGCGGCAAGCAAGATGGACAAGTGTTTTTTAGCCATATATCCAATATCCTTTTCGCGTAAAATCGTGAGGAATCAGAAATCCCAATCCCAATGGTCGGGAGGAAGAGTCAGATTGGCTCCCTCGGGAAGCTCGGTGGTGCGCCACTCGTTCCAGTAGACTCCCGCGGCCTTTACGTCGGCCACGAATACCTTGGCCGCCTCCTCGTCGGGATGGAGCATGAGTTGGATATACCGCCACTGGAGGCGGGATCTCTGCACGGCGGCCAGACGGTCGCCCGCCAGCTCCTCGGCCTTGTTCCACCATAGCTCTATGGTTTCTTCCATAGCCGCGTATTTTTCCTCGGGTACAAGCTCGAAGGGATTGGAGCGAATGCTCGAATGGGCCGAGACAGCCTCTCCGCAGACGTAGTCGATATAGGCGCGGATATACATCCAGCCGTCGCCGTAGTAGACCTGCAGGAACTCGTCCATATACCCGTAATATTCGCCCGCGGTCATGTAGGGATCCAGCATGAGCTTGGCCAGCAGGTAGGTACGAAGCTCTCCAAACTCACCCGAGGTGGAGGAATAATTTCCCTCGGGGAACATACCCTTGACGTTATGCTCGGCAAAGAAGCGCATATTGTCACGGAGAATGTGGAAGTTGGGGAAGGTGGGGATGTAGTAGCTGCAGTTCGCTGTGTAGTCCCAGACGTAGATACGGTCACAGATTTGGCTCCACGCGATAACGTCGTTGCGGAAGCTCAGATTTTCTGTACAGGTGGGATCCGACAAAGAATGCGTGAAGCAACACTCAATGGAGCAAAGGCGGATGCAGACGTTGGGCAGGGGCTTCGTGACCGAGGGTGCCTTACGGGTATACTGGTAGGCCAGGGTATCGATGACAACGTCAGGGTAATCCTCGGCGATATCCGCCGCTACGGCGTTGACGAATCGCAGCAGGGTTCCCGCAGGGCTTCCCTCCTCGGCGTCCATGGCGGCGCAGCTTTCGCACCGGCAGTAATTCTGATTGTCATTCTGGGACACCGAGACAATATCAATGCCGGGATTCTCCTGAAGGATCCTGCGGACGGCGGCGATGGCCTTCTGCAGGTTCTCGGGATCGGTCAGGCAGGGCTGACTATCCGAGGGACAACCGGTCAGCCCGGACATGGTGTGTACGAAGGCACCGTAGTTCCAGCTACCGCCGATCTCCTCGCTGAATTCGCCGTACCAGTGACTGAAATTGATGCCGTTCTTGGCGCACCAATCGGGATTGTTCCGAACTGCGTACCAGTCGATCTGGCGCAATTCAAAGACAGGCGTGTATTCCGTAACGCCGGTAGTAATGGTCAAGCCCCCGGCGGGAACCACCTCCAGGTCGGGGGTATAGAAGCGGATCCCCGCCTGCTCCTCCAGAAAGCGGTACACGCCGTAGATCACACCGCGGCCGTTGCCGCCGGTGATGACCGTGCCATCTCCGTTCTTTCGGAAGACCGCGATCTTGTAGCCGTCGTCGCTCATGTCCGGGTCGATCTCCAGGGTGATCTTATAGCCGTTCTCCACCACCGAAACCCCCTTCATGCCCAGGTATTTGGTCAGCTCCGCGGCCGCATGGGCCTCAACGGGAGAATCGCCGGTCACAATGCTTACGCCGGAGATGGCACGGGTGATACCGATCTCGGGCCGGGGCTCGTCCTCGGTCTGAACCGTGGTTTCGGGCTCGGTCTCTTGGGCGGTCGTGTCCTCCGCAGTATCCGGATCGGTTGTAACGGGCTCCCGCCGGGTGACCGTCTCACCGGCGGTGGTTCCTGCCTCGGCGCTGTCGGCGGGCTCTGCGGGGGTGTTGTTACAGCCTGTCAAGACGCAGGACAGGAGCATAAACACGCAGAGAGTCAGGGTCAAGAATCGTCTCATCATAATCTCCATTCCGCCGCCCATCGGCGGCACTAAACTAATATTTATTATGGGGGAACCTCGAAAAATCGTCCGAGTGATCCTACTACGCACGATGGATTCACCCATCCCAATCAGAGAGGTATTCGGTCGTTCAGCCGCTTTTCCAGTATTTCAATCTTTTCGGCCGCCTTGGGATGACCCAGCTTCTGAGCCCTGCGGTAGAATTTTACTGCCTCGCGGTCATCCGCCGCCACCACGCCTCGGCCCTCCTCATGGCAAAGACCCAGGGTATAGCAAGCACCGGGATGCTCCTTGGCCACCGACGTCAAGAGACGAATGGCCTCTTGGCAGTTAGCCATGGTTCCCACACCGTAGAGCAAACACCATCCCAGGCTATAGGTCGCCTCGGTCACCGACACGGGAAAAGCGCCGCCGCGAGGGGCGTATTCCAGCACCGCCTGATAGCAGGTAACTGCCGCCGCCGCATCGGTGGGCAGACCGTATCCCTCAAAGAAGCATTCACCCAGATACTGCAAAGCATTTGCCCGCATGGTATCGGTCACGGGAACCGTTACGTACTGGGGCTGCTCAGCGGGGATCGTGGTCGCGTGCATGGTATAGGAAAAGGGATCCGGCTCAGGCCACCGAGCCGTATAGTAATCGCAAAGCCAGGCCCGATGGATTCGCAAAGCGCGACTGTTCCGGCTCAGAATCCCCCCGTTTTCCTTCATCCGGCGGCGAAGTCTGGCCTTACTGCCAAATTTAAGATCCGAGGGACGACGTCTCCGATTGGCCTTGCGGGGTGGTCCCTTGGGCTTACGAAACTCGTAGGCGAAGATCCTGGCCAGGTCATCCCTCGCCTCGGCGTGTCCCATCAGAATGGCCTCAGCCAGGTACAAAAACGCTTCCTTGCGATTGGCGTTATCCGAGAAATACACGGCGCGCAGGGTGGCCAGACGGTACAGAATCTCGGCACGGGCGCGAATATCCTCCCGCTTTCGGAGAGAGCGGCGCAGCCCCAGAGTATAGAGGCCGCATTCGGATTCCAGGCAGGGGCATTCCAATCCCCGCAGGTAGACGGCGTCGGCCTCCGCCGGGTTGGCGCCCTCTCCCCACTGACTGCGGAGGGCATCTCCCAGCCACAGGCAAGCCTCGATCCGTCCGCCGTCCAGAAACTCGGCGCGGCGCAAAAGCCGCAGGGCGGCCGACAGATTGCGGGCGGCTCCGTGACCGTGGTACAGGCACTCGGCCATACGGATCAAAGCATCCGAGCTTCCCCGGGCCGCGCACTCCGAGTAGGAGCGCCAGGCGTTCACCCGTGCCATTTCCGCATTTCCCGGATCGCTTTCCGACTCCGCCACCGCCAGTGCCCGCTTCGCCAGGCTCATCAAGGCATCGATGGAGTTATCGGTTCGATCCCGCAGGGCGATTCCTCGGGTGTACTCGTCGTTTCCTACCAGAAGGCCCTCCGTTCGAACCGCTTCTAAGTAATATCTCAATGCTTCGTCCTCCGCGAGGGCGGAATCGGAGGTCAAAAGCTCGTAGGCATACAGATCTCCCAGCATGACGATGGAGCCCACGTGATCGATTTCCGCAGCCTCGCGGAACAGGGACACAGCCTTAGCCAGGGCCTCCGGACGTGGAACGGCGTTCAGGGAGTGCATACGGCGATCCCGCGCTTCTCCAATGCCGTACAAAGCGCAGTAGCCCAGCATATACATAGCGCCGCCCGCCGCCTGGCGCAGAGACAGGGCATCCGGAGGCAGGCTTTCGGGCTCGGACAGATAATTCATGGCGCGGCTATCCACAGCGCAGATACGCCACGTATCCAGGGAACGGGTAAACCAGGCAACGGCGGCTTGCCGATCCTGAGGCAGTCCGTTCCCTTCCATGTAGCAAAGTCCCAGCTCATAGGCGGCCTGCAGACATCCTCCCTCCGCCGCGCGGCGCAGGTACAGCATCTCGCTCCGTTCATCCCGGAAAACGCCCCGCTCCAGGCGGTGGCACAGGTAGAAGGCGTAGGCCGCTTCCGCCACCCCCAGATCGGCCGCCCGTTGATACAACGCCGCCGCGCGGGTATGATCGATGGAAAAACGGGTCATCCCTTCGGTTTTTTCAAGCAAGGTATTCCCGTAGCGGGGAGACGGGGATCGGAACGTCTCTCCCTCTGCCGCAGATTCGGTCAACAGGGCATCACTCTCAGCCTCGTCTCCTCCCCGATTGCGCATATCCCGATCGTAGCACAAAGCCAAACGGTACAGGGCATAGGCGTGTCCCTGCTCTGCCGCCAGCTCATACAGGCGGATAGCATTGTCCAGATCCACCGGAACTCCCCGCCCCAGCTCGTAGCAAATACCCAAGCGGCACTGGCCGTCGGGTTGGCCTGCGTTGGCCGCGGCGGCGTACCATTCCACCGCCGTCAGCATGTTATGGGGAACACCGATGCCCCGCTCGTAGCATCCGCCCAGGTTGGTTTGGGCAGGGGCATAGCCCTCCGAGGCGGCCTGCTCATAGCGACGGGCGGCCTCCCGCTCGTCCACGGCAACGCCGATTCCCCGTTCCAGACACGCGGCGTAGGCAAACTGGCCTCGCTCGCTTCCGCCGTCGGCGGCCAGGCGATACAGCTGTACCGCCCGCTCGGGATCAGCGGGGGTACCGTATCCGCGGCGATAGGCATCGCCCAGGGCGTATAAAGCCTCGGTGTCTCCCAGGTACGCGGCGTACCGATACCACACCAAGGCACGGGTGGGCGAGGGGCACAGACCGTCAGCCCTATTGCCCAGCGCCAACAGCAATCCCAGCTCGTGGGCGGCCTTGGCCGCATCTGCCTTCGTCCAATCCTCTGCGTAAATGGCGTAGCGGCGGGCTTGCTCCTCCTGCTCCTCGGTTTCATCGTCTTGGACGGTCTCACGTATCTCCAATATGGATTTCTCCCACCGATCCTCCGGAAGCTCCCTTGCGCGGATGGTGCAACGGCCGAAGCATCTGTCCGCCGACGCCCCACGGGCGAAGGAGGACTGCGCTGCCAGCAGAGGATGGGTATGGCGCATCTGACGCATGGTGATGCAGGTATAGCGCGTGCCGGATATCCTTCCATAAACCGTAATAGGCAAGGGAGCCGCTTCCCCGTTCTGATCCGAGAAGCCCAATCGGCACACGGCGTACAGGTATCGAAGGGCGGCGTGAGAATCCCGTTCGGTTCCAATACCGTCCCGATACAGAATGGCCAAGTGGTACACGGCGGGGGCGTACTGCCGACGGGCGGCCATATCCAGACATTCCCTGGCGTGAACAGGATCCTTCATGACACCCTGACCCTCCAGGTAGCAAAGTCCTCTGTGGTACACGCCCCGTACGTCGCCCTGCTCGGCGGCGCGGGTAAAGAGGCGGAAGGCCTCCGCCGGATCCCGATCCGTTCCCTGCCCCAACAGGCACAGCCGTCCCAGGTAGATCAATGCATCGTGAATATTCTGCTCAGCCGCTCTTCGCAACCAAACGGCGGCCTCCTGCTCAAGTGCGGGAACGCCCAGCCCCAGCTCGTAGGCCCGTCCCAATTCAAAGCAGGCGCTACCGTCTCCGTCATGGGCGCGGCGGGCGCAACGGATCAGCTCTCCGTACACGTTACGGTCGCACAGCTCCTCCGCAAAGCACTCTCCAAAGCGGGCAAGATGCCGCACATACAAGCGATGCACGAAAAGATCCACGGTGTGTCGGTCCCGCTTCTCTCCCATAGGAAAAGGGATCAGAACCGCGCCACCCGAGGCACCCATGCAGAATCGATGATCCAGCTCGTTTCCCTCCAGACTGACACAAAGCACCCGCATACGGCGCTCCAGCCCACGGCGGATATCCGCGGCAACGGTTTCCGCAGCTTCGGCCGCCGAGGACGTCAGGGCGATCAGCAGGGTGGCGTGAACCAGGGTCTCCGCACGCAACGCCGGTTCGCTCAGCTCGTGAATACAGCTATAACGGAAGCCATACCGCGCAAGGCCGCGGCAAAAAAGATCGGATTCCTTTCGATCATCCCGGGCGTACGTCACACAGATATACGGATGCATAGCAAAACTCCTTTCAGGGAAATTACGGCGGCCGGAACGCGTCCTTACTTCTTCGCCGTAAAGTAGGTGCCCACATGCTCACCGTCCAGGAGACGGTAGAGAATGTCGGGATCATGGCCGTTCATGATGAACATGGGAATGCCCGCCTCGGTAGACAGGGCGGCGGCGCGGAGCTTAGCCTCCATACCGCCCGTTCCCCGCTCGGTTCCCGCGCCACCGGCGGAGGCCAGCAGGTCATCGGACAGGAACTCCACCCTCTCGATGAGCTTGGCATCGGGGAACTTACGAGGATCGCAATCGTAGAGTCCGTCCACGTCGGACAGATTGATCAGCACGTCAGCGTGACAGACCCGGGCTACATAGGCCGAGAGAATATCGTTTCCGCCGAACTTAGTCAGCTCGTCGGTGGAAACGGGGTCATTCTCGTTGACAATAGGCACACAGCCCATGGCCAGAAGGCTCTCAAAGGTATTCTCCGCCAGATCCCGACGGACGGGATTATCCAGCACGTCACGGGTGAGCAGTACCTGAGCCACGGTATGGCCGTAGAGAGAGAACATTTGATCGTACAGACCCATCAGCTCGCTTTGGCCAATGGCGGCCATGGCCTGCTTTTCGGCCACGGTGGAGGGCCGCGATGCGCCCACCTTGGCAACGCCCGCGCTGACGGCGCCCGAGGAGACCAGCACGATCTCCTTCCCCGCGTTCTTAAAGTCGGACAGCACCCGCACCATAGCACCGATGCGGCGCAGATTCAGCGCCCCCGTGGAGTGGGTCAGGGTGGAGGTACCCACCTTAACCACCAATCGGCGGCTGTTTTGAAGCATACTCATAAAAAATTAACACTTTCTTTGAAAAATTTACCGAAATACCCTTTTCAATACGACAATTTTGTATTATAATAGGGGGTAGTGGGAGGTATTTCCTCTATTATACTCCCAAACGCGTTGAATTGCAAGTATATTTTTGATATTCCGCCGTTTTCTTACAATTTTTTGTATAAAAACGGCCATAAACGAAAGGACGGACCACCATGAAGCAAAAGTTTACCCTTACCATCGCCGATATTCAGCTGAGTGTCATAGCCGATGCATCCTTTGACGAGGTCGAGCATATCCGCGGTCTTCTTGACCGCAAAATGCGTGAAATCTACCTCAAGAGCCGTTGCCCCAAGACCGAGGCGGCTCTGCTGTGCGCCATGGATTTTGCCGCTGACCGTATGTCCATGCAGTCCCAGATCTCCGAGCTGGAGGAGCGCTGTGACAAGTACGCCATCGTACTGGAGAATCTCAAGGAAAGAACCTCCGATCAGTCCGCCGAGCTGGAGAGACTGCGTAGTGAGAATGCCGTTCTCCGCTCTCTGCTGACCAAGCAGGAGGAGGAGGCCGAGGCCTTGGCGCTGGATCCCATTTCCCCTGCCGCGTTCTTCGCCGAGGTTGCTGAGGCCCAGGCGCTGAACACCACTCTGTCGGAGTCCCTTGATGCGGAGGAGTCCGAGGAGAAGGTCGAGGCAGAGCCCGTAGCCGTATTCTCCCGCCCTGAGCCCGCCCCCGCTCCCGCGCCCATCCCCGCTCCCGCAGAGGAGCCCGCTCCCGCGGAAAAGAAGCCCGAGGCTGAAGCACCCCGTCCCCGCAGTCGCGTGGGCAATATGTTCCGTCACCTCTCCTTTGGTGACTTGGATTGATCATGACGTCATACCGCCACCCCGTCCTGCCAGAGCTGTTGGCTCCCGCAGGCTCTCCCGAGGCATTAGAAGCCGCCCTTCTTGCGGGGGCTGACGCCGTTTACCTGGGCGGAAGCCGCTTCAATGCTCGTATGAACGCCCATAATTTCGATACCGCCCAGCTTCGCGAGGCTGTGACCCACGCGCATCGCCTGGGCGGTCGGGTCTATCTGACCCTCAACACCTTGGTTTGGGACCGTGAGCTGCCCGAGGCCCTGGAAGCGGCCTACGAAGCGGCTGTGGCAGGGGTGGATGCCCTCATCATAGCAGACGTGGGTGCCGCCGCCCTCATTCACCGTGCCCTTCCCGAGCTTTCTCTCCACGCCAGCACTCAGCTTTCGGGGCATAACGCCTCGGTGGGCGACGTACTGGCGCCCTTTGGGTTTTCACGGTTTGTCATAGCCCGGGAAACCTCCCTTACGGATCTGGCCTTTGCCGTTGCCCATAACCCCTTGGAGGTGGAGGTGTTCATCCACGGCGCTCTGTGCGTCAGCCACTCCGGACAATGCCTGTTCTCCTCGGTGGTTGGAGGCCGAAGCGGAAATCGGGGTGAGTGCGCTCAGCCCTGCCGCCTCCCCTATTCCTGCGCCGGTTGCCGTTCCTCGGGAAAAAATCCCCCCGGCGGAGGCGACCGCCCCTCCGCCCGTCCGGACGCAGACAATTATCCCCTTTCATTGAAGGATCTCTCCTTGGCCTGCCACGTTCCCTCGTTGATTGAGGCCGGCGTTTCCTCCCTCAAGATCGAGGGCCGCATGAAATCCCCCGGCTATGTGAGCGGTGTAACCGCCATATGGCGCAGGCTTCTGAACGAAAACCGTGCTGCCACCCCTGAGGAAATGAATGCCCTGGGCAATCTGTTCTCCCGCGGAGGCTTCACCGACGGCTATCAGACAAGAAAGATCACCCGCACCATGATGGGCATTCGATCCGAAGGCGACAAGGAACGCACCGCCACCGCAGAAAAAGCGGCCATGAGCATGAAGCATCCCCCCCATCTTCCTCTGTCCATGGTCTTTACCGCCGAGACCGACAAGCCCGTGACTCTGACCGCCACGGCACCCCTTTACCGACAGGGGAGCTGCGAAGCCGTATCCGTAACGGTAGAAGGAGACGTGCCCGCCACCGCTGAAAATCTGCCCCTCACCGCAGAGACAGCCGAAAAGCAGTTGACCCGTACCGGAGGAACGCCCTACTTGGCGTTGGACGTAGCCACCCACATCGACAGCGGCCTGATGCTTCCCGTTTCCCGACTCAACGCCCTGCGCCGCGAGGCTCTGGACAGGCTGGACGAGGCCCGTATGACCGCCATGCCGAATCCCGCCGCAGGATATACCCCTCTGTCTCCCGCCCTTTTGTCCGAGGAGATCTGCAGGGAGATCCCCTCCGCCTCCTCTGCCCCTTCCTTCACCCGTACCGCCCGCTTTTTCCGTCCCGAGCAGATCACAGCGGCGGCCGTTACGTATTTCGACGTTCTCTATCTGCCCCTCGGCAGAGAGCATCCCGGCACAGTCCCCACAGGCAAGCAGGGTATCCTTCTGCCCCCTGTAATCTTTGATCGCGAGGCAGATGTCGTTGCCGAGGCTCTGACCGCTACTTTGCGAAAGGGTATCCGCCACCTGTTGGTGGGTAACGTGGGACACCTCCCCCTTATCCGCCGCGTCACCGAGGCCTGCGGTATTCCCGAAGAGAGCCTATGCATCCACGGGGATCTCCGTCTCAACACCGCCAACACGCCCGCCGCCGCCAGAATGCTGTCCCTGGGCTTTTGCGATCTGATTCTCTCCCCCGAGCTGACCCTGCCCCGCATGCGAGATATTCGCACGGCACTGGCCAAGGACGGCTTCCCTGCCGCCGCCGGCGGAGTGGTCTACGGCCGTCTGCCCCTCATGCTCACGGAAAAGTGCGCCATTCGCGAGGTCTACCGTCATATGAAGCTTGATTCCGTCTGTCGGGAGATCTGCGGCAAGGATGCGGCGGTCATGCGAGATCGCATGGGTAAGGATTTTCCCATCCTGCGAGAGGATTCCCCCTGCGGAGCCGGTCACCGCAATACTCTATACAATTCCCTGCCCACAGGCATGTCTGACCGCATGGAGGAGCTTGCGCGAGCAGAGCTTTCGCAACACCATTTCATTTTCTCGGTGGAATCCCCCGCCGATACAGATCGCGTCATCACCGCCTACAAGGAAAGCCGCCCCCTCGGCACCGAGGTAAGACGGATGCAGAAATAAACGGAAAAGCACCACCGCGGTGGGGTATTTTCCTGATCGGTGAAAACGATTAAGGCACGGACACGGATCCGGCATTGGCTTGATCAGCGCGAAGTCAAATATACGAACAAAAAAGGAGCCATACGGAGGAAAAATCCGTATGGCTCTTTCTTCATTTACGAGCGCTATGCGCTACGCGCGATATTCCTTGCCTTTGCAAAGAGGAGATCCGTCTGCAGGCTCGCAACGGGAATCGCACTTGGATCGGGGTCAACTATCCCCGCAAGGTCGTGTCCCTCGCCGCAGATGAACGGCTTTGTTCACTTCTTCTCCACGAAGCAAACCTTTTCGATGATGACGGGCTCTGCGGGCTTGCTGTTTTCGCTGCCGTTGGAGGAGACCTCTACGTCGGACACCATCAGAATGACCTCCAGGCCGGCCACCACGTAGCCGAAGCCGGCGTAGCTGCCATCCAGGGAGCGGGATGCATCCGCGTTGCAGATAAAGAACTGGCTGGAGGCACTATCCATGGGATAGGAGCGGCGAGCCATAGAGATGACACCCATGACGTGGGACAGCTCGTTGCGAACACCGTTCTGGGAAAACTCGCCCTTGATGGTTTCGGAAGAGCCGCCGGTACCGTCGCCCTTGGGGTCACCGCCCTGGATCATGAAGCCCTTCATGATGCGGTGGAAGGTCAGGCCGTCGTAGAACTTCTGGGAAACCAGCTTCTGGAAGTTCGTCACGGTGATGGGAGCGATATCCTTACGGAGACGGACGATGAAGTCGCCGTAATTCTTAACGCTGAACTTAACGTACTCGGTGGTTTCGGTAGCTTCGGTGAAGTCCTCCACACGCATGGAATCGATCTCTGCGTTGATGGCGTTCATGTCGCAGGTGCCGACAGTGGAACCCCCGGTAGTCTCCTGGGCGGTGGTGTCTTCTCCATCCGTGGTCTGGCAGGCGGTCAGCGCAGAAAAGGTCAGAAGCAGAGACAGAGCAATGAGAAACAGCTTGGTAATTTTCATAGAATCCTCCAAATATTTTTTCGGGCCGAGGTCCATGGTGAAAGCCCAACGGCCGACTTAAGGCTTGCCCGAAAAACGACAGTACGTCCGCAGACCGGCACCTTCCGCATTACTGCACCGTTTTTCTTGAAATACGGCTTGTATTCCTGCAAAAAAACGGCTTGCTTTGCGAAAAAAAACCTGTTCTTGATCATACCGCGATCTTTCAAACAAATCCTATCTATTGTACCATGTTTTTTCGAATTTGTCAAGGCGTTTTCGAATCGTTTGAAATAAAGTTACAACCAATGGGCATATTATATGGTATCACGATGATATCACGGAAGAAGCCACGGCAGACTTGAGGCTTTCGCCCTTGATCGACGGAGATTTTTCTCCGCTACTCCGCTACTCCCCTATTTCCGCAAGGAAGGAGGTTTTCGCCAAGCGAAAGCTACGGTACTGAATATGAATGAAAAAAACACGAACGCCCCTCCCGAGGGGAATGCACCGCCGCCCTTGGATCTGAGGCGGGTGGCGGCTGGAATCATCTGTGCCGCGGCGGGAGGGTTCGTCCTTTGGCTGACCCTACGATACGCCCTTGGGATCGCCCTTCCCTTCCTGCTGGCCTGGCTTTTATCCCGCCCCGTCAAGCCCTTGGCAGGAATACTGGCCGACCGCACGGGGCTCAAGCGGAACGCATGGGCAGCAGGGCTGGTCATTCTGACTGTGGGCGGCTTTGTTACGCTGGCTGCGGGAGGAATCCGTCGAGGGATACAGGAGCTTTCCCATCTGATCGAAAACACCGCCGGTCTGACAGCCGTAGTTGAAAACGCCCTGGCGCAGGTCCGTTCCCTAACCTCCCGCATCCCCCTTCTCCGCCATCGGGAGAACACCCCCGGCTACGAGGAGCTTTACGCCCGTATTGATCGCCTGGTGGAAGACGGCATAGATCGGGTGGTTGGCAGCGTATCGGCGCGGCTTCCCGATGCGGCCATGACGGTAGCAGGGTGGATCCCGTCGGCCTTCATATTCGTGACGGTGACTCTTTTGGCCTGCTACTATTTTAGCGCCGACGACGGACGCCTGAGTCGTTCTGCCGGGAAATGGATCCGGCGGATCACGCCCACGGGATTGCAGGACTACTTGTCTCCCCTGGGGCGGCGTCTTCGCCGCATCGGCCAACAATACCTACGGGCCTGTCTGCTTTTGGGGCTTCTGACCTTCCTGCAGATCTTTATCGGGCTGGCCCTGCTTCGGGTTCCCTACGCGTTTATTTTAGCGTTTCTCATTGCTCTGGTGGATTTTCTGCCTCTGCTGGGAACGGGGATCATCCTTCTGCCCTGGGCTGCAGTGTGCTTGCTTTTGGGTAAGCTCCGCTTGGGGATCGGACTTCTGATCCTCTACGCCGTCAGCTCGGTGGTTCGGCAGATCCTGGAGCCCAAGCTCATCGGAGAGGGGCTGGGACTTCATCCATTGGTATCCTTGGCGGCCATGTACACGGGGCTCCGGCTCTTTGGAGTCTGGGGCATGATCCTGGCGCCCTTGGTAACGGCAGGAGTCAAGAGTATGCTGACCAAGGGAGAATAGTCCTCACCGTTCACCGTTTGCTGTTTGCCGTTTGCCGTTTGCCGTTGAAAAAAACAACGCCCCGGTACAAAACCGAAGGCGTTGTTTTGGCTTCTCACGCAAGAGAAATCAAGCATTCATGGCATTGAGAGCCTTGGTGAATGCGCTCTTCTTGTGAGCGGCGGCGTTCTTGTGGATGATACCCTTGGAAGCAGCCACGTCGATCTTCTTGACGGCAGCCTTGTACAGCTCCTGAGCGGCGGCCATATCGCCGGCGGCCAGAGCGGCCTGGTACTTCTTGATGTCGGTCTTCATCTGAGAACGGAACATCTTGTTCTGAAGGGTCTTAGTCTCGGTAACCTTCACGCGCTTCTTAGCAGACTTAATGTTAGGCATGAGTAAATCCTCCTCTTAGCATAAATTTACGCTTCACCTTGTCGTCATCTGAGAGGGTATGCAACAAGGCCACACATATACCCCTATATAATATCACATTTTTCTCGGTTTTGCAAGGGTTTTTCAAAAATTTTTCACCGAAAATTCCGTGAAAATTCCACGGACAAAGGGGTGACATTTTGGGCAAAATAACCAAGTCCAACCGAGCCATCCTACCGCAAATACGGGTTTCCCCATTGGAAATTTTCCCATCTCTTGACAAACTTGGCCGTCTGTGGTACAATAGTGCCGTTCAAATATGCAAATAACGGAGGCTTATATATGAATGTAAAGAAAACCGACATCGGCATCATCGGTGCCATGAAAATCGAGGTGGAGGCGCTGTGCGCCGCCATGACCGATACCGAGGTAGAGGTAATCAGCGGTATCGAATTCGTCAGCGGCAATCTGCGGGGCAAGCGGGTGGTCTGCGCCAAGTGCGGCATCGGCAAGGTATTCGCCGCCATGTGCGCCCAAACCATGATCCTGAAGTATACTCCCGCCGTGATGATCAACAGCGGTGTGGCGGGGACTCTGTCCCCCGAGCTATCCATTGGACAGATCGCCCTGGCCGATCAGATGGTCCAGCACGACATGGATACCTCCCCCATCGGCGATCCTGTGGGGCTGATCTCGGGCATCAACGTCATCTACCTTCCCGCCGACACCGCCGTGACCGCTCGTCTGGCCGCCGCTGTGGAGAGCGTAGGCGTGCCCTACAAGCGGGGTACCGTAGCCTCGGGAGACCAGTTCATCTGCCACACCGCCGACAAGGAGCGCATCTGTGCCGCCTTTGAGACGGCGGACAAGCCCGTGATCGCCTGCGAGATGGAGGGCGCGGCCATCGGCCAGGTCTGCTACGTCAACGAGGTTCCCTACGGCATTCTCCGCGCTATCTCCGACGGCGGGGACGAGCAGGCCTTTTCCGACTACCCCACCTTCCTGGCCGCCGCCGCCAAGACCGCTACCGAGGTCATGCTGCGGTTCGTGGAGGATTGGGAGTAAGGGAGACGTGCCTCCGGCGGCCTAAGAACCCTTTTGAAAAAGGGTTCTTAGGAATTTCCGAAAATTTTTATACAAATATTCTAAGATAATGAGGGGCACAGGAGCTGCTTCCCCAACGCAAGGATCATCACCGACATGCCCGAGGGCATTGTCCGGAACGAGCGCGGCGAGATCGAGGATGCCCTGACCTACGGTAACATGGCTTGGCTGGATACCGAGGACGGCGTGCTGGGTTTTGCGCGGCAATATAGCCGAGAAACGGTCACGGTGTTCATCAATTTCAGCGATGAAAGCCGCTCGGTGGCCGCCGAGAGCGAGATTCTCCTGGCATGTGGATACGATCGCGGCAGGCTGGAGGCCAATGGCTGGGTCATTTCCAAAAAAATGCGATAAAATTGTTCAAATGACTTGCATTTTTTTCAAATCTGTTGTATAATGATTTTGTCCGCAGGTATCACACTGCGGAGCCATATCTGTTTATGAGAAAGGATATTTCATCATGGCAAAGAAAAATGGAGCCATCGTCGGTTACGGTGGCATGGGCGGCTGGCACGCCGACTTTATGAAGAACAGCGACGTAGTCAACCTGGTTGGTATTTACGATATTAAGCCCTCCCGTTGCGAGGCTGCCGAGGCAAAGGGCATCCACGCCTACGCATCCCTGGAGGAGCTTCTGGCCGATCCTCAGATCGATTTCATCACCATCGCGACCCCCAACGACTTCCACAAGCCCATCGCTCTGCAGGCCTTCGCCGCAGGCAAGCACGTCATCAGCGAGAAGCCCGTTACCCTCTCCTCTGCTGATTTGCAGGAGATGATCGATGCCGCCAATGCCGCCGGCAAGCTGTTTACGGTTCACCAGAACCGCCGTTGGGACGGTGAGTTCCTGGTCATGCGCGACGTATACAAGAGTGGAGACCTGGGCCCTGTTCACCACATTGAGTCCCGTGTACACGGCTCCCGCGGTATCCCCGGCGACTGGAGACAGCTTCCCGAGCAGGGCGGCGGTATGATGCTGGACTGGGGTATTCACCTCATCGACCAAATGATGGGTATCGTCACCGACCGCAAGCTCAAGCGCATCTGGTGTACCTGCGACCACATCACCAACGAGCTGGTTGATGACGGCTTCAAGCTGGAGATGTACTTCGAGGGCGACCTGACCGCTCACATCGAGGTCGGCACCTCCAACTTTATCGGCTTGACCCGCTTCTATATGACCGGTCGCGACGGCTCCGCGATCATCCCCGATTGGAGCAACCCCTGCAAGGTGGTCTGGTGCCACAACTATAACGAGAAGGAAGTGGTGCCTGTGGTCACCGCCGCCGGTATCACCAAGACCATGGCGCCCAGAACCGATTCCTCCATCTCCTCCAAGGAGATCCCCCAGCCTGCGGCCGACGTCCACGACTACTACCGCAACTGGGTCCGCGCCATCGACGGCGAGGAGACCCAGATCGTCACCCATCATCAGATGATGGTAGACATGAAGATCATGGAGGCCGCTTTCGAGTCTGACCGCACCCATATGCCCGTCGAGGTGGATCTGCAGTTCTGAGATCCTGCATGCATATAAAGGGAGAGTTCTTCCCCCAAGCCTTCATATGAAAAATCCGCAGAGACAAAAGGCTGGTTCCCGCCTCTGCATTCTTAGCGGAAAAAGTACGAACACCACCAAGGATTTGGCGTGATACTCTTATCGGAGTATCACGCCAGTTCTATTCGCCTGTGGCGAGTGATATTGCTACGCAGTGATATTCGGCTCGCGCCGAGTGGTATTCGCTTCGCGAGTTTCAGGGCGAATAGAATACCACTGAAGCCGCAAGGCTTCAATATCACTATTGCGGTAGCAATAATATCACTCTTTGCGAAAGCAAAGAATATCACGAAAAAAGCAGAAAAAGAGAGAGAGCTTCACGGAATTTTGTAACCGCGTTACTCTCTCTTCTGTTTTTATTGCAAGCTTCGCATTTGTTTCACAAATGCACAGGGCTATGCCCATACCCCTTATAAAATTTCTCCGATAAGGACATCACCCATTTCTTTGGTGGTGTTTTTTATAAGCAAGGATTTACAAAAGGCTCCCTCCGTGAGGGAGCTGTCGCGGAGCGACTGAGGGAGAGCGCGTTATAATCAAGTTCACACAAATTTAAAGTCGCGCGGGCTCCTTCCGTCTCGCTTCGCGTGCCACCGCATCCGCTTGCGGATGGCATCTCGGAGGAAGGCTTGTGTTAGCCTCATTATAACACAAATCGGCAGAGAGAACAAGTTCTCTCCCGAAATTTGTTGATGATCCGTAGGGGAGGCGTTTCGACTCCCGCTCTGTCGTCCTGATCGAATGCTTGCGGAAGGGGAGACCCCTCCCCTACGATTGGTTGCGATAACATCCTTATAAGAAGTCTCTCAATGTCTCTGCTTTTTTCATAACAAGCACGCATTCAGGCCCTCTCGCCTCCCTTTTTGCAAAGTCTCCCATTCCTTTCAACCTTTTTGTCCAAAATCATCATCTTTTATTTGTATACTTTGCACATTGACAAAACCTCCCTCGAAGTTTATAATAAGTTATGAATAGGTATGTGTGTCCTGCCATACCAAAATACGAAAAGGAGAACATCATTATGAAGAAGTTTCTTTCGATTGCGTTGATGATCGCTATGGTTGCCATGAGCGTTTTCGCTTTTGCATCCTGTGAGGCCGTCACCGCCGCCAGCGCCATCGCCGATGCCGACCAGTACCTGACCGAGCATCCCTACACCGTCACCGTCTCTATGGATTTCGATTGCAATAACAGCGAGATGAGCGAGATCTTCGACGCCATGAGTGTGGAGGTTCCCGTAACCGTAGACGGCAAGAACATGGCCATGGATATGTCCATGGAGGTCATGCCCGGTATGTCTGCCAGCATCAAGATGACCGTCGTTGAGAACATCCTGTACTACGATATGTCCCTGATGGGTGAGGCCGTTAAGATGAAGTCCACTCTGAACGAGGAGCAGTACAAGGAGTTTATGGAGGAGAACGGTGCCCAGCTGCCCGTAGACTCCACCAGCTTTGAGTCCTTGACCCTGGAGAACAAGGACGGCAAGCACGTGATCACCTGCTCCGGTATCACCACCGAGGGTCTGAACGCCATGAACGAGGTCCTCACCGATGCCGTGACCTCTGCCGGCGCCGAGACCGCTGTGGGCGATCTGTCCTATGTTTTGACCATTTCCGACGGCAAGTACGAGTCCATGGCTCTGACCGCCTCCTACACCGTTACCGCCGAGGGTCAGACCTATACTGTCTCCATGACCATGAACGCCAAGTACACCTACGACAACGTTCAGCCCATCGTCGCCCCCTCCGACGCTGCCAGCTACACGGAGGCTGATTTCGACGATATGCTCGGTTGATCGTTGATCGTTGATCGTTACCGAAACGTTCCCGCGACAAAAAGCACGGCGCATCCGCAAGGGATGCGCCGTGCTTTTTGTTTACCAATCGGTAATCGATCATCGTCCGCCGCGGTGGCCTCCGCCGCCTCCGTGACGGCTTCCGCCTCCGCCGCTGTTTCCGTTAGAACGCGGACAATAGGTACGGGTGGTATATTCCCGAACGAAATTGTCGTTGCTTTTGGTCAGATTCAGCTTGGCGTACTGATCCAGGGGGTAGTCTACGGAAGCCTTCTTTTTCTTGTAGGAATACACAACTCCTCCGCAAATCGCCAGGGCGATGATCATCGCCAGGATGGCCGATATTCCGATCACCTTGATCCAGGGCTCACCCACGCGACCGTCGTAGGCCTTGGCAGACATTTCGAAAAAGTTTCTTACGCCCTCAGCGACGTTGCCGCCTTTGATGTTGGTGTACACCCCATAGGAATCCAGGATATAGTCCACCTCTTTTTGGCTGATGGCCGTATTGGCACGGCCGTAGGTGTACATATCGTAGTAATACGTATTGGCCAGCTCCTCAAAGGTCACCACCAGCAAAACCGCATCGGTTCCCTCCAGGTCACGAACCCGGTGGCAGTAATCATCTCCGTAAAAATCGTCGGCGGCATTGTCGGCATAGTAGGTGGCCATATACAGCTCTACTTCGTTTTCCTCTGAAAGCTCGTCCAGAAGCACGGACAGCTCTGCCGCCTGCGCCGCAGTCAGCATCTCACCGGGGTCATAGACACGTCCCACATTCTCGGCAGACAGGGGCAGGGCTACGGTAAAGCAAAGAGCCAGGAGCAGAATGGTCAGGATCCGGGCTGCGGTTCTTTTCGTATACGCGTTTTTCATCAGAACAGCACACCTCCGATCATGGACAGAATCGCCGTTGCAGGGACCGCTACGGCGCCCGCCAGAATGGCCAGCTTAGGATAGCTGATGGGCAGCTCTCCGTAGATCTTCCCCGTAGAGCCGTTCAGGGCGAAGGTATAGACCCGTCCGTTCTTATGGGTATAGGTCAACACCCAAATGGGCAGGAGGGCGTACTCCCAATGGCTCTGCTTGATGTGGACGTTCAACGCGGAAGGGCTCAACGTCGAATAGGACGAAGAAATGGTGCGGCGGAACAGCTCCTGGGTGTAGGTATGCATCCTGCCCCGCACCTCCTCCGAGAGTGCATCCCGCTCGATATCCCGCTTTTTGGCGAAAAAGCCCGACAGGTAGGGCATGGAGAAATCCACCAGCTCGGCGGACGGATAGGGCAGAACCCCCTCCAGCATTTTCTTATCCGTCTCTGACAGCGCACAGGTGACGATGTCCTCAAAATGGATCTCTCCCGCCCGCTCAACGTCATAGACCTTCGTTTCGGTATACTTATAATCTCCCGCCCGCCAGGAGCGAACCTTGGTGGCATTGAAATCCGCTGATCCGCTGGCATCGGCGTCGGTGACCCAGAAGGGATAATACACGCCTCGGATCTGCGCTGCGTGGGTCCGGGTCTTGAATTCCGTCGGCACGAACCACTTCCGCTTGCACCATTTGAGGAAGATGCTCTGCGCCTCCTCCCGGTCAATGCGGAAGGGGACGATCTTGTGGGGCTGGAGCTGACCGGACAACCGTCCCCCGTGAACCACGGGATTATGGCAATAGTAGCAGAAATCCGCTACGGTATTGTCATCAGCTATCACCTCTGCGCCGCAGTTGGGGCAAGTGAACAGGTTCATCTGCTCGCAATACGACTCGCCGTCGGCGGCTTGCTTTTGGGCGGCCTCTGCCGCGCCTGAGCTTGCCAGCTCCGCCTCGTCAAACTCGGACAGGCAGAACTCACAAGCGAACTTTTGCTTCTCGGGATCAAAGCCTAAGCCCGCCCCGCAGCAGGGGCATTGGTAGGCTACCGCATTTTCTGTAGACATATGTAGTCTCCCTTATAAAACGTTGATACAGGGGTAAGACCCCGTCGTTCTCCCGTTTACTTTCTCTTTCCGCACTCCGCGCAGAACTTGGCGGAGGCATCGTTCCTGGCACCGCATTCGGTGCAGAACCATTCGGCGGCAGGCTTGGGCGAGCCGCACTCGGAGCAGAATTTCCCCGTACAGACCGCACCGCAGGCGCAGGTCCAGCTTCCTCCCGCAACGGCGGCAGGCTTAGGCGATCCGCACTCGGCGCAGAACTTGCCCGTATTGGTCTGGCCGCAAGAGCAGGTCCAACCGCCCGCAGGAGCCGCTGGAGCCGCAGGAGCCGACGCGCGGGCTTCCTGCTCCCGCGCCATCTGCTGTTGGTTGGAGGCCGAGGCCGCGCCCATAAAGCCGCCTCCCGCATTCATGGCCATGCCCATACCCATAAAGGCCTGGGCCGAGCCGGCCGCATTACTGCCCGCGGCTTCCATGCCGCGTGCCACCGCGCCCTGGACGTAGCCCTCACGGACGGCGGCATCCCCCAGCATGGCGCCTTGGTTCCGCATATCGATCATCTTACGGGAGTTCTCGTCGTAAGACAAGCCTCCCAGACCGACCGACAGAACCTCCATACCGCGAAGCTCCTTCCAGTCGGCGTCCAGCTCGGTCTGCATATAGCGGGACAGCTCACGAGACTTGGAGACTACGTAGGAGATACGGATGCCATCAGCGGACATGGAGTTGATAGCCGCGCCCAATGCTTCCAGGAACTCGTTGAGATACTGCTCGTTGATGTCATTGATGTCCACCTTATCCTTGTTCCTGGGCACCACCTCGGTGTAGAACTTGATGGGATCGGTGATCTTGATGGAATAGGTTCCGTGGGCACGCAGAAACAACTCGGCGTTGTAAAAGCTGTCAAAGTAGTTGATCGGGTTGCGGGTACCGAACTTAATGCCCTTGATCTCCTGGAGGTTCACGAAGTAGGCCTTCTGGGCCGTGCTGGGCACACCGCCAAACTTAATACGGGAGAAGGCTTCCTTCAAGGACGCGCCAAAGCCGCCTGAAAACATGGAAGGAGCCGTGGAATTATCTACCTTGTAGTAGCCCTCCTCGGCGGTGAAATCCACAATTTTACCACCGTCCACCAGCATCATAAACTGATTTGGATAGACGTGGATGATGGAACCGTTGGATATGTAGTCCTCGGTTCCCTTCTTGTTGCTGCTTCTTCTGTCGCTCCGACGGTCATCGCGGCGAACTGTCACACCCTTGGTAAACAGGGTGGTATCACTCATATCATCGGCTTCCAGCACCTCCAGCCATTGATCGGCCAGGTTGCCCCCCAGGGCGCCCAACGTTGCTTTAATAATTCCCATTGATCATCTTCCTTTCGTTGTTAAATCATATGAATACAAAATAAGCGTATGCCGAATCCGACATACGCCCTCACATACGCAAACATACGCTTGCTGTCATCCTATCATATCCCACAAGGCCGTGTATACAGCATTCGGAACCCTGTTTTGGCCAGGGCGGTGATCTATCCGCGGCTTTACTGCTCCCAGCATCCGTCTGTCCTCGGGACAAGTCAACCGTAGGGGAAGACGGGAGGTCTGCAAACCACCTCGTGAATCGATCTCCTTTAATCTGATGTGGGTCACAATATCTGCATATCACGAACCCCGCAGGACATTTTCATGAAATAAAACCGAAGAAATTACTCCCCGTCGTTGTTCAGATCGTAATCAGCCTCGTCGGACAACATATCGTCAAAGAAATCGGCTACGTTATCGAACTCCTCGTCGTCGTCAATGGTTACCAGAACGTCCTCGCCGTCCTCGTCCTTTTCAGCCTTCAGAATGACGTACTCATATACGTCCTCCTCGTCGGGCTGGTCGTCAACAGGGATCATCGCGTAGTACAGGGTACCGTTGATCTCGGTAGAGCCGATAACCTCAAACTTCAACTCATTTCCTTCTTCATCGGTCAGGATATAATATTCGCTCTGCAGATCCTTTTCATCCATGGTGGAAACTTCCTTTCCTAAAATAGCAATCGGAATCACGATACGAACTCGTATACGATTCTCTTTGTCTGCTTATATTATACACGAAAACCAAGAGATTGTCAACGGGTTTTCTCATGTTTTTCAAGAAGAACGCGAAAAAATACAAAAAATCAGATAATTTTTGCCAGGATCGTATTGCTGACCGGAAATCCCCGCTCGGTCAAATACACCCGTCCGTTGTCACGTCTCATGAAGTCACCCTCTATAAAGGGTATGCAGGCATCGCCGTAGGTATGCCAAAAATCCCGTCCGAAGCGTTGAGCAAATTCAGCCTCGCTGATTCCCTCCCGCAAGCGCAGGGCCAGCATGATGGTCTCGGCTTCCCTGTCGGAGGGAGACAAAGCCTCGCGGAACTCGGTAATATCCTCTCCCCGCAGAAATCCCTGCAGATCCCGTGCCTGGCCGAACCGTTTGCCTCTCATACAGGAATGGGCGGCCACGCCCAGCCCCAGGTAATCCCGGCATTGCCAGGTATGGAGATTATGGCGGGAGCGATAGCCGGGTCTTGCGTAGTTGGAGATCTCGTAATGCTCGTAGCCCGCTCCACGCAACATGGCCGATGCCTGCTCCCATAGGGATACCGCCTGCTCGTCGGCCGTATCCTCATCCTCCGGAAGCCCCAGGGATGCCCGTCCGCGACGGTAATAGGGGGTTCCCTCCTCCAGCATGAGGGTATAAGCCGACAGATGGAGCGGCTCCAGCTCCAGGGCGCGGGCGAGTGTGTTCTCCAGGCTTTCGGGGGTTTGATGCGGGATCCCCAACATGAAATCCAGATTGATATTCTCGATTCCGATGCGGCGGGCATCGGCCACCGTATCGACCACGTCCTCCCAGCGGTGCAACCGTCCCAAAGCCTTCAGCTCCTCGGCCTGCGCCGATTGCGCTCCCAGGCTCAAGCGGTTCACTCCGCCGGCGTGCCAGGCTCTCAGGGCTTCCGCCGTGATGGCGGCCGGATTTCCCTCCAGGGTGATCTCGGCATCGGGCAGAATAGCAAAGGCCTCGCGGGCAGCATCCAGTAGCTCCGTCACGCAATGCTCAGGCAAAAGCGAGGGAGTCCCCCCGCCGAAATACACGGTATCTACGGGGAGCTTGGACATGATCCCTTTTTCGATGTGGGGATCTTCTCCATAAAGCTTCCCTGCCGCGCGGATACGGCGGGCCAGCTCACCGACGTACGCTTCCATCAGCTCCTCCGTGGGACGGGGGTAGGAGCAGAAATCACAGTAGGGACATTTTGACCTGCAAAAAGGAATATGCAGGTACAATCCTATCGGTTCTCTTTTCATAGTACCTCCATATTCCTTTTTGAATGGATTCGGAACGCGGAGACAGAGCCCCGGCGCTTCGATTACTTAATCAGATGACGCTTGATCTTCTTCGAGGTCGTCTTTTCAAACTCGGTGGCGCGCAATTCCAGAGCCTTCATCTGCTTAAAGCTGGGCAGACGGCGGTTGATCTGCATGATCTGCTTGTAGATGGTCTCATGGATCAGCTCCTCGGTCGCACCTGCGGGCAGCTTTTCAAAGTTGGGATATGCCACGACGGTCAGAATGACCTCATCGCTATCCTGGGCCTTGCGGCCAATGACCACGCACTCGGCAATGGTCTCGATCCCGTCCAGATACTCCTCGATCTCCTCGGGGAATACGTTCTTACCGTTCTCCAGCACAATAACGGACTTCATACGGCCCGTGATGTAGACGTAGCCCTCCTCGTCCTTGTAGGCCACGTCACCGGTGCGGAACCAGCCGTCCTCAGTGAAGGCGGCCTCATTGGCCTCGGGGTTATTGTAGTAGCCCATCATGACGTTGTCACCCTTGATCTGCAGTTCGCCCTCCATGTAGCCCTGCTCGCCGGGCTGTGCATCGGCGATGCGACAACGGCAGCAAGGAACGCTGGGGCCGATGGAGCCGTACTTCCGCTTGAAGTAGGGCGTTACGTTGGTCAAGGGAGAGCATTCGGTGATACCAAAGCCCTCGAACACGCTGATGCCGAAGTCCTCGAAGGCGGCGATCAGATCGGGATTCAGCTTCGCGCCGCCGCAGATGATGTGATCCAAGCGGCCGCCGAAGGACTCCAGCACGGTCTTGAAGAGCTTACGGCGAAGATCGATGCCCATGGACAGCATAGTCTTGGAGGTAGCCAGGGCAGCCTTCAGAATGCCGTCCTTCTTGGTCCGCTCGGCCTCGGACCAGATCTTCTTGTACATGGTGTTCAGGAACAGCGGAACCAGCACCATACCGGTGGGCTTGAACACCTGCATATTCTTCAGCACATGGCGGAGAGAGTCATTGATGCAGGTCTCGATACCGAACAAAAGCTCGGCCAGAATGCACATCAGCTCATAGGTGTGGTGAACGGGCAAAACCGACAGAACCACGTCGTCAGGAGTAAAGCAGACCGTCTCGCAGGCGGCATTCACGGCGGCGAAGATGTTCTTTTGGGAGAGCATGACGCACTTACTGGTGCCGGTGGTACCCGAGGTGAAGAGCATTTCGCACATTTCCTCGCGGTTCTCCACGTGAGGATAGCGGTAGCCTTCCCGCTCAATACGGCTATAACCCAGCTCCAGAACCTGGTCGAAGGAGGTAACCTTGGCGTCAAAGGTATTGTCGTAGGCGGGGGTAATGGGCACAAAGTACTCCACACCCGTCAGATTTTCGGAAATTGCCTTTACGAATTTCTCGTTGAAGGACTTGGAATAGATGATGGCCTTGGCCTCCACAATATCCAGGAACTTGCAGATCTCAGACACGTCCAGCTCCTTATCCATGGGAACAATGACACATCCGGCGGCCAGCGCGGCCAGGTAGGTACAGATCCACTGGGGAGAGGTATCACCGATGACGGCGACCCGCTTTCCCTTGAGGCTCATGGCATCAAAGCCGGCGGCGCAGGCGTGGATCATCTCATGGAATTCGGCATAGGTAATGCTCTTGATCTCGCGACCGACGTAGTAGCGGTACACGACCTTGTCGCCGTGATCTCCAACCTGCTCGATGAGGTCCAGAACATCACAGGCACGAGGAGCAATCCGATTCATACGGGGGCGGTTGATAGGCTTGTGCTTCTTGGCGGTTACGGTGGTTACGGTGGTTTCGGTTGCCATAATACATCCTTTCCCGGGCAGGATCACTCCCACCCGCCCCGGCTCGGGGTTTTTTATTTGTTTGACTAACTAATCTATTGCGCCCGCATACGGGAATCGAGAGGGGGAATCCTCCGCTCTCGGTTCCCGAAGCATAGCGTATACATGACCTTTTCAAGCGCTTTGGAATTCTAATAAAACCTTCAGTTCTTCGCAGGGGCATTCTGGGGTCGCCCTGCCGGGGGACTTGCTCATGATCCCCATCAGAGAATCGTATTGGAGCCTTCTTTTTACTGCCCGCCGCGCGAGGCTCACTTCCCCACGCAGAATCGGGAGAAGATCTCGGTGAGTACGTCCTCACCCATTTCCCGTCCGCAGAGGCTTCCCAGCTCGCTCATAGCGGCACGAATGTCATCGGCGCAGATATCGTAGGGCAGACCGGCATCCAGGTTTTCAGCGGCCGCATGTAGGTTGGCGGCGGTCTCTCGGAGAGCGGCGGCCTGTCGGGCGCTGAACACCACGGCTTCCTCTCCCATGCGGAGATTCCCGTCAATGAACGCCCGCTCCACGGCTTCCCGCAGGGCGTCAAAGCCCTCACCGGTCACCGAGGACACGCAAACCGCTCCGTCGGGGATAGGAGCCATCATGGCCAGGTCTCCCTTGGTATACACCCGAAGCACGGTCTTTCCCTGCCCGGACAGAGTCTCGGCCAGCTCGTCGGCCTCGGAATCGGGCCCGGAGCTTTCGGAGAGGATCAACACAAGCTCCGCCTCATCCATGGCCTGCTTGGCCCGCTTCACGCCGATCATTTCCACGGGATCGTCGGATTCCCGCAGACCTGCCGTGTCCGATAGGCGCAGGGTGACTCGCCCCAGGGATACCGTGTCCGTCAGCACGTCGCGGGTCGTTCCCGCAATGTCCGTGACAATGGCGGCCTCACGGCCCACCAGGCGATTGTAGAAGGCACTCTTACCCACGTTGGGCCGTCCGCAGATGACAGTGGGGATTCCCTCCGCAATAGCATGACCGGTGCGGTAGGTCTCCACCAGTCCCTTCAAGGCAGCTTCGGCCCGATCGATGGCCTCACGAATCTCCCACAAGGGCATTTCGGTCAGATCCTCCTCGGGGAAGTCCATACCCGCCTCCATATTGGCGAGCACCGCCATGAGGTCGGAATAGACTGCCTCAGCGGAGGAGGTCAGCAGGCCGTTCATGCCCGCGCGGGCCAGCTTCACCTGCTCGTCGTTTCCGGCATCCAGGAGATTGCCGAGAGCCTCGGCCCGCTCCAGGTCCAGCTTCCCGTTGAGGTAGGCGCGGCGGGTAAATTCTCCTGCCAGAGCCTGTCTCGCTCCCGCCCGCAGGCAGGCCTCCAGGATGTTTCGGGTCACCAGCACGCCGCCGTGGCAGGCGATCTCAGCGGTATCCTCTCCCGTAAAGGAATGGGGCCCGCGAAAGGTCGTACAAAGAGCATCATCCAGCACCCGATCATCCTCGGGGTCCCGCACCAGACCGTATACGGCCGTGCGGCTCGGATGCTCGGTCAGCTTCTTCCCTCCCAGGGGGAAGAAGATCCGCTCTGCCACGGTCAGGGCTTGGTCACCCGACAGGCGGATGACCGCCACACCGCCCTTTCCGTAGGGAGTGCTGACCGCGGCAACGGTATCGAAGGGGGATACGGTCATAAACGGATCACGCCTGCTCGGAGGCGGTCTCCGCGGAAACCTCGGCGGCCTCGTCCTCCTCGCTGTAGGTGGCGGCGGAGAGATCGATATCAAAGGGATCCCGCTCCTCCTCGCCCTCAAAGATGGAGGCGCCCTGCTTGCGGGTCTCCCCGGTCAGGGACTCGGCGGACAGAGGATCCGAGGTGCGGCTTCCGGAACGGCGGCGACGGTTCCGGCTACGGCCACCGGAGGTCTTTTCGCCGGAGGAAGCGGGAGCCTTGCCCTTCGCGCCGGCGGTGGGCATTCCCTCCTCCTCCAGGTAGATCACGATGCGACGGTTGTTCTCCACGCCGATGGAGTTGGTAGCTACACCCTCCATGTGCTGGATCTCGGAGTGGATGATGCGACGCTCGTAGGGATTCATGGGCTCCAGCATGATGCTCTTCTTGTACTTCAGGACCTGATGAGCCTTCTTGCGGGCCAGAATACGGAGAGCCTCCTCCCGCTTGGCGCGGTAGGACTCCACGTCCACGGTGATACGGGCGTACTCCCGCTTCTCGCCCTCCTCCTTACGGTTGGCGGCCAGGTTGGCCAGGTACTGGAGGGCATCCAGGGTATCGCCGTGATGACCGATCAGAACGCCTGCGTTCTCACCGTCCACGGTGATGACCATATCGTCGTTGTTACCGGGATGCATGGCGATGGTCACGTCGGCCAGCTCCATATCCTCTACCAGCTTGCAAATGAAGCGGTATGCGGTCTGCTCGCTCTCGGAGGCGGTGGCAGGATCAATGTTCTCCACAGCGGGACGAACGGGAGCCGCGATCTCCTCCACGGCCTCGATCTCTGCGGCAGATGCCTCCTCGCGCTTGGGAGCGCGGTCACGCTTCTGACCCTCATGGCGATCACGGCGGTCGCGGCGCTCACGGCGGGGCTTCTCCTCAGCGGGAGCATCGGGAACCTGGTAAACGGCCTTGATGGTGCAATCCACGGCGCCAAAGCCCAAAAAGCCCTTACGGCCCTCGTTGATCACGGTGTACATAATAGCGGCGGCAGAGGGAGCGCCCAGCTCGATCACGGCCTTCTCGATGGCCTCCTCCCGCGTTTTCGCGCTGATCTCAATTTCCTTCTTCATAACGGTGTCGTGTCCTTTCATTTTTTGGGATCTTCCGCCGATGGAGCGGAAGATCCCCTTAGCGGATCATTCGTCCTTTGTATCCTGATCCCGTTTCTTATTGTCCTTGCGTGCGGGACGGTCATCCTCCTTCAGAGTGACACCGTCACCGTAAGCGCCCTCGGCGGTCTTGGAATCGGCTGAGGTCTCCTCATCGGGCTCCACGTATTCGGCCTTACGGGCAGCCAGGCGCGCCTCGCGCTCGGCAGGAGTTTCATAATCCTCATCATCGATGTGGTGCAGAGAGCGGACATTGGAGTTCTTGGGGCCGCCCTCGCGTTTAGCGGGCTTGTTGTTCTTGGCATCCTTCCCCATCAGCTCGCGCTCGGCGGCCTTGTACTCCTCCTCGGTGAAGGTAGGCAGAGGCATGGCCTTGTAGAGGATGAACTGCTTGAGGGTGCTGACCACGCTCTTGAAGATCCAGTACAGGCCAACGGCGGCAGGCACCATGAAGGTGAACCATGCACTCATGGCGGGCATCATCCAGTCCATCATCTTGTTGGAGCAACCCTGGGCGGGGTCTTGCCCCTCGGTCTGCTGCATGGGCTGGAAGGTGAACTTACGGTTGATCTTACCGCTTCCCCAGTAAACGAAGAAGGTCAGAACGGGCATGAACAGGAGGATCAGCTGGTCCTGGGAGCCAACACCCGCGGTCAGACCCATGTTCAGACCGAACAGGGAGAAGCTGGGGATGCTCTCCACCAGGCCGTCCAGTGCGGCCAGGCACTCGGGGCTGTTGGCGAAGTAGTTGAAATTCGCCAGGCCGTCCAGACTGATACCGCTCTCACGGAGCAGGGACAGCACCTCGATGGTACCGCGGTCAGAGCCGAGATTCAGGCCGAGACCGCCGGCGGCAAAGGGCGCATCGGCAAAGGTCAGGAAGGCGGAGGTCAGCTCGGTGGGAGCGCCGAAGATATAGGTGACGGGGTCAATAACAATGTAGTACAGGAAGATCAAAAAGGGCATGGTCAGCAGCAGGGGGAGACAGCCGGACATGGGGCTATAGCCCTCCTTGGTGTACAGCTCCTGGATCTCCCGATTCAGCTTTTCCTGGGTGGTCCGATCGTTGCGTCCCTTGTACTTGTTGCGGATAGCCATTTCCTTGGGACGGAGTCTGGCCTGCTTACGGGAATTCTTCTGCTGGTTGATGCCCAAGGGGAGCATCAGGATCTCCAGGACGATAGCGAAATACAGGGTACCCATGATAAAGCTACCGAAGCCGGGTACACGGATGAGCCAATCGAAGCCCTGTCCGATCCAGAACAGGATCTGATTGAGCAAACCGAGCTTCTCGTCGGTCTTCACCTCGGTCTTGAAGCAGTTGACCAGCGCCTCCACGTCGGCGGCGGTCAGAATCAGCTCCTCTCCTCCGTCGGGGGAAACCTTCACACAGCCGTTGGTATCCACACCGGCCTTCTTGAGGACGTTCAGCGCGAAGGCGGCGGCCTTCTCGGGCTGGGCGGCCAGGGTGCCGTCAGCCACCTTGGCGTCATCGAAATCGGCGGCGGTCATGTCGTAGCCGTTCAGAGCGGCCACCAGTTTTTCGCGGATATCCGCGCCGGTTTTCTGCTTGGCGATGGCATCGGCCAGCTTATCCAGCTCCAGGGCGGACAGACCGTTCTTTTCGCTCAGCATATTGTCGGTGATGGCATAGCCCTTCTTAATGGAGGTGATCTTCCCCGCGCCGCTCATGCAGGAGGTCATGGAGCAAGCCAGGACCGCCAGCAAAAGAATCACCGGGAGGATGCGGCCCCAAAATTTGATGCTTTTGTTTTGGTTGCGATTCACGATTTTCATTCTGATGTTTCCTTTGTTTCTCGTGCATACCCCGACAAAGGCGGTCGGGGCGCGGCTCCTCTGAATTTGGCCGCTGTGTTCAATGGTGTACGTCTCCTCGGCAACGGTGGATCATATGTCACCGTCGGAATCGAGGAAGCCATTCCCTTCCTCGGCGGGGACATCCCCGTCCCGGGAGGCCGCCTCGCGCTCTGCACGGTACCGGTCGTACTTGCTCCAGCGCATGGGCATGGTTTTAAAGCCCGTTTTGGGCACGGGATCGAACCCGCAGGGGGACAGCGGACTGCAACGCAGGATCCGCCACAGGGTAAGGATCAGCCCCGCCCAAAAGCCTCGTTTCTCGAAGGCCTCCAGGGAATAGGCTGAGCAGGTCGGCGTGAACCGACAGGTAGGCGCGGGCTTAAGACCCGACAGATACTTCCGATAGAACCGAACCAGGGCCATGGCGAAATGCTTCATGGCCGCTCCTCTCGTTCTTTTTCGGAGGTAGGGGTGGAACGCGGCTCCAGCATATCCAATTTCTTGAATACGTAGCGAAGCTCGGCCTCGATGGCGGGGGATTTCTGCCGCTCGATACCGGGTCTTGCCGCGATGACGATGAGAAATCCGCGGCGGAGGTTGTAACGCCTCTCCACACCCTGCAGACCCGCACGGATGATGCGCTTGACGCGGTTGCGCTCCACGGCGCCGCCCTCGCGTTTGGGCACAGACAGACCGATCCGATTGATATACTGCTTTTGCGGATTGGCTTTTTTCAGCCTCTTGGCCGCCAGATCCTTGAGAACACAAACCGTAACGTATTTCCCCGACCAGCGCTTGCCGCGCTGAAAGGTCTTCCTATACAGGTGGTTCTCCTTGATGGCGATGGGTTTCATGGTACTCCTTCCCCATAGCAAGGTGCTATGAATGAAGATGAAAGAAATTGTCCCCATTCGCGAAAAATCCCGAGGAGAGACAGACGATCGCATAGGCACGTGTCCGATCCATTCCTCGGGGTTTTACGGAAAAAGCGGGATTCTGTTCTCCCAAATTAGTAGGTCAGTCTCTTTCTGCCCTTGGCACGTCTTCTCTTGAGAACTTTGCGACCATCAGCGGTCTTCATTCTCTTTCTGAAGCCATGCTCCTTTTTTCTCTGACGCTTCTTAGGCTGGTAAGTTCTGAGCATGATCGGTTCCCTCCTTCAAGATTTGCTGTCGGGGCGTAATTCTGCCGGTCTGACAGGCGCAGAAATCCTGTACGAATGCACAGAGCGCACGACATTGACCATTATATTATACCCGCAACACCCTCATTTGTCAAGGGTTTTTTAAAATTTTTTTGAAATTTTTCCGCCCAAAGCGAATTTTTGTGCAAATTAGCCTTCTACGGTCTCGGTTTCGGCGGTGTTATCGGTAGTGCTGACGACAGGCGTACCATCCTTGTAGGTAAAGGTGACCTGCTTCATGAGCCATGCGTTCATCTTCTCCGCAAAGGCCGACTCTCGAAGGAACTCCTCGCCCATATTCTTGATAACGTCCTCCTTGGTCATGGTACCGTAGTAGGAGGAATAGTAATCCACCCAATACTGCACCTGAGCGTCGAACTCCTCCTGGGTCACGCTCTCCATGTCCTCCGTCTCTGCGATTGCGTGGAGGATCATGTCTCTGTGTACCATCTGCTCGGCCATCTTCGTAAGCTCAGCCTTCCAATCGGCATCCTTGGCGAAGCCGAAGTAGACAACCGCGAAGCTGTCCACGGTGGGATACTGGGTCTTAAACTCAGCTCCGCCGTAAGAGCTGTAGTAATTATAATAGTAATCCAGCTCGGACTTGTACACGTCGAAATAGTACGCAACCTCAGTATCAGGAAGATTCTTGCACTCAGCAACCCCGGTCAGATGCTCCCACAGAGCCGCGTTCTTGGCGTTGTCCAGATTGGCCTGCATCTGCTTGGTCAGGTACTCCATCACGTACTCCTCAAACTCGCTCAGAAGTGCTGCATCGCTGGCGTAGAATTCCTTCTTGGGCTCATACTTCAGCGTTTTCTCCACGAACTCACGGTTGTAGTCAGCCAGCTTGTACTGCACGGCGTATTCGATCACCACCTGAAAAACGGCTTCCTTTCCGGCCAACTCCTCGGCGTAGTCCTCAGGGAAGGTCACGGTGATCTCGGCGGGCTGGGTCTTGGAGGTGGTGTTGGGAACGATGCCCACCAGGCCCTCCTCAAAGCCGGGGATAAACTTACCCGAGCCAAGGCCCAGGGTGTAGGGAGCCTTGTCGTCCCAGTTGGAGCCACCCTCGAACTCCTCGCCGTTCACGAAGCCCTTGTAATAAATATAGGCATCGTCGCCCATAGCCAGGGGCTGATCCTTAACCATGGCAGAGCCGTTCACAGCGGTGCGGTACTGGAAGCGGATGTTCTCAATATAGTCCCGCACGTCCTCGTCTCCTACCTTGAGAGAATCGGGAACCGTGAGAGTCAGGTTGGTGTAATCGGCGCGGTCAATGGTCACGTCGGGGGCTACCTCGGCATCCATGTAGTCATAACGGGGAATGGCCGTCTCCGCCTCGGTATCGGCGGTGGTGCCGGCGGCGGTTCCCGTAGAGGTGCCTACGGAGGTATCGGTGCCGTTGCCGGTGTTGTTGCAAGCGGTCATAGAGGTGACGAGCATGGCCGCAGCCAGCGTCACAAACAGGATCTTACGTTTCATAGGGTGATAACTCTCCTTTTCATATCACGAATCGATAGCCGCTCCGGGAGTCAATGGCCCAAGGAGCAATACCTACATATCATACTACCATTTTCAAAAAAAATCAAGTCCTAATTTGAAATTCACAGAAAATTCAGATAATTTCCACGGCTTTTTTGCCCCCCGAAAGCAGAATTTACAGAGCGTTCACAACTTCCCTCCCGGCGAATGGTATCATTAAAGGGCACAAAAATCATCCGCCGTCCGGAAGCCGAAAGGAGTGCCCCATGACCTATATCTCCACCCCCGATCTGCAAATCGCTTTAGGGCGGTATGCGGACACGGTTCAGATCAAGCTCTACGATACCGTGAATTCCACCAATACCGCCGCCAAGTCGGAAGCCCTTGAGTCGGTCTCCCCCGCCCTGTATATTGCCCGTACCCAGACGGGAGGCCGCGGGCGGCTGGGACGCAGCTTTCATTCCCCCGCCGACACGGGGCTATACATGACGGTGGCATATACCACGGACAAGCCCTTGGCCGAGGCCGTCCGCGTGACCGCCGGGGCATCCGTAGCCGCTGTCCGTGCTATAGAGGCCGCGACGGACAAGCGCCCCGCCATCAAGTGGGTCAACGACCTGTACCTGTGCCACGCCAAGATCGGCGGAATTCTCACCGAGGCCGTTACCCTCCCCGAAGGTTGCACCCGCATGGTAGTCGGCTTGGGAATCAATCTCACCACATCCGAGTTCCCGGAGGGTCTTCGCGCCCCGGCAGCCAGCCTCTTTTCCCCCGCAGAGGTCTCTGCCGCTACACCGGCCTTCATGGGAACCTTGGCCGGCGAGATCACCCGCCGTCTGCTGGAGCTGACCGAGGGAGGGCTATGGGAGTCGGACTGTCTGGACTTCTACCGTAGCCGCCTTTTATACGTGGACACACCCGTTCTCTGCACCCGTGGAAGCGAGGCCTTCGAGGGGATCCTGCGAGGCGTAGACGAGAATTTTTCCCTGCTGGTGGAGACAGACGGCAAGATCCGCGCCCTGTCCTCGGGGGAGATCTCGGTTCGACCGCGTCCGTCCCCATAAGATTTCAAAATTAAAAACCTACGCCCCTGCGTGGCTCCTTGTCCATCGCTAACAGGCGTAGGTTTTTTGGTGCTCCGAAGCATTCAGAGCCCTTGGGGCACGGTCAATTGGATTCTTCCAACCTTGGGTCAGTACCCTTGCGGAGTCTTTCCTCGTCCGCCATGAGCCTGTGGAGCTCGTAGTAGCGGCCGCCCAGGGCGATGAGGGCCTCGTGATTACCCTGCTCCACGATCTCGCCGCTGGCCAGAACGATGATGTTATCGGCGTGGCGGATGGTGGACAGACGGTGGGCGACCATGAGCATGGTGCCGATGTTCATCATCTTCTCCAGGGAGTCCTGAATGAGAACCTCGGTCTCGGTGTCGATGTTGGCCGTAGCCTCGTCCAGGATCATGACCGACGGCTTATGCACGATGACACGGGCGAAGGACAGCAGCTGACGCTGGCCCGCCGAGAGATTGTTGCCTCGGTCGCGGACGGGCTCGTCCAGACCGCCGGCCAGCTTGCCGATAAAGTGGTGGGCGTTGACGTACCGACAGGCCTCCATAACCTCGTCATCGGAGATCCCCTCTGCGCCCAACACAATGTTGGAGCGAACGGTACCCGAAAACAGGAACACATCCTGGAGCATCTGTCCAAAGTGGCGACGAAGCGCCGAGATCTTGATCTCCCGGATATCCCGTCCGTCAATGAGGATCTGGCCCTCCTGAATATCGTAGTGACGGCAGATGAGGGAGAGGATGGTGGTCTTACCCGAGCCCGTCGCACCCACGAAGGCCACGGTCTGCCCTGCCTCCACCTTGAAGGACACGCCCTTGAGGACCCATTCCCCGGGGACGTAGGCAAACCAGACGTTGCGGAACTCGATCTCGCCCTTGATCTCCTCAGGCTCGATGGCGTCGGGAGAATCCTGGATCTCGGGAACCATATCAAAGACGGTGAAGATCTTCTCCGCCGAGGCCATGGCCGATTGGAGCCAGTTGAACTGCTCGGCCAGAGACTGAATGGGGTTGAAGAACTTATTGATGTACATATAGAAGGAAACCACGATACCGCCGTTGATCATCTGACCGAGGAAAGCGGTATTCTTGATCACACCCCGGGAGCCCAGGTAAAACAGGCACATGACCGAGGCAATGTAGAGCATATACACCACGGGGCGGAACACGCCGAACACGAAGATCTGATCCCGCTTGGACTTACCCAGGGCCTCGTTCTTACGGTCGAACTCGTTCTTCTTGTGCTCCTCACGGTTGAAGATCTGAATGATCTTCATTCCCGACAGGTTTTCCGAAAGGAAGGTATTGATGTCGGTGGTGCCGTCCTTGACCCTGCGGTAGGCGCGGCGGGAAAACTTACGGAAGATTATCGTGAACAGCACGATGAAGGGCACGAAGCAAAGAACCATCAGGGTCAGAGCGTAGTTGAGGCAGAGCATCGCCACCAAAACGCCCAGAATCACGAAAATGTTCTTCACCAGGTTGACGATGATGTGGGTGAACATCATGGAGATGGCACCCGTATCGTTGGTCACACGGGTCACAAGCTTTCCCACGGGGATGTGGTTGAGCTGCTCGTGGGAAAGGCTCTCAATGTGGACGAAAAGATCCTCGCGGATGGCTGACAGGATTCGCTGACCCGTTTTCTGCAGGACGATGGCCTGGATGTAGGTACAGACCATCGACACCGCCAGGATAGAGGCGTAAACGCCCACGGCCGTATAGAGATACTGCAGAGTGAAGCTGTCCTCCTGAATGGCCTTGGTGAGGTCACCGATAACGAGGGGAGATACGATATCGTACACGATGGAGAACACCATGAGCAGCAGCACCAGCACGAAGCTTCTCCACTGGGGCTTCGCGTACTTGAGAAGGCGGCGAACGATCTCGGAGTCCTTCATGTGGCGATCAAAGCCTATGGCCTCCTTCTTATCCTTCATGGTGATGTAGGCCACCAGGAAGATCACTGACAGAACGCCGACGATGGCGCCGATGATGAGAAGCGGATAAAATTCACGCATAGTCGCCTACCTCCTCTCGATGGGCATTGGATCGGTTCAGCTCGGGGGAATCGGACTCCTCCATGGCGCCCTCCACCTGCTGCAGCTCTACCATCGTGCGGTAGTCAGGGCAGGAGGCCAAAAGCTCCTTGTGCGTCCCCACGGCCGTGATACGGCCCTCGTCCAGGAAAATGATCTTGTCCATGCCCTCCACCGTGGAGATACGGTGGGCGATGAGAATGGTGGTCTTTCCCCGGCGGATGCGACGCAGATTGGACAGAATGGCCTTTTCAGTACGAACGTCCACCGCCGAAACGGAATCATCCAAAATCAGAATATTGGCGTCCTTCATAAGGGCACGGGCAATGGAGATGCGTTGCTTCTGACCGCCCGAAACGGTAACGCCCCGCTCGCCCAGGACGGTGTTGTAGCCCTCGGTGAACTCGGTGATGTTGTCGTGCACGTCGGACAGTCGGGCGGCCTCCTCAATGGTAGCGGCATCGTCGGTATCCGAGGCAAAGGCGATGTTGCTTGCAATGGTATCGCTGAACAGGAAGTTATCCTGGGGCACGTAGGCGGCGTACTTGCGCACCGTACGGATGGGAATGTCGTTGACGTCATGACCGTCCAGGAAAATCGTGCCGTCCGGGACGTTGTAGGTGCGGAGCAGAAGATCCACCAAGGTGGTCTTACCCGAACCGGTCTTACCAATGATACCCACATTTTCCCCCGCCTTGATGGTGAAGGAGGCATCGGTCAAAGAGTCATAGGAGCCGCCGGGATAGCGGAAGGTCAGATTCCGCATTTCGATGTTCCCCGCCAAGGGCTCAGCGGGCTCGGTCACGCCGGGCTTATCCGCCACGTCGACGGGAGTCTCCAACAGATCCCCAATCCGCTTAAGAGAGGCCTTACCGCGTGCCCGCATCTCAATGAGCTGAGAGATGGCCATAATGGGCCATACGATGGAGGTAAAGTAGCCGATGAACTCCACCAGCTGTCCCGCGTTGAACTGGCCGTGATAGACCAGATAACCGCCGTAGCCCAAGATCACGCAGATCACCGACTCCACGAACAGGGTCACGAGAATATTCAGCAGGGTGGAGATGCGGGTGAACTCCACGTTCACCTTCTCGTTCTGCTTGTTGAGCTTGCGGAAGGACATCAGCTCCACGGTCTCCTTGACGAAGGCCTTGATGACCGCGATACCCGAGAAGTCCTCCTGAGCAAAATCGGACAGGGCGGAAAAGGCCTCCTGCCGCTCGTCCCATTTCTTCTCCATATAGTGTCCTACGATGGCACTGATGACCAGCAGGAAGGCCATAGGGACCAGCGAAAACAGGGTCAGAGCCAAATTCATCCGGAACATCTTGGCCAAGGCCAGAACGCCCAGAAACAGAGCGTCTGCAAACATGAGAATACCCGAGCCGAAGCAATCCTGTACGGTTTCCAGGTCATTGGTAAAGTAGGACATAAGGGTACCCACCTTGTTGACCTGGTAGTATTCCCGGGAGAGGTCCTTACAGCGGTCGAACATCCGTCCGCGCAGGTCGGTCTCCACCTTGATCCCCGAGCCAAAAAAGCAGATACGCCACAGGAAACGTCCAATGGCCATGATCACAATGATAAAGACCATGGGCAAACAGATCTCGTCCAGCAAAAGGTCCATATCGAAGACCCGCACCGCATCTCCCACTTGAACGTATCCCTCGTTGATACCGTTGATGACCATACGGTATAGCTCGGGCACCTTAAGCTGGAGGAAGTCAATGACAACCAGCGACAAAATGCCCAGCAGAAGGACCGGCAGATGCTTCAGATAGTAGCGATTAATATGCTTACCGAACAGCATAAGTTCACCTCATTTCAACACATGATCGGCGCAAGCGGCAAATTTCGCGCACTCTTTATATTATATCATATTCAATCGAATTTATCAAGAGGGTTGGAGAAAACTGTTCGAATGATTTTTTGAACCTGCGGTTGAGAAAAAAAACGGGAGCGGCAAAGCCGCTCCCTAAATAAGATAGTATTTTATTTATTTACAACGAAATTTGGGGTTAACTTCAAGCTTTACTCATCCATCCAAAGGACACACGTATTCGAACCGCATTTCGGACACTTGATATACGCCCGTTCATAGGCATTTGACTCTGTTTCTTTTCCGTTCTTCATCTCAACAGGGGCTTTCCAGCGCACGAGCGCGCCGAACAGCTTATGCCATTTCATGGTGAAGCTGTTGCCGCAGTCTTTGCATCGAAAGGTTCGCTTGAAAAGCTTACAGGTACGAATCAGTGCGTCTACATACGGAGGCATAAGAAAAAGTAAGAAAAAGACGAGTTCCCACTTTCTCGTAGTAGCAAGCAATAATATGCATACACCTATCAAAAAAATATCAAGGAAAACGTGGAACCTCCAACGCCTCGTAAAAAAAGACAAAGAAATCAAAAATGAGCAACCTATAAAAATAACATCAATAAATGTCCCCAAAAAATCAGTAAACATGGCATTCTCTCCTTGATTCGGACTACACCACCGTAGGCGCAGCATCATGATCACTCATCCAGCCAAAGGACACACTCATAGGAGCCGCACTCCAGACATTTGATCCATGACCGACCGTAAATACGCGGCTCGATTTCTTGTCCGTTCTTGACTCGGATCGGCATTCGCCAAGGGGCGTACACATTAAACCGCCTATACCCTTTCAGCGAAAAGCTTTTTCCGCAGTTTTTGCATCGGTATGTGTGTTTGGCATATATACGGACACGGATCAGTGCCTCAATAATTGTCAGAACAATAATGAGCCAAAAAAGGATGTAAATCCACGCATAATCAACGAAACACGTGACAACAAATATGATTCCCAAACAGATTTCGAAAAATGTCAGCAACATAGTTTATGCTCCTTTATGTAAAACATCACGACTGCTGACCGGGTTTGCCTCGCAGGAGAACACCCACGAGGAACAGAACGGACACGGGCAGGGTAAGAAGACACAGGAAACCGCTTACCGTGGGTATGAGCATGAATACGGATATCCGACGAATGAAATAGGTCAAGGACAGCAACACGGAGACAGCACCGCTGATCAGCGGGTATTTCACCTGCGACTCCCGTCCGTAAACAAGCGAATCCACATATTTTTTTCCAAAAAAGCCCGTCACCAGAAGAGCGATGCACAGCGCAACACCGTGAGGATCAACGATCAAGAATGCGCCTTTGGTGGTGATGATTTTATAAACCAGTATAATCACCGATAGCGCAAAGGCTGAAAAGGCGGAAAGCATGATGAGTTTTTCTCCGATAGAATGTTTGTTCATATATCCTCCTATTGGGGGCGTGATACTATCATTATAAACTCGTTCGTATGGCGTGTCAAGTCACAATCTACACCGTTTTTAGCACTATCTACAATACTTATCAAAAAAGAGGCCGAAACGGCCTCTTTGAAAAACATTTGGATAATTTAACCGATTACGGCACATAGGTCGGCCTGGCGGCGCGGCCCTCGATGCGGTATTGCAGAGGGGACTTGCCGAACCGCTTTTTGAAGGCGCGGATGTAGTAATTCTCCCCCGAAAATCCGTATTTCAGCGCAATCTCCTCAATGGGAAGCCCTGTGAACAGCAGCTCCGGGCGGCTTTGATTTAGACGCTCCTCCAGCACGTACCGGGCGGGCGTGAGCCCCGTCAGCTCCTTGATGCGGCGGGACAGGGTGGTGCGGTTGGTGTGAAACCGGGCACTGAGGCTGTCCAGAGTCAGTGGGGTGTCAATGTGATTGCGGATGTAGCGCAGAAATTCCTGTCCGACATCGGTCTGTCCGCCCTCGGACAGACCGCCCAGGTAGCAGTTTTCGGCCGCCTGCAGGATGGAGACCAGCTCGGAGCGCGCGCGGCAGGACCACCCATTGTCTGTCTCGTGATTTTTAATATGCTCTCCCGCGCGGATGAAGTGTCCTCGCAGGAACTCGTATTCCTCGCACCGCAGGCGGACGATACCGCAGAAAACCTCATTCCTCGTGTGGAACAAATGGAAGTCGGGATACCCGTGACGGGCGCGCAGATGCTCGTACTCCTCGCCGGTGATCACCTCGCGGTTCAGATTGACGTTGTAGAAAAAGGGACGAAAGCTGAGGTTCAACAGCTCATGCCGCCCGGCGTGGATAGTCACAGTGTCCTCATCGTGCAGACAGAGCAGGTAGTGCCCGTCCAGATAGCAACGGACTCCCGACAACGCACAGGAGACCGCAGATGCTTTGAGAAGGATCAGCGAGTACATGGGGGGAGCGAATCGAGGCTCAGAACTCAGGGCGATCAGGTCGGGACGGTATTCCATGAAGGGCTCCTTCTTTTGGGGTGATTGGGTGGACTACTTCTATTATACCATGTCGGGGGAGGAGATGCAAGACCAAATTTACACGATTTTTAGCACAATTTACAATTTGCTGCGAAGCATAAATAGGAATTCCGGATTTATAATCGAGAAACTTACCAGCAGTTTGAAGCGGTCTCTCACCCATCTATTGGTCAGCCACACCTTACTAATTTGAACCTACTTTTGATGGTAGGCGGGTTAGTAAGGTTTTTCTTTTTTTACAAAAAATAGTGAATACATTGTAAATTTTGGGTGCTCGCAAAAAGAAAATGAATGCTTGCTATTTAAGAATCCATTTGCTAATCACTCGAAACTCCTCTATTGACAAAAAGGCATATCTCCAGTATAATAAAGGTAGAAATACCTGGGAGGTCTTTTATTATGGAACCCATTGAAATCCTTGCCATTCTGATCCTTGTGGGCGTACTGGCCGCCGTGGCACTGCTCGTGGTCTTACTGCTCCGCAAGAAGCCCGAGCCCGCCGCCGATCCCGCCGCTCTGTCGACCGCTCTGCGGGAGGCTATGCGGGCGGAGGTCACCGAGCCCATCCTGCGAGAGGAGCGCCACAATCAAAGCACCCTGCGTACCGAGCTGCAGACCGAGCTGAGAGGCTCCCGCACCGAGACCACGGGCGCGGTGCAGACCTCTATGGAAAAGCTGGGCAGCTCCCTCCGTGAAGCCCAAAGAGAGACCGCCGAGCTGCAGGCCAAGCGCATTTCCGAGCTCACCGCCGCCGAGGGTAAGCTCATGGCCGAGCTCACCGCCGCCCAAAACCGCCGCTTTGAGGCCCAGGATGCCCGTCTGGAGGCTATGCAGAAATCCCTGAACGCCCTGCTATCCGAGCGTATGGACGGGCTGAACACCACCGTCAGCCAGCGGATCACCGAGGTAGATAAGCAGTTCCGCGAGTTCCGCGAGCAATCCATCGCCGCCCAAGAGCAGCTCCGCCGCACTATGGAGGAGCGCATGACCGTCCTGCAGGCCCGAAATACCGAGCAGCTGGAGCAGATGCGGGCCACGGTGGATGAAAAGCTCCAAAAGACCCTGGACGAGCGCATCTCCCAATCCTTCAAGGCGGTCAACGACCGTTTGGCCGACGTCTACAAGGGGCTTGGCGAGATGCAGACCTTGGCGGGAGACGTGGGCGACCTCAAAAAGGTCATGGCAGGCGTTAAGACCCGCGGTATTCTGGGCGAAATCCAGCTGGGGGCCATCATCTCCGAGATCCTCTCCCCCGAGCAGTATGAGGAGAACGCCGTTACCCGTCCCGGCACCGCCAATCGGGTGGAGTTCGCCGTCCGACTACCCGGCGAGGGGGATTCGCCCATCTATCTCCCCATCGACGCCAAGTTCCCTGCCGACGCCTACCATCATCTGGTGGATGCCTACGAGTCCGGCGACCCCGACCGCATCAAGGCAGCCTCCGCCGAGCTGGAGACCCGCATCAAGGGTGCCGCCAAGGACATCCGCGACAAGTACGTAGAGCCCCCTTACACCACCACCTTCGGAATCATGTTCTTGCCCTTTGAGGGACTATACGCCGAGGTGGTTCGCATGGGCTTGGTAGACGTGCTTCAGAACCAATACCGCGTCAGCGTGGCGGGACCCACCACCCTGTCCGCCCTGCTCAACAGCCTGCAGATGGGCTTCCGCACCCTGGCCATCCAAAAGCGATCGGGGGAGGTCTGGCAGGTCCTGGGAGCGGTCAAGACCGAGTTCGGCAACTTCGAAAAGGTCCTGGCCAAGGCCAAGGAGCGCATCGACCAGACCGGTGACGAGCTGGATAAGCTCATCGGTACCCGCACCCGTCAGATCAACCGCAAGCTGAAATCGGTGGCCGAGCTTCCCGCCGAGGACGCCCAGAGAATGCTGGATGGGGTTGCGGCAGAGGAGGAATAAACAAGGCAATACCGCACGGCCAAGCCTGTGCGGTATTTTCTTAACGGCTAACAAAACTACAGCAACGCTTCAGGTGGGTGTTGATCTGCTCCGTTGAAAAACATCCGAGGATATGGTATAATAAAGCCATAAAACAGACAGGAGGCAACCAGTATGTCTATCGGATCCACCATCAAAAAAATCCGCCGTGAGCGGGAAATGACACAGGAACAGCTGGCGGAGTATCTCGGCATCACAGCCAATGCCGTGTCGCAATGGGAGTGCGACCGCACGGCACCGGATATTTCCCAACTGCCCATGCTGGCAAGAGTCCTGCGGGTGACGACCGATCAGTTATTGGGCGTTGACTTTGACAAGGACGAGGCAGAGATCGAGCGGATTTTGGACGAATCCTTTGACTTCTATCGCGCGGGACAAATCCAAAAAGCGGTGGAGGTCGCACGCGACGGCTTGAAGGTGTATCCCAATTCCTTTCGTCTGATGGCAAGACTGGCCGAAAACCTGGTCGGCGTGAAGGGATGCGAGGAGGAGATGGAGGGGCTATGCGATAAGATCTTGAAGGAATGCACCGAAAGCCGGCCTCGGGAGCACGCGTACCGATTGAAGATCGTTCTGTGTGGACAACGGGGGCAATACAAGGAGGTCAGAAAATTGGCCGAGAACCTGCCTCACGTGTGGGCCTCTCAAGAAGATTTGCTCATACGCTTCTACCGTGAGGACAGCGAAAAACATCGGATGGAGCTCGTCGAGTACGCAAAGCACTATTTGCACGGCCTCACACTTTGCTTAAAGAATATTGCCGCCTTCTCGGGTTATTCCGCCGAAGAAAAAATCCGGATTTTGATGCAGATGATCGAAATGATTCGGCTCCTGCATCCGGAGGATGATTTCCTATCCGAAGCCGTGGTTTTGGTGCACGCATACTTGAAGACTGCAGAGCTTCTGGTCTCTTTGGGTAAATACGATCAGGCGTTGGAGGCTTTCGAGGAAATGTGCAAATACGCGGTTTATTCCGATTGCCATAACGGCGCAAATACATCTCCGGCTTTTCGCGGATACCACGAAGGACCGCGGCATTCGGACGAGCGATTGTTTTGTCGGGACGAGCTTTTGCCGATAATCATGAATCATCCGTCCTTCGATCCTCTGCAGTCACATCCCCGCTATATTAAAGTCATGGAGACCTTACAGAATCCTCGGAAGGGATAGCCCATGGACATCCATACCGAGCGCATCAACCGCATCGCCGTCCCCCGCCGTGCGCTGGCCAAACGGACGGCGATCGTATGGATCTTTGAGATCATCGCCTGTACGTGCGGCGTGGGAATCTTGGGGATCGTGTCGGTCTTTTGTGTGCTGGAAGGATTCCTTCTGACCCGAAAATTTCAGACGGTCTGGCGGCTGTATTACCATCCTGCCACCCTGTATATCGTGCTGGGCATGCTCTGGATTCCTGCCGTCATCATCGGGGGGACTCTGCGTGCTTTGATCCCGTGGCTGATTCTCGAATTGCCGTTGATTATTTTTTAGACAATTGTAAAAAGGCAAAATTATGAGTGTAACTGCCAACTAACGGGAGCGCGTTCTCCCTCACCCGCTTCGCGGGAGCTCCCTCCCGGAGGGAGCCCAAGGGTGACGATCCCTGTCCGCGATAGGCCCCCTCCGGGAGGGGGCTGGCACGCGAAGCGTGACTGGGGGAGAGTGCGTGCCGAATGGTTGCATTTTCAAATAACTCACGCTACCAATCTGAATGTTTTACCGATCACCCCCGCCTTATTATCTGAAAGGAGTCCCTCATGGAGCTTTTCTCCTTGATCTATCCTTCGAACACCGCGGAGGATTCTCCCGTCCGCACCACCGCCCGTGATCTGATCGCCAATTTGGGCGCGGATTGGTTTTTCCATAGCCGCGATTGCCGTCTGATCGACTATCTCACGTCCTCACCGACGGTGATCGAGTATCGCCGTACTGCCCTGCGAGATGTGATGGAATGCCCGCCCCTGTTGCAGATGCTCCGGGATGCCGGCGAGCTGTTGGGGCAGATCGAGGAAAACAGCAAACGGAGAGACAGCGGAAACGACAGCTTTGAGTCCCAGCTTTTCACCATCCGTGAGTTGGAGATTTACGTTGACTTGGTAAACTGTATGCAAAACGGATTCAAGGCGGTGGAGGCCGAAGAATTCACCCTGCGCTCCGATGGATTTAAGGCACTGCGGGCAAGCGTGGAGGAGCAGGTTCAAACCGTCGATGAATTGAGTAAAGGACTGTCTCGCATGGTCTTAGCCATTGAAAATATCAAAAGCGTCACCATCGGCTTCAATCTGGACACCAATCTCTTTCCCTTTGAGGCGGGGCTTTTGTCCATCAACGACCGACCCGTCCGTTCTAGGGAGCTGATCGACCGTCTGCTCAGCCTTGAATTCGAGAAGGATGACCTGACCGCCCTCGCCCCCATGACCGCCGTTTCCAAACGGCTGACGGCAAGGGAGCGAGAGAGCGTGGATATGGTCTTTATGGGCGCCATGCGGAAGGTCTATGGCGGGGCGCTTCGTCCATGGGCTCCCATGATCCGCAAGTACGTGGCAGCGGGAGCCTGTCCATGGCTCCATCTCCTGCCCGAAATGCGCTATCTTATCGTCGCCGCCGATCTGCTCACGGGACTGACCGACCAAGGACTACGGCTCTGCTGGGCAACCGTATGTCCCAAAGAGGAAAAGACCTTTGAGGTCAAAGGAATGTATAATCCTGCTTTGGCTATGAAGCTCAAGGAGTCCAACCCTGACGCCAAAATCGTGTGCAATGATCTGTCGTTTGACGGCGATGGCGGTATCTACATCCTTACAGGCCCCAACAGCGGAGGCAAGAGCATCTTTGCTTGCGGCATCGGCATTTTGCAGATCATGTTCCAGCTCGGTATGCCGATTCCCGCGTCGGATGGAGCCGTCAGCCCCGTGGACGGGATATTTACTCACTTTCCGAATGAGGTGGAAGCCTCCACCGCAGACGGACGGTTGGGGAGCGAATGTGCGCTGGTCAAGCGTATTTTTGAAAAGCTCACTCCCAACAGTTTGGTTCTGTTGGACGAAACCTTCTCCGGGACGGGCTCCTTCGAGGGTTCATTCTTGGCCGCTGACGTGCTGGCCGCCCTGTCCGCTCGCGGCGTTCATGCCATTTACTGCACCCACATGCACGAGCTGACTACTCACATTCCCGAAATCAATTCCCGCGCCGAAGGTTGTGCCAAGATTGCCACCCTGTCGGCAGGCTCCGAGGGAGACGAGCGTTTCCGTATTCTGCGCCGTGCCCCCGATGGGAGGTCCTACGCGGCACGGATCGCGGCCAAATATGGGCTGTCCTATGAGGAACTCATGGTTTAAAGGACCTCAACAACCATATCGCACGGCCAAGCCTGTGCGGTATTTTCTTAACGGCTAACAAAACTACAGCAACGCTTCAGGTGAGGTCTTCATCTGCTGTGTGGAAATTCTCCCCGCAAAATGGTATAATGAAAACGCAAAAACGCATCTGCAACAGACAAGGAGGCAACCATGTCCATCGGCTCCACCATCAAAAAGCTCCGCCGCGAGCGGGAAATGACCCAAGAACAGCTGGCGGAGTATCTCGGCATCACGGCCAATGCGGTATCCCAATGGGAGTGCGACCGCACGGCCCCGGATATCGCTCAGCTGCCCATTCTGGCCAGGGTCCTACAGGTATCCACCGACCGACTGTTGGGCGTGGATTTCAGCAAGGACGAGGAGGAGATCCGACGGATCTCCGAGGAATCTCTGGCCTGCTATCGGACGGGGCAATTCACGAGGGCGGTGGAGATCGCGCGGGAAGGCCTCCGACAGTATCCCCAGTCCTTTCGGCTGATGGCCCGCCTGGCCGAAAGCCTGCGGGCCATCAGAGGCGGCGAGCACGAGATGGAGCGCCTCTGCAACAAGATCCTGAAGGAATGCACCGAAAACGACCCACGGGATCGGGCCTACCGCTTGAAGATCAGCCTGTACGGGAAGCGGGGGCAGTACGACGAGATCCTGGATATGGCCAACGAGCTTCCCCACATCTGGGTGTCCCGCGAGGAGACCCGCCTGCGCTGGGATTTCAGCACCGACGAGGCGCGGCGAATGGAGCTGATCCGCTATGCGAAGATGCACGTGGAAAGCCTTACGACCTGCTTTGACAAGCTCGCGCGGCTTCCCTGCTACACCGCCGAGGAGCAGATTCGGATCCGTATGCAGATGGTCGAGCTGATGCAGGTCCTGTACCCCGCGGGGGATTACCTGCATCATGGGGCCATCCTGGCGTCGCAGTATTGCGTTATCGCCTCTCTTTACGCAGGGTCGGGCGCACACGACCAAGCCTTACATGCCCTCGAGCAGGGCGGTGCATACGCCGCGTACTGTGACGGCCACGACGGCGTGGGTGTATCCCTTGCCTTTCGGGGGTACGGCGGGGGCGGGATGCACACCGACGAGCGCTCGTACCGTCGGGAATTTGCCGAGCTCATCCGCCGTGACCCCGCCTTGGAGCCTCTGCGGGGGGAGCCTCGGTACAAGGTGCTGATGGATGCGCTTTGCAAAGAATGATCGGGAGGATGGGATCATGAAAAAGATCGGAAGCTTTATCGTCAATTCATTCGTTTTGTTTTGGAGTTATTTTCTCACCTCCACCCTGTGCATGATGGTGGCGCAGACCGTCATGCGGCTGTTCGTGGAGGCGAACGGCAAGGGGGAGTATCTGTGGAAGACCCTCTACCTTTACGGCTGGATGCTGGCCACCTGCATGGTCCACCTGAAGGTCACGGCATCCACCCATAAAACCAAATACCTGGCCTTCATGAAGGGGAAAGAATGGAGCTTCGGAGCGACGGTCGGATACCTGCTGAAAAACAGCGACTTTTGGCTGAACGCCATTGGCTTTGGGATCTGGCCCATTATTGTCCCGAAATTTTTCGGGGTGATCCATCTGCTCTACGTCAGCCCCGCCTTTTTGGAGAGCTTCCCGCGGGCGGTCCTGTCCATCCCGACGGTCTCCCTCCCTATTCTGATCCTATCGGCCGTGGGCTGGATGCTGACGTTGCGGGCGTGGTGTCGGAGGCGCATCCACGTCGGGTAAGCGCCCTTTGCTTGAACCGCCACAGCCTCAATTGATTTATTTTCACAAATACTATTGATATTTTCCTCCTCTTATGGTATAATGAATCCAACGCGTACCGTATAAGAGGAGGTATTTTCATGAAAAAAACATTGACCGCGTTGATCTCCCTCTGCCTGGCTCTTCTGCTCTGCGTGAGCTGTACCCCCGCGCCTGCGGCGCCGACCGATACCGTCGGCACCACCGATACCGCCACCGAGGCCCCCTCCGCAGAGGCCACCGAGACCGAGGCTCCCGCCCCCGCGAGCTCCACCCTCAACGGCACGGAGCTTTCGGATTTCGTCATCGTGTACTCCGAGGAGGATCACGATTACAGTAAGCGCGCCGCCGAATACATCCAATCCGAAATCAAATCCCGCACTGGCTGGAGCTGGCCCTGATGGAGGACAGCGAGGGCGCTCCCGCAGCTCATGAGATTGTGGTCGGTGAGACCGAGCGGGAGATCTCCGCCCACCTGGATGCAAGCACTCACGGCATGCAGTTCGCCACCCTGGCCGAAAACGGCTGTGTTGCCCTGGAGGGTGACTACTTCATCATCGCCGCCGCGGCCTACTTCTTCATGGAAGCCTACGTCCCCGAGGACAATTTTGCCGCCGCCATTCCCGAGGAGGTGTCCGTTCACGAGCCTATTGTGAAGGAGGCCAAGAATTTCATCCTTCTGATCGGTGACGGTATGGGCCTGTATCAGACCCTTCTGTTTGACCAAATGGAAAATGACCTCCCCTTCGGAGACGGCGAGAACGCCTTCTACGGGTACCGCTTCCCCGCCTTCGGCTTCGCTCGCACCAATTCCCTCTCAGGCACCACCGATAGCGCCGCCGCAGGCACGGCCCTGGCCACGGGCTACAAGACCATCAACGGCTTCGTCGGCCAGGATTCCGAGCACAACGCCATCACCTCTCTGACGGAGCTGGCCATTTCCCTGGGCATGAGCACCGCCGTTATGTCCACCGAGGACTCCACCGGTGCCACCCCCGCCTCCTTCTCGGCCCACACCGATAGCCGCAATAATTCCGACGACATCCTGTCGGACCAGCGGATTCTGAAAAAGGACCACGGCACCCTCGTTTCCTGCAGCTTTGATTTCTACACCGAACGTCTGATCCGCGACCGTCTTGAAGCGCGGATCGCAGACAATCTGCAGAAACTCGGTGCCAACGACAAGGGCTTCTTCATCATGTACGAGGAGGCCTACATCGACAAGCACTGCCACAGCAACGACATGGACAAGGCCTTCCAGACCGTGGTTCGCTTTAACCAAGCCATCGGCATCTTCATGGAATACGCCTTCTATAACCCCGACACCTTCGTGCTGATCACAGCCGACCACGAAACGGGTGCTTTGCTTCCCAACTCCGCCGGCGGCTATTCCTACAACAGCGGCGACCATTCCAGCCAGCACGTTCCCGTGTTCGCCTACGGTGCAGGCAGCGAGCGGTTTGATAGCCGCCTGATCGAGAACGTCCAGATCCCCATGACCATCGCTTCCTTTATGGGGGTGGAGGATTTCGGAGATCAGAGCGTGCATAAGCCGCTCACCAAGTAATCTTATGACGCAAAGCAGCCGCCGCTCGGGTACGAGCGGCGGCTGTTGGTTTATACAGGCAAGATATCGCAGAACATGAGCAGGTTTGAGGTGATCTTCTCCTCCTCCGTCAGAGCCTTGAAGGTGCCGTTTCCGTACAGAATATCCATGACCATGAGGGCCACGGTGGTTCCCATAAAATTGCCCGTGTGATACATCATCACAAAATCGTGCATTTGAGGCGGGTAGTCCTTGGCGGTCAGCATGGCCTGCTCCAGCGCGAAGTCGGCAAAGATCCTCTTGTTTTCTTCGTCCAACGGCGGCAGCTTGGAGAAAAGCACATCCCACTCTCCGCGCACGACCATGATCCTGACCCGATTATCCTCGGACAGGAATCCGCGCTCCCGCAGGCGGGCAAATTTTTCCTTGTTGGCAGGGGTATCCTCAATGGCACCCGTCATGAATTCATACAGATATTCATAGTCCGAGAGAAGATTGTTTTGCCACTTCCCCTCCCGTGAGCAGTAGCGGGTATCCATCGACCAGGAATATACACAAGGATACTTTTCCGATCTGCGGGTCATATCTCCGCAAGCCGAATAGGGCGGGTAGTCCCGAGATAAAACGTAGTCGGGATCGCTCTGCGTGGATTCCAGGTCAACGTAGGCATAAAAACGCCCGCCATCCAAGGTCTTGATCTCATAGGGAGATGCATCTGCTTCAAACTCAATTCTGCATTTGTTTTTGACTGCATAGAAGATCGCGGCGGCCTCGAGCAGCTCCCGATTTCCGCTCGGGATATATACGTCCTGCAGGTCGGCCATGGCGGCGCGGACCTGCGGTACGTACTCACTGACCAGCATCTCTGCGGCCTCCATCTGCTTTTGCAACAACTTGTCCTGCTGTTCCAGCGAATAGGTCTCGGGACTAAAATTGACATAGGTCGTGTAGCGTCCTCCGGCTTTCGGAACCAAAAAGCCGTTGGCCTCCAGCTCCTTGACGGTATCCTCGATGTAAACGGGGGTCACCCCCAGCTCCTCGGCGATCTCCACCAGCGTTCTCGGCTCGTGATACACGCTGTACACGATGTTGAGATTCAATTTGTTCCCCAGATAATGCTCGGGGCCGCCGTTTCTCCCCGGGCTTCCGCCGTGACCAAAGCTTGTCGCCTCAATGGGCTTGATGCCCAGCCTTCCGATTTTTCTTTCCATAGTAAAGCCCTCCTTCAGATCATTTCTGGCCTTGTTCAAGTGCCACTTCACGGTACCCTCGGGCATGCCTGTTTCCTTGGCAATGGAGGAAATGGGCTTGTTTTCGTAGTAAAAGGAATAAACGATCCTCCGCCGCATTTGGGTCAGAAACGCGATCTCCCGCCGCAGTGTATCCAGCTCGGATTGGCTGTCCTCGTCCCAAATGGGTGTGTCGTCAGGTATATCCATGCCGTCCAGCGAGATACCCTCCCGCTTCTTCTTGGAGGACACGAATTTGGCGTACACGTGCTCGGAGATGCGCCACACGTAGCCGTCGAGATTCACGATCTCCTTGGCGGAGAGGAACGACAGATACACCTCAGTCACAATGTCGGAGCTAAGCTCCTCCGCTTCCTGATAGGAGAAGGCTTTCTTCATGGCAAAGCCGTAGATCTTCGGCAGGTATTCCACGATCCATTTGTCCGCTTGCTGTTTATCCATTTTACTCCTTTACTCCCTTCTTGATACCGTTTGCCCATACAGTGCAGGAAAAGGTCAAAAGGTTGGCGTTTTTCAAAAAATAATTGAAATTTTTTCACGGGACGCCCCGCGCATCCCCGTTACTCCACGTAAAACTCCTCAAAATCCTCCAGCCGCAAGCACCCCAGCGTCCCACCCCAGCCGTTGCCGCAGTCCAAGGCGACGTGGCCGTTTTGACGGAATATGCGCCCTCCGCAGCCGGGGGCGATGAGGCCTGTGGGGGTGTGCCCCGTGACCAGGTAGCGGTCGGGGTAGTAGCGGCGGGTGTAGTCGGTGCGGGTGGTGGTCAGCTCGTATTCATCGTAATCCCACAGGGGACGGGCTGGGTCAAAATCCGGAAGTCCTCCGTGGACCAGCACGAAGCGGTTCCTCCCCACCGTCAGCTCCTCGTAGGGTGAAAACTCGGCCAGGTACTCCAGGATCCCTTCCCGTTCGTCGGGGGTGAGGCGGCGGAAGCCCTCCAGGGTGGTCTGCCCCCCGTCTGTGAGCCAACCCGCCAGGGCAGACAGGTCCTCGGCGGTCAGATGACCCTCGGCGTTGTCGTCGGTGATCTCGACCGAGAGCTTGGTCAGCAGGTACTCCGCCATATATTCATGGTTTCCCAGGATGGGGTAGACGTTGGGGCGCACACTCATGTCCATCAGAATTCGGATGGGCTCTGACCCGCGGTCCACCACATCACCCAGGACGTACAGCTCATCCCCGTCCGAAAAGCCGATCTTCTCCAGCATCTTGACATATTGCCCGTACCGACCGTGCAGGTCGCTCATAACGTAGGTCATAGCTGCATATACTCCTTAGTAATTCTTAATTATCATCTATCATCTATCGTCTATCGTCTATCGTCTGTCATCTGTCGTCTGTCGTCCACCATCATACCATAATTCCGCCGAAAAGTCAATATACCGGAGGTGCCTATGTCCGCCCGATCCTGTGCGCTCCCTCTTCTGCTCGCCCTGCTCCTGCTTTTGACCGCCTGCTCACCCGTCTCAGAAACGGACGATTTCGCCTACGCCGCCCTGCCCTTCACCGCCTCGGTTCGAGGGACGTATACCCTCACCGACGGAATTTCCCGCCCCATCACTGCAAGAATATCCGTCGGCCCACTTCTTCCGAACGGAGAGCGGACCATGACGGTCTCCTTCACCCAGCCGCCCTCCCTGGCGGGCATTACGGTAACCGCATCTCCCACCCGGAGGTCCTCGGGAGAAATCCACCGCACCGTCACGTTCTCCGCCCCATCGGATCACGGTGATTTGGAATTCGCCACCGACGGTCAGGAATTCGACGGATTCCTACGGTTTGCCGAGGCGCTTCTGCCCGCGGGGGATGTCGTAGCCATCTCGCCAACCGATGGAGACGGCCTCCGGTCGGTGACCCGCCGCACGGCGGACGGCAAGCAAACCGCCGTTTTCCTGCTTCAAAAGGGCCGCGCCCTTCCCCTACGGGTTACACTTACGACCGCAGAGGAGCGCTTGGAGCTTTCGGTAGACGATTCCTAAAACGAATCCGGGGGAGGCATCCTTGAAGACGCCTCCCCCGATTTTCACATTAGGGAACCTCTAAATATTCAGCGTGCGGTGAGAGCCGAGTGAGCTCGGCGGCGAGAAGATTTTTTGTCAGACGCAACAAAAGTCCGCGCGCGTAGTGGAGTCTACGCGAAGGATTTTTGGTGAAGCGCCCACTTCGTGGGCAAACGGAAAAGATTCCGTCGATTCTCCATGCGATGAATTTTTAGAGGTTCCCTTTAATGTCTCTCTTTGGTATCGGTCAAGCCGACGATGTAGTCCAGGCTGACGTTGTAGAACTTCGCCAGCTCAATGAACAGATGCATGGGCAGCTCCCGCTGGCCTCTCTCGTAACGGCTGTACTGGTTCTGCAGCATATGCAGCATCTCGCCCATCTCGATCTGATTCATGCCGACCGCAGTGCGCAGCTCCCGCAGTCTGGGATAGTACTTGAGGTTGACCTCCTCGGCCTCCCCGTTGATCACCCGACTCTTATCCATATTGTTTTCCATAACTATGACCATCGCTTTCGCCCGGCGAAAGCTTCCTTTCTTGTGGAATTGGGCTGATTTGTCAAAGGCAAATCGCCACGGGTTCTGTGGTGAAAGCCACAAAACACTTTTGAAGGATCCATCCTTCAGACTTGTCTCCGCTGTTGCGTTCCGTTGTCCCCTTAGGCCTTCAATCCAGCTCCCTCTTGCCGGTATACAGCTCGTGATACCGACCGCCCAAGGCCAAAAGCTGGTCGTGATTGCCCCGCTCAATGATCTCGCCCTGCTCCAGCACCATAATGGCGTTGGCGTTGCGGACGGTGGACAGGCGGTGGGCAATGACAAATGTGGTGCGGTTCTTCATGAGTCGGTCCATACCATGCTCAATGTGCCGTTCGGTACGGGTATCCACCGAGGAGGTCGCCTCGTCCAGCACCAGAATGGGTGCCTTGGAAACCGCAGCTCTCGCAATGTTGAGTAACTGACGCTGACCCTGGGACAAATTGGCACCGTCGCCCTCCAGAACCGTTTGATACCCCTTCTCCAGGCGCATAATGAAGCTGTGTGCCGAGGCGGTTTTGGCGGCCTGGATCACCTCGTCATCGGTGGCGTCGGGACGGCCGTAGCGGATGTTTTCCATGATCGTTCCCGTGAACAGATGGGTATCCTGAAGCACCATGGCGATGTTCCCGCGAAGCTCATCCCGTTTGTACGCACGGATATCCACGCCGTCAATGGTGATCATACCCTCGTCGATATCGTAGAAGCGGTTGAGCAGGTTGGTAACGGTGGTCTTACCCGCGCCCGTAGATCCGACGAAGGCGATCTTCTGGCCCGCGTGAGCATACAGGCTGACGTGCTTCAAAACCGTCTGATCGGGCAGGTAACCGAAGGACACGTTATCCAGGATCACCTCGCCCTTGACGCCCTCCATGGAAATGGCATCGGGACGGTCGGCCATCTCGGGAGTCTCATCCATGACGGCAAAGACACGCTCTGCGCCTGCCAGGGCCGAAAAGATGGTGGACATCTGCATGGAAATGTTGTTGATGGGAAAGGAGAACTGACGGGAATAGGTGCAGAAGATGGCCAGACCGCCCACGTCAAAGCCCGCAAAGATGCAAAGCAGACCGCCCACGCCTGCCGTAATGGCAAAGGCCAGGTTGGAAAGGTTGTGCATGATGGGACCCATCACGCCACCGTAAAAGTGGGCCTTGAACTGCTTTTCTCGCATATCGTCATTCAACGCCTCAAATTCCTCCACGCAGACCTCCTCGTGATTGAACACCTTGACCACCTTGGAGCCGGTTACCGTCTCCTCGATGTAGCCGTTAACGGCGCCCAAGGCCGCCTGCTGAGCCGAGTGGTACTTGGCGGATTTCTTACCGATCAAGCCGCCGCCAAACAGGTAAAGAGGCACGAAAGCCAGCGTGATGAGAGTCAGAATCCAGTTGGTATAGAGCATCATGGCGAAGGTACCCACCAGGGAGATGGCACCCGAGATGAAGCTCGTGACCGTACTGTTGATCATCATGTCGATGGCATCCACGTCATTGGTAAAGCGGGACATAAGCTCGCCTGTGGGGTGGGAGTCAAAGTAGCGAACGGGGAGCCGCTGGAGCTTTTTAAACAGGTCGTTGCGGAGCTTCTCCACGGCGTTCTGAGATACCGTCATCATGAGTCGCCCCTGCAGGTAGGTGGACACCACGCCCACGGCATAGATTCCTGCCAAAACCAGCAGAATGATACCCAGGCACCACATCCGCTCGGCGTCCGTCAGCACGCCTGCCTCCACGGCATCGGGCAGGAAAATACGGAGCAGGATGCTTTTGCCGGGATCGGCATCACGGTCCAACGCGTTATAGACGTCGCGAAGCAGGTATCCGCCGGCCAGAGCGGTCACGGTGCTGCACAGCATACACAAAAGAACGATGATCAAACGGAAGCGGTAGGCCGCAATGTAGCCCGCCAGACGGCGGACGGTAGCGCGGCTGTTCTTGGGCTTTCCCTTGGCCCGCACACCGGGGCCGCCGCGACGTCCGCCGGGGCCTCCGGGGCCTCCGGGGCCTCTGCCGCCGGCCTTACCCAGGGATGCGTAGCGCTTTTGAAGCTCTTCCAGATTTCTTGCTGCCATTACGCCTTCACCTCCCCCTTCTTGATTGCGTTTTGCACGTTGGCCTGCTCACGGGCGGCCTCCATTTGAGAATCGTAGATCTCCTTGTATTCCGTATTGGTTGCCAACAGCTCGGCGTGCGTACCCATACCCGTGATTCTTCCCTCGTTGACCACAATGATACGATCCGCCTCCATGACCGAGGTAATGCGCTGGGCAATGATGATCTTGGTGGTATCCCTCAGCGCGCCGCGGAAGGTCTCGCGGATGCGGGCCTCGGTGGCGGTATCCACGGCGGAGGTGGAGTCGTCCAGAATCAAGATCTTGGGCTTTTTGAGCAACGCGCGTGCGATACACAAGCGCTGCTTCTGACCGCCCGACACGTTGGTGCCCCCCTGTCCCAGATCCGACTCATAGCCGTTCTTGAAGCTCATGACAAAGCCGTCGGCCTGGGCGGAATCGGCGGCGGCGCGGATGGTGTTCATATCGGCCTCGCCGTCACCCCAACGGAGGTTGTCTTCGATGGTACCCGAGAACAGCACGTTCTTCTGCAGCACCATACCCACGCCCTCCCGGAGGTTATACAGGCTGTAATCCTTCACGTCCACGCCGTCCACCAGGATCTTGCCCTCGTCCGCATCGTACAGGCGGGGAATCATGGAGACCAGGGTGGTCTTGCCCGAGCCCGTGGAGCCGATGATGCCCACGGTGGAGCCTGCATCGATCTTGAGGCTCACGTTATCCAGCACCTTGCCCTCACTGTTCTTGTAGTAGCGGAAGGTCACGTTCCGGAACTCGATCTCGCCTCTCTCCACCTGCTTGTCAGGGAAAGCGGCGTTCAGGTCGGAGATGTCGATCTCCTCGTTCATGACCGCCTTGATACGGCGGCCCGAGGCCATGGCGCGGGAGGCCTGCATGAAGAGCATGGTCACCATCATAAGAGACGAGAGGATCTGGGTAATATAGGTCACGAAGGAGGTCAGGTCACCCACCAGCATAGTGCCGTTCAGCACCATGTTGCCGCCGAACCACAGGACCACCAGCACGGCGGCATTCATGCACAGGGTCATCAAGGGTGACATACAGATCATCACCATCATGGCGCGGCGACCTGCCCGCTTGAGATCGGCGTTGGTCGCGGCAAAGCGGGCATTCTCATGCTCCTCGCGGACAAAGGATTTGACTACGCGGACGTTGGTGATATTCTCCTGGACGTTGGCGTTGAGGCCGTCCACCTTCTCCTGCATGGCCGAGAAGCGTGGGAAGCCGAAGCGGATGAACACAAAGATGCCAACCAGCATAACGGGAATGGCCACGGCCAGGATGATGGCCAGCTCCCCGTTCAGGGTAATGGCCATGATCAGCGCGCCAATGAGCATACCGGGGGAGCGCAGGGCCATACGGAGCAGGGTGTTGACGAAGTTCTGCATCTGGGTGACGTCGTTGGTCAGACGGGTGACCAGGGAGCCGGTATTGAACTTGTCGATGTTGGAGAAGGAGAACTTCTGCACCTTGCGGTAAATGTCGGCGCGGAGGTCAGCGGCGAAGTTCACCGATGCCTTGGCACCGAAGTAGGCGCCGCCCACGCCGCCGATCATCATGAGGACAGCGGTGAGCACCATGCCCACGGCCAGGGCGACCACCAGGGCAGAATCTGTCTTCAAAACGTCATAGAGCCAAGTCAGCCACGCGGGAGCCTCCGCCATGTCGTGCTTAACACCGAAGTCAATAATGTAGGCCAGCAGCTTGGGCATGACCACCTCACCGATGACCTCCACGATCATGAGCAGAGGGCCGATGATGAACCAGGGCAGGTAGGGCTTTACGTACTTGAACCACCGCAAGCGCTCGGTCGTCTGCGCTTGGGCTTGCGTATTGGATTGTGTCACGTTCTCACGTCCTTTCTTGTGCGGAAAAATAAGGGGATTCTCAACTATGCTTCGGGGGAGGATTTACGGGCGCACCGACGGCGTCCAGATTGTGCTCGATACGCTCCATAAAGGAGAGAAGGGTTTCCATTTCCTCCTCGGTAAAGCCCTCAAACATGGCCCTGTCCACGGACTCAAAAATCACGCGGCTCTCCGCAACCTTAGACAATCCCTTGTCGGTGATGCGGATCTCATTGCGGCGGTTGTCCTCATCGGTGATGGCGCGGGATATGTATCCCTCCTTCTCCAACCGCTTAAGAGTAGTTGTCACGGCAGCCGGACTGATTCCCAGCGCCTCTGCCAGCTCCTTTTGGGAAGGAAGATTCCCTGCCCTCCGAGCCAGGTGCATAAGCATCCGGTGCTGACTGTGGTGGATCTGCAAAGCACCGATATGCCGCTCCACATGGGCGTGATGGCGGCGCATGGTGCGGATGAGCAATCCGACGGTCCGTATGTGAAGAGAATCCGAGGAAGAACCCACACAGCTTGTCTTTTGTTCCATGTCGATGTACTGCTCCTTTCTGTTGAATAATCATTGATCAACGACGGTTTTATGCCCAATTCATAAACCCGTGAATAATTAACCTGTTAAGCATTATAGCAAGTTTTCCGGGATTTGTCAAGAGCCCTTCGACCGAAAGTTTTTGTCAAAACAAAATTCAAAAATATTGACAAATTCGCGGTTTTATGGTATAGTAATCTTGGCATATTGCCAAACCATTTGCCCTGACGGCATGGACGATGTCGGGGATGAAAGGATCCGAATATGATCGTTTTACAGAAACAAAAGAACAAAAAATTTACTATTCTCAACTTTTCCGACCCCCAGCTGAGCGACGCCGAATGGAAAGAGGGCCGCGCTGAGGGCATTCTCCTGCGGGAGACGGTCACTGCCATGATCAATAAGGTTCAGCCCGACCTTATCACCGTCAGCGGAGACCTGGCTTGGGCAGGCAACTACGAATCCTACGCCAACCTGGCCGACCTTCTGGACAGCTTCGGCATTCCGTGGGCACCTGTGTTTGGCAATCACGATAACCAGGGCGGTCCCGAGGCAGTCGCCAAGGCCGCCGACATCATGAAGGAGCGTGCCACCTGCCTTCTGGAGCAGGGCGACCCCGCCATGGGCTACGGAAACTACGTCATCGGAATCGAGGAGGAGGGCAAGCTCATCCACGGCATCATCCTGATGGACTCCCATGATCGAAAGGAATGGACCGATGCCGCAGGCAATACCCACAACGACTGGGCCGATCTGGAGCCCAACCAGTTCCCCTGGTACCGTGCGCAGGTGGACATGCTGAAGGCAAAGGGCGCCAAGGAATCCTCCCTGCTGATGCATATCCCCCTCTATACGTACCGTCCTGCCATTGAGGCCGCTTTGCGCTCCGATATCGACCGCTCCGCCGTCTCCCCCTACAACGGCGAACAGGGTGATTGCTGGAATCCCGGCTTTGAAAGCTCCTTTGGCGTGATGTACGAGGGTGTCTCCTCCTTCCCCCTGGAGAACGGCTTCTTCGACGAGATCCTGGCGGCCGACCACACCAAAACCGTCCTCTGCGGCCATGACCACGTCAACACCTTCGGCGTGTATTGGCAGGGTGTTCTCCTGGCCTTCACCTTAAAAACCGGCAGCGGCTGCTACTGGGATCCCAGAATCACCGGTGGCACCGTCATGACCATCGACTCCGACGGAAGGATGGAGATCGAGCATTGCTTCTACCGCCCCGATCAACCCCAAAAATAAGAAAGGATACCACCGATCATGAAAGTATTGCAAAAGCAAAAGGACAAAAAGTTCACTGTCCTCCATCTCACCGACACCCATCTGTATCACGACGAGTGGATTGGTGAAAAGGGCGAGCATCTCAAGAAAACCGTGAACTATCTGGTGGAGCAATCCAAGCCCGACCTCATCACCATCAGCGGTGACCTGGCCTGGGCGGGGCAGTACGATTCCTATGAGGATTTCGCCAATTGGATAGATAGCTACGGCATTCCGTGGGCACCCGTGTTCGGCAACCACGATGACCAGGACGGCTACGAGGCAGTAGCCAAGGCCGCCAAGATCCTTGAAGCCAAGAGCACCTGCCTCCTGGAGCAGGGCGACCCCGCCCTGGGCTACGGCAACTACGTCATCGGCATCGAGGAAGAGGGCAAGCCGGTCCATGGTATCATCATGATGGACTCCCACGCCAACAAGCTTTGGGTGGATGCCGAGGGAAAAGAGCATAATCCCTACGCCGAGCTGTATCCCGAGCAGTTCCCCTGGTACCGTCAGCAGGTAGAGGAGCTGAAGGCGCAGGGCGTCCGCGAGACCTCCCTCATCATGCACATCCCGATCTACACCTACCACGATGCCATCAAGGCCGCGCTGAAGGCGGACGTCGATCCCAAGGAGATCCCCTTCTACAACGGGGAGCAGGACGGCTGCTGGAATCCCGGCTATGAGGATTCCTTCGGCGTCTACCGCGAGGGCATCTGCTCCTATCCCGTTGACAACGGCTTCTTTGAGGAGATCCTGGCCGGCGGCACCACCAAGACCGTCATCTGCGGTCACGACCACGTCAACACCTTCGCCGTTCCCTACAAGGGCGTCCGTCTGGCCTACGGCCTCAAGACCGGCCGCGGCAGCTACCACGACGACCGCATCAACGGCGGTACCATTCTGACCATCGACTCCGACGGCAAGCTGGAAATGGAGCATTGCTTCTATCTGACCGAGGAGTGAGGAAATTGCCATGAAGCTAACCTTTCGTCTGCCCCAAAGCTCCCTGTACGATTGCACCCTTCATATCCGCGACAGCAAAGGAGCGCGCGCCTACGTCATGACCGCCAACCCTCCCTTGGGTATGACCGCTGTAGACCAAATAACCGTATCGGTGGAGGGGGATGCCGTCGAAATCGTGGCACTTCCTAAGCTCAACGAGGCGCTCCTTCGGGAGATGGACGAGCTTCGCGGAGAATCCTTTTGGCAGACTCTGGCGGTGAAGTTTATCCGAAAAGCGGTCAACTCCATGATCCGAGCCATGGTTCTCTATACGGCTGTCACCTACCGTCTGCCCCTTCGGGAGCGCATCGGTCGAGACGGTCCAAGCGATGGCTCCATCCATCTGCAGCTGACCGATCGCCTGTTTCAGATCAACCCCGAGTGGATGCAGGACGTACTGGGCACTCATCCCGTGCTCTGTGCCTTCTTTGAGCTGAGCGAGAACGACCGCCCCTTACAGCCCGCCACCGTGCGGGATCTGAACGGTCTGGAGGTCATCCGAGCCGCCCGGAAATTCGTGTTGGCAGAAAGCACCGGCGGCGGCATTCTGACCACCGTAGTGGTCTACCCCTTTCTCATGGGTCAGCTCAAGCGGCAGGTTCGCCCCCGCCTGATCCTCCGCAAGCTGAAGCGGCTCTACCGCCTCTCCCCCGAGGACAGGGCCGAGCATTTTTTGGACTTTGAGGATGACGAAGGGCTGTGATCCTGTGAAAATCGGTGCTTACCCCCCAAGGCAAGAGGCTCTTGAGGCTACACCTTGCTTGGGAAATATTCCGCTTCCCCTTGCGGAACGCGATCGTTCAGACCGCGAGGAATATTTCGGAACGGCGTAGATTAACCCTCGATTTTATGCTAACGGTAACCGCCGTTCTGTGTACATTTTTTTAGTGGGTGTCTCAAATCCCAATTTGAGACACCCACTATCTGTTTTCAATTGGATTCCGTCTGAGACCCCGTGGGGTTCACGATACTGTAGCCGATATTGACCAAATGATCCGCCACACGCTCCAGGCCCAGAACAGTAGAGGAATAGTAGGGACTCACGTCTATGTTGCAGTTCCCTTCGGCCAGGCGGGTAAAATGACCGGCGATCAGTTCGCTTTTTTGCGTGTCAACACCATCCTCCAAAGCCGTCAGCTCCGCCAGACGCTCCCGATGGAGATTTTCAAAGGCATCCTTGGAAATAGCGAACATCCGCGCGATGCTGTCCCGCATGGCGGCAATCTCTCCCCGCGCCCGGTCGGAAAAGGCAATTCCCTTGGACCTCATTTCCATGCCGATCTCATGGAAATTCTCGGCATGGTCTCCGATACGCTCCAGATCGTTGAGCACGTGGAAATAGGAGCCGATGATCCTCTCGTCGCGCTGATCCACCGAGGCTGACAGTCGGATCAGGAATTTGGTCAGCGCGTGGTTGGTAAAGTCAATGACCGCCTCGTTCTGACGAAGCCGCTCGTCATGCTCGGCGGATCCGGTATCCATGGCCGCAAAGGAAAGGTTGACGTTCGTCTCCGCCAGCCTCAGCATATACTCCATTTCCTTCTTGACCTGCATCAACGCCACGGGCGGCGCGGACAGAAGCCGATCGTCCACATACCGGAGGGTAAGCTCCTCCCCCTCCGCCTTCTTGTCCTTGATAACCAGGCAGGAATACTGCACGAGCAGCTTGACAAAGGGGAGCAGGAGAAGGGTGGTGGTCACGTTGAAGATCACGTGGAATACCGATACCCGCATTTGGAGCGACATGGGATCGTCTCCGGGGAAAAGGGAAACCAACAGATTGACCGCAGAGTCACGGAAGATCCAAATGACCGCGGTGAACAGGATTGTTCCGAGCGCGTTGAAGGTAAAATGGATCAGGGCGATCCGCTTGGAGTTGACGTTCGCACCAACCGAGGCCAGCAGGGCCGTCACGCAGGTACCGATGTTGGCCCCCAAAATGATGAACAGAGCCAGATCCAGGGGCAACACACCTGTACCGACCATGGCGATGACCACGCCCGTAGCGGCCGACGAGCTTTGGATCAGAGCGGTGAACAGGACACCAACCAGGATCAGAAGCAGGGGGAATTCCACGACTTCAAATATATTGGTAAACAAATCCTCCACCAAAGGGTTTCCAAAGGCCTGCTCACTGCTCATGATGGACAGGCCGACGAAGATCATACCCAGGCCGCAAAGCATACTGCCCACGATCCTGATCCTCTCCCTTTTCAGAAAGCCCAGCACGACCCCCACAAAGGTCAAAAGATACATGAGCATATTGAAATAATCGTTCTTCAGGGCAACCAGCACCCCCGTGACGGTGGTGCCGATATTAGCGCCCATGATGATCGGGGTGGCCTGTGTCAGCGTCATGACGCCTGCATTGACCAAACCGATGACCATGACCGACGTGGCGGAGGAGCTTTGGACGATGGCCGTTACCCCCGCCCCAATTCCGACCCCCGAGAAGCGGTTGTTACTGATTTTTTCCAACAGCTTTTTCATACCGCTCCCCGCACTCTTTTCCAGCGCGTCGCTCAGAAAATTCATGCCGACAATGAAAACTCCCACGCCGGCCAACAGCCAGATCAGGCTTTGAAGCAACTGTAGCATTTTGAGTCATTCTCCTTTCACTCCATACGACTTTGATTGGATTTCGGTATACATGATATCATACTTCCCGCTTTTTGTCAAGTTTATTACCGATTCCGGCGGCTTTCGCGACGAATGCCGACGAGGAGGGATAAAGCAGGCCGATTTCGCGGAAAAAACTTGATCCATCCACGCAAAAAATGCTTGATTCCCCTTGACAAAATTTCTTCTTTATGTTATACTGTCCCCATCAAATGATAGAGGCGCACTGCACGAAGAATACCGTACAGCGAAAGGTTGCCAAAACCGTATGGGAAAGGCGTGGGTGCCGAAGCGGATGCCGTGGCGGGCATTTCGACTGGCCAGACGGAGAACATCCGTCCGGCTGTCGCAGCAATGCGGAGAGCTATCCAGAACCGAACCGCCCCTCCTGCGGAGGGTCTTTCGACGGATACCCGTAGTGTTGGCTCCCTCCAAGGGGGCTTTTTCTGTGACTTCAGAGCCGTCTTAAATGAGAAAATATATATGATACACCCCTGCGACTTTTACCAAAGGTTATTGAAGATCCTTTAGAACCTTTCTGTAAAAAAGTTCTAACGTGGGGGGTGGGGCAAAACCCCAAGAAAGGATTCCGAACATGAGTAACCGTACTGTTTTTACCGGCGCCGCTACCGCCATCATCACTCCCTTGACCCGCGACGGCATTGATTACGACCGCTTCGGTGCTATGATCGACTGGCAGGTCGAGCAGGGCATTGACGCCATCGTCGCCGTCGGTACCACCGGCGAGGGCTCGACCCTCACCGATGCCGAGCATCGCGCCGCCATCAAGTTCTGCGTGGACCGCGTCAACCACCGTGTCCCCGTCATCGCGGGCACCGGCTCCAACGACACCGACTACGCCGTGGATCTCTCCCGCTACGCCGCCGAGGTGGGCGCGGACGCCATGCTGCTGGTCACCCCTTACTACAACAAGGCTACCCAGAAGGGCATGGCCGCCTCCTTCGTGGCCGTGGCCGACGCCATCGACAAGCCCTGCGTCCTCTACAACGTCCCCGGCCGTACCGGCTGTAACCTCCTGCCCAAGACTGCCGCCGCCCTGGCTGATCATCCCAACATCGTAGCCATCAAGGAGGCCTCGGGCAATATTTCCCAGATTGCCGAGCTGGCCGCTCTGGTGGGCGACAGGATGGATATCTACTCGGGTAACGACGACCAGATCGTCCCCGTCCTTTCCCTGGGCGGTAAGGGTGTTATCTCGGTGCTGTCCAACATTCTCCCCGCCGAGACCTCCCTCATGTGCAAGAAGTTCTTCGAGGGCGACGTAGCCGGCGCGCGTAAGCTGCAGCTGGATTACCTGGAGCTGGTCAACGCCCTGTTCTGCGAGGTCAACCCCATTCCCGTCAAGGCCGCCTGTGCCGCCATGGGCTTCTGCGAGGACTACCTCCGCCTGCCTCTGACCCCCATGGAGGATGCCAACAAGCAGAACCTCCTCCGCTTGATGCGTAAGGCAGGTATCAACTGCTAAAGAGCGCCAGGGCTCTGCCCTGGACCCGCTCAAACCCTTTTTGCAAAAAGGGTTTGAGAATCCCAAAAACCTTTAATCATGTAAATGTAAGGATAAATAATATATGAAACTCTTGATTTCCGGCCTTTGCGGCCACATGGGGACCGAGGTGGCCAAGATGGCCCTGGCAGGCTGTCGGGGCGCTGACCCCAAGGGCATTGTCGGCGTGGATATGAACGCCTGCGGTGCCGAGGGCATGCCCTGTGCCAACAGCTTTGCGGATGCCGCCAAGGATCCCGTATTTACCTCGGTGGACTGCATCGTGGACTTCTCCCACCACAGTGCCACCCCTTCCCTGCTGGACTTTGCCGTGACCCACAGCATCCCCGTGGTCCTGGCCACCACGGGACACACCGACGAGGAAAAGGCCGCCATCCGTAAGGCCGCCGAGTCTGTCCCCGTCTTCTTCGCCGCCAACTTCTCCCTGGGCGTAGCCCTGCTGATCGACACCGCCAAGCAGGTGGCCGCCGCCATGCCCGACGCCGAGATCGAGATCATCGAAAAGCACCATGACCGCAAGCTGGACGCCCCCAGCGGCACCGCCCTGGCCATCGCCAACGCCCTCTGTGAGGTGCGCCCCGAGGCCACCGTAGTCACGGGACGGAGCGGCTACGGCAAGCGCACCCCCGAGGAGATCGGCATCCATGCCATCCGCATGGGCAACATTGTGGGCGAGCACGAGGTCATCATCGGCACCCCCAACCAGACCATCACCCTCAAACACGAGGCCCACGACCGCGCCCTCTTTGCCGAGGGAGCTCTGGCCGCCGCCGAGTTCCTCTGCAAGGGACTCCCCGCAGGGCTGTACGATATGACCGACCTGGTAGGGAAGGGCTGATACAGTGAAATGTTCCTCCTGCGGAGGAACGTGAAATATTTACCTTGTAAATGTGAAATGCGCGTTGCGCGTGAAATATTCCGCCTGCGGCGGAATGTTGTAGAAAGGCTACCTTATGAAAATTGCAATTTTTGGTTACGGCAACCTCGGCCGCGGTGTTGAGGCGGCCATGAGACAGAACCCCGACGTGGATCTCATCGGGGCGTTTACCCGCCGCGATCCCGCCACGGTCAAGACCCGCACGGGTCTGCCCGTGTACCCCGCCGCCGACATTCTCAAGTTCAAGGATCAGATCGACGTGCTTATCCTCTGCGGAGGAAGCGCGACTGACCTGCCCGAGCTGACCCCTGCCTTGGCAAAGGATTTTTGCCTGGTGGACAGCTTTGATACCCATGCAAAGATCCCTACCCACTTCGCCAACGTGGATGCCGCCGCGAAAGAGAACGGCACCCTTTGTCTCATTTCGGCGGGCTGGGACCCCGGTATGTTCTCCCTGGCCCGTGTCTACGCCCAGGCCATCCTTCCCGAGGGACAGGACTATACCTTCTGGGGCCGCGGCGTAAGCCAGGGTCATTCCGATGCCATCCGCCGCATCCCCGGGGTTTTGGATGCCCGCCAGTACACGGTTCCCGTCCCCGAAGCCATGGAGGCTGTGGAGCGGGGCGAAAATCCCGAGCTTACGACCCGCGACAAGCACACCCGCGAGTGCTTTGTGGTAGCCGCTCCCGATGCGGATAAGGCCGCCATCGAGCAGGCTATCGTCACCATGCCCAACTACTTTGCTGACTATAACACCACCGTCACCTTTATCACCGCCGAGGAAATGGCCCGCGACCACGCAGGGCTCCCCCACGGCGGCCGCGTCATCCGCAACGGCCGTACCGGTATCCACGGCCTCAGCCGCAATACCATCAGCTACAGCCTGCGCCTGGACTCCAATCCCGAGTTCACCGCCTCGGCTCTGGTGGCCTTTGCCCGTGCCGTTTACCGTATGAAGCAGAGAGGCCGCACCGGTTGCCTGACGGTCCTGGACGTGGCTCCCGCCGACATGTCCCAGCTCTCTCCCGAGGAGCTGCGGGCGCATATGCTGTAAGGGCAAGGAGAACGATGAGAACGATCGTGGGAGAAGCTTCTTGAAAGAGGCTTCTCCCACACCCTTTTCAAGAACTTTTCCATAAGAGGTTCCTATTCGTATAAGTCCAAGCCGCATCAACAACAAACCCCGCCGAGAGGTTGAGTCCTCGGCGGGATTTTTTGTCATTTGAGGGTCAGCTCCATCCGTATTGAATAATGTAGTAAATCACGTATATCCAGTTCAACAGACCGTGCAGAATTGCCCAGCCAATGGACTCCCATTTGACATAGGAGATCACCATCGCCAGTACCGCGCCGAAGGAGACCCCCTTCCCGACGGTCTCGGTTGTCGTGTAATGGTTGTGAACCACCGTCATCTGCCGCTTTTCACCGTAGATCAATTCTTCGACGGTCACTCCCAGGGCATCGGCGATCTTGTGCAGAGTCTCGATGTCGGGCTGGGTCTTACCGCACTCCCAGTTGGACACGGCCTGCCTCGTGACCGATAGGGTCTCGGCCAGTTCTTCTTGGGTCATCTTGCTTTGCTCTCGGTAGCTCTTGATATGTTTTCCAATCATGAGGTCAACTCCTTGCGTATGGATTTGTGCTCATTATACCGCTTGGCCACGTAAAAGTCAAGCAATATTTTGTTGCACAGGCCCATTTGGAGTCGCAGCAAGCGCAAAAAAGCCCGTTTCATACGTAATTATCCAAAATATCGTTCATCATCTTGCGCTCGTCGCGGGAAAGCCGTATGATCGTCTTCGTGCCGTCCGGCATGAAGATGCCTCGCCCCGAGGCGTATCGGAGGGTGGTTCCCTCCCGGCCAAAGGTGCGGTCTCCGCAGGCGGAGTAGGACAGGACAGCGGCCGTCAGAACCGCTGCAACGGTTCTGCTCATACTCCTTTTTTCACTTGTATTTCCTGTTACAAAAGCTTGCGGCGAATGTACTTCACCGTCTTCTCGGGAGTCTTCTGTTCAAAATCGGCGTACTTGTCGAAGTTGCTGAAGGTCCCGCCCTCGTCGTTGGCCCAGCCAATGAGCCAGATGCCCTTGCTTTCTTTGTCCAGATTGTCGCTATCCGACTTGTAGCGGAAGATATGGTATATCTCCCCCTTCTTCTTGGCCTGACCCAGATATTCGATCTCATCCGGCTGCTTCCCCAGCTCGGTGGGATAGGTCAGCCACTGAACCAAATCGCTCTTGGCAAGATAGATGGGATCGCAAAGCTCGGCAGGGAAACGGCCGGCCATGCCGTATTGCTTGAGCACGTGATAGACTCGGTCAGCGTATTCAAGGTTCTCGGCCAGGGCAGAGATCACCCCGTCGGGAACCGTCTTCCCCACCGCCAGCAGGGTGGAGAGGGCGTAGTAGCTCACGGCAGGGTCGTTCAAGTCAAAGAGCGCCGCAATCAAGGCAACCAACTCGGAATCTGCAGAGGTGTCATCCAGGATATCGCGAGCGGTGTCGCAGATGAATTCCAGATTGTTATATCCATCCTTCGTTATGGTGCCATTTGCACGTTCCTCGGCGTAGCGGTTCAGCTCGGAGACGGCATACCGTACAAGTACAGCTTTGGCGTCACGGTTCAGGACGCGCACCTGGCCCTTATAATGGAGAAGGCCCTGCCAAAGCTGACCCTTGTGGAACTCATCCTTGAGGGGCGCCGCCATGCAAAGAATACGCTCCATGTCAGAGGCATCGGGCTTGCCTTCAAAGCACTCGTCGATTGCTCTCTCCAAAAACCGTTCCCTATCGCAGCGCTCCACCACGCCACGGAGCATTTCCAGCTTATCGGCCGGAACGGCGGCGGGGCTATCAAAGGAGATCATGACCAGGTTCATAAGCGACTCCACGAGGCCGAAGATCTCGTCCTTCTCACGGTAATTGGCGGCGTTGTCCAAAAGCGCAGGGACATTCTCCATCTCGGAAACGGCAAAAATGGCCAGCTCCTCGCGGTCGGCGGGGGCGATTTTTTTCTTGGAGGCAGACAGGGCACGGCCCAGGTAGGTCAGGCATTGGCTCTTGTCGTGAAGAGACGTCTCCTCGCGAGCATGATTGAGTATATCGGTGTAGGTACCCATGACGTTTTCCTCGCTGTACTCAGATCAGGGCCGCAGACCCATACCGCCCTCCAGGGTCAGGGTCTCACCGTTCATATACTTGAAATCGGGATGGGTCAGAAGCACGCAGGCGCGGCCAATCTCGTCCTCGGGGTCGCCGTAGTGGCCTGCGGGGGGCATCTTGACGTTGGCCTTGAAGGCCTCGGGGTAGGCCTGCTGGAACTTTTCAAGCTGGGCAGTCCAGGCCAGGGGGCAGACCACGTTGGTGTTGATGCCGTCCTTCGCCCACTCGGTGGCGGCTACGCGGGAAAGGCCGCGGATGCCCTCCTTGGCGGCGGCGTAGGAGCACTGACCGTAGTTGCCGAAAAGCCCCGCGCCCGAGGCAAAGTTGATGATGCTTCCCTTGGTCTCCTTGAGGTAGGGATAGCAGGCCTTCATGTAGTAGAAGGTAGCGTACAGACCCGAGTACATGGCCAGGTCAAACTGCTCGGTGGTGTGATCCTGGATGGTCACGCCGGAGGCGGAGGCCTGGGCGTTGTTGATCAGCACGTCGATACGGCCAAACTCAGCCATGGCGGCCTCGGCCACGCCCTTGGCGGTGGCTTCATTGTCGGAGCCTGCGGCGATATCGGCGGCCAGAGCCAGCACCCTGATGCCGTAGAGACGCTCCAGCTCCTCCTTGGCCTTCTCCAGCTTGGGGACGTTACGGCCCGTGATGACCAGATTTGCGCCCTCCTTGGCGAAGGCAGTGGCGATGCCGTAGCCGATGGAGCCGCATCGGCCGTCGGACAGGGCGGCGTAGCCTGCTCCGGTTATTATGGCGGTTTTTCCCTGCAAATGATTGTTGTTCATATTTCAGCTCTCCTTTGAATAAATTCCATATAAGGAAACGGGCATCCGTACCGGAGTCCGTATTCCGAACAAAAATATTATAGCATAAAAAAAGCAAAAAAACAACCCTTTCCCTAAGAAAATCCGGGTTTTTTCATTCACCGTTCCCTCGTCTTGCCTATTTTCTCCAAAAAAAATCTCATTTTTTTGCATACTCTATTGCATTTTTTTGCAAAGTGTGCTACAATACATATATACTCGTTGATATCCCCCACCCGGACTCTTCGGGAAGACCTTGATTATCAATCGATTATTCGAAAGGAGACTCACGATGTTTAATTTTTCCGGATCAACACTTGAACTCGTATCCGGTATATGCTTTGTCGTGTCGGTGGTTTTTGCCGTTCTGATTATTGGACAGATCATATCCATCCTGGTTCTTCGCTCCAGGAAGCAGAAGCGAAGCCGCTCTCAAAAGCTCTTCTCTCTCGCCGGCTTTTTCCTGTTTGCCCTCGGAAGCTCCTCGATTTGGATCATCGTGTGCCCCATTCTGATCATCATTTACACGATTCTCTCCATTTTCCTGGTTCCCTACCTGGCCGACATCGTCGAAGGCCCCTCCGTTGCCTTCGCGATGGCCGCCCCCGCAGCTGAGGAATTCCTTGAGCCTGAGCCTGAGCCTGAACCCGAGCCCGAACCTGAGCCTGAGCCCGAGCCCGAACCTGAACCCGAGCCTGAACCTGAACCTGAACCTGAACCCGAGCCCGAGCCCGAGCCCGAGCCTGAGCCCGAGCCTGAGCCTGAGCCTGAGCC
>SVRS01000057.1 GCA_015064695.1 Oscillospiraceae bacterium | reverse complement strand
TATATTGGACACGATTTGTTCCACGTGAAACACTTATATTGGACACGATTTGTTCCACGTGAAACACTTATATTGGACACGATTTGTTCCACGTGAAACACTTATATTGGACACGATTTGTTCCACGTGAAACACTTATATTGGACACGATTTGTTCCACGTGAAACACTTATATTGGACACGATTTGTTCCACGTGAAACACTTATATTGGACACGATTTGTTCCACGCGAAACACTGCACGGGAGAGAAATTTGGCGAAACGTGTAGATCAAACGCTTTTTGCAAAAATGGAAATTCTTGTCAAAATTGATAAAAAAGTTTCACGTGAAACGTGTGATCATTTTTTTGTATTGTTTCACGTGAAACGCAAAAAAATATAAAAAAACTCCGAAAACCCCTTGAAAAATAAAAGAAATTGTGATATACTATACTATATTCTGAATAGGAGGTAAAAACGTATGGGAAAGATTATTTCCTTTGCAAACCAAAAGGGCGGCGTTGGAAAAACCACGTCGGCCGTCAATATTGCGGCATCCTTGGGCGTCCTGGGTTACAACACCCTGCTGGTCGATCTCGATCCTCAGGGTAATGCGACGAGTGGCGTTGGTATTGCAAAAAAAGGACTAAAATACACAATTAAAGATATTTTAATGGGCGAAGCGACTGCGGCGGAGGCTATTATCAAAACAGAATTTGAAAAATTGTCCCTCATTCCCGCAAACATGAGCCTTGCGGGAACCGAGTTTGATTTGCTGCAAGAGGACACTCCCGAGCCTTGGGCGGCCATGAAAAACGCATTTGCTCCCTTGAAAAGTGTGTACGATTATATTATTATCGATTGCCCTCCCTCTTTGGGTATGCTCACCATGAACTCTCTTTCGGCCAGCGACGGCGTTATTGTTCCGATGCAATGCGAATTTTACGCACTTGAGGGCTTGTCTCAGCTCATGATCACCATAAGCAAAATCAAGGCACACTACAACAACAGTCTGGCTGTAACGGGTATTCTCTTGACCATGTATTCCAACAGATTGCTATTGACCCAGCAGGTGAAGAATGAATTGAAGAAGCATTACGCAGGAAAATTATTTGAAACGAACATTACGCGCGGCGTAAAGCTCTCCGAGGCACCCGGATTTGGTCTGCCCGTGTACTATCACGATAAAAAGAGCAAGGGTGCTAGCGAATATTTGGCTGTAGCCAACGAGCTGTCCACCAGAATATAATAGAAATAGGAGACCTTGATACATGGCAAGAAAGCAAGGAGGACTGGGACGGGACTTCTATTCTCTGCTTGATGACAACATGATGGAGAACAAGCAGGAATCCAAAACTACCGTAAAAATCAGTCGTATAACCCCCAGAGGGGATCAACCTCGAAAGAATTTTGATGAGAATGCCCTGCAGGTTTTGGCCGATTCTATTCGCGAGCATGGCGTGATTCAGCCCATTGTCCTGCGCGAAATCGGCGATTTGAGTGATAATTACGAGATTATCGCAGGTGAAAGACGCTGGAGAGCCGCCAAAATGGCGGGATTGGACGAAATACCTGCCGTCATCATGACCGGTGACGAGCTGAAGGTTGCCGAGGTAGCCCTCATCGAAAATGTCCAGCGCAAGGATCTGAACCCTATTGAAGAGGCAATGGCTTACCGTGCCCTTATTGAGCGCTTTGGCCTCAAGCAGGAGGAGGTAGCACAACAGGCCGGAAAGAGCCGCTCTGCTGTGGCGAATATGCTCCGTCTTTTGGATCTGCCCGACGAGATCCTGGACATGGTACAGGAAGAGCAGCTTTCTATGGGTCACGCAAGAGCGATTTTGGGTCTGGAGGACGAGGAGAAAATGCTTCCCCTCGCTGAAATGGCGGTCAACAAGGAGCTTTCCGTCCGCGAGGTGGAGGCTTTGGTTCGCAAATACAACACAGCTCCCGAGGAGCCCGCTGTCACAGAGGAGACAAGCGTTGCTATGCAGAGACGAGTATATATGAAGGAGCTGGAGGACAAGGCAAGAGTTCGCCTTGGACGCAAGGTGAAAATTCATGAAACCAACCGCAAAAAGACGGTGGAGCTTACGTTTGAAGACGACGAGGATCTGGAGGCTCTTCTGAAAACCCTCGTCGGTCAAGATATTTTCGAATAAAAGAAAGGAACAAAGCAACATGCTGGACATCAAGTATATCAAGGAAAACCCTGAAGAGGTTATTGCCCGCCTGCAGAAAAAGGGCAAGGATGCAAGAGAGGATATCGAAGCGCTGCTGGCTTTGGACGTTGAAAGACGTGAGTTGATCAAGGAAACCGAGGCCATCAAAGCCGAGCAGAACAAGATGAACAAGCTGATTCCTCAGTACAAGAAGGAGGGTAAGGATGTATCCGAGATCTTTGCTGAGATGAAGGCTATGTCCAACAAGACCAAGGAGATTGACGAAAGACTCAAGGAAGTCGAAGCCAAGAACCTGGATATTCTGCTGGGCCTTCCCAATTTGCCCGATGATGACCTGCTTCCCGGTGGCAAGGAGAATAACGAGCCCCTGCGTTACTGGGGCGAACCCAGAAAGTTCGACTTCGAGCCCAAGCATCACGTGGATCTCTGTACTGATCTGGGTCTCATTGACTACGATCGCGGCACCAAGCTGGCCGGATCCGGCTTCTGGATCTACCGCGGCATGGGTGCTCGCCTGGAGTGGGCTCTGCTTAATTACTTTATCGACACCCATCTGGCAGACGGCTACGAGCTGATCCTGCCTCCCCATATGCTGGAGTATGAGTGCGGTCTGACCGCCGGTCAGTTCCCCAAGTTTGCTGACGAGGTCTACAAGATCGAGAACCCCACCGACAACCGTATGCATTATATGCTGCCCACCGCCGAGGCTGCCCTGGCTTCTCTGTATCGCAATGAGATCCTCACCGAGGCCGATCTGCCCAAGAAGCTGGTCTCCTATACCCCCTGCTTCCGCCGCGAGGCCGGTTCCTACCGTTCCGACGAGCGCGGAATGGTCCGTGGGCACCAGTTCAACAAGGTGGAAATGTTCCAGTTCACCCTGCCCGAGCAGTCCGACGCCGCTTTTGATGAGCTGGTGACCAAGGCAGAGGCGCTGGTTGCAGGCCTGGGCTTCCATTTCCGCACCGTAAAGCTGGCCGCAGAGGATTGCTCCGCATCTATGGCCAGAACCTACGACATCGAGATTCAGATCCCCTCTATGAACGGCTATAAGGAGGTTTCCTCGGTTTCCAACGCCCGTGATTATCAGGCTCGCCGCGGTATGATGCGCGTTAGGCGTGCCAATGGCAAGACCGAGTATCTCCACACCCTGAACGGCTCCGGCCTGGCAACCAGCCGCATTCTGCCCGCCCTGGTGGAGCAGAACCAGAATGCTGACGGAAGCATTAACGTGCCCGACGTGCTGAAGAAGTACCTGGGCGTGGATGTCATCCGCAAGTAAGGGGGCAGGACTCCCATGTGGTTGAACAAATTGCTGTATTCGTCAACGGGGGAGCCGTCACTTTTTCAAGAGCTTTGGGAATACTTTGAAAAGAAATATTTTTCGGTAGATACGGGGCGCTACGAGCATTTGAACATTGGCTCGGGTGGTCTCGTGACCCTGCAGAGGATTGTATTGGGTCTGTTTGCCGGAATCATCGTCGCAGCGGCTATGATCGTTTACGATAAAAACCGTTTGGGCGCCTTTGTCCGTACGATCGTCAGAGAGCAGTGTCTGTGGCCCGAAAAGGCAAAGACACTCTCTGAGCTGGGCTTCTATAAGAACAGCGGTGTCAAAGCCAGCCTGCGAAGCCCGAATCAGCTGGGTAAAATCGTTCGATGCGTGGAAAAAGAGGCCTATGAACAACAGGTCGAGGAGGCCAGAGCTGCCTATGCGGCCGAGCACGGAGACGATAAGGATTTCTTCATGCCCGGATACCGCATCGACTTTGAGAACGATCATTTCTATATTCCCGATGAGGAGCATTACAGAGCAGAGATCCGCTATGATGAAAAGGGGTCAGGCTGGAGAGCATTTCTTCTGGTGGTTTTGCTGGCAATCGTCGGCGCCGCATTGGTCTGCTTCCTTCTGCCCGAAATGCTGCAGATGGTGGACAACATGATCGATATTCTTAGCAGTAACGACAGATATTTGACCGAATAATTAAACAAACTTTACAACCTCGAGCAGGTAAAATTAAATCATGGATATGACGTATCGGCTGAAGCGCAGTCCTCTGATCGGCGTGGTTTCGTCCCGAACTGAGGAGGCTGTAGCTTATATTAAGTTTGAGTATTTGCATGCAATCATGAACGCAGGCGGTATGCCGGTGGTCATGCCCTATACCACGGATCTTGCCACGCTGGTTGCGTATGCTGAGGCCTTTGACGGCTTTCTTTTCACAGGCGGCGTGGATCTGGATCCGAGCTGCTACGGCGAAGAAAAGCGCTTTGACAGCGTGACCGTAGACAGCCAGAGAGATGCCTTTGAGAAGGCCCTGTTTGCTGCTGTGTATCCCACGGGAAAGCCAATCCTGGGCATTTGTCGGGGCTTGCAATCCATTAATGTCTGGCTGGGCGGGACCCTGCACCAGCATATCGACGGCCACAGTCAGAGGGAGCCCAGACAGATTCGCACCCACGATCTGGACATTTTCGAGGGAAGCATGTTCCACAAAATCTGCGGGAAGACGTCGGTGATGGTCAATAGCTGTCATCATCAAGTGGTCAAGACCCTGGCATCCGCTTTGGTAGCGGATGCCGTGAACGGGGATGGCTATATTGAAGCCGCCCATCAGCCCGATCATAAATTCCTGTTTGCGGTCCAGTTCCATCCTGAATCTTACTACCAATCGGAGGATGATGACCACTCGTCCGCCATTTTCAAAGCTTTTGTGAATGCCTGCAGGGCATAAGAAAAGCCTTATGGGATTTTTTTGTCCCATAAGGCTTTTTGTTTTAATCGGCTTTCTTCATTGGCCGGCCGGTCCGAGGATCCAGCGCACGGCAGAGCAGAACCGCCAAAATACCCGTCAGAATGGCGTTGGGCAGCATGTATCCTGCGTTATAGACCAGCGAGTAGATCCAGGGATTCATGCCCTCGGGGGCGTATGTGCCCCACAGAAGGCCGCCGGAAGCCACCGAGGAAAGGTAGCGGAGCAGACAAACGGCCACCGCGCCCACACCGTAGCCTACCAAACGGTGGACGGATGTCTTTTCCCCGAAGGGATGGGCAAAGAGAGGGGAGAGACCCACTACGGTAAAGGCAATGACGTAGTCCAGCAGCACGCACAGAACAAAGGCCCACCACACACCGGCAGGGGGCGGATACCAGCCCATGACGAGCTGCAGGCCCGAGAATACGAAGCCCGCGCCAACGCCCCAGGTCGCGCCATGGCGGTACGCGAAGTATATAATGGGAAGCATACCCACCGTAATGGAGCCGCCTGCAGGAAACAGGATGGCGTTGTAGGGGGCCAGGGCACAGATAAAGTCAATGACCCAGGCTAGTGCCAGCATCATAGCCCCCTCTACCAGGGAGAGGAGATACTGCTTGCGTTTGTTTTTCTTGGTAGAAATACCGGGTTTCATGTGAAACCACCTCCAAAAAAAATTCGACCGCACGGAAAATCTCCGCGTGGTCTGAATGGTGGTCTATGATTCCCCATGAACGAAGGATTGAACATTCGTCCACTCAAGACATTCAAAAATACTTCCTACGCCGGTATTATCCGTATCAGGTTAAGGGTTCGCGCTCCTGCGCATCTCAGCCGACCTTTCAGGTGTGGCCACCGGCCATGCGGCCGTTGCCCGTTGTCAGCACCCCTGATTTTTCGTGCCGTGTATGGATCGCTTTGAATCGATTGAATTCTTTTCAGCGAAAATACACCTTGTCGTTCTTTGATTATAGCATATATCGATTTTTTTGTCAAGTGGTTTTTTGAAAAAAATGCACTTTCTTGCGTTCTTATATCCACGTAATAAGATCAAGTGAATCCGTATACAAAATATTGAAATAAAAACAAAACGAGGAAGATTGAAAATGACGACTGCTGATGCTCTGTTAAATTTGATATACAACTATACGTTGGGAATCGAGATGCCAATATATAAACAGTAAGTAAATATTTAATGATAAAATTAAACCGCCAACCCCAAAAGTCGGGGTATGGCGGTTTTGATATCGTTACTGCTTGTGCATGATTTCTCCGTACGTGGGCAGAGGCCAGTATTCCGAGGCCACCAGGGTCTCCATTTCGTCTACGGGAGCGCGGAGAGCCGCCATGGCGGGAACCACCTTGTCGCGGAAGGCGACCGCCACAGCCAAAGCATTTCCTGCGGAGGATGCCTCTCGGTCAGCCTGACGCAGAGTGTTCACGGCATCGTAGGCCGCCGCATTTAGCTCGGAGAGACGGCTGACCAGATCCTTCTCCATACGGATATAGCTTCTGTCGCCATCCAAAATCTCCATCTTAGCCTTGGCCGCCTGTCCCAAATGAATGATGTATGCTTCCACGGCGGGAATGATCTGTCGGGTGGCCATGAGGATCATGGTCTGGGCCTCGATGTTCAACACCTTGGCGTAGTTCTCCAGCATGATTTCCTGGCGGGCCCGAAGCTCCACCGAGGACAGTACACCGAAGCGGGCGAACAGCTCCACGGATTTTTCGGAGGTCAGTACCTCGCAGGATTCTACCGTGGTACGCAGATTGGAAAGTCCACGGCGGGCGGCCTCGGCCATCCACTCCTGGGAGTAGCCGTTTCCGTTGTAGATGATGCGCTTGTGGGCGGTGAGAGTGTCCTTGATAATTGCCGCTACCGCAGGCGCGAAGGCTTCTCCCCGTCCCACGGCGCCCTCCAGCTGGTCTGCCATGTCCGAGAGGACCTTGGCCACGGCGGTGTTCAGTACCACGTTGGGCATGGCGATGTTTTGGGAGGAGCCCAGGGAACGGAACTCAAACTTGTTGCCCGTAAAGGCGAAGGGCGAGGTTCGGTTGCGGTCGGTGGTGTCCTTGCGGAAGGTGGGCACAGAGGGAATACCCAGATTCATGGTTGCGGCCTTGTGATCCGTGTAAGTCCGCTCGTCTATGATGGAGTCCACAATGTCCTCGATCTCCTCTCCGAGGAACATGGAAATGATGGCGGGAGGTGCCTCAAAGCCGCCGAGACGGTGATCGTTTCCGGGATAAGCCACCGACATACGGAGCAGATCCTGGTACTCGTCTACGGCGCGGATGATGGCCGACAAAAACAGAAGGAACCGGGTGTTCTCGCGGGGGGTCTTGCCGGGATCCACCAGATTCTTGCCTCCGTCGGTGGACAGAGACCAGTTGTTGTGCTTACCGGAGCCGTTGACACCCGCATAGGGCTTCTCATGGAGCAGGCAGACCAGATCGTGCCGCTCGGCGATGAGCCGCATATACTCCATGGTCAGAAGGTTCTGGTCCACCGCCATGTTGGTGGTGGCGTAGATGGGCGCCAGCTCGTGTTGAGCGGGAGCGGCCTCGTTGTGCTCGGTCTTAGCATTGATGCCCAGCTTCCAAAGCTCCTCGTCCAGCTCGTCCATGAAGGCGGCGACCTTGGGCTTGATGGGGCCGAAGTAGTGATCCTCCATCTCTTGTCCCTTGGGAGCCGGCGCGCCGAACAGGGTGCGTCCGCAGTAGATGAGATCCTTTCTCTTCTCGAAATACTCCTTGTTCACCAGAAAGTATTCCTGCTCCGCGCCAACCGTGGTGGTTACGCGGGTGGTGGTGGTGTCACCGAATAAACGGAGAATGCGGAGAGCTTGCTCGCTGATGGCGTCCATGGAGCGAAGGAGGGGCGTCTTGGTGTCCAGTGCCTCCCCCGTGTAGGAGCAGAAGGCCGTGGGGATGTAGAGGGTACCGTCCTTGACGAAGGCGTAGGAGGCGGGATCCCAGGCGGTGTAGCCTCGGGCCTCAAAGGTAGCCCGCAGACCGCCCGAGGGGAAGGAGGAGCCGTCGGTCTCACCCTTGATCAGCTCCTTGCCCGAGAATTCCATGACCACGCGATCACCTGCAATGGGGGAGATGAATGCGTCGTGCTTTTCGGCGGTCACGCCGGTGAGAGGCTGGAACCAGTGGGTATAGTGGGTGGCACCCTTCTCGATGGCCCAATCCTTCATGGCGTTGGCCACCACGTCTGCAATGGCGGGATCAATGGTGCGTCCCTTCTCAATGGTCTTTGTCAGCGCCTTGTAGACTTCCTTAGGGAGGCGGGAGCGCATCACGTCATCGTTGAATACCATGCTGCCAAACAGCTCGGGAATTTTTTTCGTGGACATAGAAATATCCTTTCCAATCATTTCAAATCATGTATCAGAGTAAGTAGGTTACGATCAACTCGACCGCCAAAGCCGCTCCCGAAGCACCCAGTGCCACGGTCAGCAGCGAGCGTCGGAAGAAGGCCAGTGCCAGTGCCACCACCGTCCCCGCAATGGCCGAGGGCAGAGAGGACGTGGCGTAGAAAATGGAGGGGAAGGTCATGGCACCCAATACTGCGTAGGGCACGTAGGCCAGAAAGCTGCGGAAAAACGGGGAGCGGATCTCCTTGCGAAACAGTGTGAAGGGAACCATGCGGATGAGGTAGGTGACCGCCGCCATCACCGCAATATACAGGCAAAGACGGCCAATCGTCAGACCGGAAATAATTTCACCGTTCATGATGCCACCTCCTCGTCACAGGCCTCGACGGGCAGATCCTCCTTCGGCGATGCCACGGGGAAGAGCCAAGCCGCCAGCGCCGCCGCAACGACGGCGCTGATGATAAGGGCAAAGCCCCCCGACAGAAAGCTGAAGAAGGGAACGTAATGGAAGAGACAGGAGAGGCCCACCGCCACGCAGACGGCGAACAGTACGCCTCGCTCCCGCCGGGCAGGTGGAATGATGATGGCAATGAACATGCCGTAGAGCATGAGCCCCAAACAGTTGCGTACCACGTCGGGGAGCAGTGTTCCTGCCAAAGCTCCCAAAAGCGTACCCAACGTCCACCCGACGTAAGGGGCGGTCGCCAGCCCGGCGAAGTATTTGACACCGACCTTGTGCCTCTTGGTGGAGGCCACGGCAAAGATCTCGTCGGTGATGCTGAAGGAGAGAAGCATCCGCCACGGTGTGGTGAAGCTGCCGTCCAGCCGCTGTGACAGGGAAATACCCATGAGGGAGTAGCGCAGATTGATGATGAATTGGGTCAGGATCATTTCGATGAGCCCGCCGCAGGCAACGATGATATCCAGACCGGCCTTCTGACCCGCCGAGGTCTCGTTGGTCATGGATATCAGTACCGCAATGAGCGGGGACAGCCCCGCCGCGATCACCGCGATGCCGAAGCCGAAGGATACCGACAAATACCCGAGGCCAATGGGAATTCCGTCCGAAAAACCTTCTCTGAAGGTGTAAGCTTGCTTTTTCATGATTCTCCGTATAACGTATAAGCTCTAAGCTCCGACCGAAAGGATCGGAGAATTTGTTTGATACCCCATATTATACCGCAAAGTGCGCCAAGTTTCAAGGCCTACTGAGCAAAAAAACCGTAAAAAATGAAGTTTTTTCCGGAATACCACTTTACAAAATCCGAGTTTTGGGGTATTATATAAGGGAACCTCTAAATATTCAGCGTGCGGAGAGCGGCGAGAAGATTTTTTGTCAGACGCAACAAAAGTCCGCGCGCGTAGTGGAGTCTACGCGAAGGATTTTTGTGAAGTTTGACAGAAAAGATTCCGTCGATTCTCCATGCGATGAATTTTTAGAGGTTCCCTTAAATACCATACTCCAAAAAGGATGAAGCCACATGACATATACCCAAACGGGCCGTATCATCAAAATGACGGGCGGCCTTTACACCGTCCGTCTGGACCCCTGCAAGTCCCTCTCCGAAAACCCTCTGGCAGGGCATACCGTGGATTGCCGCGCAAGGGGCAATTTTCGGCACGAGCATACCACTCCCTTGGTGGGCGACCTGGTGTCGGTACAGTATGACAACACCTCGTATAGTGCGGAAGGTAACGAAATCATCCCTAACGCCGACGGAACGGGTATCATGATCGCGGAGATCCTGCCCCGCAGAAACAGCCTCATCCGCCCGCCCCTGGCCAACGTGGATGTGATGCTGGTGGTGGTGGCCGCCGCCTCTCCCGATCCCGATATTCCCACCCTGGATAAGCTTCTGACCATCCTGGAGTTCAATCGCATCGAGCCCGTCCTGGTCATCGGGAAATCCGAGCTGAAGCCCAAGCGTGCCGCTAAGCTTGCCGCTCTCTACGAGGGGATCGGCTACCGTACCTTTATCCTCTCTTGCTATACCGGCGAGGGCATGGAGGCCTTCTCGGGTTTCGCCCATACCGAGCTGAAAAACAAGATCACCGCCGTGGCGGGAGCCTCGGGAGCAGGGAAATCCACTCTGCTCAATACCGTATTCCCCGGTCTGGATCTGGTTACGGGAGACATCAGCGAGAAGATCGGCCGCGGCAAGAATACCACCCGCCATACCGAGCTGTTTGACCTTCCCGACGGAGGTGGCTACATCGCCGACACCGCAGGCTTCTCCCTCCTGGATTTCGAGCGCTTCGATTTCTTCACCCTGGAGGACCTGCCCCACACTCTGCGGGAGTTTGCTCCCTACCTGGGCAAGTGCCGTTATACCGATTGCACCCACATCAACGATGAGGAGTGCGCCATCCTGAACGCCGTGCAGACGGGAGCCATTCCCCGTACCCGCCACGAGGCTTACAAGGAGCTGTACGCCATTCTGAAGGAAAAGAAAAAATATAAGTAAAGGACCATAACCGCCATGAAACTCGTGATCGCCTCGGATATCCACGGCTGTGCCCCCGCCTGCCGTAAGCTGTTGGAGGTTTTTGAAAGCTCCAACGCCGACCGACTCATCCTCTTAGGTGACCTCCTCTACCACGGTCCCCGCAACGACCTTCCCGCAGGCTATGACCCCAAGGCCGTCATCGCCATGCTCTCGGAGCACGCCGACCGCCTGTTCTGCGTGCGGGGCAACTGCGATACCGAGGTGGACCAGATGGTCCTTCCGTTCCCCATCCTGGCCGAGACCGCCCTTCTGTTCGTGGACGGTCGCACCTGGTTCGCCGCCCACGGCCACCGCGCGGGGGCCAACCCCACGGCAGGCGACCTCCCGAGGCTCCCCACGGGCAGCGTGGTCCTGACGGGACACACCCACATCCCCACCATGGATAAGACCCCCGACGGCATCCTCCTCCTCAACCCCGGTTCCACCTCCATCCCCAAGGGCGGATTTGCTTCCTCCTATGCGCTGTACGAGGACGGGCGATTTACCGTCATGAGCCTGGACGGCGAGTGCATTCTGCGTGAGGAATAACTGAAGGGCACCTCTAAAAATTCCTCACGCCGAGAATCGACGGAATCTTTTCCGTGATATTTCACAAAATCCCTTCGCGTAGGATAAACTACGCGCGCGGAATTTTGTTGCATCTGACGAAAAATCTTCTCGTCGCTTCTGACGCGCAGAATATTTAGAGGTCCCCTGAAAAAATAAGCGTCTTGCCGATACGCTTTGAATCCTGATCGGCAAATTTCATCACCAAAGGAGAATAACTATGTACACCTACAAACGAGTGGCCTTGATCGGCGTTGACGGCGCAGGCAGCTTCTTCCGCCAGGCTGAAACCCCCAACATCGACCGCATCTTTGCTGACGGATCGGTTGCCTACGATACCTATACCTCCATCCCCTCCATCAGTGCCGAGTGCTGGGGCTCCATGCTCCACGGCGTCACCCCCGATCTTCACAGACTCTCCAACGGTATCGCCTCCAGCGTCTCCTACGATCCCGAATCCCCCTTCCCCAGCGTTTTCCGCATCATCCGCGAGAACGATCCCGACTGTGAGCTGGCCTCCTTCTGCAACTGGAACCCCATCAACTCGGGCATCATCGAGGAAGGCCTGAACGTCCATAAGGACACCGACTCCGATAGCCCCCTGTGCGATAAGATCTGCGCCTACCTGGAGGATCACGATCCCAAGTTCCTGTTCGTCCAGTTCGACGAGGTGGACGGCGCAGGCCACCACTATGGCTACGGCACCGAGAATCATCTGAAGCAGATCGCTATCGAGGACGGCTACATCGGCCGCATCTGGGAGATGTACGAAAAGCGGGGCTTTGCCGAGGATACCCTGTTCATCGTCACCGCCGACCACGGCGGCTTTGGCCACGATCACGGCGGTAAGACCGAGGAGGAGATGCGGGTCATGTACGCCCTCCGCGGCAAGACCGTGGTTAAGGGCGGCGCGGCCGTGGATATGCAGATCCGCGATTCGGCCTCCATCGTGCTGTACGCCCTGGGCTATGAGCAGTCCGAGAACTGGTCCTCCATCGTGCCCACGGGTGTGTTTGAGGGGGTCGAGGCAGGCGTGCGCCGTGAATATATCATTGAGTCTACCTGCGGCCACAGAGGCCATACCACCGTGCATGCTCCCGAGGGCGGGGTCGTGGAGGTGCTGGGTGCTGACAGCATCACGGCATATTTCCCCTTTGAGGGCAATAACGAGGACGCGACCGGCAAGCTGACCGTGGAGGGAAGCGGTAAGTTCTACCACATCGACGGCTATTTCGACCGAGGTGTCCGCATGGACGACGGTTTCCTGACCGCTCCCGATTTCAAGCTCGGAACGAACAGCTTCTCGGTTGGCGCATGGTTCAAGAACGGTATTGCCGCGGGCGATCCCCCCATTCTGTCCAACAAGAGCTGGAGAGGCGGCGGTAACCCCGGCTTCGTCATCGGCCTGTCAAGCACCACGGCCTTCTTCAACGTGGCGGCCCCGGGACATGGCCGATACGACACCGGCTCCCTGCTCCCCCTGGATTTCAAGGAGGGCTGGGGCTACGTGGTCTGGTCGGTGGATCGAGAGGCGAACACCGTGGGTATCTCCATTGATTTTGGCCCCCTGGCGGTCAGACCCCTGCCGGAGGAGTACAGGGGTGTTTCCTTTGACCACAGCGAAATGCCCATCCGTATCGGTCAGGATGGTACGGGTGTCTACGGTTACTCCCTGGCCGTGCTGATGGACGAGCTGGTGATCGCCAACCGCGCCCTGAAGGACGACGACGTCGCCGCACTGAAGAAGCTGTACGGCGCTGAATAACGGGAAGGCTCCGGCCTGCCTGAAAAAAGCCCCCTTGGGGTGCCTGCGATAGAGCAGGTTCACCCCAAGCGGCGTGCCTTCAATCAGAAACGGTATAACATTGCGATGTTATGCCGTTTTTACTTTTATATTATCTTTTCTATCGCGTAAATGCTCTTGGAACATTTCTTCCACTTCCTCGGGTTCGGGGATGAATACATATCCTACACCGTGGTAGTAGATGTCAATTCGCTGATGCCGCTGTTTGTTTTCGCGGTATGGAGCATATACGTCAATTTTTGAAATAAACTCGCGGACGATCTCGGGTGTAAGCTCTTGTATATCGGTGATTGCTTTCACCTTCGCTATGAACTTCTCGATGCCGTCGTTCTGCTCTTTGTCCTTGTCAAGCTCCGCGTGGAGCCTTTCGACAAGGGCTTTCTTTTCTTTTTGCTCGTCCTCGTAAATGATAGACATTTTAGAAAAGTGGTCATCAGACAGCTTTCCCGATACGTTGTCCTCGTAAATACGCATAAAGAGTTTGTCAAGCTCTGTGATTCGCTTTTCGGTCTTTTCAAGCTCACGCTTTTTGCGGGCAAGCTCCTTTTTGGCTTCTTGCACAGATTTCTCTTGAAGTTGTTTCACGAACAGATCCTCGTAGCATCGTGCGAACCAAAAGACTCGGCGCATACTTTCAAGAACCGCTTTCTCCAAAAAGACCTCGCGGATGAAATGCCCCGTGCATAGTCCTTTGTTCTTGCGAGCCTTGGAGCAAGTAAACCAATTCTGTTCCTTTTTGAAGTTTTTAGCCGTACAGAAATACATCTTTGAACCGCAGTCCTTGCAAAACAAGAGTCCCGAAAATATGCTAACCTTGCCTTCTCTCGTAGGTCTGCATTTGTTGTTGCGAAGTTCCTTTACGATAGCAAAGGTTTCTCGGTCAATGATAGCGGGATGAG
>SVRS01000056.1 GCA_015064695.1 Oscillospiraceae bacterium | reverse complement strand
TCGTCAGTCTAAACAAAACTCCGCACGCGTAGTGCCTCCTACGCGAAGGAATTTTGTGACGAATGACGGAAAAGATTCCGCCGATTCTCAGTGCGACGAATTTTTAGAGGTTCCCTTTAATGACACATATATGTAGGAACGTCCCTCGATACCCCGCGCTTCTCCTTTGCGCGATCGATTCGGGGCAATGATCGGGTGTCGTGGGAGCCGTACCTACCGAATGGAAAATTTTTTAAAAAATTTTCCACAAGCACCGAACCTTTTGCCGTTTTGAGATACATATATAGTAGGACGTGCAAAAGTACACGCAAAACCACCGAAAGGAGCCGCCATGACCACCCTGCGCATACACACCATCATCCGCGCCTACCGTCGGTCGCACTCTTTGACCCAGACCCAGTTCGGTGAGCTTCTTGGAGTGACCGCCCAGGCCGTTTCCAAGTGGGAGCGTCAGCTCTGCTACCCCGATATTACCCTGCTCCCCGCCCTGGCGCGGGTTCTGGGGGTCAGCCTGGAGTATCTGCTGGGGGCGGACGATGCCTCGTAATACAATAACCCGCTCTGACCAATATCAGGGCGGGTTATTACGATTTATCAGGGGACATGGCCACCACGCGGTGTGGCTTTTGCATCTTTTCGCAGGCGTCTATGACAAAACGGCTCCCGCGGGATGCGCCGTCCCAGAAGATCAGCACGAAGTCGGCGTACTCCACGATCTCCAGGTTGCGTTTGAGGGGCGCGCCACGGCCGAAGCGGGCGTAGTCGGGCTTGAACTCGGTCAGGGTCAAACCGTTGGCCTTGGCATAGGCCGCCGCGCATCGGTCGATCCCTTTGGCGCCACCGCTGACGATCTCGGTCACGTCGGCAGGCAGATACGGCGTAAAATCCTCCATCACCAGACCGCGGGAGCCTACAATAGCGATTTTCATACTGTATAGTCACCTCCGAACACATTTTAAACACATTTCGTGTTTATTTACAACATTATAACGCAGAATAGATGTAAAGTAAATATATAATATGTTAATTTGGAGGTCATTATGGCTACAAAAAGTTTATCCATACGTATTGACGAAACCATGCTGGACAAGCTCCACGTGGTTGCTGACTACGAGGGGCGTAGCGCGAACAGTCAAATTCTCATCCTGATTCGCGATTGCATCGAGAACTACGAGGCGCGACACGGTGAAATCGAGGTTGGAAAACGGGAAAAGCCAAATGCTCCAAAATAAAGTATACTTGTTTTAAGTATACTTCAAACATTATAACACAAAATCATCTTAAAATATACTTACAAATTATGAATTTTAAGGTGATTTTTATGAGGAACAAAGAAAATAAGCATCTTGGCATTGAAATTGATCCGGAATTACTCTATAAACTTCAATACGTAGCCAAGTATGAAGGGAGAAGCGGCAACGGCCAAATCCTCTACCTCATCCGTAAATGCGTAAGCGAGTTCGAAAGGCAGGACGGTGAGATTTCCGTACCGGAGGAGCTGAAAAAGAAATCCTGATAGAAAATCCCGCCCTGCCGTAAGGCAGAACGGGATTTTTTATGTATGCGAGGGGACGAAGTTACTGAGCAGCCTCGATCTCGGTCTTGAGCTGCTGCTTCTTATCCTTGAGGGACTGCTCGATGGAGGCAATGTCCTCGGCATGGGCGCTCTCGAACTCAGCAAAGAAGTTATCCTTGGCAGCGTTGAGGTTGTTCTCCATCTCCACGGCCTTCTCCTGGAGCTTCTCCTTAATGTTCTCGTCGAACAGGGTATTCTCCAGCTCGCGGAGCTTGGCCTCAGCCTGGCGCAGGGTGGAAATCAGAGACTCCAGGGAGGAGTTGAGGCGATTGCCCAGCTCCTCGTAAGCGGCCAGGGCCTTATCGTACTGCTCCTCGGTCATCTGCAGGGTAACGGTAGCGGAGGCGTACTCGGTGCCGTCCACCTCCAGGGAAGCGGTGTAGTTCTTCTGCTTGAGCAGTTCCACCTTGGCATCGCGGAGCTTTGCCAGAGACTTCTGATACTCGGACTCAGGGGAAACCAGCATATCGTAGCGGAATTCATCCAGCTCGGTGATGGCGGTGCTGTACAGATCCAGCGCGGCCTTGTAGGCCTTGTGAGTCAGAGAATAGAGTCCGCCCATGGCCTCGATGACCTTGGCGGTCTCCTCGCTCTCAGCAAAGGAGATCTTGTACTCCTTGGCGGAGTAGTAGGCGTTCCGCATCTCCTCGGTCAGCAGCAGGGCGGTCTCAACACGACCTGCGGCGATGACCTTGCAGAGCTGCTCGTCGGTCATTGCGTTGATCTCCTCCTCGGTGTAGAGGGAGGTGGACAGAGCCAGGGCGCGGAGGCCATCGGTAGCCATGGCTTCAACCTTTTCCACGGCACCCTTGACGTCCAGCTTATCCATGACGCTGTCAGCGGTCTTTTCAACCTTAGCCAAAAGCGCCTCGGCGTACTTGTCGTTACCGGAGACCGAGATCTTGACGGTGTTCTCGTCGGCCTCCACGTTGCCCTTGACCAGATAGCCGGTCTCGGTAGCCAGGGTGACCATCATCTCCACGGCCTCCTCGGGGGTCTTGCCGATAAATGCCTCGCCGGCGACGAGGATACTGCCATCGTCGTTCAGAGCGGTGACGGATACGACCTTATTCTGGTCGTCCACCATGAACTCAACGCTGGGGTTGATGTCCACGGTCATACGGGTGACAGTTCCCTCCTTGGGTGCAGGCTCAGAGCAAGAGGTAAATACTGCCAGGGGCAAAAGCATGGCGCAAGCCAGCAAAATGCTCATCAGTTTGATTTTCATGTTGCGTACATTCCTTTCACTATCAAAAGTTTCCAAGGCACGAGCCTCGGAGGATGAGGTTCTCCCATCCTCCTCACATTATAGCGATATCATTCCAAATTGCAATAGGCAGAATCCCTTCAAATGATAATTTTTTTATCATTTTCGCGAAAGTGATTGATTTTTCATCACGGATATGTTATAATGGATGTAGAAAGGAGGCGTTCGGCCATGTCAAATCTTACCAAGCAGGCACTTCTCGCGGCCTTTGGCCAACTGCTTGAGAAAAAGCCCTTTAACAAAATCACAGTGGGAGATATCACCGAGCTGTGCGGTGTCAACCGCATGACCTTTTACTATCATTTCCAGGATATCTACGAGCTAATGATCTGGGGGCTGGAAACCCACGTGCTGAACGTGGACAAGAGCTGTACCACCTACGAGCATTGGCAGGAGGGTTATCTGAAGATCTACCGCTTCGCCTTGGAGAATCAAATTTATATCACCAAGATCTTTCAGACCGTGAAGCAGGAGCATTTGGAGCATCATCTGCTGCGCATTGTCACGGACATGGTAAACACGGTCATAGAGGACCGCTTACAGGGGCGATCCATGGATCGGGAGGATCGGGAATTCACCGCGCGGGTCTGCGCGGATATTCTGGTCAGCACCATGGTGGATTGGGTCAGCCGAGGCATGAAGGAAGCCCCCGAGCGGATCGTCAAACGGTTAGGATGTTTGATGAGCGGCATGATCGACAAGGCCACGCAGGGGTTTGCTTCCGACGAATAGCACGTCAAAGCATTCCAAACCAAGCCTCTAAAAAAGGTGCTGCTTCCCAAGCATTCTGCACGGGAAGCAGCACCTTTTCCGATTCCTTTTACTTTCCTTCTCTCGGCTTACGTCGATTCTCCATCGCAATCTTGTACAGCTCCTCCGCCGCCAATCTCGCCTTGGCCACGGGGGAAATCTTGCCGTCCACGGGCTTCGGGAAGCAGTAGTACAGGCAATCGCGGTTGCCGATGCCGATGACGTCACCGATGCAGTACCAGTAGAAATCGGCGTTGAGGGTGTGGGATGCGCGGGGCTTTTGCTCGTAATGGAGCTTGCCCTCACAGCCCTCCAGGACAAAGCCCTCCTTGGTATGGGTCAGCCGTCCGTCGCCTACCATGTAGAGACCCTTGTAGTCCACCATGAGTCCGATGCTGACGGGGGTATCCAAATTGTAAGCGTCCGCGTCGATCTCGGCTCGGACCATGGCGCGCTCCCACTCGTACCAATCGGGGATGTGGGGGAACTCGGTCTCTCCCTCTACCGCCTCCATGCGGCCAAATTCGGTAAGGGTCCAGGCTTTCCCACAGGCGTGGCAGGTCAGGTGGGTGCCCTTCCCTTCCATCTCCCCCTCGGCCCCGCAGGCAGGGCACTTATAGAGGATACGGTGGAGTCCGTCGGCACGGAAGGGGGCGTCGATCCTGATCTGATTCTCATACTGCCAGGCCAGGTTATCGAAGACGAAGGCCTCCTTGACCGCCGCATCCAGCTCCTCGGTGGAGAGGGTCTCCACCTGCTCCCGGGTCAGGAGAGTGGTCACGTCGGCGGACACCTTGACCTTGCGGTTTTGCAGGCCGTTGTAAAGCGGGTCACGGGCAAAAGCACCGTGGGTTGTGATCATGAGCACAGGCACGCCCAGCATTTTGAGGAGTCCGCCAAAGCCCGCGGGCATGGTGGTGGCTCGTCCGTCAAAGCTGTAGCCTGCCTCGGGGTACATCAGCACCGAGGTCTTTTTCTCCTTGAGCATATATTTGATGTCGCGGATGAGGTTCAGATCGGTGACAAATTTCTGGGTGGGAATACACCCCAACAGCCGCATGAGCAGACCCTTTCCCACCATACCGTCGGTGGTGCAGACGATGCCGAAGGGCTTAGGGTAAAGGATGGCCGTAGCCATTTTCAGATCAATAAAGCTGGAATGGTTCATGAGGATCAGGCAGGGCTCCCGGGGCTCGCTTTTCTTGTCGCGAGTGTAGGTGAAATGGGTTGCCCACAGGTCGGGGGCTGACGCGAGGCGCATGACGGTTCCCATCAGCAGCGTGGGCTTCAGGGGCTTTTTATGCTTGGGGCGTGGGAGGGTCATCACTTCATCGTAGGTGCGGTGCAGAGTCTTGATCTTCATACCTTGGCGTTCCTCCTGAATGTTTCAGTTCATATTCAGTTCATTATACCATGCTTCCAAGGGACTTGTCAAGCACCTCGCCAAAAATAATCATTGAATCCTATTGAATATTACACCTTTCGCTATAAAAAAAGCAAAAGGCATTGACAACGCAACGCCTTTTGCCATATAGCCGTTTATTCTTCCTTCTTCCTGTATACCACAACGGCGGCCGCAATCGCGGAAACCATGGTGGCACCGAAGCCTACGACGGACGAGCATCCACCGTCAGCGGATGGCTTACCGTTGGTTTCGGGAGCGGTCCCGGTAGCCTCCGTGGTAGCATTGGTAGCCGACTCAGTGGGTACCTCTGCGGTGGTCTCGGTGGGCTCGGTCGTCTCCTCGGTCTCCTCGGTCTCCGAGGGAGGATTATCATAGCGCAGGCGGTACAGCTTACCCTCACCGGGGAGGTAGTCGTCATTCAGCTTACCGTCCTCGAATTTCACGGGAATATACTCACCAATGTTGGGGTCGAAATACTCCACCCACTTGACACCCGAGGCGGAGTCCACCGTAAAGGAGCCATCCACCTCACGGCGGGAGTTCTTGTTGAAGATCATGATGTACTGATCCTCGCCCTCCTTGGGTTCCATGACACTGATGATGAAATCGTTTCGGTTGGCGGGCTGGAGGAAGAAGTCCTCGGGAAGCTTTTCCACACCATCCACGTTAGCCTTGACATGGTAGGCATGGGCGGCGTCCAGGTTCATGAGGATGGAGGACATGCCGCGAACCTCCCAGTTCAGCTCCTTGAAGGCCTCGTACAATTCGGGATCCCGGATGGTGCCGTCCCGATAAATGATGCCGTCGTAGAAGCCCTCACCCTCGGTATCGGAATTACCGGGGCACACCAGGGTAAACCAAGACAGGGCCTTGAAGCCGTAGGCCAGGTACAGGTAGACGTTCCAGCGAAGCTCGTCGGCGGTGGGCATTCTCATGCCGCTCCAGGCCGTGGACTGAGGGAAGGCGTGGGTCTTGAGCTTGCCGTTCTCATAGGCCACCGAGCGGAGGATCTCCACGTCGACGTAAATAGCAGTGGTAACGCCGCCGGATCGGAAGGCGTAATAATCGTGGGACAGATACTCAATATTCTCGGCTCCCGCCGCCTTAACGAAATTCTCCACATGCTCTCGGTAGGTTCCGCCCAGGCGCTCCTCACCTGCGTAGGAGGGGAGCAGATTGACGTAGGGGAATCGCTCGGGATCCGCCGCGGCATAGGCGCGAACTTCATCGCCAACAGGAGGGATCAGATCTCCGCTGGGCTCGTCCCCCAGGTAATATCCGATGCAATGCTCCTTCCCTGCGGCATACTGTACAGCTTTATCCCGAATATATTCATTCCATTGTCCCCACATCAAGTAGTTCATGTTCCGCTTGCCATACTCGGCCTCTACATAATCCCAAAACTCGGCGTCCTGAATGTTCCAGGAGCCCAGGGCATGGAGGTTGAGATTGATACCCAAATCAGCCATCTGATCCAGCTGGTATTCGTAACTGTGAATATCCGTGGAATACACAGGGGTCCAGCATCCAATCAAAAAATCATCCGCAGTCACATCATCCGCCTTAATCTGCTCGCGGTAGGCAGCTTTTTTCTCCTCGTAGGTGAGGGCCTGCTCTTCTCCCTCCTCCGCCGTGACCGTCATAACCCCCAGCGAAGCAACCGTCATGCATCCTGCCAGCAGGCAGGCCAGCCATTTCTTGGTTCTTTTCATCTCAAAATGCATCCTTTCCAAGCCACCTCCGTTCCGGAGGGTTTTCTTTGCCCATATCATATCACATTTCCGTGAATTGCTTCGAAATAAACTGTAAACAGTCTGTAACCCGGCAAATAAATTATGAAATGTGACTAAAGTATTGACAGAAACCCTTCCTTTGTGGTATCATAATGCTACGGCGCACGACCGATTCCCGAAAGGAGCGCATATACATGAACATAAAACTGAAAGCAACAGCCACATATCACTCCACCCCCATCAGCAAAAAGCTGGCCTCCAACTTCATCGAGCTGGGCTACGGCCTCCAGGTGGAGGGCATGGCCGCCGAGATGTTCTTCAACCGAAGCTTCGAGCCCTTCTTTCCCTACCGCGACATCAACAAGCACTGGTTCGATCTCCACTTTGACGAGCGAAACTGGGGAGGCGGCTTTGAGACCGATTGGCGGGTCTTCGACTGGTACCATTCCTCCTACGAGCATAACGCCTGGTTTGCCTTTCCCGGTACGGCGGGATTTCAGACCATTGAGGATGATTCCACCTTCCTCATCGAAAAATCCCCCACCGCCGACGTCCGCATTGGCTACGTGAGAGAGGCCTGCCACGGCGATTACGCCATGGAGGTGGTCAACAACAGCGACGAGTGGGGCGGTCTGGCCCAGGAAGGCAAATACTGCTTTACCGATGTGACCTACATCTTCAAGGGAAAGATCAAGCGTACTGCAGGAGACGGCAAGCTGACGGTAGCCATCTACAAGGAAGGTACCGTGACCGAGCCTGCGGTGACCTGCGAGCTTTGTGAGGTTGGCGATGACTTCACGTCTGTAACTGCTACCTTTGCCGTCCCCGCCGAGGGCCGCTACACCTTCGCCCTGCTCCTGCCCCCCCACACGACGGTGATCTGCGACGACTTCACCCTTACTCCCGCGGATGCCATCGGCGGCTTCAAAAAGAGCGCCGTGGAGGCGGGCAAATACGTTGCCCCCAAGGTCATTCGCTGGCCCGGCGGGTGCTTCGCATCCTTTTACAACTGGCGTGACGGCGTGGGACCTGACCGTCCCCCCATGTACTCCTACTTCTGGGGCGGCTACCAGTACAACGACATCGGCACTGACGAGCTGGCGACCTACGCCGAGGCCGTAGGCGGCGAATCCATGATCTGTGTCAACATGCACCACCCCCTCAAGCGTTTCTACGATTCCGCCTCCGAGGCAGCCAAGGATCACGACCCCAACGAGCCTCTGCACGGAGACGGCAACTGGCTCCACGGCCGTGATCTGCCCCAGTTCTCGGACCTCGAGCAAGGCATCCGCGAGGCCGCCGCCTGGGTGGAATACTGCAACGGTGACGAGACCACCGAGGGCGGCCGCGCCCGTATCGCGGGCGGTCGGGTCAAGCCCTACAACGTCAAATACTGGGAGATGGACAACGAGTGTCACCGCTGGTTCCGCGGAGCAGAGTACGCCGAGGCCTGCGTGCAGTATTCCCGCGCCATGAAGGCGGTCGATCCCACCATCAAGATCGGCATGATATCCTACTGCCACGGCGGCAAGGAGCTGGAGCGCATGGTGGAGATCGCGGGCATGGACATCGACTTCCTGGCTGACCGCGGCTTCGACGAAAATGAATTGCAGTTCAAGCTGGGGATCATTGACCGCTTCAACAAGGCTCACGGGACCAATATCCGCTACTGCAACACCGAGTGGCTCCCCCTCAACGGTGCCGACGTGTACAACATGGTTCCCCGCTCCGAGCTGCGGCACAACAAGTGCTTCATGTTCTCCAAGTGGTCCTACGCCCTTGATGCCGCCGCCATCCTCATGATGTGGCAGAGATACGGCCAGAGCATTGATTTCATCAACTTCAACAACTTCGCCAACACCCACGCACAGTCGGTCATTGAGACCCCCAAGGAGGGCGCCTTCGTAGCGGCCGCGGGCATGATGCTCCACCGCTTCGCCCACACCGAGGCCTATCAGACCTTGATGCTGGAGGACTACCACCCCACCCGCACCGACCCGATTCAGGTGCAGCTGTCGTTCAACGAGGATTCCTCCGCTCTGGTGCTGAATATTCTCAACCGCACAGAGGAGGACGGCGAGGTGGAGCTGGATCTGTCGGCCTTTGAAGTAGCCGACGGAGAGGCCAAGGGCGTTCTGCTGGTGGGCGATGATCTTTTGGCCATGAATAAGCTGGGAGATCAGCGCATCTGCGAGCAGGAGACTTCGATCACCGTAGCAAACAAGACCGTGAAGGCAGCTGTGCGGAGGTTGTCCTTTGCAGAGCTCGTAATTCCACTGAAGAAATAAACGGTACCGAATAACGAAAAGAAAGGATTTGTTGCGTACCATGAAATATACCAACATCAAGCGGATCCTAGTCGGTCTTCTGGCCGCCATGACCCTGTTCCCGGCGGTGGCCTGTACGAACAAAAATCCTCCCGATGAGACAGGAGACTCCGATACTACCGAGAAAATAACCGCTGCGGCCACGCAAGAGGTCACTACGGAGGCCGAAACCGATACCCCCGCCCCACCTCCCTCGGTGAGCCTGGACCTTCTGACCTTCACCCCCGCCTCCCCCGAGGGGCAGGTTCTGACCGAGGACGGCAATTCGCCTCAGATCCTCATCCGCAACTACAACGAGACCGCTACGGATGCCCTGGGACGGGTACTGCCTACCTCCGCCGAGACGGGCCTGCCCAAGGAGGGCAAGTACGTGGGTCTGTTCTACTCCCTTTGGACGGTGGGAAGCGCCTGCGCCATTGATAACTCCAAGGCCCTGGCGCAAAATCCCTTGAGCCCCGATTTCGGCTCCCGCTGGAACTTCTGCTTCTGGTCCGAGCCCGAGACAGGCTACCACCGCGCCGACGACGTCTGGCAGATCAAGCGGGATATGTACTACTTCGCCATGGCGGGTGTGGATTTTCTGTACTTCGACATGACCAACGGCTACCTGTACGAGGATGCTATGGAGGTATTTCTGGATACCTGCCTGGAGCTACGCGCAGAGGGACTTATGACCCCCTACGTGGTGCCGTGGTGCTTCGGAACCGCCACCGAGGGGAGCGGCGACACGGGCAAATTCTACGAGCTGTTCATGACCCAGGAGAAGTACAAGGATATGTGGTTCTACTGGGAGGGCAAGCCTCTGGCTATGATCAAGCCCCTGGACGACGGATCCTACCCCATTCTGGAGGACGAATATTTCTCCGATAAGCTGACCTTCCGCAAGGCATGGGTCTCCTCGGGCAAGTACGTCAAGAACTACTGGGAGGACAATCGCGTGGTCAATTTCGGCTACGGCTACGGCTGGGACGAGGACCGCAAGAAGGCCGAGTGCATCGGCATCGGTTGCGCGGGATTTGCCAACTTCGGCCAGGGTCGAAGCGGCGATCTGTCCCAACAGCACCTGCTGGATCAGTTTATGGAGACTCCCACCATGGGTAAGGGTTTGGTATTCCAGGATGCCTTTGAGCAGGTCATGGAAAAGAACCCCGAGTGTGAGGTGTTGCTCCTCTCCCGCTGGAACGAGTGGGTGGCGCAGAACTTCACCCATCCCGATGACAAGGGCACCGACACGGGCTTTGTGGATCAATTCAACGCCGAGTTCGGCCGCGACATTGAACCCATGAAGGGCGGCTACACCGACAACTACTTCTATCAGATGTGCGCCATGATCCGCCGCTTCAAGGGTGTCCTGCCCGCAGACGGTAATTCGGGCAAGCAGACGGTGGACGTAAGCGGGGATTTCGCCGCATGGCAGGACATCGTTCCCGTTTTCACCGATTTCGAGGGAGACACCTCCCGCCGCGACCACAGCGATACCACAGGAACTCGCCGCTATATTAACGAGACAGGCCGCAACGACGTCGTGGAATCCCGCATCACCGCCGACGGCGGCATGGTCTACGCTTACGCAAGGACCGCCGAAGCCATCACCGACTACGCCGAGAGTCCCAACTGGATGCTCCTGTTCATGGACATCGACAACAACAAGTCCACAGGCTGGGAGGGCTACGATTTCGTGGTCAACTACAACGTGATCGATGACTCCACCACCACCCTTTGTGCCTACAAGGATAACGTATGGCAAGAGGTCGGCGTGGTACATTACAAGGTCAAAGATACCGAATTCACAGTGGCCATTCCCCGCACTCTTCTGGGACTGACGGCCGACAGCTTCACCCTGAATTTCCATTGGATGGACAACGTCACCGACATCTATGATCTGGAGGCCTGGTTCACCACGGGTGACAGCGCCCCCGAGCGGAGAAACAACTACACCCTGACCCTGGAGGTTCCCTATGAGGCATCTGCCGAGACCATCCTCCCGAGCCGCGGTGCTGAGGCCATCAGCTACATGCCCGCGCTGACTCCTGCCGATGAATTGAAGGCAGGCTTGGCCGTAGAGCGCTACTGGATTGTGGCCAACTACGGTAAGATGCCCGATTTCCGTCTCATTGACGGCAATCTGCAGGGAACGGTCTCCACGGCGGACGTTTCCTCCTTCAATATTCAAGTGGACGCGAATTCCGGCGTGGCCCTGTCCTTTGAGGGCTACGTGCTGATTCCCGAGGACGGCAGCTACACCTTCCCCGTGACCGCTGACGATTGCGCCCGTCTGTACGTGGACGGACGGCTGGTCACCGAGGTGACCTACGACGGCGAACGGCCGGCCAACGCCACCGCATCCGCCACGGGCTCCCTGCGCCTGGCCAAGGGCTACCACAGGATCACGGTGGAATACGCCGAGATGGGGAATGGCAACGCCGCCCTGACCTTGGATGGGGATTGGGATTTCTACACCGAATCCGCCACGCAGAACTTCCTTGACGTCAAGTTAAATACCTTCACCGGCGTAGCCGGTAATCCGTTGGTCGGCTCCGATGTGATCGAGATCCGATCCTACGGCACCGTTCTCTCCATGGGCGCACCGGACCTGTCGGATTGCACGACCGTGGAGATCTACTACGGCTCAGACGCCAATGCCAAGCTCGGGGACGTGGGCACCTACTTTGCTCTTTCCTCCACCTCCGAAAGCATTCTCTCTGTCGATGGGCACGCCGGGGTACTGGCCAAGGGCTATACCACCAACGCACAGGGGGCGTGGGCCAACGACGTCCGCGTGGCTACCCTGGATCTCTCTAACGTGGACTACAGCGGCGAGGTTTACCTGGCTTCCTATATGGGAGATTTCAATGGATTGAACGTATACGCCGTTCGATTGGTGTATGGGAATTGATTTGGATTCCCCAAAAGAAAGGGTGTTGCCAACGGCAACACCCTTTCTTACTATCACGATACGTATGTAAGAGAGCTTAAACGTTCCGCAGAGCGAACACCACACCCTTGAGGGCGGTGAAGCGCTTAAGATTTTCCTGGGTAGAAAGCTTTTGGGGCACGCGGACCAGGATCTCCATGCCAACGTGTGGATGCTGACCGCTTCTCGGAGGTGTGACCTGAACCTCCATGAGCCCATACTCCGAGCGAAGAAGCTCCAACATGACGGCGACCTCATCCACGTTCTCCAGCTCCAGGTAAATAGCCATACGCTGGCGCTTACGGTTGAGGAGCATTTCCAGACGGGATACCAGCGTAAAGGTCAGCATGACCGCAAAGACCGTCATGAATGCGCCCGTATAAAAGCCTGCGCCCACGGCCAAGCCAATGGCCGCCGCAGCCCACAGACCTGCACCGGTGGTCAGACCCGTAATACGAGATCCTCCGCCGCGGAGCAGAATGGTACCCGCGCCAAGAAAACCCACGCCACTGATGACCTGTGCGCCGACACGCATGGGATCGACGTTGGTAAAGCCCAGCTCGTAGTAGCCGAATTGACCGATCATAGTGGTCAGAGCCGCGCCCAAAGCCACCATCATGTGGGTACGCATACCAGCCGCACGTCCATGAAACTCACGCTCCATACCCACCAGAGCGCCGGCAAGCGCCGCCAGGATCACGCGGACAATGACTGTGATTGTGTTAAATTCCCTCAAATACTCCCAAATCTCTTGCATAGCATCTCCTTTCTGTCTCTGCGGTCCTCCGTCGGCCACGATCCGGACGGAGGTTACGCCTTCCTATTATTTTATTATAATCCATCCAATTGGATTTGTCAAGGTTTTTACCGTCATTTTTTACAAAATAATTCACAAAAATGCATGCGCACTTCAAAATGTGAATACAATGTAAATTCCGAAATTCCTATTGACAATCACGTGATTGTGTGATATAATAATATCACGATGCGAACGGGATCGTATGTCCGGTCGCGTCAATTCACAAGGAGGAAACAACTATGTTTACAACCGCTTCCCTGTTCACCATGGCGGTACAGATGCCCATCATCATCGGTGTCATTGCTGCCGCGCTGCTTCTCATTCTCTTCGTGGCGTCCTACGTCAAGGCTCCCCCGAACAAAGCCTACATCATTTCGGGTGCCCGTAGGAAAAAGAAGATCCTCATTGGTCGTGCCGGCCTTCGCCTGCCCCTGATCGAACGTCTGGATAAGCTTTCTCTGGACGTCATGCAGGTGGACATCAAGACCTCCGAGGCCATCCCTACCAACGAGTTCATCAACGTCACGGTGGACGGCGTGGCCAACATCAAGATCTCCTCGGATCCCGTGCTTCTGGAGAAGGCCGCCGAGGCTCTCCTGGGCATGGATCAGCGTCAGCTCATCTTCCTGGTCACCCAGGTGCTTGAGGGTAACATGCGTGAGATCGTAGGCTCCGTCGGCTTGAAGGAAATGGTGCAGGAGCGCCAGGTCGTTGCTGAGAAGATCAAGGAAAACGCCATTCCCGACATGATGAAGCTGGGTATTGAGATCGTCAACTTCAACATCCAGAACTTCAAGGACGGCGCCGGTACCATCGAGAACATGGGTATCGACAACGTCGAGCAAATTCGCAAGGCCGCCCAGATCGCCAAGGCTGAGGCCGCCCGCGACATCGCCATCGCCGAGGCCAACGCCCGCGAGAACGCCAACAAGGTCGCCGTGGAAGCCAACCAGCGCATCGCGGAGCAGAACACCACCCTGGCCATCCGCGAGGCCGAGCTGAAGAAGGATGCCGACATCAAGAAGGCAGAGGCCGACGCCGCCTACGACATCCAGAAGCAGGAGCAGAGAAAGACCATCGAGGTCACCTCGGCCAACGCCGACATCGCACGCCGCGAGAAGGAAGCCGAGCTGTTCGAGAAGGAGATCGCCCTCCAGGAAAAGAAGCTGGATGCAGAGATCAAGAAGAAGGCCGACGCACTCAAGTACGAGGCCGAGAAGAAGGCCGAGGCCGACCTCATTCGCCGTCAGAAGGAATCTGAGGCGAGACGTTACGAGGAGGAGCAGGCCGCTATTGCCCGTATGAAGGCCGCAGAGGCAGAGAAGTACGAGCAGGAGCGTCAGGCTGAGGCTAAGAAGGCCCTGGCCGAGGCAGAGGCATTCGCCCGTATGAAGGAAGCCGAGGGTATCCGCGCCGTGGGTCTTGCCGAGGCAGAGGCCATCGAAAAGAAGGCCGAGGCACAGAAGAAGATGGGCGAGGCCTCCGTGCTGGAGATGTACCTCACCGCACTCCCCGAGGTGGTCAAGAACGCCGCCGCACCTCTGGCCCAGACCGACAAGATCGTCATGTACGGCGACGGCAACTCCACCAAGATGCTGCGTGACGTCATGCAGTCCTCCAACCAGGTCATGGAGGGTCTCGCCGAGGCCACCGGCCTGGACATCAAGAGCATGATCTCGGGCTTCATGGGCGGTAAGGCCGCTACGATGGGCGAGGAGAACAAGTAAGATACAAGATACATAGATACGAGATACAAGATATGGGGAACCGTAGCTTGTATCTCGTAGGGAGAGTTCCACTTCGTTCGCAAATTATTAACACAATATATATATAAGGGGACCTCTAAATATTCAGCGTGCGGAGAGAGCCGAGTGAGCTCGGCGGCGAGAAGATTTTTTGTCAGACGCAACAAAAGTCCGCGCGCGTAGTGGAGTCTACGCGAAGGATTTTTGGTGAAGCGCCCAC
>SVRS01000055.1 GCA_015064695.1 Oscillospiraceae bacterium | reverse complement strand
CATCCACAAGGATCCGGCAGGCGTCCTTGATATTTTGCGCCTTGGTATGGTACAGCCCGCAGGGACGGACAATGGCTTCGATATCCTCGATGGCACCGTCGGCCATGGCCTCCACGGTAGGGAACCGCTCGAACAGATCACGGCAGACGATATTCACCCGCGCGTCGGTGCATTGAGCCGACAGCCGCCCCATGACCAGTAGCTTCCAGCTATCCCGCAGGAGGGCGTCCCACTCTCCGCCGTGCTGTCCGCCCCACTCCAGGGCGCAGACCGACTCGGGGTAGACGGATTTCAATCGCTCTACGATCTCCGCCATGCGTTCGACTTCGGCGGATTGCTTCTTTGTTGCCATATTCATCACCTCCGTGGGGAATTCGATTTTATTATACCGAATCCGGGGAGATTTGTCAAGCGCTTTTTTTCTTGGTGAATATCCTCAAATTTTCTTTGATAAAATCATGGAAAATTTCTGAAAAAAATCGGTAAAGCCCTTGACAAAAGAGGGGATGTATGGTATAATCTACGGGTCGAGTGTAAAGCAAAACACTTTACACCAAATTCTGGCAGGAGTATGTGTACCATGTTTGAAAAGAATTTGGAAATCGGCTACCTGCTGGACTTTTACGGCGATATTCTTCCCGAGCGTCGTCGGGACATTATGGATCTGTACTATAATGACGATCTGTCCTTGTCTGAAATCGCCGAGCAGATGGGAATTACCCGACAGGCCGTCCGTGACAGCATCAAGAAAACCGAGACTGAGCTGTTCTTCTACGAAGAGAAGCTGGGGCTGCGCCGCCGCTTTACCGAGGTGGAGAGTCACGCAGAGGCGGCGTTAGGGCTTTGCCGCGAGGGTGGCGATGCCATTCCCTCCGCACTTGTGCGGGAGGTAGAGGCTCTTCTGCACGCCGTTTCCATTGAATAACCGATATTCTTTAATCGATTCTTTCCACTCCACCTTCCAATGAAAGGAGGATTCGTTCTATGTTCCAGAGTTTAAGTGAAAAACTCGATCAGGCTTTCAAAAAATTCCGCAATAAGGGTACGTTGACCGAGGCGGACGTCAAGGCCGGTATGCGCGAGATCAAGCTCGCTTTGCTGGAGGCTGACGTAAACTTCAAGGTCGTGAAGGATTTTATTAAGATCGTGACCGAGCGGGCTGTGGGCTCCGAGGTGATGGAATCCCTTCTCCCCGGCCAGCAGATCGTCAAGATCGTGGACGAGGAGCTGACCCGTTTGATGGGTGGATCCCAGGCTAAGCTGGAGATCTCCTCCCGGCCTCCCACGGTTATCATGATGGTGGGTCTGCAGGGTGCCGGTAAAACCACCCACGCCGGTAAGCTGGCCGGTATGTACAAGAAGCAGGGCAAGCACCCCCTGTTGGTAGCCTGTGACGTGTACCGTCCTGCCGCCATCAAGCAGCTGGAGGTGCTGGGCGCTCAGTTGGATATTCCCGTTTTTCAGATGGGTGATCAGGAAAGCCCTGTCAAGATCGCCAAGGAGGGCATCAAGCTGGCCGAGAAAAAGGGCTACGACATGGTGTTCATCGATACTGCGGGACGCCTGCAGATCGACGAGGTCCTCATGGATGAGCTGGTCAATATCAAGGAGCAGGTGCAGCCTACCGAGATCCTCTTGACCGTGGATGCCATGATCGGCCAGGAATCCGTCAACGTGGCGGATACCTTCAATAAGATGCTGGATATCACCGGCGTCATCCTCACCAAGCTGGACGGCGACACCCGCGGCGGTGCCGCATTGTCCATCCGATACGTGACCGGAAAGCCCATCAAGTTCATCGGTGTGGGCGAAAAGATGGATGCCATCGAGCCCTTCCACCCCGACCGCATGGCTAACCGTATCCTGGGCATGGGCGACGTGCTGACCCTCATTGACAAGGCTCAGGCTCAGTTTGACGAGAAGAAGGCCGCCGAGCTGGAGCAGAAGATCCGCCAATCCACCTTTACCCTGGATGATTATCTGGCTCAGTTTGAGCAGATCAAGAGCATGGGCAACCTGGATCAGCTGGCCGGCATGATTCCCGGTGTGAAGCCCGGCGCTCTCAAGGATGCGCAGGTGGATGAAAAGGCTTTGGCGCGTCAGCAGGCTATTATCCTGTCTATGACTCCTGCCGAGCGTGAAAAGCCCGAGCAGCTCCTCAACGCCTCCCGCAAAAAGCGCATCGCTGCAGGCAGCGGAACCACGGTTGAGGAGGTCAACCGTTTGCTCAAGCAGTTTGAGCAGATCAAAAAGCTCATGAAGCAGTTCGCCGATATGGGCCGCTCCGGCGGCAAGCGGGGACGCGGCATGGGGAAAATGAAGCTTCCGTTCTGACGAACGAAGTATGATAAAAAAGTAAACCTTAAAAAACAAAACAACATTATTTGGAGGAAACAGATCATGGTTAAGATCAGACTCACCCGCACCGGTGCCAAGAAGGCTCCTACCTACCGCATTGTCGTTGCCGACAGCCGCTATCCCCGCGATGGCCGTTTCATCGACCAGATCGGCTACTACAACCCCCAGACCAACCCCGCTGAGGTCAAGATCGACGCTGACAAGGCAAAGGATTGGATGGTTAAGGGTGCTCAGCCCACTGAGACCGTTAAGTCTCTGTTCAAGAAGAACGGCATCATTGACTGATCCGTCCTTGGAGTCGAATCATGGCAGAACTTCAGACGACCCTACACGACATCGCTGCCGCTATCGTGGATAGTCCTGACGAGGTCAAGGTTATACGTGAAGAGGATGACAACACCATTACGCTCACCCTCAACGTTGCTCCCGATGATATGGGCATGGTGATCGGCCGTCACGGTCGTATTGCCAAGGCCATTCGTACCGTCATGAAGGCGGCTGCCGCTGACTGCGGTAAGCGTGTGAACGTGGAAATCAGAGATTGATTTCAAAAAACAGACCCACAACACCAAAAACGGTGCGTGGGTCTGTTTTTTGCTTGGCAGAAGGGGGAAGAAGCTTCAAAAGGGGGATCATTCTGCCGTTTCGGTGGTTTCCTCGGTGGGCAGCTCGTCCAGGACGAAGAAATTTTCCACCGTCATCTCTTTGTTCATATAGATGAATTTGAACCGCAAGCTATAGGAACCGGCCGGCGCATCCAAGGGGATACTAAAGTACCACCGACCGGTTGATGTCTCTCCGGCAGGCAGGACGTCCTTTGCCGGATAGCCCATATCAACCGGATCCATTCTATCAGGTGCAAAATACTTTCCGTCGGGAGTGACCGTTGATATGTCCGCGTTTATATCCGTATGGTAGGCATTCTTAACGATAAAATCTTGATCTGAGTTATTCTTGATGTACACAAGGACCTTAAAAAGGTTATTTTCGCCGCGTGTCACAGGCTCCGTCAGCGGCTCGTACCAGATTTCAAAATCAAAATCATCGGGATTGGAGGGCGTAAAATTCAGGTAGTCGTCGATATCATAGATCGTCTCGGTTTCAGCTTCGGTTTCCGTATCTCGGGGGGAGGTGGTTACCTCGGCTACGTCGTTGGAGGGACGGTTTGTCTCCGTCGTTTCAACGGGAGGAAGTTCCGGTACGGCACAGGATGTGAAAGATAATAGAAGGATACAAGCTCCAAAAACAGAAGCTATGGCTCTTGATTTGAAAAAAGTCATAGTTGTTTCTCCTTTATTCGTATTTGTAAGATGGCGATTGTGTATAAACTACGTATGAAAATATTATATCATAGTTTTAATCAAAATGCAACAGAAAAGTTAGTGTCTGAATCACCAAAATAAGTTTTCTGTTTTGGTTATGCTCTACAAATCTGCTTCACGTGGGTTCTTGAATCCGAAAAATCCTTGCACAAAAGGGGAATCCGCTCGATGACGTCGGTGGCCAGCAGTCCGTATTCACCCAGCGCTTCTGCTGCGAGATCGGCGGCGGCGGCGTGGAGGCAGACGCCTGCGGCAGCCGTTTCGGCGGTGGAGAGTTCGCTCCCCAAGCGGCTTCGATTCTGGGTCAGGAGGGAAGCGATCACGCCGGTCAGCGCGTCGCCGCTCCCGCCCTTGGCCAGACCGGCGTTGCCTGCGGTGCAGATATACAAGTAGCCGTCGGGGGAGGCAATGACGGTATGGGCATCCTTCAGTACCACGGTGATTCCGCGCTTGCGGGCGTAGTTCAAGGCTGTACCGGGGAGGTCGCGGAGAATTTCCTTCACGGAAAGCCCGCACAGGCGAGACATTTCGGCGGGGTGGGGGGTGATGACCACCTGCTTTTTCGGAGATGCCATCAGGGCGGTTTGCCACAGCTCCTCATGGGATGCCAGCAGGGTCAGCCCATCGGCATCGATCACCACGGGAACGGAGCCGTCGGCAGGGAGGGCCTGCAAGGCACTTCGCAGAGCCTCATAAGCCTCCTCGGAGGTACCCAGGCCGCAACCGATTGCTACACCGTCGGCCCGTTGGATGGCTTTGGCGAGGCTTTCGGTGTCGCGGCGCACCATTACGATGGCCTCGGGAAGGGCGGTTTGCAGAATCAAGCGGTTGGCCTCGGGGGTCAGCACCTCGGTAAGCCCTGCGCCGCTTCGAAGGGAGGCTTTCGCGGCCAGGACGGCGGCACCGCTCATGCCCTCGGATCCGCAGAGGAGAGCCGTGCGGCCATAGGTGCCCTTGTGGGTACGGCGGGCGCGGGGGAGCAACACGCGACGAAGGATACCCTCGTCGGCGGTGTTGGCGAAGGGCCTTACAACGGGGGCCAGGGAGATTCCCAGCTCGGCCACGGCGATCTCGCCGCAAAGGTCTGCGCCCGGATAGAGGAGGAGTCCTGCCTTTAATGCTTGCATGGTGACCGTGAGCCTGGCGGGGAGGGCTGCGCCCATGATTGCTCCCGTGTCGGCGTGAATGCCCGAGGGGATATCCACAGCCAGGACGGGGAGACCGCTCTCCGCTACGGCGGTCAGCAGATGCGCGATCTCGCCCTCCACGGGACGGTCCAGGCCGATGCCAAAGACGGCATCCACCACCGATATGTCCTCATTGTCCCATATCTTGGGTGCATCGCTTCGGGGAAGGATGGGAATACCTGCCGCCGCGGCCAGCTCGTACTGGCGGCGGCATTCCGTACTCATGCGGGTCACGTCGGGCTTTCCCTCCTCGTCATACTGCCCCGTATAAACGATCGCCGCCTTTCGCCGCTCCGGCAAGGAGCCGTCGGTCAGAAAACGGGCCATGGCGAAGCCGTCTCCGCCGTTGTTGCCGCTTCCGCAGAGGAGCAGGACCTTTTCGGCGGGGAACAGATCGGCGCGGGAGACAAGGATTTCGGCGGCCATACGGGCGGCGCGTTCCATGAGAATTTGGGAGGAGATACCCAGGGTCTCGATGGTATAGGTATCGCAGGTCTTCATTTGGACGGCGGTGAGGATAGGGAGCATAGCAGGCGGTTCCTTTCTCAATTATGGCTTGGAAATATGCGACCGTCAGCGGCGGGTTATGTCCGGTGACAGCTTTTGGGCTTTCGAATGAATATCGTATACAATGATGAGAGCTTTATTTTTGAACGTATACGTGCGTGCAGAGGGGGGCTTTCCCGGGCGCGTACCCATTGCTGCACCCATTATAACACAAATCGGCGGAGAAAACAATACGAATGTGCCGAAATTTATATATGATTCAGAGGAGTCTGAAGATTTTTTCGGAAGAAGCCTTGACAGAGCGCCGAAAGTCATATATAATGAAATTGCACGTACTGTTTGAAGGAGGTGACAAGAGAATGGGATATCTGTTGTTTTTTCTGGGAGCATTGTGGAACACCTTGGGCGCCATGGCTGTTTGCGGCTTGTGCGTAACGTTATTTCGGAATGTTTTCGTATCCCTGATGGGAGGGAAAATCGGTCGGGGCATCGTTATGGGAACTTCGGTTTTGGGAACGCCCATACACGAGCTGGGGCATGCGCTCATGTGCCTGTTATTCGGCCATCGGATCACCGCCATGAAGCTATGGCAGCCTTCATCCCCCGATGGACGGTTGGGCTACGTGACCCACACGTACAGGCCGAAAAACCTGTACCATATTCTTGGGAATCTGTTTATCGGTCTTGGCCCCATATTCAGCGGACTCGGGGTATTGACACTGGCCTTTTGGTTGGGATTCCCCGATACCTTTTCGGCCTATATGAGAACGGCTTCGGATATGGCGACCCGGGGCGACGGCTTTTTCTCCATATTTGCGGAGGGCCTCCGGATTCTTCCGCGTATGCTGGAGGAGCTGGTCCACGGTGACGAGATCCCCCTGTGGGGACGTATTCTCGCACTGGTGGTGATCCTGGCGGTGGCACAGCACGTCAGTCTGTCTCTTGAGGATATCAAGTCCTCCCTGACGGCGATCCCACTGTATTTGGCAGGTCTGCTTTTGCTGACGTTGGTTTGCGGCATCATCGGAGCGGGAGCTATGGATGCTGTTTCGGGGGCGCTGGCAGGGTTTGCGGCGTACGTAACCGTTCTGTTCGTCATTGTATTGGTATCGTCTCTGCTTCAACTGCTGGTGGCGTTGCCCGTGTGGGGCATTCGAATGCTGTTCGGCAGACGGTAACCTTTTTTGCATAAAATGCGGGATTCGCTCCTAAGATGTATAGAGGAAGCCCGATCAATGCCGGAAGCGGGACTACGAGTGTGAAAAAAAACAGAACCAACTGTGAACGGATTGCAAATATGGAAGAAATATGTCCCAAGCCCTTGACAGGAAAAGGAGAATGTGTTAAAATAATTCTGTTATGCAATCATAGGAACGTCATTGAGCGTTCCATGTAGAATTCAAAGGAGGAATGCAACGTGTCCGCACACAATCAAAACCGAGAGGAGCTGCTGGGAGAGCTTCGAACAGACGAGACAGTAGGTCTTACCGCATCTCGCGTGGCCGAGCTGCAGGCTCAATTCGGTGAAAACCGTCTTCGTGAGAAGAAAAAGAAAACGACCCTGCAACGGTTCGTCGATCAGTTCAAGGACGTGATGATCCTGATCCTCATCGCCGCCGCTATCGTATCCTTCGCCGTGGTGATCGCGGAGAAGAACTGGGGGGAGCTGTTTGAGCCCGCACTCATTTTGCTTATCGTTATTCTGAATGCCGTCATGGGTGTGTACCAGGAGGGTAAGGCCGAAAAGGCGCTGGATGCCCTGAAAAATATGTCGGCGCCCCACGCCCGTGTTATTCGGGACGGGAAGGAATCGGTGATCGATGCCGCCGCCCTGGTTCCCGGTGATATCATCAAGCTGGAGGCCGGTGATTTCGTCCCCGCCGATGCTCGTCTGCTTCGCAGTACGTCTCTCAAAAGTGAGGAGTCTGCACTGACGGGCGAGTCTGTGCCCTCCGAGAAGGATGCGGATGCAGATGTAGAGGAAAAGGCACCCATCGGCGACCGCACCAACATGGTATTTTCCGGTTGTAGCATTACCTACGGTACCGCTGTGGCCGTGGTTACGGGAACGGGTATGAACACCGAGATGGGCAAGATCGCAAACCTTCTGGACGGCGAGGGGGATGCGCAGACTCCCCTGCAAAAGAAGCTGGCCCAGTTGGGTAAGTATCTTGGCATTATGGCATTGGCTGCCTGTGCCGTGATCTTCGCGGTGGGACTCATCAACGATATTCCCGTTTTGGAAATCTTCATGACCTCGGTATCCCTGGCCGTGTCCGCTATTCCCGAGGGTCTGCCCGCTATCGTGACCATCGTTCTGTCCATCGGCGTTCAGCGCATGGTCAAGAAGAACGCTCTCATCCGTCGTCTCCCTGCCGTGGAGACCTTGGGCTCTGCCTCCATTATCTGCTCGGATAAGACGGGTACTCTGACCCAGAACCGCATGACCCTGGTAAAGGCCTACGTGGAAGGGCAGGGAACCACCGAGGATATTTCCACTGAGAACTCCGAGGCCGTTCGCGCCCTTTTGCTCCACGGTGCCCTCTGCTGTGACGGATCGGTGGTGTGGAACGAGGACGGAGCCGAGCAGCACATCGGTGATCCTACCGAAACCTCCATCGTCCTGGCTGCCCATAAGAACGGTATGCCCAAGGACGATATCAACAAGCAGTATCCCCGCGTAGCGGGTATTCCCTTCGATTCCGACCGCAAGCTTATGACCACGGTCAACGTCATGGACGGGAAGAACGTGGTCATTGTGAAGGGCGCCTTCGATATGCTGGCCGCCCGTTGCGTGAAGGGGGATCTGGATACCGCAAAGCGCATCACGGAGGAGATGAGCGAGAACGCCCTGCGCGTGCTGGCAATCGCCTGCAAGACAGTAGACACCGTTCCCGAGAATCCCACCTCCGAGGAGTTGGAGAACGGCCTCACCTTCATGGGCTTGGTGGGCATGATCGACCCGCCCCGCCCCGAGTGCAAGGTAGCCGTGGCCACCTGCCGCCGCGCCGGCATCAAGCCCGTTATGATCACGGGTGACCACGTGGTCACCGCCTCAGCAATCGCCCGAGAGCTGGGCATTATGGAGGATGGCGACCGCGCCATTACCGGTGCTGAGCTGGATGCCATGACCGAGGCTGAACTGGACGCCAACGTGGAGAAGATCTCGGTCTACGCCCGCGTGTCTCCCGAAAACAAGATTCGTATCGTCAAGGCATGGCAGAGAAAGGGACAGGTGGTCTCCATGACGGGTGACGGTGTCAACGATGCCCCCGCCCTCAAGGCCGCCGACATTGGTTGTGCCATGGGTATCACGGGTACCGACGTTGCCAAGGGCGCCGCCGACATGACGTTGACCGATGATAACTTTGCCACCATCGTGGACGCCGTTCAGGAGGGCCGCGGTATCTATGCCAACATCAGAAAGGTGGTAGGCTTCCTGTTGGGGACCAACATCGGTGAGGTTATTACCGTATTCGTAGCCATGCTCCTGTGGCACGAGACTCCCCTGCTTTCCATGCAGCTTCTGTGGATCAACCTGGTTACCGACTCCCTCCCCGCCATCGCCCTGGGCATGGAGCCCGTGGAGGCAGACGTCATGGACCGCAAACCCAAGCCCAAAAACGAGGGGTTGTTCGCGGGCGGCCTGGGCGTCCGTGTGGTGCTGATGGGCGCTATGTTCGCGATCCTGTCCTTGGTGGCCTTTTTCCTGGGCAGCCGTGTGCTGACTCCCGCCGGAATGGATCCCCTGAAGGTTGGTCAGACCATGGCCTTCATGACCCTTGCTTTGTCCCAGGTGCTACACTCCTTCAATATGCGCTCGGATAAGTCCATCTTCAAGATTGGTCCCTTTGGAAACTCCAAGCTCAACTGGGCGGCTCTGGCTTCGCTTCTGCTGGTTTGCTTGGTTCTGTTCACTCCCGTTCGCATCGCGTTCGGCTTGGTTCTGCTGACACCTACTCTGTACCTGATCGCTTTGGGCTTGATCATCACTCCCATTGTGATCATGGAGCTTTGCAAGCTTGTGGGGCTGATCAAGGAAAAATAAGACATCCGTCATGAAATTTTATCGTGAATGAAAAGAAGTTCCTGCCGGCCAACTGGCCGGCAGGAACTTCTTTGGCGATTGGATAGGGAATGGATACTAATTATCAATAAAAACCTTGAAACATCTATAAACAACGTAGGGGCGAACCGCCGAGCTTGCTCGGATGTTCGCCCCTACGTGTCTTGGGTTCAATGTTTTAAATATGAATTAGTATGAGATCAGATCTTACCCTCATCCAGCAGAGCGGCCTTCTTGCCCCAGAAGCGGGCGAATACGAGGCAGACAACGGCACCGAAGGCACCGATGCCCAGCCAGACCAGGATCATGACATTCCAGCCGAAGCGCTCGGACAGGATACCGTACAGGAAGGTGGACAGGGCGGTGGCGATGTAGATCATACTGTTGAACATACCCGTCACGGCCGCCGACATATCCAGGGTGGCGAAGTGGTAGGGAATGGTGGTGAGGAACATGAGGTTCGCGCCCCACATGCAGGAGACCGAAACGGCCATGAAAATGATACAGGGCAGGAAATGCAGGTTGCGGCAAGCGAACAGACCGCCGATGCAGAGAGCGGCTACGGCAAACATGATGAAGGAGGTGTACAGCTCGTTGCGGATGAACTTCTCATTCAGCCAGTTGGCAATGTAGGTGCCCGACAGGCTGATGATGGGGATGAGGACCGAGGTGATAGCGGCCATGGAGCTGTCCATGTTGAACTTCTCGGAGAGGAAGGTGGGAGCCCAGGACTCGACGGCGTCGCGGAGTGCGCCGTTGCAGAACAGGCCGAAGACGACCACCCACAGGCCCGAAGCCGCAATGACGGCGGGAAGAGAGCGGCTACGCTTCTTTTTGTTCTGGGCAGCAGCCTCAGCGTCGGCCTTTTCAATGAGAGCGGCACGCTCGATGCGGCAGGCCTCGTCCATCATCTTGGTGTACTTGGAAAGAGCGGCGTTGCCCAGGGTCCAGGTCAGGAAGCAGGCGAACAGGATACCGGCGGTCATGTAGAACACGAAACGCCAACCGCCCAGGCTGAGCAGGAAGCCGGGGATGAGGAAGGCCATGATGGCACCCACAGAGCAGGCGGCGTTCAGACCGGTTCCCGCGCCGCTGCGGCGCTCAATGGGGAGCTGGTTGGTGACGGTGCGGAGCAGGGGAGCCCAAAGCATGGAGTTAAAGAGACCGTTCAGGGCCCAAATGAAGGGCATGATGGTGGCGACGGGAGCCAGGCCCATGGCCAGGCTGCAAATGGTGGCGCCGCCAAGACCGATGGCGACCATGAACTTGGGGCGGATCTTGGTGCCGACGATGCCGTTGATGAATTGGCCCGCACCGTAGGCCAGCATGAAGCAGGGAAGGATGACGGCGGCGAAATCCTTGGTCAAAAAACCCTCGTCGATCATGTCGGGAACGCAGGCGGCGAGATTTTTTCGGCCGAGGTAGCTACAAGCGTAGGACAGGAAACAGAACAGGAAAAGCTGGGTCGCGCAACGATTGATGCGGCGCGACGTCCATTCCGCACCGGCGGACGCGGGCGGGGTGATGGTTTTTTTCATGATGTACCTCCGAATGAATGATTTTCCCGGATGGCCGACGGGCAATGATCCCGGGAGCAAGACCAACTTTAATTATATCATGGATCCGTTTTTTTTGCAAGGGGTACGGGGAATTTTGACCGGGCAATTTTGACAATTTTTCGGGATCGGCGGTCCTCCTCTTTGTGCTTGCTTTTTTTGTCGGGCCTGCTCGGAACCCGCCGCAGGTTTGTGGGATTATTTTTTTCAAACCTATTGAAAAATTGCTCAAAATAGTGTATAATATAAACGATAATTAAAAGAAAGGCAGGTATCCCACCATGTCCGTCCGTCTCAATACCAACTATCTCTCCTCCTTCGTCTCGTCTGAGGAGCTGGCCAACATCCAGCCCCAGGTCAACGTTGCCCACGAGCTCCTCACCTCCCGCACCGGTGCTGGAAACGACTTCCTGGGCTGGACCACTCTTCCCGTTGATTATGACAAGGAAGAATTCGCTCGCATCAAGGCTGCCGCAGAGAAGATCAAGAAGTCCTGCGACGTTTTCATCGCCATCGGCATCGGCGGCTCCTATCTGGGTTCCCGCGCCGTCATCGAGTTTTTGAAGTCCCCCCTGTACAATAACCTCCCCAAGGATACCCCCGACATCTACTTCGCCGGTAATACCATCTCCGCCGTCGCTATCGACGAGCTTCTGAAGATCTGCGAGGGCAAGGACGTTTGCATCAACGTCATCTCCAAGTCGGGTACCACCACCGAGCCCGCCGTGGCCTTCCGTGTTCTCCGCGCTCTTCTGGAGAAGAAGTACGGTGTGGAGGGTGCCCGCGAGCGCATCTTCGTCACCACCGACAAGGCCAAGGGTACTCTGAAGCACTTCTCCGACGAGGCAGGCTACGAGACCTTCGTGGTTCCGGACGACGTGGGCGGCCGCTTCTCTGTGCTGACCGCCGTGGGTCTGCTTCCCATCGCTGTGGCCGGTATCGACATCGACGGTCTGATGAACGGTGCCGCCGCCGCCATGGAGGCCTACAAGTGCCCCGATCTGGCGCAGAACGACTGCTACAAGTACGCCGCTATCCGCAATATCCTCTACCGCAAGGGCAAGACCACCGAGATCCTGGTGGGCTACGAGCTGTATGCTGCTATGCTCAACGAATGGTGGAAGCAGCTCTACGGCGAGTCCGAGGGTAAGGATCAGCGCGGTATTTTCCCCGCGTCCGTCATCTTCTCCACCGACCTCCACTCCCTGGGCCAGTACATCCAGGACGGTATGCGCAACCTCTTTGAGACGGTCATTTCGGTGGAGAACAACCCCGTGGTATTCCCCATTCCCGATGATCCCGCTAACATCGACGGTCTGAACTTCCTGTCGGATATGGATCTCAACCAGGTCAAGAAGACCGCCATGCAGGCGACTCTCCTGGCTCACGTGGACGGCGGTGTGCCCAATATGCTCATTGAGCTGGCTGACCGCACCGAGTTCTCCCTGGGCTACCTCCTCTACTTCTTCGAGCTGGCCTGTGCCATCTCCGGCTACATGCTGGGAGTCAATCCTTTCAACCAGCCCGGCGTTGAGGCCTATAAGAAGAATATGTTTGCCCTCCTGGGCAAGCCCGGCTACGAGGACGCAAGAGCGGCTCTGGAGGCCAGACTGGGCTGATCATCCATCGCAAAATTCGGCCGGCTCTTGTGAAAATTGGCCAAAAACCTCTTGTGAACTTTTTACGAAATATTTTCATAGGTACTTGCATTTTTGCGAAAAATATGCTATAATAAATCAATCGCAAAGGGGAATTTGGTTCCTCTTTGCGAAAGAGAAACCTGCAAGGCCCCCCGAAAGGGGTTGAACGCTACGCAGACGGAAAGGAAGTACATAGATATGATTAAGTTACTTGTTGGCGTAAAGGGTACGGGTAAGACCAAGGCCCTGATTTCGGCTGTGAATGAGGCTCTGGAGACTTCCAAGGGCTACGTGGTGTGCATTGAGAAGGGAAATACCCTCCGCCATGAGATCAGCTATAAGGTACGCCTTGTCAATACGGATGATTACCTGATTGATAATGCCGCCGCTCTGGGCGGTTTGGTTTCCGGTATTCTCGCCGGCAACAGCGATGTGACGGATCTGTTCATCGACGGTACCCGTAAGATCTGCGGCTACGATATGGATGCTCTGGACAAGTTCCTGGCTGATCTGGAGAAGATTATTCGCGACTCCGATCTGAACGTCACCATCACCGTCTCCTGCGCTCCCGAGGACGCAACCGAGACCATGAAGAAGTACCTGTAATTCAGGTGTTCATAGCGCGCAAGGGCGGACGGGTTATCCGTCCGCCCTTGCGTTATTTCTCATCAAGAAAAGGGAGGCTGCCGTGTTCCGCATCCGTGTTGCCGATGTTGTCGTTGAAATCGACAACCGCCATAATTTCGTGTTTGAAAAATGCAGGGACTATCTCTGCTATGAGGAAAAGTCTGCTTTCCGTGTGGCCGTTTCGGAGGCGGAGGTTCGGGCGTTCCTGGTGGAAAGTGCCCGCCCCATGACACCGCCCGAGGCTGAGAGCCACTTGATCTATCGGCAGATTTGCCGAAGCATGCCCGATTACGGGGTATTCCTGCTCCATGCGGCGGTTATTGAGATGGATGGACGGGGATACGCCTTTTCTGCGCGGCGCGGGGTAGGGAAATCTACCCACGCATCCCTGTGGCAGACCCATTTTGCAGGGCGCGCAACCGTCATCAACGGTGATAAGCCTCTCGTCCGCCGCGCTCCTGACGGGCGCTTCTGGGTCTACGGTACTCCCTGGTGCGGAAAAGAGGGGTTACAGGTCAACCGCAAGTGTCCTCTGACGGCTATTTGCTTTTTGGAGCGAGGGGAACAGAATGCCATGACGGTGAGCTCCGTGGCGGATACCGCGGCTCGCTTGATGGAAGCAACCCTTGCACCGACGGATCCCGCCGGACGGGACAGGCTGGCTGTCTTGATCGGCGCCGTCGTACGGGATGTTCCTGCTTTTACTCTGACCTGCCGTCCCGATGTGGAGGCTGTAGAGAGGGCGTACGAATATTTGGCGACGCTTTGAGCACGTCCGTCGAGAAAAAATATACACAAAGACCGACTCTCGTGTGAAAGTCGGTCTTTGTGTATGTTCTGTGGGTCATTCTTGGGGTTGATTTCCTTCCTCTGCGGGCTCGGATGTCTTGGCTTCAGCCTCGTCGGAGGTGTAGGTATCGGTTGCGGGGGCTGTATCTGCGGCTTGGACGGGGCGGTCGGGCTCAGCAGACTCCTCGGCGGGAGTGTTGGGGGCGATGGTGAACCGCTTACGCAGGCAGCAGTACAGGATCGCACCCACGGGGACGGCCACCTTGGTCACCACAGCCAGGAGGCCGGGATCGGCTACAATGGTGTTGATCTGGAATGACAGGCTGACGTTGAATTGGATGGCCGAGGTCTCCCCTGTGGTGACCGTGACGGCAAAGGCAACGAAAATCATGATGGCCCAAAGGACCTTGTACTTCATCTTGCGGCGCAGGCAGTCCACGAACATCCAAACCGTGAAGGCCAGGGCCAGGCCGGAGACCACCAACAGGATGATGCTGACAGTAGGAACAAAGGTCTCGGTGTGCTTCAAAAAGTCGGTCACATCCGAGAAATGGACACCGGCGATGCACTCGATGTCATCACGGGTGACGATGCGGAGCAGGATGGTACGGCCGTTGTCGGGGTAGACCTGATAGGCGGTGGTGCGGGTGGTCAGACCGCCCGATCGGTTGACGTTCCAGCCGATCTGCTCCATCTCGTAGGTCTCGGCGTCCGCCACGGCAGGGCGGATGGTCGCCCAGTAAGCGCGGAATTCGGTGTCGCTGACGGTTTCCTTGACCATATCGTAAGCGGCGGCGTAGTCGTCGTGCATGAGGTGGTGCATGAACTGCTCGGCAAGGACCGTGTTGTTGCCAACGTCCATGTCGGCGGTGCAGGAGACCAAGGAGAGGAGGGTCAGCGCGCAAAGGATCAGCAAAATAATACGAATGAGGGTAGATTTCATAAACGATCTCCTTTCAAAGGGGGTATTTCATTATAGCATGGATCATGGCGAAAGTTGTGAACAAAAAAAATATTTTTGTGTCCAAATCGTGAATTATGGTGTCCGAACCAGCGGGTCCAGGAAATCACGAATATCGCCCACCACCTCATCGTAGCAAGCATCATTCAGAATCTCATGACGATACCCCTC
>SVRS01000054.1 GCA_015064695.1 Oscillospiraceae bacterium | reverse complement strand
GATTACAATTTTGGCGGTATACTTTGTCAGCAAACCCTCCCAATCAAAAATGAGCTGAAAATGTGCACAAATCTTAGGCTCCCTCCGGGAGGGAGCTCCCGCCCGCAGGCGGGTGAGGGAGAATGCGCACACAAAAAGCATTCCTTCTGCCCATGTTCAGGGGCGTTTTTTTGCCCTCGCGTTCTCCTTCCGTCTCGCTTCGCGATCCACCTCCCTCCCGGAGGGAGGCTTGAGAACGACCCGCTTTGGTTACATTGGCGATTACAATTTTGGCGGTATACTTTGTCAGCAAACCCTCCCAATCAAAAATGAGCTGAAAATGTGCACAAATCTTAGGCTCCCTCCGGGAGGGAGCTCCCGCCCGCAGGCGGGTGAGGGAGAATGCGTACACAAAAAGCATTCTCCCTGCCCATGTTCAGGGGCGTTTTTTGCCCTCGCGTTCTCCTTCCGTCTCGCTTCGCGATCCACCTCCCTCCCGGAGGGAGGCTTGAGAACGACCCGCTTTGGTTACATTGGCGATTACAATTTTGGTGGTATACTTTGTCAGCAATCCGGCTCCCCCCTTTTGGGGGAGGTGGCACGCTGTAGGCGTGGCGGAGAGGGTCAATATTTCCATGAGGAATTCGTATAACACGTCGTCCGCCGGGGAATACTGTGGGAAAGTATTCTGCGGAGGCGCCTATGACCATCATCCTTATCCGAACCCTGATCGTGTATGCGGTTCTGATCATGATCATGCGGTTCATGGGGAAGCGTCAGCTGGGGGAGCTGGAAATATCCGACCTGGTCACCACCTTTCTGATTTCGGAGATCGCCTCCCTCCCCATGACCAATACCGAGATCCCCCTGTCCCATGCCGTTCTGCCCATCCTGGGGCTCACCTCCCTGGAGGTGCTTTTGTCGGGGGCATTGCTGAAGCTCCCCCCTTTGAATCGGATCTTTTCGGTTCGCCCGGCGATCCTGATCCGCCACGGTGTCCCTGACCGTGCCGCTATGCGTCGGACGCGCATATCCTCCGAGGAGCTGTTTTCCCAGCTTCGTCAAAAGGAGGTGACGGACCCGGACGAGGTGGAGTACGCCATTCTGGAGCCCAACGGTCAGATCAGCGTGATCCGAAAGGCGAAGGCCCAGCCCCCCACCGCGGCGCAAGCGGGAATCAAAACCACCGAGGGGGGCATGATGCATCTGGTCATCACGGACGGGAAGATCAACCGGCAAAGCCTGCAAACGGCGGGGAAGGACGGACGGTGGCTGGAGGCGGTTCTTCTGACCCATGGCGTCAAGGCCGCCGACGTGTTTTTGCTGACGGTCAACGATCGGGGAGACGTGCGGATCTTTACGAAGGAGGGAAAGGGAGTATGAAGGGGCTGGTTATGGCGGCGGTGATCCTGACACTGCTTGTGGGGCTCGTGGCGTGGAACGCCGCCTTCGTCCGACGGACGGCGGAGGAGCTTCTGGATGAGCTGACGTCCCTCCCGGAGGAGCCGACGGGAGAGCAGACCGCGCGGCAGGTGGCCGCCATCCGAATGGGCCTGGAGGCAAAGCTCCCCGCGCTGAGTCTGACGGTGCAGTATCCCGTGCTGGACCGCGTTACGGAAGCTCTGGAGATCTTGGAGCTTCAAGCCCAAAAAGGAGGCGAGGCCTACGCCGAAACGCGTAGCCTCGCTCTGGAATACGTAAAAGAGATCGCCCGTCTGGAGACACCCTCCCTGAGGAATATCCTGTAGACCGCAGGTCAGGAAAGAAACTCCCCCCTGCGAGCCTCAAAAAACTCAAAATAAAGCTTCACGTTTGGCAATTCCGTCCACTTCCGAACCTCCACGGGCCCCCCGTCCAGATCGTAGATCCGCGCCCCGCGCATGGCCAGCAGGAAGGGCGAATGGGTGGAGATGAGGAACTGGCATCCGTAGAATCGCGCGCTGTCCACCAAGAAATCAGCCAGCTCCGCCTGTCGCCGGGCAGAGAGGCTGTTTTCGGGCTCGTCCAGGAGATACAGGGCATTGCCGCGGATCTTCTCGGCAAAGTACCCGTAGGCACTCTCCCCGTTGGATTGGCCGCGGATGTTGGAGGGAAGCCGCCGCGCCGTAAAATCCGAGCGGGTATGATTCCAGGCATCCCGACGGCGGACAAGCTCGTCCAGATCGTCCAAGGAACGCATCTGAAACCGATTCCCGCCGCTGTTGTTCCGCAGACGTTGCCATTCCTCGAACAGCTCCTCGCGGCTACGATCCACCCCCTCGTTGAGGGCGCGGAGATTGAGCATGAAATCGAACACGTCGTCGCTGGTGATGATACAGCTCCCCTCGGGGGGCTTTTTTTCATGAACGAGGGTCGCGCGGCAGAATTTCAGGTAATCCTCAAAAAACGGCGTGCGGTTAAAGGGAGAGGTCCGCGCAAGACTCAGCTTTTGGGCGATGATATTCAGTACCGTGGATTTCCCCGACCCGTTGCCGCCGTAGAGCAGGGTGATGGGAGAAAAATCCAAGCGCTTGAGCCCTTTTTGTGGGAAGATCTTGAAGGGGTAAACGTTGTTGACCGAGTAGCAGGTCATCTCCAGCTTCATGTTGTTTTGGTGATTGGTGTCGAGAATGTATTCGACCTCGTCATCCTCGGAGGGAAAACGGAAGGATTCCAGGTAGATCATGGACGGCTCCTTTCGTGGAGTTTGATTTATTATAACATATAAAACAGGGAAAGTCAACAGTTCAATCGGTGAAAGAAAGGGGAAGCCTTTTGTGAGGGCTTCCCCATATGTGATTTCGGGTGAGATCAACCAACCTTCAATACGTCCTCCAGCGCCACGCAATCCATGAAGGCCGAGGCGGCGATCATGCAGGGAGTCTCGGGCAGGCGCAGATCGGTCAGATGGCCGCACCAGGCAAAGGCGCAATCCTCAATAACCTTGACCGAGGTGGGAATCGTCAGGGTACGCAGGGAGGAGCAGGCCGAGAAGGCGGCCGCGCGGATGACGGCCAGAGTCTGAGGCAGATGCATATGCTCCAGGGCGGTACAGCCCTCAAAGAGGGAGGGAGCCAGCTCGTAAAGACCGGCGGGAAGCACGGCGGCGCGCAGACGGGTGCAGTAGGCAAAGGCACTGCGGCCCAGGCTTATAAGATGTCGCAGACGGCCGAAGCGAAGCACGGTCAAGCGCTCACAGCCCATGAAGGCGCGGGCGCCCACGGAGGTCAGACGGCTCTCGGGAGAGATGCGGACGTCGATCAGAGAGGAGCAGAACGCGAAGGCGCGAACGCCGATGGATTCCACGGAATCGGGGAGGGTCACGGAGCGCAGGGAAGCACACCCGGCAAAGGCGCGGTCGCCGATGGCCACCACCGTGCGGCCCTCGGGGTCGCGGTCGGGAATCAGAAGGGAGGTGGGCTCGGCGGAGGCAAAGCCGGTCACGGCGCAGGTGTCTTCGGTGATGGGCTCATAGGTGAAATGCTTCGCGTATTCAACCATATCAATACCATAGGTGCAGATGCAGCGGGACTTCGTCATAACGTACCTTCCTTTCGGCATCGCCCGGGAAAGCCCCGAGAGGCGATGGCCATTTCACGATTGAATTTGGGGGATGTCGAGGAATACCGACAGGAGACCGTCCTCTTATCGACGGGAGTCTCCCTTCGTCGGCTCTCTTATCCCTGTGCTACCATTATACCATACGAAATGTGCATATTGCAATAACAATTTGTAAACAAAAAGAAAACAATATCGAAAAAGATTCCAAAAAAGACAATAAACATTCGGGAATAATCCAAATAAAGCGACAAAATAATCGAATATTATACCAAAATAAGAACTGAAACTTCCAAAAAACGACAAGCGGTCGTTCGGTTCGACACCCGAAAGCCGAAGCCCCATCCGCCATGATTTCTACGTCTTTTGAAATTTCGGACAAAAAGCGCGAATGAATTTCCGGTACCCTATTGCAAATTGTCCCATTTTTTGTTATAATAAAAGAAAAAATCGGCAGAGTGAGGAATCACGATGAATCAACACGATATGTTTCGGAACGCCCGATGGGTGAGCGGTGCCGATGCGACTCGCAGGAGCTTTTATTTTCTTCGCGGAGTCTTTTCGGTGGCGGATGTCCGAACCGCCGAGCTACGGGTAGTCGGCCTGGGCTATTTCCATTGTACCGTCAACGGCCGCGCGGTCAGCGACGATCTTTTTTTGCCCTTCTACACCGATTACGTGGCGCGGCCCAACTACCCCACGGAGGAGCTTCTGACCGGCCATCGGCTGTACGTTCCCCAATACGATATCACCGGCCTGCTCCACGACGGAGAGAATGAGATTCTCATCCACTTCGGCGGCGGCTTTTATACCGAGCAGGGAGAGCGCGGCTACGGCGCTCCCGGAGCGATCTGGAGCATCACGGGTGAGGACTCGGGGGGCGAGTTCGCCTACGGATCCTCTTCGAAGGATCAGATCTCCGAGAGCTTCATCACCGATTACGCGGTCCATACCCACGAGGAGCAGGATCTGACCCGCGTTGACCTCCCTTGGCAGAGCGCCACCGAGGTCGAGGATCTGAAAACCGAATACCTGTTCTCGGATTGTCCCGCTGACGGCGTGCGGGGAAGGCTTTCCGTGTCCGCGCAAGGGGCGACCGCCGCGGGTACCGTGTATGATTGCGGCTGTAACGTCACGGGCTACTCCGTCCTGGAGATCAGCGGGGAGGCAGGGGAGACCGTCGAGGTGACCTTTGCGGAGGAGCTGACCGAGGACGGCGGGCTTGACCCGCAGTATGGCCACGGCCAGCGATTCCGCGTGATCTGCGACGGCACTACCCGTGAGGTCCGCCCCCTGTTTACCTGGTTCGGCTTCCGCTACCTGGCGGTCAGCGGTCCTGCCGAGGTCAAGCGGGTGGAGGTGGTCCATACCAAGGTGGAAGCGGTGTCTGAGTTTGAATCCGACAACCCCACGCTGAACTGGCTCAACGAGGCCTTCGTCCGTACCCAGCTGGAGAATATGCACGGCGGCGTCCCCTCGGATTGCCCCCACCTGGAGCGCCGCGGCTATACGGGAGACGGTCAGCTCGCCTGCCACGCGGCCATGAATATCCTGGACGCCGAGCGCTTCTACCGGAAATGGCTGGAGGATATCCTGGACGGCCAGGACACCCTCAGCGGTCACGTCCAGTACACCGCCCCCTACACCCAGGCGGGCGGAGGACCGGGGGGCTGGGGATGCGCCATCGTGGAGGTGCCCTATCAGATGTACCTCCATTACGGTGATCCCACTCTCCTGGAGACCTGCTACCCCCGGATGCTGCGCTACTTCGACTATCTGGAGGCCCACTCAAGGAATGGCCTGGTGGTCAGCGATAAGGCGGGAGAATGGTGCCTGGGCGACTGGTGTACGGCCGAGGAGATCGTCCTGCCCGCCCCCTTTGTCAATAACTACTTCTACGTCAAATCTCTGAACCGCGCCGTCGAGATCGCCGGGATCATCGGGCGGGAGGCGGATATCCCCCTCCTTGAATCCCGCATACGGGAGCGGAAGGAGGCTCTGATGGCCGCCTACTACAACCCCTTCAACGGCAATTTTCTGGGATGCGTCCAGGGCGCAAACGCCTTCGCGGTGGATATCGGGATCGGTGACCATCGGACCTACCCAAGCCTGGTCAAGCGCTATCAGTGCCTGGGCGGGTACGATACGGGCATTTTCGGAACCGACGTGGTGACCCGCATCCTCTTTGAACACGGGGACGGCGAGCTGGCCTGCCGCCTGCTGACCTCGGAGTCGGCCCACTCCTTCGCCCGTATGAGGGCGCGGGGCGGCACCACCCTGTGGGAATACTGGCCCGAGACCACCCGCGCGTGGGAGCCCAAGGACCGTTCCCACAACCATCCCATGTTCGGTGCGGTGACGGCTTACCTGTACGATTACCTCTTGGGCATCCGGGTGTCCCGTAAGGCGGACCATACCGCCTCCATCCGCATCTCCCCCGTCATGACCGAGACCGTGAACCGTCTGAGCGGCTCCCGCGTGGTGGACGGCGTGCGGATCTCCGTGGCCTACACCAAGGAGGCGGGAAGCATTCACCTGACCGTGACCCTGTCCGAGGATGCGGATGTCGCTCTCACCCGGTGCGGCGAAGCCTATCCCCTGGCCGCAGGAGAGAACCACTTTGTATTTTGAAAAAACATTCACATAGCACGGAGAACCCAAACGGGTTCCGGGAAAGGAACACTCTATGAATAAGCAACAGATCGTCAGCAATTTCTCCTCCCCCTCGGCCGCCTACCGCGGCAAGCCCTTCTGGTCCTGGAACGGTGAGCTTCGGGGCGAGGAGCTGGTCCGCCAAGCCCACGTCATGAAGGAGATGGGTCTGGGCGGCTACTTCATGCACTCCCGCTCGGGACTGATCACCGAGTACCTGGGCGACGAGTGGTTCGACCTCATCAACGAGGTGGCCGACGCCGCCGAGGCCGACGGCATGGAGGCCTGGCTCTACGACGAGGACAGATGGCCCTCCGGCTCTGCGGGCGGTAAGGTCACGGTTGACCCCCAGTACCGCATGAAGTCCCTCTACGTTTACGAGTCCGCTCCCGACAAGGTGGACTGGAACGACGAGTCCATTGCCCTCTACGCCGCCAAGCTGGACGGCATCAACCTCTATACCTATAAGGAGCTGGACACCGCCTCCATCGCCTGCGGAAACTGCGCCAAGCGCGCCGTCAAGGCCGCCGTCGAGGAGCTGTCCGAGGCCGCTTCGGGTGAGCCCGGTGAGTGGAAGGCTCTCCGCTTCGCCATCGTCCCCGACGCCCCCAACTCCAACTACAACGGCACCACCTACATCGATACCATGAGCCGCAAGGCCGTGGATCGGTTCATCGAGCTGACCCACGAGGAGTACGCCAAGCGTTGCGGCGACCGCCTGGGCAGAAGCATCAAGGGTATCTTCACCGACGAGCCCCACCGCGGCCATTGCTTTGATAACCGCTCGGAGCAGGACGGTGTGATCTCCTGCGCCGTCTGTTGGACCGACGATATATTCGAGGAATTTGAAACGAGATACGGCTTTGCCTGCCGTCCCATCCTCCCTGAGCTGTTCTACCGTAAGAACGGGGAGTACGTTGCCCCCGTCAAGCTCCATTACGTCGATCTGGCGGACCACCTGTTCCTGGAGCGCTTCGCCAAGCCCGTGGGCGATTGGTGTAACGACCACGGCATTATCTTCACGGGCCACGTCCTCCACGAGGATTCCCTCATGAATCAGACCTCCCCCCACGGCTCTCTCATGCGCTTCTACGAGTACATGGGCTACCCCGGCGTGGATTGTCTCACCGAGCATAACCGTTGCTACTGGATCGTCAAGCAGCTCTCCTCCGCCACCCGCCAGCTGGGGCAGAAGTGGCTGCTCTCCGAGCTGTACGGCTGTACGGGCTGGCAGTTCAACTTCAAATCCCATAAGGCTGTGGGCGATTGGCAGGCCCTCTTCGGCATCAACCTCCGTTGCCAGCATCTGTCCTGGTACACCATGGAGGGCGAGGCCAAGCGGGACTATCCCGCCTCCATCCTCCATCAATCCCCCTGGTACAAGGATTATGCCAAGGTCGAGGACTACTTCGCCCGCATGGGCCTGGTGCTGTCGGAGGGCGAGGCCGCCTGTGACGTGCTGATGCTCAATCCCATCGAGTCGGTGTGGTGCCAGGCCTACCTGGGCTGGGCGGGCTGGATCAGTAACCAATCCCCCGAGGTGGCCCCCTACGAGGAACGCTACACCCAACTGTTCCATTACCTCACCGATCACCAGATCGACTTCGACTACGGCGAGGAGGAGATGATGTCCCGCCTTGCCTCGGTGGATACCGTGGACGGCACCCCCGTCCTCCGCGTGGGTAAGGCGACCTACAAGACGGTCATCGTCTCCAATATGCTCACCATCCGTCCCACCACCCTGACCCTCCTGCGTGAGTTCATGGCCAAGGGCGGTAAGGTCATCTTCTGCGGCGACGCCCCTGCCTACGTGAATGCCGTCAAGTCCGACGAGCCCGCCAAGCTGGCCGAGCAGGGAATCACCATCCCCTATGACGAGGAAGCCCTGGTGGCCGCCGTCCGTGAGAACGGTGAGGAGTTCGTTTCCGTCACCAACGGCGAGGGCGAGACCGAAAAGGTCGTGTTTGCCCAGGTGCGCCGTGACTTCGGTGATGATGGCTACGCCGTGGTGGTGCTGAACACCGACCGCAAGCATCCCCGCGAAAATCTGACCTTGTCCCTCAAGGCTCCCTCCGGCTATACCGTGGAGGAATGGGATCTGGAGAACGGCGTCCGCTATAACGCCTCGGCCATCGCAGGCGAGGCCGGCGGCGTCTACTACATCAGCATGAACCTGGAAGCCGCAGGCACCCGTTGCTTCGTCCTGGCCAAGACCGCCGAGGACCTCCCCGCCCTCCCCGAGTACGAGACCGTGGCCGCCGAGACTCTGACGGGCGAGTTCGCCTTCACCACCGACGAGCCCAACGTCTGTGTCCTTGACTGGTGTAAGTGGCGCTGGAAGGACGGCGAGTGGCACGACGAAAAGGAAGTGCTGTGGGCCGACCGCCAGGTTCGCTCCGACGTGGGTATCGAGTGGCGTGGCGGTGAGATGCTCCAGCCCTGGTATGCCAAGATCCACGACACCAAGGAATACGGCGAGCTGCAGCTCTCCTACGAGTTCTTTATCGATCAGCTCCCCGAGGGCGAGGTGTTCCTGGCAGGCGAGCGTCCCGAGTTCAATACCTACAAGCTCAACGGTGTGGATCTCCATAACGACGACATCAACGATTTCTGGGTGGACGATTGCTTCAAGAGAATGCCCATCCCCGCAGGTACCCTCAAGCCGGGCCGCAACGAGGTCACCATCGACGTGACCTTCAAGCGTACCACCAACATCGAGGCGATCTACCTCGTGGGCGATTTCGGCGTCAAGCTCGACGGCCGCAAGCGCACCCTGGTAGCCGCGCCCGCCCGCATGGGATGCGATAACTACTCCGCCTTTGATATGCCCTTCTTTACCGGCAATCTGACCTTCACCCTCAGCCCCGAGTCCTACGCAGGTATTCTGGGCGACGAGGCCAAGGATGCCGACCGTATCGTGCTGACCCCCAAGAGCTTCACGGGCGGTTGCGTCAAGGTCACCGCCGCAGACAAGACCACCATCCTGGGTTGGGATCCCTACGAGGCCGACGTGACCGAGGCATACCGCGCGGGATTGCCCATCGAGGTCACGGTGGAGGGAACCCGTGTCAATGTCTTTGGTCCTCTCCATGAGACGGAGAAGCCCGCGTGGGCCTGCGGCCCCGGCAACTTCGTCACCGGCGGCAATGCCTGGACCGATGATTACAGCCTGCTGTCCAGCGGCTTGAGAGGATTCATCTTCAAGGCGCAGAAGAAGGCGTAAGGGAAAAATAGAAGAGCGCCGGGGAAGCTTCTTGAAGGAAATTTCCCCGGACCCCTTCAAAAACTTTAAAAAATAGGAGAAATACCATGTATATCGTAACCACGACCGACGTATTCCCTCCTGCGTATGAGGCAGAGGACGTACTGGACCGTCTGGCTAATATCGGCTATAAAACCCTGGATATGGGCTTTGACTACTGCATCAATCCGGGTCAGCTGATCAACTGCGACAACTGGCGTGAGCGAACGATGGCTCTTCGTAAAAAGGCCGACGCCCTGGGTGTCCGCTATACCCACGCCCATGCTCCCTACAACGTGGCCTCCCGCGACGAGGTGCAGATGCGCTCCTTTGAGGCCGCCGCTATTCTGGGCGCCCGCTACATCGTAGCCCACCCCATCCACGAGGCTGACGGCCATATCCTGGACGACGTGGACGAGTTCATTCGGGTCAATAAAGCGGCCGTGGAGCCCCTCCTACCCATCATGGAAAAGCACGGTCTGATCCTGCTCTCCGAAAATATCCTGTGGGGAGCCACCATCCACCCCGCCAACATCGTGAAGCTGGTGGAGGCGGTGAATTCTCCTTTCTTTAGCTGGTGCTACGACACGGGTCATTCCCACTCCAACGGCATCCCCGTGACCGTTCTCCGCGACCTGGCCGTGCCCCCCCTGTCCCTGCATATTCAGGACACCCACGGCGCGGGCTCCGGCGACGAGCATCTCCGCCCCGGCGACGGCAACATCGATTGGAAGGAATTCCTGACGATCCTGCGGGAGATCGGCTATAAGGGCGAGCTGGTGCTGGAGGCCCACCACCAATCCTACGTTGCCCCCGACGAGGAAAAGGACGGCATCCTCGCAGAGCTTTTGGACCGCGCGAAGAGGATGAACGATGCCTATAACCGCATCCCCGAGCCCATCTGTAAGAAGCCCCTGGGGAACACCCTCAAGTTCGATAACCAAAAGACCCGCGTGACCGCCCACCGCGGCTGTAGCGGCCTGGAGCGGGAGAACACCGCCTCGGCCTTCGTGGCCGCAGGCAATCGCTCCTACTTCGGCATCGAGACCGATGTCTACCGTACCTCGGACGGCCACGTTGTCTGCAACCACGACGGACGGCTGGACCGTGTGGGCGGTATGCCCGTAGCCATGGAAAGCACCCCCCTGGAGCTTCTGCAGGAGGCCGTCCTCTACGATACCGACGGTACCAAGGACCGCTTTGATCTCCGCGTGCCCACCCTGCAAAACTATATCAGTATCTGCAAGAAGTACAGAAAGCACTGCGTCCTGGAGCTGAAGAGCGATTTCACACAGGAGGAGATCGCGTCCATTATTTCCATCATCGAGGACTACGGCTACCTGGACGAGGTGACCTTCATCGCCTTCGGCTACGAGAATCTGCTGAAGGTCCGCGCCCTGAGACCCGAGCAGTCCTGCCAGTTCCTCACAGGCGATGCCTCGGATGCCATGATCGAAAAGCTCAAGGCAGATCACCTGGACATCGACATCTATCACCACTCCCTCACCGAGGAGCGCATCGCCGCCTTCCACGCCGCCGGCATCAAGGTCAACTGCTGGACCGTGGACGACCCCGCCCGCGCCATGGACCTGGCCGCCTGGGGCGTGGATCACATCACCTCCAATATCCTGGAGGGGATCCGGTAAGGAGGACGGCAGGCCCCTGCCCACCGGTATATTGTCGGGGAGCGGGAGAACGGAATTTTTGCTCTAAAGGGGACCTCTAAATATTCGGCGTGCAGAGAGTGGCGAGAAGATTTTTCGTCAGTCTAAACAAAACTCCGCACGCGTAGTGCCTCCTACGCGAAGGAATTTTGTGACGAATGACGGAAAAGATTCCGCCGATTCTCAGTGCGACGAATTTTTAGAGGTTCCCTAAAGTTCTTAGGAGTCCGGAACCCTTCTTTCAAGAAGGGTTCCGGCCGCCGGAGGCACGCTCCCCCGTTCCCCCGCTCCCCCACCCCCAAAAAGAGGGAACGACACCCGCGCAAATCCGCTTTGCGGACTTGCGCGTAAAGGTGCCGTTTCCTCTTGACTTTTTGGGGGATTTGTGCTATACTATCCCTATCTCAAATTTCACGGAAAGGAGCCGCTTCATGGCACGGAAATTATTGCTCTATATTCGTTACGACGGCCGCGGCTCCGAGCTGCGTCCCTTTTGCGGATATCAGACCCAGAAAAACGGCTACTCCGTCCAGGAGGCCCTCAACGAGGGAACCGAGGCCCTGTTCGGCTACCCCTGCGACATCACGGGCTGCTCCCGCACCGACAGCGGCGTCCACGCCAATATGTTCTGCGCCACCGTCACGAAAAGGGGAAGTCATACCCTGGAGACCTCCATCCCCACGGATCGCATCCCCCGCGCGCTGAATATCCGTCTCCCCGATGCCGTGGCGGCCTATAAGGCCCTGTGGGTCCCCGAGGATTTTCACGCCCGCTATTCCGTGACCTCCAAGGAGTATATCTACCGTATCCTCTGTACCCAAGAGAGAGATCCCTTCGAGCGGGGACGCGCCTGGCATTATCCCCGCCCCATGACCGACGAGGCCTTCGCTGCCATGCAGACCGCCGCAAAGGGCTTTATCGGTAAGCGGGACTTCGCCGCCTGCATGGCCGCAGGCTCTAAGGTGCAGTCTACCGTCCGGAGTGTCACGGCCGCCTCGGTGGAGCGTGTCCCCGTGTACGGCGGACACCTCGTCACCTTCCGCGTCCGCGCCGACGGATTCCTCTATAACATGGTCCGCATCATGGTGGGTACCCTGGCCGAGGTGGCCGAGGGACATATCCCCGCCGACAGTATTTCCGCGCGGCTGGATACCCTGGATCGGGCATTCTTTGGCCGTACCGCCCCCGCCGACGGGCTGTATCTCAACCGCGTATTCTATAACGATCCGGAAAAGGAGGGGTATCATGCCGAGGAAGAATCCCTTTAAGAAGCTGGGGAGCATCACCGAAAGGGCGTACCGCTCCGCCCTGGCTCGGGTGAAGAAATTCACCAAGCAAACCGACGAGGTTTTGTCGGAGGAGCCCATTGACTTCTCGTCTCCCTCCATCCCCTACTACGAGAATCTGGCCAACCGCCTGAGCTTTGCCCGGGTGGTGCTGTACATGGTGCTGGTGGTGTTCCTGGTGGTCACCATCGCCTGCAATCACCGCCTCATTACCTACGAAAACCTGTACTACCTGGCCAAGGATATCGGCGCGGCCACTTTGACTGCCCAATCCCAGGCGGATCGCATCAGCTATCCCATTTCCTCCTCCAAGGCGGATTTCGCCCTGTACAGAGGCGGTATGGTGGCGGCGGGATGCGAGGTGGTCACGGCGGCCAGCGGCTCGGGCAGACAGACCCTCTCGGTCAACGTGGCCTACGCCGATCCCTGCGTCCGTACCTCCGAGAAATATTGCATTACCTTCGGGCGGGGAGAGAAATCCTTTGCCGTGTATAATCCCTTCGTCCGGGTTTACCGTGAGATCACCGAATTTCCCGTGTATGATGCGGTCGTGGGGGATAACGGCTACTTCGCCGTGGTCACCCGTTCCCGGGATTACACCTCCGAGGTGATCCTCTACAACGATAACATGGAAAAGATCGCCAACTATCATCTGAACGGCTACGTCACGGGCCTTGCCATGGATCGGGAGGGAAGCCGCCTGGGCGTGGTCTCGGCTGAATCCGTCAACGGCCTGTGGGAAACCAAGATCACCCTGATCCGTATGGGTCAGCGGATCTCCGCCGAAACCGCGACCCTCTCGGGCTCCTTCGGAAGCATCTGCGGATTCGTGGACGAGGATCGCTTGGCCGTGATGCTTTCGGATCGGCTTTTGGTGTTCGCACCCGATGCAACGGTGAAGGGAGAGGTGCTTTTCGGAGAGGATACTCCCGCCCTCTGCACTGTTTCGCGGGGCCGCATCGCGGTTCTGTTCCGATCCCGGGCAGACCTGTCCGAGAACCTTCTGCGGGTCTACGACGAGGGATGCCGCCGGGTATACGAGGTGACCCTGGATAAGAGTCATCCCGTCCAGACCGACGGAGGTGCCTTGGAGATCGCCTTCGGAGGCGATCGGCTGTACGTCCGCACGGTCAAAAGCCTGTACCGTGTGTCGGGGAACGGGGAGGAATGGACGAGCGTTCCCGTCAGCCACGATACCTTGAAGATCCTCCCCGCCGAGGATGAGGTGTACGTCTGCACGCCCGCCTATGCGGCGCGGGTGGATCGTCGGGATTTCAATTAAGTCTTAGCCCCTCAGTAGAAAAAAGCTTCGCAGAGGACGCCTCTGCGAAGCTTTTTTGGCCGATCACGGTTAAGAACGCCAAAAATTGCGTATACTGGATACGTTTCATTCGGGAAAGGAGAATGCGTATGCAAATAGTCATAGATCTGCTCCTGCTGACCATGTGGGGCGTTGCCATATACCTGGGCTGGCGGCGGGGCTTCGTGCGGTCCGTACACCGCTTGCTCCGCTGGGCGCTGACCCTCCTGCTGACCGTTCTGTATGGCGATGCCTTTTCGGCGTGGCTGAACCGGGAATTTATCCATGCGCCCGTATCCGAGGTCATCCACGGGAAATTTACCGAGATGGCCAATGGCATATCCGAAGGCACCCGAGACGGCGTGAGCGCCTTGATTCAAAAAATCCCCCAGGCCCTCCATCAATACCTGGAGCCCGGTGCCGAGCGGGTGGATCCGTCCTCCAACGTCCATGGCCTGGCCCAGATGTGGGCGGATTCTGTGTCCGAGGGGGTCTCCAACGCAGTTTCAGCGGTCATCGGCCATATCCTTCTGTTCTTCCTGTTCTTCCTGCTTCTGAAGCTGGGCTTTACCGTGGCCGAAAAGCTGGTGGATCGGATTTTCCTGGCAAGAGTCATCGATCGGCTTCTCGGTATGACCGCAGGCGCTCTCATCGGCTGGATCCTCGTGGTATTTGCGGTGGCCGTGCTGAACGTGGTTCTGCCCCTCGTGGGGGAGGAGACGGCGGCGGAGGGATCCCTCATGCTCCGCTTGACCGATTGGCTCGACGAGCGAATTTTTCAGTAGCCTGCCACGGCGGAAGAGAATCTTTTTTTGTCAAAAGCCCTTTACAAATACCCGAAATTATGCTATAATAAGACGTTAATATTTTTCGGAAGGACAAAATAACCATGTTCATTAAAGAAACCGTCAAGGGTATGCGTGACATTCTCCCCGCCGAGATGGAGATCCGCGAGTACCTGCTGGCTAAGCTCAAGTATATGTACACCTCCTTTGGCTTCACCCAGATCGAGACCCCCTGCATGGAGCGCATCGAGAACCTCACCAATAAGCAGGGCGGTGAGAACGAGAAGCTCATCTTCAAGGTCCTCAAGCGGGGTGAAAAGCTCTCCGAATCCCTGGAAAACGCCACCTATGATGACCCAGCTGGTTCCCAGCTATGCGACTCGGGTATGCGTTACGACCTCACCGTTCCCCTGTCCCGCTACTATTCCAATAACGTGGGTAGCCTCCCTGCCCCCTTCAAGTCCCTCCAGGTGGGCTCTGTGTGGCGCGCTGATCGCCCCCAAAAGGGCCGCTTCCGCCAGTTCACCCAGTGCGACATCGACATCCTGGGCGACTCCTCCAACACCGCCGAGAGCGAGCTGATCTACGTCACCTCCCTGTTTCTGGACAGCGTAGGCGTCAAGGGCAATACCGTCATGGTCAATGACCGCCGCATCCTCAAGGGTATGGCCAAGAAGGCGGGCTTTGCCGAGGAGGACTACAATAAGGCTTTCATCATCCTGGATAAGTACGATAAGATCGGCGAGGACGGTGTCAAGGCCGAGCTGCTGGATTCCGGCTTCACTCCCGAGTCGGTGGAGACCTATATGACCATCTTCCACGGCTTCCTCACCGCCGAGGATCGCTTCACCTACGTGGACGAGGCCTTCGGTGATTGTATGGAGCCCGGCGTGGCCGATAACATCCGTCAGATCTTCGAGAACGTGGCCCTCATGTCGGGCGGCAGATTCAACCTCTCCTTCGATCCCACCCTGGTCCGCGGTATGGGCTACTATACCGGCACCATCTTTGAGATCAAGTCCGAGGACTTCAAGGGCTCCTCCATCGCAGGCGGCGGCCGCTACGATAACATGATCGGCAACTTCACGGGCACTCCCACCTGTGCCTGCGGCTTCTCCATCGGCTTCGAGCGCATCGTCGGCGCCCTCCTGGAGAAGAAGTTCAAGGCCGAGGGTAGCCGCGAGAAGGTGGCCGTCCTCTACGGTAAAGCCTTCAAGTCGGGCGACGTGGCCGCTCTCCAGTGCAAGTGCAATGCTCTCCGTGAGGCAGGGAAGATCGTCCTGGTGCAGAAGATGAACAAAAACCTGGGCTTCCAGAAGCAGAAGCTGGAGGCAGAGGGCTATACCGCCTTCATCGACGTGCGGTATCCCGACGAGATCGAGAACAAGTTCTGATCGATAAAGGTTATGCGGGGAGGGGCTTCTTTCAAGAAGTCCCTCCCCGCGCCCCTCTTCAAGAGCGTTCCATAAAAAAACCGTGCGAAAGGCCGAAAACCTCTCGCACGGTTTTATACTAATCCTTGATAAAAACATTGAAAAAAGTGCGTGCCTCCGGCGGCTTAAACCCTTCTTTGAAAGCCTCCTCGCGTTGCTCGGTGCAAATTCGCCTTCGGCGAAGTTTGCGAAGGGTTTAAGAA
>SVRS01000005.1 GCA_015064695.1 Oscillospiraceae bacterium | reverse complement strand
GCCCCACTTGTTCGCACAGATGGTGGGCTTCGCGGTGTCCAGCTTCCGTGAGAACAAGTGGGGCGGTCTGGTTTCCCAGGGTCTCGGCACCTCCATGCTCCAGATGGGCAACATCTGCCGCCGTCCCCAGATCTGGATCCCCCCCACGCTGGCCGCCGCTGTCATCGGACCCATCTCCACCATGATCTTCAAGCTGGAATGCACCGGTGTCGCCGCAGGCATGGGTACCTGCGGTATGGTAGGCCCCATCGGTGTGATCTCCTCCAGCGAACATACGCCCATGATGTGGGTCGGTCTGGTCCTCTGTTGCATTATCCTCCCTGCAGCCCTCTCCCTTCTGTTCTCCGAGATCATGAGAAAGCTGGGCTGGATCCGCGAGGGAGACATGAGACTCTCTGAGTAAGACCTCCGGCAGTTTATCCTCAAAATTTCAAACCGCATTGAAAAAGCCACGCAGTACGACGGATATCCGCCGAACTGCGTGGCTTTCTTTTGTCAAATCCTATTTTGGGGAAGCTCAGCTTCTCCACTCACCGGGAGCCTTGGTGAAGTCAAGCCCGTCGAAGTTATCGATCACGCCGCTGTAGCCCTCTCGGAGAGTATAAATTCGGTGAGAAATCATTCGCTCTGCCATGGCGCGATTTCGCGCGCCGTAAGCCCCGTAAACGGTATTTCGGGCATATTGAGCAGCGGCGGCTCGGAGTTCTGTCTTTTCCTCCTCAGTAAAGTCGTCGGGATGAGCCTCCATGAATTTCTCAATCATCCGATCGATGGGCTGGAAACGCCGTCTTTCTGCGATCTGAAGAGTCTTATATTCGTAGAACGCTCTAAGGTAGGCCATTTGGAGCGAGCTTTTGTCAATCGCCGTCTTTTGCTGATCCGTCTCAGCCGCCGCCATAGCCTCAGCGAACAGACGTTCACCCTCCGTCAGAATCTGCGGAGCTCCATCGTAGCTCTCGTACCAGTTCCAGTACTGCGACCAATCCACGGACTCGTAGTTACGAATCATATCCGCGGTAAACTCCTCGGGGTAGGCAGTGAGGCTGTGTACTTTCTTGATCGCAGGCCAGGTGAACACCCGATCCGCATCGGGATAAATGCCCCAGCATTGCGGTTCGGACAGCTCCTCGGCCAAATCGATATACGCACGGATGCTCTGCCAGCCGGGACCGTAGTAGCCCTCCAGGAAATCGTCCATGTGGGCGTAGTACTCCTCCTTGGTCATGTAGGGGTCCCACATGATCTTGGACAGGAGGTAACAGCGAAGCTCCTCAAACTCACCGCCGATAGACCCCCACATACTCTGATCGTGGACGCCGTCCACGCCGTTGTCGGCAAAGAAGCGCATATCCTCCAGGAGAACGTCAAAGTTAGGGTTTGTCTGATTCCAGTGCCGGAAATTGGTGGAATAATTCCATACGTACAGCGTATCCGTGATGGCCGACCAATCCTTCAGATCCTCGGTATAGCGCTTGCCGTTGATCTTATCCTGGGTGGTGCATTCCTCAAAGGTATGGGAGAAGCAACACTCAATGGAGCAGAGCCAAATGATGACGTTGTCGGCAGGAGTTGTTTCAACGGGGGCGTTGCGGGTGCCCTGGTAGGCGAAGGTCCAGAAGTAGGTATCGGGCATTTCGTCCTTCAGCTCCGCAGCCACACGATTGATGAAGCGGAGCATGGAGCCCATGCTGGAGCCTCCCTCCTCCTCGTTGACCCGTTTACAATCATCGCATTTGCAATGGCCGCCCGTGTCGTTTTGGGAGATGGGCAGGAAGGTGGAATAGGGATACTGCTCTTTCAGATTACGGAGGTAATCCAAGGTGATCTGAAAAACGTCAGGATTGGAAAAGCAGAGCTGAGTCGCTGTGCGCTCTCCCGTCTCGCTCATGGCGAAATATTCGGGATGCTCGGCCAACATGGAGGACGGAATGATGCGGGAGAGATTGTGGCCGTCATCGGCGGGGGTGAAGTAGGGACCTCCCAGCTCCTCGTAAATACGGTTATAGGGCTCCTTATTGCCGTGGGCGAAGTCGCCGTTGATCTTACGCTTGGCGCAAAGATAGCCGTTTTCAAAGCAGGTCCAGTCGATCTCACGATACTCGAACTCAGGAATCTGCTTGTCCTCGGCGATGGGATTCAGAGAGAGAGTCTTCATTTCGGGGATCTTTTCCACGGTTTCGGTGTAGAATCGGCACCCCAGATAAGCCTCCAGGAATTCGTACACGGCGTACAGAGAGCCTCTTTGCTCCCCGCCTACCAGGTAGAGCTTGTCCTCCTTCGTTTTGATGACAAAGCCGTCCTGGCCCAGCTCGTCGCGATCGAACTCGCCGTCGGCTTCGCGATTAGTCTTGCCGACGATGATCTCATGGGCGGCGGGAGCAGTATCATCGGTAACGATGGGAATCTCCGTGCCCGTAATCTGCTTCAAGTATTTCTGAAGCTCCGTAGAGGCCGTCACCTCGGAAATAAACGCGTTCTCCCCTCGGACAATGACGTAGTCGGACACGCCGTCTGCCACAAGAACCAGGGGCTCCACAGGGATCGTTTCTTCGGTTTGCGCCCCGGTCGTTTCTTCGGTTTGCACCCCGGTCGTTTCGGTGGTTTGGGTATCCTGCGGATTGGTTTCTTCAGCGGGAGGGTTGGGGTTACAAGCCGCCAACGTGGCCAGGAGCATGGACATGGCCATCAGCACTGCTATCAGATTTCGTTTCATAATGATCATCGTTCCCTTTCTCAAGCATACATACATGAAGGCCATCCAAGACGATCTTCCCCTGTATTGTAGCACACTCGCCATAAAATGTCAATCCCCCAACGGTAAAAACCGTCATTTTTGATCTTTTCCGAGGCCCTCAGAAATTCAGCGTCAAAAAAAACACGCAGCCCGACGAGAATCTCTGCCGTGGTCTGCGTGTTTGGGGAATGTTGGGTGCGCCGTTTTCCTGCGGCCGGGTCTACGCCGAGGCGAGGATTTGGGCAGGGGATCCGAGAAGCAATTCCTCCAGGCCCATATCCAAAAGCTCAGCCAGCTCGTCCAGAAAGACCAAATCGGGACAGGCCAGCCCTCGCTCCCACTTGGAAACAGCCTGAGGAGATACCCCCATATAAGCGGCTACTTGTCCCTGGGTCAGCCCCAGGATCTTGCGTTTTGAGGCAATACGGGCTCCCAACTGTTCGGGATGAATCATATAAGCACGTTACTCCTTGTGTACAGTTTCGGGTTCCTGTAAACGACGGCCACAGGCCAATGCCCCGACACCGCCCCGCGAAAGCGGAGCGGGTCAGGCTCGGACGTGCTATGATATCCTTGAGTTTGATTTGCGTATGCGTAAGCGTTTCAGCCGATCCTTCGCAAGGATATCAGCCGCGCCAACCCGTGAGGCGCGGGTCACAGCATCCGAAATTTACCGAGTTAATCATATATAACTCCGCCTCCTTTCTTCTTTCGACCATCCTCCCGCCGCGCGCTCCGGAATCGTGCGACAAAGGCTTGGGTCTGTATTTCACATTTCTGTGATGGCTCTATTATAGCACATCCGCAAACGGTTGTCAAGCAACCTGTGGTTGAGTGGTGCCGACAGCACTAAAAAAAAGAATTGACAAACATCGACGGATATGGTATAATCATATTACCATTACGGAAAGGAGAAGCCCTATGGACGAAACGACCACAAGGCCCACAGAGGAAATACTGGCCGAACGGCTGAAGCAGGACTCCCCCATTCCTGCCGATTGTACCGACGACGAGCTGGCCTGTGCGGATTTCTCTCGCCGCGACGTACTAATCGGCACGGTACGGAACGATGCCCAATTCGACCATACTCTGGCCTCCCTTTCCTACTATGCCCCCGTGAAAGCCATCTCGCCGCAGGATCTGCCCGTACGGATGATTGCCCTCTACGAGGAAGCCCTCTCCCGCCGTGACGGCATCAAGCGCTATGGAGAGATCACCGATACCCGCGTGGTTCGTCGGGACGAGATCGCCGTCCCCTTGAGCCGCACCAATCAAGCCGAGGCCTACTACCTTTTCACTGTCCGCTCCTGGGAATATCTGGAGCATCCCATCGCACTGATAGGAACCTCCCGCGGCAAGCCGTCCTTCACCACCGAGTTCTTGCTGACCCACGCACGCCGCTCCTACCAGCTTGTCTGTGTCCATTCCCCCGCCGATTTCCGCTTACTGCAGGTTATCTGCGAATTATGTGCCAAAGCGGAAAAGCAAGCCGTTCCCCAATTCCGCTCCATAGACGAGAATCATATTCTGAGCGTCGCGGAGGGAATGTTGTCTCTGATTCACGCCCGAGGAGAGGTTCGCTTCCGATGCTTTCTGCGCGCCATGGAAACCGAGCCCGCCGAGGTGATCAACCGTCTGTCCCATCTTTTGGGCTTCCGTTGATTGATTTCCCCCAAATACCCTCCATGCAATGAAAAAAAGGATACTCCGCCCCGAAGGGCGAGAGTATCCTTTTCCCTTTTTTGGAGAATGAAGGGCACTACGAAAACAACTACCCTTTTATTATAGCACACTTTTCTTGTAAATGCAACAGGGAAAGAACAATTATCCAAATTTCTACCTGTTACACAAAAACTTTTTGTATATTTCGTTTATTTTGGCTATTGCTTTTTCGAAAAAAATATGCTATACTATAGTCACATCAAGGAGGTACAGTCCGATGGCAAAGTAAGACAAACGACTTGATTCAACCAACAACGAAAAGATCCGTCTTCATCAGAACAAAAAAGATACTGCATGAAAGATGAGGTCGAGCAACGGAAGAACGCAGACATATTGAAAAGGCCTGAGAAGCGAACGACCTTGCCGCCCTGAACGTTGAAGGAGGAAAAAAGTCACTTACCACTCGTCTTTTGAAAACTCTCATCCTGAAAGAAAACAAACGGTATTCTTGTTAAAGAAATGAATGAAAGAAAGATGTATTTCAAGAAGGGCATGGAAGCAGACAAGAGACAGACCATGAATAGGAGGATAGCCAAAAATGATGTTAGATACTAAGATCGAACAGAAATGACCCTTGGTTGCGTGTGAAAAGCGTGATCAAGGGTCATTTCTGATTTTGGAGATACTTCCCTTTCCCGATTTCAAAAGAGACGCTGTGTAAAGGGCGTGCAAAATTAGCGGGGAAATCGCAAAATCTTTCACTAATACACAGTAGGGGCGAACTGCGTTCGCCCGCGGGAGACCGCAGGTCTCCCCTACGGATAAAAAAGCTCCGCAGTAAACAAATAAATAACCCCGACATCTGTCGGGGTTCGGTTATTTTGTTCGATAAATTGGAATTTGTCAATTCATCACCCACGGTAAGTAAGCTTCTATTTCAAGCTGTATACAAGGCTGGGGAAAATCCTTTTCAACAAGAACAGCTTTTGTAGTAAACCCAACCTTAAAACCCTTATCTATCTCATAGAAATTCTCGTTAATTAACTGATATCCGCCGTCCCCAACAGGCTTGTATATATCAACCGACTTAATAATTGTGCCAACAACATGAAAAATAATAGAATAATATGCGACTCCATCTTCATTTGTGTCCCACCATGTTGCTTCGGGAGATTTTTGCGGGTCTATTCCGATTGAATTGAAAAAGTTTTTTACTTTATCTGAAACTATGGAGATTGCTTCATAATAATTTCGACAATTAACACATCCACAATCTTCAATAACAGTCTTTTCGTGTTTACTATAAAATGCTTTTGTGGATTCGACATCTATATCCAGTCGAAAATTACCAAATTCAAAAATCATAACATTCCCTCCGTTTCTCAAATTCATATTTATCATTCTGTTTTTATCGCCAGTTTCGCCTTTGTATTACAGCGTTGCAAGCAACGCCGGCACAGGGCAAAGCCCATACCCCTAAGGTTACGCACATCTTAAGGCTCCCTCCGGGAGGGAGCTGGCGCCGTAGGCGACTGAGGGAGAGCGCGTTACAATGAAGTTAGCACAAAGCTAAAGTCACGCAGGCTCCTTCCGTCACGCTTCGCGTGCCACCGCATCCGCTTGCGGATGGCATCTCGGAGGAAGGCTTTCTGTTAGCCCCAGTATAACACAAATCGGCAGAGAAAACAAGTTCTCTGCCGAAATTTTGTGACTGCCAATTCTCCGCTAAGAATGCAGAGAGAAACAACGTCTCTTTTTTTGCCCATCTCCGATTCAGAGAGAAACCGCTTACCGCTTACTGCGAATGAAATCCATCACGGTGTTCCAATCCTCGCGGCCGAAGTAATGCTCCCCCGCGCGGAGGTGGTAACCGACGTTTCCTGCGTGCCAGCGGTCTCCGCTCACAGGCAGGCGATCCTCACAGATCAAGCCATCCAGTCCCAGCACCTCATAGGCGGGAGAGGCAGCCACGCAGGACAGCATCTCGGAGGCGGGATCTGCCCAGCTATCCTCCCACGCGCTGGCCACGTAAGCGTAACGGGGCGCCACGGAGGCAATGAGGAAATGCTGATCGAAGGGCATCTCATGCTCGCGGTTCGCGTACTGACGGTAGCTCTTGGAGAACCAGTGGGGGAATACGCGGGAGATCACCTCCACCGTCTCGCCCACCTTATCGCGGGTGATCGCTGCGCCGCTGCATCCCGAATCGTTGGAATATGCGAAGGTAAAGCGGTCGTCGGTGGCACCGCAGAACAGGGCGGTCTTACCCAAACGCGAATGGCCGCAGACTGTCACGCAGGTTTTATCCAGGCGAGGCTCCTGCTCGGCGTAGTCCAGCACCCGCTGAGCCGCCCAGGCCCACATGGCGATCTTCCCCGCATCGCGGTCACCGCGCTCGCCGTTCTCGTAGAGAACGCCCGCCAGGCCGTCGGTGAAATCGTTGTTATCGGTAGTCACGTCGTTGTAGCAGAAGGACAGCACCGCAAAGCCGTTGTCGGTGATCTCCTCGGTGGGCATGTACCGATCGGGCACGTCGGGGCGGAAATTGATGTGAATAAAGAAGGGATGAGGGCCGTCCGACACGGGGATCACGGCCACAAACGGAAACGTAAAGCTCTTTTCACCCAGCTTAGCCGTAAGCTCAACGCGCTGGGAGGTGACCTTCCCCGCGCAGAAATTCGGGATATACTTCTCCTGTACCGTCCATTCCAGGGTGTCGGGCTTGGGAGGGAGGTAGCCGTAAACCTCGCGCTGCATGATCTCCAGCATCTCCGCACGGGGCAGAAGAGCAGGAACTCCACGGTCGGCCAATATTTGTTTCAGCATATGCATAGATCCTTTCTTGGGTGCTCTTCCGTACAATTCACGGCGCACACTATATTGCGTAATAGATTATACCATAAAATTCCGAAAAAGTAAAGAGGATATGGTTTACCCGTAAATTCTTTTCGTAAGGTAATGCAGCGCGCCGCGTTCGTTGCTTGCATAATAAGAGGCTATACTTTTCTGATTGGAAAGAATACATGTGTTCGGGAGATAAACCAGATTGAACAATTGGGTATTTCCGTCACAATAGGCAATACCGGGATCGAATACGACCGTATCAAAAATCAGCTCTACCATTTCTCGATCATCGGGCGCATCGGAAACGCGCAGCTCCAGCACGCCGTCGTAGTATTTCGGCATGACCATCACTCTGGAATAATAGCTCATCAGCTCCAAAGCCTGGCTGACCATGGCCGTATTTTTCACGGTGCATGGAACGACCAGGTTATCACCCCAATTCACATGGGCGTATTTTTCTTGCGCCGCCTCATATTTGGGAAGAGGAAGAATACCGAAATCAAAGTCAGCGCTCAGAAATTGAGTATCTAGCACCTCTTGCGTGAAATAGGTACGATTATCCAGAAAATCCACGACAACATTCTCGGTCTGGTTGATCTCATCTCCCCACCCCCACATATACACACTCTCGTTTTTCGACCAAGCATAAATCTTATCGTAGAGATTGATCATGCGGTCATTATAGAGTGAAAACTCGAACGAACCGTCATCATGGCGCGTCACGACGTATATATTGGAGGCTTGCATAAAGCTATTGATGTTCATGTCACAGACGGCCGTGTACCCAAAGGTATCCCGGTTATCGACGGCACCGTTTCCATTGTCAGCGTACAGATCTGTGGAGAGTGCCAGAAATTCATCCAGGGTCCACGTGCCGTTGCGCACCTTATCATAAGGAATCTCACGGCCAACCGTGGCCAATAAATCCTTATTACAGTAGATGGGGTAGACTTGATAGTAACAAAGATCCCCCGTTGCGATGTACGCATGATCCCCGATTTTGAGAGATTCGATCACGTCTCGCTTCCAGTAAGGCCGGTCGAAATTCAAGCCTTCAAGCTCATAGAAATCCATGACGCAATCCTGCATTACGAAGGACGCTATGTTTCGATATGCAGGAAGAATGCAGAGCTGATACGTATCGTCTCCGGCCATAACGAGAGGCTTCACCCGATCAAAAACAACGCTCTCCCCGGTGATGTGTTGTACGTAATCATATTCGATGCTGATACCCAGATAATCCTCCACCATGGTGTTCATTTCATAAAGCGTATCGTTCAATACCTGATTTTTCCCGGAATTATAACCTTCCCCATATGCCCAAATACCGGCTTCCCGAATCCCGATCATCCGAAAGCTCTCACCGTTGTAGTTCTGCTTTTTGATGTCCGGAAAAACGACCTCTTCGGCATCGGTTTCAGCAACGGAAGCGGAGTTTTGCTCTGACGATGACGGTCCTTCGGTTTCGGGAGAATTGCCGCAAGCAGCCAACGACAGAAGCATGAACCCTGCCAGAAGAAACGCTACCTTTTTTTTCACTTTCATTTCCACAGTCCCTCCAAATTTTTGTTATCCGGATCCCGGCACACACCGCTTTTCGGCAGATTCGAAAATGGTGGTATTATTCAATCACAAACTCCGTATCTGCAAAGAGGATCATGTTGGGGCTCAGCAAAATATCCTCGTCAGAATTGGAAATAAAATTCTTTACGGTTATCTTTTCGGTGACAAAATAGTTGTATTCCGGTGTGTAATCCTCACTATGACAGCTCGGATTCAAATCGGCCATAACGTAGGTTTTCCCCCGGGTGTCGATCCTCAAGCCGTCGATCTCCACGTGAATGGGCATATAGCAATCGTAGCCGAAATTATGGGTGCCGTCGTTCACACCCGTGATCAGGTATGCGTCCTGGGTCATCGTGGCGGGGCTGATGCGGCAGTTTTTGATGATCACGTCACCCTCCCAAGGGCTTCCGTAATCGCCGCGGAGAGAGACTATGTGATCGGTAAAGAATACAGAATTTTCGATCAGCAGAGTTCCGTAACCCGTAAGGTGCGCCCCCCACCGTCCGATTACCGAATTTCGAATGGTTGCGTTGGCTACACCACGATGAGCATCTACGCGAGAGAACGCGCATCCGTCATAAATGGAATTTTTGCAATAATCCGTGCCGGTAATACCCCACCTGGTCTCGTCGGTAATACCGGTCAATTCTCCGCAGCCCTTGAATGTGACCGAAATGGTATAAGCCATATGGATATCGTAGGAGCCCATGGAGTTCGAGGTGTTTTGGAGGAGCGTATACGTCTTATGCGTAGAGAGCAGGCAGTTTTCTACGTGGACATATGCGCAATTCGCCAGGCTGAGAAATCCCGCATAAGGAGCGCCCGAATCGCCCTCTCCAATGATCTCATGCCTGATATTTCGGATATCCACGTTGGAGCGTGTGATCCGGATGCCGCGGGAATAGTAGGTGTATTCGCGGGGAGCCTGATTGGCCACGGTCGTGAATATGCCGCCGCTCACCGTTATTTTCGTTTCATCCAAAGGAAGCACGTGAATCGAGGTAATGGTATCGAAATCCCACATGATGGGCGCATCCATATCAATGGAGCCATCGGTATCCACCACGATGGAATCGGTCTTGACGGATCCACTATTGGCGTTCTCGCCTTTGCGGATATAGTGCATCGTGTTAGAATCGTAAAAGGTAACGATGCTCTTCTGAGGCAGGGTGATTCCCAAATTGTTCATATCACGGCGAATGGTTTGAAGATTATCAATCGTGTAACCGGTATAATCAGATTGAACCGTGAAGATCCAGTTCCCGCGTCCGTTTACGTCCACTACCGAGTCGTCAATGGTGATTTCCGCATTCCCCCACTCTACGTCGGTTTTGATCGGGACGGTTTTGCCCGTAGAGGAGATATAATATTTCGCACCGTAGTCCGCAAAGACCTTGTAGCCATGCTCGTTGGCGTAGTTATGGACGGTGATCAGCTCGTCCATGCAACAGACGTTTTCAGATTGGGTCACGTTGAAATCGCTGTAGAATACGGTTTGAGTCAGATCACGGGTATAGGAGAAATTGCCATCCAGGGCAAACGTAGAGGTGGCGGTGGCAATATTCTCAAACCAGAAGCAGACCACAGCCTTTTTCATGGCACTTGCATCTGCGGCGCGGATAAGCAGATCGCCGTTTTCAAAGCGCGCGGAGATCTCCCCTTCTGCCGCACCGTCGGCGGTCAGGCGGATTTGCTTCTTCCCTTCCTCGTTCGATCCGAGTCGTACTCCGCATTTCTCGTACACCAACTCCGCAATATACGTGGCAGGCTCCTCCATGCCCTCGTCACAGGTCAAGGTATACTCCGAAATAGCCTTATCCGCAAGCAAAAATTCCGTCAAATACAAGCCGTTGCTGGAAACATAGAAATAATCCTTGGGAATGAAGGTGTTTCCCCCGTCCAGATCCAGGAAATGATCTCGCATATGCTCGCACGCCAGCATAAGGCCGTTGTCGTTAGACGCACACAGGAGGATGTTGTTTCCGTAGACCTGAATCGCAAAGCCGTTCAGGCCCAATTTGTCCAATTGGATCCCCGTCATGGCGTCCTCCGGGAAGCCGTCAGCCCGGCCAATGTAGATCTCGTAGCTCTCGCGATCCCCCGATCCTACGCGCTTGGGACTTCGGATTCGGATGCCGTGATCTGCCAAATACTGTTGCAGGTGCAAGCCGAACACGCTCCCATACGTGTCTTCCGCGGCAATCAGCGAGTAGCGGAATTTACCGCCGCTCATCAGGTTAATATAATCGTCGGGATTCGCGGGAGGCTCACCCGTATCCGTCTCCGTCTCGACGGAGGACTCCTTGGAATCACCCTCGGTTGCGGCATCTGTTACAGGCTCGGAATGATTCTCGCTTTCAGAATCGACCGCATCCATGGTATTTTGGGTTGTGGATTCAGGCTCTTGGGTCGTGTTTTGTCGGCAAGCGAAAAAGGGAACACACATACTGCACACCAGCAGGCAAATAAACAGTTTCCTGATTTGAATCATTTTTTTCATCTTAATTCCTCCAAAATTGAGATCATAATAGGGCGCGGTCACGCCATAGCTTTAAGCGTTTTCTGGGATCCCTCATACGGACAAGAGAAGCCCGCCATTTATTTACACCACGTAGCTTTTTCGGGCGAGTAGGGTCTCAAACCACAATTCGGGGCTCGGCATGGGGGATACAGGCTTTTGCTCGGAATGGTTCCCCACCGTCACGGTTCGGGTACTACGAGGGATTCCGCCACTCTGATCGGGCGTACAGCCCACCAGGGCGGAGCCGTGAGTGCCGATGGCCTCGGCAGAGCAGATCATAGCCGACAGCACAGATCTCTGGGTCACGAGCATATCGTACAGCTTGAATGCCTCGGCGGTTTGTGTTTCGTTCTCAATAGTAACCGTATCGAAAAAGTCCTCGCAAAGACGGCTCACCTCCACCAGTAAACGTTTCATTCCGTCCATACTTCTGTCAAAATCGGCTACGCGGCTCATTTCGGCTTGAAAACGGCTACGGATTGCGGGAACGCGGTAATCCCCTCGGCAGAGGGGCGGCAGGGTATATGCAGGCTCGGGACGGGGGTGATCTCCCAGTGCCGCGATATGCTCCGCCGCGCGCAAGCTGCCCACTTGGGTGGAGTTAAGGGCGCTTCCGCCCGGGCGATATACCCCAAACGTCCCCGCTGCCTCACCTGCGGCGTACAGACCCGCAAGCTCGGTCTGCCAGTTCTGATCCACGGTTACGCCGCCATTGCAGTGCTGGGCACAAACGGCAATCTCCAACGGCTCGGAATACAAGTCAATGCCGTGAGCGGCGTATAGCTCAATCGCTCCCCGATTCATTTTGGCCAGTCTGTCTATGGGAGTCCCAAAGAGGGCATCCGAACGCTCCAGATAGGCATAAGCCTCAGCGGGGAGAACCGAAAAACCCCTTTCCAATCCTTTTGGATTGCGGGTATAGTCCAAAAAAACCCGATTTCCCTGTTTGATCTGGGCAGCGACCAACAAATCGATCCGAGAGGAACCATCCACCTTACGAGTATCGAAGGGCCATTGATATCCCTTCAGAAAAATCCGTCCGAGGGACGCATCCTCCAAGGCGTCGTAAAGAAATTCCCGTTCGTTTCCTTCCTTATCCACCGAAACATAGCGGGGCAAGACCTGTTGATAGGTTCCCGACAGATTCCAGCGGAATTGGGTGCTGGCGATTCCGTACTGCCATTCCTCCATATTGGAAAGGGATACCCCTGCCTCGATGGCAAGGCCGGTGGCTCCGTGCTGGCTTTCGGGGTAGACGGTGTTCATATAAATTCCCGCAGGACCTCCCGTACAGAGAATGATATTCTGACAGGAGATGATCGAGCATTCCCCGGTTTCGGTGGACACGCAAGCCAATCCCGTCACAGCCTCCCCGTCGTGGAGGATGCGGATTACTCGCTGATGGTCGATGATCTCGATTCCCTTTTTCGTGACCGATTTCTCCAACGCCTCGGTCATATATTTTGAGGTCAGCGGTCCGCAGGAGGTGGCACGGCTTCGGGGGTCGTGATCGGTTTTATATCCGGCGTACTCGCCGTATTCGTTGGTGGGAAAGGGGACACCCAGTTCCACCAAGCGCATGAAGCATCGGGTGGAATAGGCCGCTTCGCAGAGGGCGTGCTCACCCATGACACCGCCCCCCGAATACAGGGTAGCCGCCATTTCCCGCACGCTGTCCCCCTCTGAGCCGCAAAGAGAAAGCTTATAGTAGGTTTGCTTGTCGCTTCCCGTATTACGGGAGGTGCCCATGAGCCGTCCCTCTGTAATGATGGCGATATCTGCAATCCCCAGGTCGTACAGCTTGTCCGCCGCATTGAATCCCGCGCAGCCCGTTCCGATAATGAGGGTATGGTATCTGTTTTTCATAGCTTCCTGATGTGCATACCTCCGTCTAAAATGAAGGATTGGCCCGTGGTATAACCGAAGGTGCCGTCACAAAGGGCGACCACGGCCTTGGCCACGTCGTCGGGCATTCCCCAGCGCCCCAGAGGAACCAAGCCGTTTGCGATGAGCTGATCGTATTTTTCCTTGACGACAGCGGTCATGCCCGTAGCGATGATGCCGGGGCAGATCTCGTTGACCAAAATTCCCTCCCCCGCCAAACGATCCGCAAAGAGCTTGGTGATCATGGAAACTCCTGCCTTGGAAATACAGTATTCCCCGCGGTTCACGGAGCTGGTATAGGCGGAGCAGGAGGAAATATTGACGATAGAGCCTCCCTTACCCTGCTTCAACATGACCCTTGCGACCGCCTGGGTCAGAAACAGGGTTCCTTTGGTGTTGACGCCCATGACGAAATCGTAGCTTTCCTCGGTCATCTCCAGAATGTCGCGGCGCACCTTGGGAGCGATCCCCGCCACGTTGACGAGGACGGAAACTTCTCCGCGGGAAACGGCGGCATCCACCAGCTTGGCGCGATGGGCGGCGGAGGAAATATCCCCGGGTATGTAGGTAATATCCAAGCCCTCAAAATCCGATAGATCCACATCCTCATGTCGTCCCATGCCGACAACGGCGTAGCCCTTTCGCGCCAGCATCAAAGCACTTGCCCTGCCGATACCGCCCGCAACGCCGGTTACAATGGCAATGTTCATATAACGTCCTCTCTTTCGGTTCTTTCAGTATTCTTTCCGCGGCCACAGAGGGCGGGCTCATTTGCCTATTTCCCGATACAGGTTTCGGTAGTATTCATTGAAAACCGCACAGCCCGAGCCTTGGCCCGCCCGCATCAGCTCGGTGCATTTGGAGCAGGCGAGGCAGCATTTTCGGGGGTCGAACTGTCCGGCCAGGAAATCCCGATAAAAGCGGGGATAGGCCAACCACATCCGGCCGAATCCCACCAAATCACAGACTCCCTCCTGCAGCAGTCGTTCGGATTGCTCCATCAAATCTGTACGATAGAAGGATAACCCCGAACCCACCACGGTCAACGCGGGAAATTTATCCTTGATGTGCCGCTCCACCGTCACAAAGCGGGCCAGTCCCGCCTCCGGAGCCTCGGGCGGAATATAGCTTCCCTTGCGGAAGGGGCGGTTGACATGGGGATTATAGTATGGATTTCCAAGGGTCACGTTCAGAACCCGGACACCATGCTCCACCAGGAGCGCCAGGAGCATATCCGGCTCGGTGAAATCCAACTCGTTTGCCTCGGTGGTTCCAAAGCCGTAGGGCTTGGGCACCATATCTGACACACTCAAGCGAGTAGTCAGCAGGAAGTCTTCGGAGGTCACTTGACGGACCGCTCGTATGCAATCCAGGTACAGGCGCGCACGATTTTCAAAGGAGCCGCCATATCGTCCCTCACGGGAATAGGCCGACAAAAGCTCCTGAAACAGGTATCCATGGCAGGATTTTACATCCACACCGTCAAATCCCGCCTCTATGGCCAATTCAGCAGAGGCGGCGTATTTGGCCGGGAGGGTATCCAGGTACTCGTCGGTGGCGATATGCGCATCGGTGGCGGGACGCTTTTCCTCGTAGAGGGGATGCCGATAGGCGATTATGGGGGTGATGCTCTGCCGCCCCGAATGGGTGAGCTGGAGAATCATCACGGGCGCATATCCCCACTCCCGCATGGCAGTCTCCCGCATATCGGAAAGAAGATCCCGAAAAGCCGGGAGATTCTCCCTTGCCAGCATCATCTGGCGAGGATTGGTACGCCCCTCGGGGCAAACGGCGTTGGCCTCGAACCAAACCATCCCTCCTCCGCTTTCGGCGGCACGCAGATACTTTCCAACGGTTAATTCGCCGGGGCCGCCGTCGAGCTGACAGTCACACCCCTCCATGGGCTGCAGAACAACGCGGTTGGGGATCTTTTTAGCACCGATCTGAATGGATTCTCGGATCATGGCAGGCACATCCTTTTCTGATTTTATAGTAATATTATACCACATTATAAAAGAAATGTATATATATTTTTTTGCATTTCATATTGCATTTCTTGCAATTTCATGCTATACTATGGCTATAAAGGAGCGTTTTCTATGAATCATACCATTTCAACCAATCCCTTCGATCTGACCTACAGTGAGAGTGTTGTCGAAGCCGGCCCGCTTTGGGAAAACCATTGCCACTCGCTGTACGAGATGATCGCCGTTTTAGAAGGAGACATCAGTGTGGTCCTGGAGGGGCGATGCAACCGCTTAAATGCCCGTCAGGCCATTCTGATTCCTCCCATCACCTACCACGCCGTCACCGCCAACCAGGCCGGTTCCTATCAGCGCGTGAAGGCGCTCTTTGACATCACCGCCGTCCCCGCTGTCCTGCGCGGCTGTTTAGAGGAGAAAACGTGCATCCCCATATCCTTCCCTGCGGAGCAGATCGACGAATTCCGAGAGATCGGCACGGCGGAAAATGCGTCCTTCTACGAGCCCCTGGCCCACAGTCTGATGATTCACCTGCTCTACAACGTCATCCGCGCCTCTTCGCCGCCCGAGCCACAGGGGTCGAATGATTTTCTAAAGCAGATCGTTCAATACATTGACAAGCATCTGTATGAAAAGATCACTCTGGACACGTTAGCAGCCCACACGGCGTGCTCCAAATCCACTGTTTGCCATTTGTTTGAAGAGAAAATGGGCATTTCGCCCAAGCAGTATATTCTGCAAAAAAAGATGGCGATGGCCAACAAGTTAATTCGCGAGGGTGTTCCGCCCACGCAGGCAGCGATACAGGTGGGCTACAATAATTACAGCGCCTTTTATCGGGCGTATCGGAAGTTTTTCCGGGTCACCCCCTCCATGCCTATCACGTAATACTCATTTACGAACGCCCTCTGCACAAAGCATTCAAAAAAGAAATACACCGAGGCTCGGGTACGATTGATCAAGACGGTTTTGTCGGCGTTGTTCCGTACGGACGCGGTGAAGTAAAGAAAGGCACAGGCCGGCTTCAAAAACGAAGCTTGCCTGTGTCTTCCTTATAGTCGATTTCTTCTGACTTCGACAAACGCATCCATAAGTTCGAAGATATAAGAACGTATCTCCTCAAGTTATAGCAACGCCGTTTGATATCGTGAGTATCGCCCTATAAAGTGTTGCACCAAATTTGCACCAAGATCACACCAACATTCAACGCTGTTTTGGTCGATAAATTGGAATTTGGCATGCAAATAAACTATAAAAATCATTTAATTGCTTGAGTATAATTGTCATAATACTCTACATCTATCTTATAATTATTTTTTATGTAATTTTCTATTTCTGAATTATATGAGATTATATTATTTACACCAATTCTTTTAATTATTATAGCATTATCTTTCATTTTACTCTCTAATGCTTTGGATGATGGAATTAGTATTTTTTCAATTTCATTAATATTAATAACAATATTTATCCCATTTCCATTTATTAAAATGATTTTATCCTCTTGAAATTCTACAAAACTTTTTCTCAATAAATGAACAAGCAGGAAATATAACGGAAATACAAATAATAAAACCAAAATAAAACGAACTAATTCTTCATTAAATGTTATAAAATAGATTGTTAATAAAACTATTTCTGCAATCAACGAGAATAATGCAACTTTATGAAAAAGCTTCTCTTCTTTAATATTACGTCTAAACTTCACAAATAACACGCTCCTTATAATCGATAAATTCAAGTTTATCTATTAGTTGTATTATACCATAAAAACGGCAAAAAGTAAACAGGACGGCTCAATTTTTTACAAATTGAACCGCCCTTTATTGTAGGGGCGAACTGCGTTCGCCCGCGGGAGACCGCAGGTCTCCCCTACAAAAGAAAAACAGCACCCGCCGAAGCGAGTGCTGTGATCTTTCCCAAACAGGCGTTGAAAAATCAGCGCTTGGAGAACTGAGGAGCGCGACGAGCGGCCTTGAGACCGTACTTCTTTCTCTCCTTCATACGAGGGTCGCGGGTCAGGAAGCCGGCGGCCTTCAGAGCGGGACGGTAGTTGGCATCAGCGGACAGCAGAGCGCGGGCAACACCGTGACGGATTGCGCCGGCCTGGCCGGAGATACCGCCGCCTGCAACGTTAGCGACGATGTCGAACTTACCGGTGGTGCCGGTAACGCCGAAGGGCTGGTTGACGATGAGCTTCAGAGTCTCGAGGCCGAAGTACTCGTCGATGGAACGGCCGTTGATGGTGATCTCACCGCTACCGGGATACAGGCGAACGCGAGCGACGGACTTCTTTCTGCGGCCGGTGCCGTAGAAGTAGGGCTTTGCACTGGTGTACATAATTCTTGACCTTCCTTTCTCTGATTACAGCTCGTAAGTCTCGGGCTTCTGAGCCTCGTGCTTATGAGCGGCACCTGCGTAGACCTTCAGACGGGTGAAAGCCTTGCGGCCCAGGTGGTTGTGGGGCAGCATACCCTTGATAGCGATCTCCATAGCGCGCTCGGGCTTGGTAGCCATCATGGTCTTGGCCTGAACAGCCTTCAGACCGCCAATGTAACCGGAGTGGCTGTAGTAGTACTTCTGCTCCATCTTGCGGCCGGACAGGGTAGCCTTCTCGGCGTTGATAACGATAACGAAGTTGCCGCAGTCGGCATGGGGGGTAAAGGTGGGGTCGTTCTTACCGCGCAGCAGGTCTGCAACGGCAACAGCAGTTCTACCCAGAGGCTTGTCAGCGGCGTCAACGACGTACCACTTGCGAGCCACGGTCTCATTCTTCTGCATGTAAGTAGACATGTTTCTTTCTCCTTTTAGATTCGTCCACACCGAAGGGGGCTCTGTCGGCCGCCGGGCATGGGTCGTTTTTTACTCACGGCGCATATTATACCACACTTGTTTCACTTTGTCAAGCCCTTTTTGAAAAAATTTTGATTTTTTTAATTTAGGATATGACAACCTCGCGTTTTCTCGCGTTTTCGCCTGTTTTTCTCTTTCGTACTTTTCTGCCGTCACATTTTCTTCGACTGAGCAAGATCGGTTTTTGTGCAAATATGACAAGAGTTTGTCCCCCGCTGTTAGGCGGGGGACAGGGAAATCTGCGGCTCGTTTACTTCGCGTATTCCCGCAGAGCCTTTTCCACAGAGGCGAAACGCGGATCGTTGCGGATGGGATCGTAGCGGCTGTTCTGCAGGCGAGCCAGCGAATAGTGGCCATACGTGTGCTCGGTGAGCTCGTGGAAGTCCTTGCTCTTTTCGGGGTAGTATTGGGTGTCCACCAGGAAAGAGGTGAAATGCTTCCCTCGGTCGTTCTGATACGAGAGATCGTAGGCTACGGCGTGCTTGCACATCTGCTCCAACGAATCCAAGGCATCCTCGGTTCTCTCAAGGGACATCTGGTAGGTAGAGATCACCCAATAATTATCGGCAAGGCGACTGTGATGGTAGAGCAGATCGTCACCGTAGATCATGTGATACAGTTGGTTGGAAATGCGGAGCATTTCGATCTTGTAATCCCAAGTGGACGGGTCGTTGGGTAGGTCATCATTGTAAGCAAGGTCACCGAGAGCGAGTCCCAATGCATCGGTCAGCTTGTTGATCAGATCCTGGATATAGAACTCGGTATTTCCATCGCCGATTCCCCAGGCCATCGTGGTTTCCCGACAGTATTTCATGGGGGTCAACCGTCCAAGCAGTGCCTTCGCCTTCTCGCTCTGGTGGGTATCCTTATACAAAATAATCAGACTTCCGATGGCATTGTTCCGTGTATCCTCGTCGTCACATTCGTTTACGACCGATTGATAGAGGGATTCAATCTCGTCCAAAAGCCCCTCATCATGGGTTTCATCCCACGTATTATGCAGACAAATTCCAAGATTCAGCCGAATTTCGGAATCATTCGGATACCGCGCAAAGGCGTTTCGGGCAAGGGCGAGGCACTCCTCGACGGAACCGACCTCATCCAGCCGCTCTATCTCCTTCTTGATGTCGGCCAGCTCCTGTTCCCTCTCGGACAATTTGTATCCGAGTAGCTCGTCCGTGCTGACCTTGAAAAAGTCCGCCAGCGCGGGGAGCAGCTCCAGGTCGGGGTAGCCACCCTCGGCCTCCCAGCGGGACACGGCTTGGGGAGTGACCCCCATAGCGGCGGCCAAGGTCTCTTGGGTGATATGATTTTGGGCGCGCAGTTTCTTGATGATCGCACCGATTTTGATGTTCATGTTTTGTCTCCTTACATATGAATTTCGTAAGCTTACGATTACAGTATATCACATTTTCGGGAAATGTCAATCATCCATTCGTTGTTGAGAAGCTCAAGCGATGCTTGACCAAAAACAAACCGGCATAATCCGTCCTTCCCCTGCATACAGTAGAGCAGTCGGGGGATGTGCCCCCAAGGAAAGGACAGGATTTGAACATGGAACATACATATTTTCCCGAGGGACAGCTGCTCTCGACCGTCCGCAATCGGGAGCTTACGGGAAGCCTGGCCGGGCTGGAGCGTGCGATGGACACGGGGAGCATCATCGAGGGAACGGTGCTTCTGTGCGACAGTGATTTCAATCTGCATGTGGAGTTCCCGTCGTTATCCGGGGCGCGGGGCATCATTCCCCGCGAGGAGGCTGTTTGGAGCCGCAACGGTGAAGCTCCCAAGGACATAGCCATTCTAACCCGCGTAGGCAAGGCAGTTTCCTGCAAGGTCACGGGCATCGAGGCCAATGAGAACGGAGAGGTCACCGTACGGCTTTCCCGCCGCTTGGCACAGGCCGAGTGTGCCGCCCGCTACCTGGACGGCCTCATTCCCGGAGACATCATCCGCGCGAGGGTGACCCACCTGGAGAGCTTCGGTGCCTTCGTGGATATCGGGTGCGGCATTCCTTCCCTGCTCTCGGTGGATGCCATTTCCGTATCCCGCATCTCCCATCCGCGGGATCGCTTGTACAACGGCCAGGCACTCTGGGTAGCAGTACGCAGCATCGATGAAGCCAATCACCGCATTTTCGTTTCCACTCGGGAGCTTTTGGGCACCTGGGAACAGAATGCCGCCCGCTACACCCCCGGGCAAACGGTTGCGGGTATTGTGCGGAGCGTGGAGGACTACGGCGTGTTCGTAGAGCTGGCCCCCAATCTGGCAGGCTTGGCTGAGATCCGGGATTGCGACAGGGAGATTGTGCGGAATCTCATAGGACGGACTGCGGCCGTATTCATCAAGAGCATCATCCCCGAACGGATGAAGATCAAGCTGGTTCTCATAGATGCCCACAGGGGAGAACCCGTTCCCCTTCCCCGCCTGCACTTTTTTATCCGTGGAGACGAGGTGGAGCATATTGATCGTTGGGTTTACTCCCCCGCGGGAGCCAGAAAGCGAGTGGAAACCATTTTCTGATCCTATTGGAAAGGAATCCCTCTTTTATTATGGAAAATATCCAACGGACAAAAATAAAGTAATGAATTATTCATAGAAAAAACCATTGAAAAACAGCCGTTTTTATGGTATACTATTATGGTGAGAGGATGTAGGTAACCACCTGCGTTCGTCAGCTTTGTTGATCGCAATACCAAATAAACATAAAGGAAAAGAGAAAATGAAGAAGATTATTTGCAAAGTTGAGTACGATACCGAGGCATCCACCCTGGTTGCCAAGCACACCGTCGGTGAATTCGGTGATCCCGCCGGTTATGAGGAGTCCCTCTACGTAACCGAGGGCGGCAAGTACTTCCTGTATGTGAACGGCGGCGAGGAGTCCATCCATGCCGAGGAGAACATCAAGCGCGTCTCTGCCGCTAAGGCAGAGGAGTGGAAGGCTGAACATAACCTGTAAGCCTTGATTCCACGCTCATAAAGAAGCCCCCCGACGATTGTCGGGGGGCTTCTTTATTGGGCATCTCAAAAATTCAGCCTGCCAAAGCCTAACTTCGGTTTTGCAGGCTGAATGCATATCGCTTCCCTACGCGGAACCGAATCATTTTTTGTTGCTTCGGTCATCCACGTAACGAGTCTGAATGGCTTGAATGAAGACCTCGGCAAGGTCGGGATCAAAGTGGGTGCCCTTACAACGGCGTATTTCCTCAAAGGCTTCCTCGAAGCTCTTGGCCCTCTGATAGGGTCTCTTTGAGGTCATAGCGTCAAAGCTATCCGCCAGGGCGAGGACTCGCGCCAGATAATGGATCTCCGTCCCCGTCTTCCCGTCGGGATATCCGGAGCCATCGAACTTCTCGTGGTGCTGCCGCACAATCTTGGCGATCTCCCCGAAATTCCGGATGCCTCGCACGATCTCCGCGCTGTCCACGGGATGCTTCTTGATCTGCTCCCATTCCTCCGGAGTCAGTTTTTTCTCACTGATCAGGATCTCCTGAGGCACGTTGATCTTACCGATATCGTGGAGGTATGCGCTATACAACAGCATCTTCTGCTGGCTTTCGGACATTTTTGCGTACTTAGCATAGGTTTCGCAGTAATGCACGACCCGGTCCGTGTGGTTGTAGGTATAGCGATCGCGGGAGTTGATGACCGACAGGAGCGTTTTGATGGACACGATGCGCTCGTCATCATTGTTGCTGTCCAGATGCTCAAAGCGATCGTGAACCGAGGAGTAGAGCTGCACGCGATTCTTATGAAAGGCCTTCGCTTTATAGAGTGCGTTATCCGCCCGCTCGATCCAGTTGGTCAAGGTATCGTTCACCTGCAATTCCGCCACACCGATGGAAACCGTCAGATTATGTCCCGGAAGCAGATGTTCTCCTTCAAAGGGGGTCATTGCGATGGTCGTACGCAGATGATCCGCAATTTTTACGGCCTCCTGCGCATCGGTTGCCGTATAGGTGATGGCGAATTCCTCGCCGCCGTAGCGGAACACCGTTCGGTCACTGAAGAGGTTCCTACATATATTGGATATCTGAACCAGCACCGCATCGCCCTTGGGATGGCCCAGGGTATCGTTATATGCCTTGAAGAAGTCGATATCCATCATCAGAATATAATGGTGCATCCCCTCCACGGGGGCATCCATAACCCCATGCATATACTCGTAGAAATATCGATGGTTAAACAGGTGGGTCAGCGAGTCCCGGTTCACGGAGTCCTTCAATTCCTCGATCAGCTTGCGGTTTCTTTCCGAAAAGAAGCCCACGATATAGGCCAGCAGGCAAAAGGAGCCGAACAGGATCAGATCCGATTGAAACATCTGGGATCGCATTGACTCACTACACGACAAGAGGTCGCCCGCAACAATGCTCAAGCCGGAAACCAAGGACATGCACATACCGAATTTCATGCCCAGCTCCATGGAATACATCAGAACGATCAGCGCGAAAATAAACTTATAGTTACTGGTGGAGATTCCCGTGCTCAAATAGCACAGAAGACACATTCCGTATAGTGCCGAAACCTCCACGAAGGAACGGATGCGTTTATTCGTCACCACGTAGTTTGTGATAACCCAAAAGAGAGCAATTGCCAAAATGATGGAAAAGAAGGTGAGCATTTTGGAAAAGCTGACGATCATGGTTTCGGTTTCGTCTTTCGATATGATGGTCAGAACCTTCTGAAGAACCGGGATAGCGCAGAGATACAGGATCAAAATTTTCAGCGTCATGGTGACATTTCTCTCACTCTGCCGCTTGACCCTCGATGGTTGCTGCTGCATAGAAGATCTCCTTATCTGTCTACCGATAATGGTTTTTTCAAAAGAGAAAACGAGAGCCGGTTAACCCGGCTCTCGTTGCCGCCTTACTTATTTGTCTTGCAAGGAGGCAGGTTCTTCGGGTTGATAAATCCACCAGAAGCATGCCGATGAAGCCGCAAATGCAGCAAACATCGTTGCCAACGCAGATACTGCCATCAGAATTTTGGCTTTCATATCAGAATTCTCCTTTCCCCGAATAGAGTATTTATATCTTTTTACCTTTACAGGCAAAACGATACCAACATGGAAACACCGAAAATCGTTATCTTTTTTTCATGAACAAGGAATCGAAGCATATAACGAACGCCGCCCCCGCTTTGGTCATCATGGTGACCTGCCACAGGGTGGACACAGCAAGAGACAATCCAATGGTGAATAATCTGCTGATATAATTTTGAGCTATAAAGGTCAAAAGGACGAATATTGCGAACAACGACAAAGAAAGGAAAGCACCTCGACGGAGACGCTTGCGCTTCTTTTCGGTGCGGCAGGGCTTATTGGGAGGTGTAACCGGTGCCTTTAAGGCAATCATCACGTATCCAAAGGCAAAAATCGCACCGCAGATAACGCCGTTGACCGGCATCGGCAACAGGGGCAACCAGTAATGTGCCGCAGCCGAAATGATGGAGACGAAAAACACACTGTAAACCAAGCAATGGTAGATGCCGGAAGAATGGGCTCCGCCTGTAAACCGACGCAAAAACCCAACCGATAGGAACACCACCACGGTCTCAATCCAGAAGCCGAACAGGATTCCAATCACGAGGGAACAGAGGAATATGGCAAAAAACTGCAGGATTCCAATGAATCCATAGGCCATCACGGCAATCTCCTCGTCTGATCGCCCCAAAGAGCGGCCGATGGATTCTGCCATTTTTCTTGCTAAATGTTCCATGCTCTCTCCCTACGCATCGGAATGGATTTTACTGAGTCACATTTTGTGTTGCTTCGCTGTTCTTCTTCCATCTCCGTCTCGCAACGAAATAGGCAACCAGAACAATGATCAAAAACAAAATATTCGTAGGCACACCGCACCAAGCCTTGACGAGCTTGCCGTCCAGCGTTTCGGTGTTATTCATCATATTGGTGAAGTTCTTTTCTCCGTAGATCAGAACAAGAATGCCGGCCGTAATCAATTCCGACACCGTGATCAGCACACCGGAAACCAGAATACTGAAGGTGGATTGCACCACGGGATACCGATTGTATGCGATGGCAATCAGAACGAAAATTGCCCAAATGACCACAGTATGGAAGCCGAAATCAATCAGTTTCCAAGTGTATGCCAATCGAATCACGACGGCGACCATCGAATAAAAGCAGGTCGTAATCAGAAATTTGCGGGTACGCAGGCTCTCCTTCACGAACATGAACAGACAGACGGCACATCCTGCGGCTTGCGGAACATAGCCAAGAAGAAGGTCGGTGAGCAGGAACAACGCTAATTTCATACAATCGAGAACCGATCCTTTCTGTTATCGTTTTTCTTCCGTCTCCCGGAATGCTTCCCGAGAAGCCCGGGGACAGACAGCCTTAACCGTATAGTAAACAACGATAGAAGCAAATACATGGATCAATACGTCTCCGGGGCTCAATATGCAAACACCCAGGTCGATGTAATCTGCCAAAAAAGGGAGCTTAGCCGAATCGTCCAGCAGAATATGCAGATCGTCAATAGCTCCGTCCAGCTGCCCGGGCTTATAGTATCCGATCCATTCCGAGACCGTTGGCTTCACGGGCATTTTTCCGCCATTCGCACGGATCACCACCCGATTCATAGCGGTTCCGACCAAGGTAAGGCCCAATCCAACAACGGAGGGCACGAACAGGCGGCGACGCATAACCGGCAAAAGCAGGGACAGAATCAAGAAATACTGCAATGCGTTGGCAAACACCACAAAAGAATGGTTCCCCAGCCATGCGCATACGACAAAGAAGCCGTGAAGCGCACACACCGCAAAGAAGGGATAGAGATCCAATACCCGCAACACATGAGACACCTTATAGCCCTTGAGCATCGCGAGCAGAAGCGGAATCAGAATAAAAACCAGCATACACCCTCCCGCGGCAGATTTCCGCCCGACTAAGATTGTCCGAGGTGTGGAATCCGTTTGGCAAGCCACCCCTTCCCCAACAAATCGTAGTCGATTCTCACTTAGATTATATCACTTTTGGCGTTTCTTGTCAACAGAAAAAACAATTATTTTCACAAGCGTCAGGCAGGTCGTCTGTAAAGTTTTTGTGAACTACTCCCGCACGGTTGTCGTTTTTTGTGAATTTTTGCCTTTCGCCAACAAAAAGGACTCCCCCGCATAAGGGTGAGGTTCTTAGCGGAGAATTTGCAGCTTTACAAAAGTGCAAGCATGGCATTTGTCCAGACAACCACAGTATGGGCTAAACCCAAACCCCTATGACAAGCAGAAAGAGCAAGCGTAAAAGGAGAAAAATCCTTCTATTCTTGCTCTGTTTGTTTTTATGAATGAATTGATGCGTACGCATCATGAATTGGCTCCGCCATGATTTGCTCGCGGAATTGCCGCGCAATTCGTCGCTCACATGAATTGAATTGCAACTAATGTGCCGTAAGGCACAATTCATGCCGCAGGCAATTCACGAAAGCACGGCTTTCAATTCACGCAACCGAAAGGTTGCAATTCATTGCGTGTTCTCCGTTAAGGATAACACGCATAGTCCGTGGGGAGGTCCTTTTTGCGCACATGCCGGCGGGACGCATTACGGTCAGATCAGCTTTCCGTCGCGCACCTGCACCTCAAAGGTCTTGCGGATGTCCGCACTGGAGGTAGCGACAGATACCGTATAATCGCCGTCATGCATACCGTAGCTCATCTTCTGATCATAGTAGAAGAAGGCTTCAGAGGGCACGTCGATGGTAACGGAAGTCGTCTCTCCCTTCTTCGCTTCCACACGCTTGTAGGCCTTCAGCTCCATACGAGGCATAGAAACGTCGCAATTACGGCCGGACAAGTAGATTTGGACAATCTCTGCACCGTCGTAATTACCCGTATTCTCCACGGTCAGCGACAGAGTCAAGCTATCGTCCTTATTTTCGCAGGCAAAGTTGTCCAGGGCGAAGGTGGTATAGCTCAGACCGTAACCGAAGGGGTAGAGGGGAGAGCCGTCGTTCTCCACATAGCCGTAGCCTCGACCCGAGGGCTTCATGGAATAGAACAGAGGCAACTGCCCCACGCTTCTGGGGAAGGTAATGGGGAGCTTAGCAGAGGGATTGACCTCACCGAATAGGATCTCGCAGATAGCCTGTGCGCCCTGCTCACCGGGGTACCAGGCCTCCAGGATGGCGTTGCTTCCCTCGATCCAACTGCTCATATCCACGGGTGCGCCGTTGAGCAGAATCACCACAGAATGAGGGTTTGCGGCGTTCATACGGCGGATGCTCTCCTCCTGGTCGGTCTTGATATCCATTTCGAACTTACCGACAATGAGCGCACTGTCATCCTTTTGGACCTTATGGGTCACACCCGGGAGACGAATATCCGAGCGATCCATGCCCTCACCCTCTACGACGGTGGTCATGTACAGAGCAACATCGCACTTAGCAGCAACCTCCTCGATGTAATCGTCGGTTGCGTAGATCACCTCGGCGTAACCGTCCAGGTACTCACGCAGGTACTCCAGAGGCGTTTTAGCGTCCTCGGCCTCCCATTCCCGTCCGTAGGGGCCGGAATAGTTCTTGCCTACGGGGAACACGGTAGCGCCCTCGCCGAACACCGCAACGGTCTTGATCTTCTCACGGCTCATGGGCAGAACACCCTCGTTCTTCAGCAGGATCATGGCGCGACGGGCCGCCTCCAGGGCCAACTGCTTATGGGCGTCGCATCGCACCAGGGCGGTTGCGGCCTCTCCGTCTGCGAAGGGCTGATCCATGATTCCCATAGCGAACTTAGCATTCAGCACGCGGAGTACGGCGCGGTCGATATCCTCCTCGGTGAGCCAGCCCTCCCGATAGGCGGTCATGGTCTTTTCGAAGGAGCTGAAGGGCAGGTTCACATCCAGGCCGGCCTTCAGGCAGCGCGCCTGTGCCTTCCAGTGCTGATCCACCATCTTATGGGCATCACAGAGGCCCTCAACGCCGCAGTAGTCCGACACAACGAAGCCGGGGAACCCCCATTCGTCACGAAGGATCTCGGTGAGCATACGGTGGTTAGCCGAGCAAGGAACGCCCTCCCAGCTATTGTATGCGGCCATGACCGACAGAGCGCCGCCCTCCTTGAAGCACTTTTCAAAGGGCTTCAGATACACCTCACGCATGGTACGCTCAGAGGTATCGGACACGTTGGAATCTCTTCCGCCGTAGGAATAGTTATCCGCGTAGTGCTTGGGGGTTGCGATGACGCCATTCTTTTGCAGGCCGCGGCAAATGGCCACGCCCATATTGGAGGTCAGCAGAACGTCCTCACCGAAGGTTTCCACTGTACGGCCCCAGCGACAATCACGAACAATATTGACCACGGGGGTAAGGGCCTGACGGACACCTACCGCGGCAACCTCCTTACCGATCACGTCGCCAATCTGCGCCACCAGCTCATCGTCAAAGGTGGAGGCCATGCCGATGGGTTGAGGGAAGCAGGTTCCCATACCCCATTGAGCGCCGTGAAGAGCCTCACCATGCTCAATGGGAGGAACTGCGTTGGGATGCGCGTCCATAGTCAGCTGAACGTCGCGATTGATCCGCTCCGTCACCTCGGCGGGCGTAGCGGGGGCAGGCCTTCCCTTGTGCATAAAGTGCCCGGGATTTCGGTAGTTCCCTTCTTTATGATTCCGGCGCTTCTCGTAGTCATCCTCGACCTCAAAAAGCATCTGACCGGATATCTGGTAAATCTTTTCTTCAAGAGACATGCGGGCAAGCAATTCCTTCGCACGCTTCATAGAATTATTTCCATCCATAGCATCCATCTCCTTTTTGGCAAAAATTTTTGTACACATTGCACTTTAATTATTATACCATATTTCTTCAATTCTGTCAAGATTTCTCATAAAAAAAGCAGGAGATTCCAAAAGGCATCTCCTGCTTTTGATATCCGTCGGCGGAGCCGCGGATGCTCTAAGGTTTGGCTTACAGCCCCGTATCCCTCAGCGCGGGATACAACTTCTTATAGATCGCATAACCCTCGTTGTAGGCCGCGGTACGGACGGGATCAGCCTGGACGGCCAGGGTCTTACGAACCGTGGCATCGGCCGCCGCGTAAACGCTTTCATACTCTCCGCAAGCGGTCATGGCCAGCAGAGCACCGCCCATGGAGGGTCCCTGCTCGGTCTCGGTCAGATAGATATCCGCGCCGAGGATGCCCGACATGATGCCCTGCCACAGGGGGCTGATGGCACCGCCGCCGCAAAGAACGGCCTTGTCGATCTTGACGCCGCCTGCCTCTACGCAGTCACGCAGGGCGTAGGCTACGCCCTCCAGCACGGCCAGACTCATATCAGCCTGGGTGGTGTTGATGGTCAGACCGACGAACGCGCCCTTGGCGTTGACGTCATTGTGGGGGCAACGCTCACCCGTCAGGTAGGGCAGGAAGAACACGCGGTTCTGACCCAGATCGTCGCGGGGATCGTCATTGTACTTGGTGTCAAGAATATCCCGAACCCACCACTTGTTGCAGCTTGCCGCCGACAGGATGCACCCCATGAGGTGGAACTTGCCGGTGGAATGGGCAAAATTGTGGAGAGCTGTACCGCAGGTGGTGTTGAACTTGTCGCAGGGCAGGAACACGGTACCGCTGGTGCCCAGGGAGATGCTGCAATCCCCGTCACGCAGGGTTGCGGTACCGATGGCGGCGGCGGCGTTGTCGCCTGCGCCGGCGCAGAGGATGGCGTTGGGCAGACCGTACTCGGCCTTGACCTTGCCGGTTGCCTCATAGCTCTCGTAGAGCCGAGGCAACATATCCACGGTAATGCCGCAGATATCACACATCTCCTTGGACCAGCACTTATTGGCCACGTCCAAAAGGAGCATACCCGAGGCATCCGAATAATCAGAGGAGAACACGCCGGTCAGCTTATAAGCCAGGTAGTCCTTGGGCAGACAGATCTTCTTGGCCAAGGCAAAGTTCTCGGGCTCGTTCTCCTTGACCCACAGGATCTTGGGTGCGGTAAAGCCCGCGAAGGCGATGTTACCCGTGTAGGTGGGAAGGCACCCCAGCGAGTTGAGGTAGGCGGTCTCCTTTTCGGTACGGCCGTCGTTCCACAGAATGGCGGGGCGAATAACGTCATCGTTTTCGTCCAGCATGACCAAACCGTGCATCTGGCCCGCGATACCGATCCCCTTTACGTCCTCCTTACGGCCCTCTGAAAGGACCTCCAGAATCTCAACGGCGGCGTTGTACCAATCCTCCGGGTTCTGCTCGCTGTAGCCGGGAGCGGGATAGCTGACGTTATAGCTGACGCTATGCTCGGCCAGGACCGTTCCCTCACGATTAGTCAGGATACCCTTGCAGGAGCTGGTACCCAAATCGATTCCAATATAGTAATTCATAGCTTGCTCCATTCTTTAGTTACAGTAAAAAGACCAATCTCCGTCAAGAGATAGCGACGGGCTCCCGCCACCGATCTCGGCATACTCGATGCGGACGGAGTGGTATCCTGCGGCCAGACGAAGATAGCCCGGGGCGCAGGAAGACTTGAACGCCTCTCTCGCGGGAGGATTCATGCTCTCAGCGGCAAGGCGGCCGTCCACGTAGAGACGGGCACAGTCGTGGGCTTGCAGGGAAAGCTCGTACACACCGTCGGAGGGAATACGGATATATCCCTCAAACGAAAGCGCGAAATCGCCCATCCGATCCCCGGCGGGGGCGATGGATACACCGCTGACGACGGACGAGCCTTGAGCATTGGCGGCAATATGGTCGAAATCGGGCATTTTGCCATACTCCGCAGGAAGATTGTAGAGAGTCGCTCGCAGGCCCGTCTGCAATCCAAGCTCCTCCGCAGGAGTGAGTGCGACGGCGGGCATATAGGCCACCGCCCCCTCGGTGCGCGAAGGAAGAAGGGTCTCCTCAGCCGCGTCGTAGGGGATAGAAAGGGTCAAGGTATAGTCATTGCGGCGCTCGGGAGCGCTGTCACCCGTGGTAAACCAGGCATGGAGGTCGTAGACGTCGGCCACATTGTCCATCCAGTGGAAATTCAAGGTAAAGGTCTCCTCGGTCAGCCCCAGCAAGGCGCGCGGAATGGCCACCATCATCTTGCAGTCCTTCACACGGTAGCGAACCGTGCCGATCTCCTGCCACACGTTGTCCTTGTAGGCACAGAGGGTGGTGGTCGTCTCGTCGATCACGGCGTAGTTGACGGCAAAATCGTACCCTTCCCAGCCCGTAGACTTGTTGTTGTCCCCATCGATGAAGAGCATCATCCAGTTCCTCCCTTCCCGATAATCGGTGATGGGAGCGGCGGTACGCACGTAGGCGTATACCATGCCGCCGTCGGCTGTGAGACGGGTTTCCAGAATGTCGTTGCGCCCCGTGTTGTCCTGATAGCGGACGGTTTTGGATACGTCGAGGTGATCGCGCGCCTCGGTATCTCCCACGAAATCCTTGAAAGCAGGCAGAACGCTCTGCCATTGGTCAAAGCCACCGTTCAGATCTACCGTCTGCTTGCCCGTGGGCTCATCGGGGGGCAGTATGCCCTTGAATCGACGGATAATGTTGCACATCTGATAGAAATAATTATCCGTGAACCCGCCCTTCATGGGCTCAATATCACGGGAATACTCCCGGTTGAACTGGTCGCAGAAGCCGAAATCCAACAGGTTCAGATTCTGAGCCCCCCACTCGTTCCAGCGAGAGATGATCAGCACGTCAGTCTCGGGATTCTTCGCCATCATTGTTTCAAAATTTTCTTGAAGCATAATGCCCTCGCCCATGGTAGGGGTTTCAAGAAAGCGGTCGAGATGCTCTCTTTGCGAAAGCTTACGCCCGCTTCGTCCACTCCCGGGGACGGCAAAGCCTGCACAGCCGATGCCCACGCACTCCGAGCGGGCGGGATCGTCGGTGTAGCCGTAAAAATATTCAAAATTCGCCAACCAACCGTCGCCCCAGAATTTATAGCCCGAACCGATCGGCTCTCCCGGCCAGGCATAGTCCGGCCAGGAGATACGGAAGGTGAAGAAATCGGTCAATTCCTTACGATCAAAGGCCGACAGCTTCCCTGCCCTGTCGTGCTTCAGCATGGCCAGGGGCTTTCCCTCCCAGTAGAACCAAAGATCGGCGTATTTCGGATCCTTGTAGAACATTTCGTAGATGTCCACGAGGCCGTATCCGGGGACGGTTGCATCCGCCTCGGCCCAGGCCCAGGGGACGATATACGGAGTCATCTGCCCCGCGGCACGCAGCTCAAGGCAGGTATCCAGAAGCGCACGGAACGACTTCTCGTAGATGTACCCATTGGTAAAATCCAAATAGATGAAATCGATCCCCGCCATGGCGAAGTAGCGCATATCCCGCTTGATTTGCCAGACCTCGTCGGAGCAGTGGTAGCCCGTCTCGGGCTCGGCCCACCAGCAGAAGGTGCCGTAACTGCCCAGGGACGGCTTTTCAGGGTCACAGGCGTAGGCCTTGGTCACGTCGATATTGGACGTAAATCCCTCCGCGCTGTCGGTCCAAATCAGATAGAAAAGGCCCACGTACTTATCCTTTTTGGGTAGTCCCGCCTCCTTACAGGTCACCAGCGTGCGCCCAAGCGCATCGGTGGCCGTCTCATTATAATTGGGAATGAGAATCTGAGGGGACGCCCCCTTTTCGGTCAGAACCTGCCTTTCGGGGGATGCAGGAACGAACGTCAACCGTTCAGCCTGTGAGGTCTTTTCCATCTGATGCTCCTTTCAGCCGCAAAGAGATATGCAGAGTCGCTGTCGATCTTGATCGTCAGTACCGGTATCGTGTCGGTCGTTGATCAGACGCCCGAGAAAAGAACGTCATTGAGGACAGACTCCAGGTACTCCTGACGGCCGCTGGCGGGAACGACGCCCTTCAGATCCTGAGCGTAGGCAGCCAGGGATTCCAGGGTCTCCTTGCCCTCGCGGATGGACTTACCGATACCCTCGTTGTAGGAAGCATAGCGGTTGGCCACGAATTCGTCGATGCGGCCGTCCTCAATGATCTGATAAGCCTTGATGAGACCCAGAGCGAAGGCGTCCATACCGGCGATGTAGGACAGCAGAACGTCCTCAAAGGTGTTGGACTGACGGCGTGCCTTGGCGTCGAAGTTCAAACCGCCGTTGGTGAAGCCGCCGGCCTTGATGACCTCGTACATGCAGAGGGTGGTGTCGTAGACGTTGGTGGGGAACTGGTCGGTATCCCAGCCCAGGAGCATATCGCCCTGGTTGGCGTCGATAGAGCCAAAGATGCCGTTGACGGTCGCCATACGCAGCTCGTGCTGGAAGGTATGACCGGCCAGAGTAGCATGGTTTGCCTCGATGTTCATGCGGAAGTCATCCATCAGACCGTAGGTGCGCAGGAAGTTGGCGCAGGTAGCTACGTCGAAGTCATACTGATGCTTGGTGGGCTCCTTGGGCTTGGGCTCGATGTAGAAGTCGCCCTTGAAGCCGTTGGCGCGGGCGTAGTCGCGGGCCAGGGTCAGGAACTTACCCATGTTGTCCAGTTCAAGGGCAACGTCGGTGTTGATGAGGGTATCGTAGCCCTCGCGGCCACCCCAGAACACGTAACCGGGAGCGCCCAGCTTGATGGCGGCATCGATACCGGCCTTGACCTTACCGGCGGCGATGGCATACACGTCGGCACAGGGGCTGGTGGACGCACCGGCCATGAACATCTTATTGCCGAACATATTGGCGGTCACCCACAGAGGCTTGATGCCGGTGGCGTTCTGCTTTTCCAGCAGGTAGTCGGTGACGATCTCCAGATTCTTGATGCTCTCGGCCAGGGTCTCGCCCTCGGGAGCTACGTCCACGTCGTGGAAGCAGTAGTAGTCGATACCCAGCTTCTCCATGAGCTCAAAGCCGAAATCGACCTTAGCCTTGGCGCGCTCGATACCGTCGCAGCCGAAGGTCTTGTCCATGGTCTCACCGCCGAACATATCGGTACCGGCGGCGCAGCAGGTGTGCCACCAGCTCATAGCGAAACGAAGATGCTCGCCCATGGTCTTGCCGCCAATGACGCGGTCCTTATCGTAGTAGCGGAAGGAGAAGGGGTTCTTGCTGTCCTTGCCCTCGAATTTGATCTTGTCGTTCTGGAAGTACATAGTGGTTATTTCCTTTCACTTTTTTACAATTCGTTATTCACTTGGAAATGCTTGCCCAGTCAGAGAGGAAGCGATCAATGCCGCTGGTGGTCATGGGGTGACCGATCATGCTCTCAATGACCTTGTAGGGGACGGTGGCTATATCACTGCCTGCACGCGCAACGGCGGTCACGTGAGCAGACGTACGAATGGAGGCGGCGATGATCTCGGTCTCAATTCCATAATTTTGGAAGATGTTCACAATATCCTCGACCACGGCCACGCCATCGTCGCCAATGTCGTCCAGACGGCCGACGAAGGGGCTGACGTAGGTTGCGCCTGCCTTTGCCGCCAGAAGCGCCTGGGCGGTGGAGAAAATCAGGGTTACGTTGGTTTTGATGCCCATGGAAGAAAGCTTCTTTGTGGCCTTGAGTCCCTCAGCGCACATGGGAATCTTGATGACCAGGTTGGGATTACGGATGGTGTCGCAGAGCTCCAACGCCTCCTTGACCATGCCCTCTGCATCCAGAGAAATGACCTCTGCGCTGATGGGACCGTCCACGATTTGAGTAATCTCCTTGACTACCTCCACAAAGTCGCGGCCCTCCTTAGCGATCAAAGAAGGGTTTGTGGTCACGCCGCAGATCACGCCGAGATCGTTCGCCCGACGGATTTCATCCACATTGGCGGTATCAATAAATAGTTTCATGTATAACACCTCTTTCTTAAATATAGTATTCTTCAACTGAGACGGATCACGGTATCCACGCCATCGGAATCAATGGGGAGGACCATCTCATACCCCTCGGCCGTCTCGTCCAGAGGCAGTATGTGCTCGCCGCAGTGGGCAGACGTAAATCTCCGCCCGTTTGCAGGGAAAGCAAGCTTCAAAACCCCGTCCTCGGGACGGTTGAGTACGTGGAGGTAGACCATACTGCCGTCCTCAGACTCGGTGGACACGCCCCAATGCTCCTTGGGAAGGGTAGAGTTGGGCTTGGTGGGATAGCATCGTCCGGGGACTGTCCCATAGATGCCGTCGTGGGATTTGAGCAGTGTTCCCAGATCGGTCAGCAGGTCGCGCACACCATCCTCCCATGTTTGGTCAAGGTAGGGACCGCAGGACCAGGCGATGCCTGCGTTGTACTGACCCTCCACGGCGATGGTACGCACCGAATAGCGGTACAGATTTCGCGCATCAGTAGGAGCTTTTCCACCGATGGCCCACCAGTTTCCGATCTGACGGTTGACCTGGGAATAGTGGACAGGCAGCGTATCGCTGTCGCAGCTCTCGATGGAACCGTAGTATTCCGAGACGAGGAAATCCGAAAGGGGATGCTCGATCTCGTTGGCGGTCACACCGGTATTGACGAACACCACGGCATCGGGATTGCCTTCCCGCACCGCATCGCACACCCGGCTATCGGGACCGCCCTGGTCGAACCAGAATCCCGCGATCTTACTCCCGTAGCGGTCGTAGATTTCACGGATAAGGCGGATAAGAAATTGAGTCCTTCCCTCGCTGTCTTGATACCAGCCCATCTTTTTCAGGTCCTCGTCGACTATGTCGTGGTCATCGTTGGGGGGCAGATACAGGATCAGCGGGATGCCGTAAGTATCCAGACCGTCAATGAGCTTTTGGACCAGGTCAGAGTCAACGGCGCATTTGTGGGTACAGCCGGTCGCTTTCATGGTCTCGGATGGAAAAAGCAGATTGAACCCCGCGTGGGCCGTGGTGAACACGACGTACTGCGCACCGAGGTCATAGGCGGCGCGGGCGAATTTTGCACCGTCGAAGAGGCTTGCGGCCTCCTCGGCGGATTCAGCCCCGCGAGGATCCCGGGCGGAATAATGGGTCCCGCCCCAATCGGTCCCCTTGCCGGTAGCATAGGTGGCGTAGGTGTAACTGGCGAACAGCCCCACTCTTGCTTTGGCGAAATAGTCCTTATTGGTGGTACGCTCCATGGATATCCACCTCACTTTCAAAGGATGCCGTGCCGAGGCACGGTGCGATCCAAATGTCAGATACGAGCCACGCCGGTAGCCTTAGCAGCGTCAATGACAGCCTGGGCGACCACGGGAGCTACGCTCTTATTGAGGGCGGAAACGATAATGTTCTCCTCGTTCACCTCGTCCTCGGGAATCAGAGAAGCGAGAGCGCGGGAGGCGGCAACCTTCATCTCCTCGTTGATGCAGGAAGCGCGGCAGTCCAGGGCACCGCGGAAGATGCCGGGGAATGCCAGCAGGTTGTTGATCTGGTTGGGGAAGTCGGAGCGGCCGGTACCCACGATGCGGGCGCCTGCCTCCTTGGCGAGGTCGGGCATGATCTCGGGAGTGGGATTCGCCATGGGGAAAGCGATAGCACCCTCGGCCATGGAGGCGATCATCTCCTTGGTGACGATGTTGGGAGCCGAAACGCCCACGAAGATGTCTGCGCCAACCAGAGCATCGGCCAGAGTACCCTGCTTATGCTCTGCGTTGGTAATGGCGGCCATAGCGGCCTGGGCGGGGTTCATACGCTCGTCGCCCTCGCAAAGAATGCCGTTGATGTCGCACATGAGCATCTTCTTGGGGTCAGCACCCATGTTGATGAGGTGCTTGGCGATGGAGATACCGGCGGCACCTGCTCCGCTCATGGTGATACGAACATTACCCAACTCCTTGCCGACCACCTTCAAGGCGTTCAGCAGAGCGGCGGCCACCACGATGGCGGTACCGTGCTGGTCGTCGTGGAACACGGGAATATCGCAGGTCTCCTTGAGTCTGCGCTCGATCTCAAAGCAGCGGGGGGCGGAGATGTCCTCAAGGTTGATGCCGCCAAAGCTACCGGCCAGCAGGGTGATGGTGTTGACGATGGTATCCACGTCCTTGGAGCGAATGCAAAGGGGGAATGCGTCTACGTCTGCGAACTCCTTAAACAGAACGCACTTACCCTCCATAACGGGCATACCCGCCTCGGGGCCGATGTCGCCCAAGCCCAGGACGGCGGTACCGTCGGTGATAACGGCCACCAGGTTCTTGCGGCGGGTCAACTCGTAGGACTTATTCACGTCCTTCTGAATCTCCAGGCAGGGCTCAGCCACTCCGGGAGTATAAGCGAGGGAGAGATCCTGACGATTCTCAACGGGAACGCGGGAAACCACCTCGATCTTACCATTCCATTCATAGTGCTTTTGGAGGGACTCTTCTCTGATATTCATGATCTATGTACTTCCTTTCCATAAATTTTGTGATTCTTGAAAGGGGCCGCCGTATCGGCGGAAACGGCGACCCCACAATGGTTCTGTAATGCGATTAGTCCTCAAAGGGGAACTTATAGGGCAGACCCAGCTCGTCGCGAACGGCGATGAATTCCTTTTGAACAGACTCGTTGATCGGCACACCGGCATGGCGGGCCAGGCGGATCTCATGCTCCTTCTCGCCTGCGGAATAAATGCGATCCTCCCCGGGAGCGCGCTTGACAGAACGGACCTCACGGATGATGTCGCCGGCGTTCTTGCGGCAGGCATCCTCGCCCAGGAAGTGCTCGGTGTCGATGGCAATGAAGAAGTGACCCAGACCGAAGGGACGCTTGTTCCCGTTCTCGTCCTTACCGGTCAGGTACTGACCGTAGTGACCGTTCTGCAGAGCGGCGGAGAGAAGCTCAACGAACATAGCGAAGCCGTAGCCCTTGTAGCCACAGCCCTCCTCGCCGGGGCCGCCGAGGGTGCAAAGAGCAGCCTCGCCGCGGGCCATAGCCTTCAGTGCATCCGCAGAGGTGCCCTCGTAGGCCTCGCCCTCCAGGTTGACCAGGGCGCCCTTGGGTGCGTCCTTACCGATACGGGCGTAATACTCCAGCTTGCCGTTCTGGTAGGTGGAGGAAGCAGCGTCAAAGTTGAAGTCGAACTCCTCATCAGTGGGCACGCCCAGGGTCAGAGGGTTCGTACCGAAGGCACCCTGTACGCCGAAGGTGGGTGCTACGGTAGGACGGGCGTTGGTACCGGTCAGGCCGATGCAGCCGGCCTTGGTAGCCATAGAGGTGTAATAGCCGGCAATACCGTAATGGCAGGAATTACGAACCACGACCATACCCATACCGTACTTCTTAGCCTTCTCGATGGCCATGCTCATGGCCTTGTAGCCGATGACCTGCCCCATACCGTCATGGCCATCCACGACTGCGGTGGTCTCGGTCTCTTTGATGATTTCAAAGTTGGTGATAGGGTTCTGGATCCCCGCCTTGATACGGTCCAGATAAACGGGCTTGAAGCGGTTGCAACCGTGGGACTCGATACCACGCTTGTCCGATTCCAGCAGAACATCGGCACAGATCTCGGCATCCTCACGAGGGATACCGTAACCGACAAAAGAATCAATGACAAAATTTGTGATGGTTTCCCAATCCACAATGTTGGTCTTAGGCATAACAGAGTTCCTCCTGAAAATATTTTTCAAGTTTAATTATACCATAAAACGGAGAAAAATGCAATATCTTTTTTTCAAAAAATGTCTCCGGCATGACAAATTCCGGCGGATTAATCCAGCACCCCATGAGCCAGCCCCATAGTCATGGGTGCCTCCCGTTCGTAGGTGGTGGTCATGTCCAGATAGCCGCCGTTCTGTACGGCCCGCTCAAAGCCAGTCAGCACCTCCAGGACGTGGAGGGTTTGCTTCCAGCCGGCGCGGGGACGGCGACCGGCCTTCAAGGCAGAGGCCATCTCGGCAAGGCCCAGGGCGCGGGAGTTTTCGGGATAGTCAAAGGCCAACGGAATCTCCTCATCGCCCTTTTCGGGGGTGTGCAGAACCACGGGGCCGCCGAACCAATTGGGATCAGGCACACGGAGAGTGCCCTTGGAGCCGTAGATCTCAATGATGGGCAAGCGCGCGCCGTAGATATCGAAGGAGGTCATCAGCGAGGCCACGGCGCCCGATTGAAATTCCATCACGCCATAGTAGGAGGTGGGCACCTCCACGTCGATGAGCTCGCCGAAATGCTCCTTACAGCCCATGACTCTTTGGGAAAAGGGAGCAGAAACCATACCGCCCACTCGCTTGACTCCGCCCAAAAGATTGACCAGAGCCGTGACGTAATAGGGACCCATATCCAGCATGGGGCCTCCGCCGAATTTATAGAAAAATTCGGGGTCAGGGTGCCAGGACTCGGGACCATGGCCCGTCATGAAGGCCGTTGCCCCCACCACTTCGCCGATTGCGCCCTCGTCAATGAGCTTACGACAGGTCTGAATCCCCGCCCCCAGGAAGGTATCGGGCGCGCCGCCGATCATGAGTCCCCGTTCCTCGGCCAGCCGCACCAGCTCCACCCCCTCCTCAAAGGAGGCGCCCAGAGGCTTTTCGGAGTAGACGTGCTTCCCTGCCAGTAGAGCCGCCTTAGAAACGCCGTGGTGCTGGAAGGGGCGGGTCAGGTTCAGAACGATATCCACATCGGGATCAGCGAAAAGCTCATACATATCCTCGTAGAGCTTGGGAATGTGATATTTTGCCACGGCGGCCTCAGCCCGCTCGCGGACAAGGTCGCAGACGCCGATGACCTCGATCTCCTGAAATCGGTTGGTAATATTTTCCAGATAGATGCCCGAAATGCACCCGACGCCGACGATACCGATCTTTTTCATGGCACTACCTCGTTCAATCCAGCACGCCGTGAGGCATATTGGTGGCCATAGGAGCCTCGCGCTCATAGGTCGTGGTCAGATCCAGATAACCGCCCTGCGCTACGGCGCGCTCAAAGCCGGTCAGCACCTCCAGGACGTGGAGGGTTTGCTTCCAGCTGGCGCGGGGACGGCGACCGGCCTTCAAGGCAGAGGCCATCTCGGCAAGGCCCAGGGCACGGGAGTTTTCGGGATAGTCAAAGGCCAACGGAATCTCCTCGTCGCCCTTTTCGGGGGTGTGCAGAACCACGGGACCGCCGAAGCAGTTGGGATCGGGCACACGCAGGGTGCCCTTGGAGCCGTAGATCTCAATGATGGGCAAGCGCGCGCCGTAGATATCGAAGGAGGTCAGAATGGAGGCCACGGCGCCGGATTCAAACTGCATGGTGCCGTAATAAGAGGTCGGCACGTCCACGGTGATCACCTCACCGTCATGCTCCTTGCAGGTGCAGGTACGGGTTGCAAAAGGTGTGGAGATCATACCGCCGACACGCTTGACACCGCCCAGGAGGTTGACCAGAGCGGTCACGTAGTAGGGCCCCATGTCCATCATAGGACCGCCGCCGAATTTGTAGTAGAACTCGGGATCGGGATGCCAGGATTCATGACCGTGGCAGGTCATGAAGGCGGTGGCGCCCACTACGTCGCCGATAGCGCCCTCGTCGATGAGCTTACGGCAGGTCTGGATACCCGCGCCCATGTAGGTATCGGGTGCGCCGGCGATCCACAGGCCCCGCTCCTCGGCCAGCTTCACCAGCTCAAGCCCCTCCTCCCAGGTCGCACCCAGAGGCTTCTCGGAGTAGACGGGCTTACCGGCCAGCAGAGCGGCCTTGGTGACCTCGTAATGCTCGTAGGGGCGGGTGATATTCAGAACGATATCCACCTCGGGATCAGCAAACAGCTCGTACATATCGTTGTAGAGCTTGGGAATGTTATACTTCTTAACGGCGTTCTCCGCCCGCTCACGAATGAGGTCGCAGACGCCGATGATCTCAATATCCTTGAATCTGTTGGTGATGTTTTCCAGATAGATGCCGGAAATTGCGCCGACACCCACGAAGCCGATTCTGGTCATGGTAAATTTCCTCCCGTTGTTTTTCAGTACATTTTCGCGTTATTGAGGTAGCGGTCCACGGTGAGTCCGTGCTTTTCGTTGAACTCCTTACCGCCTGCGGCCCAGACCATGCCGCGCTCCATGAGGATGGCGGCGTTGGGGGAGTTGTCGAACACGTCATCGTGATGGCCGAGAGAATTGTAGAACACACGGCCTACACCCCAGTATTTGGTCCAGACCACGGGCATATCCACGGGTTTATTGGAGGCGTGGTAGTAGTTGATCAGGGGAAAACGGGTGGTAGCCAGCACCTCGACGGCAGGGTCCACGTGGAGGTAGTAATGCTCACTCTTGACAGGGAAATCCTCCAGCCCCTCCACGATGGGAGAGGTGCCGCGGCGGATATTGACGGTGTACTCCACGCCGTCGCCGCCGGGATGGCTGACCCACTGACCGCCGGTCATAAACTGCCACTGGGTATCCGAGCGAAACGCGTCGCACATACCGCCGTGACAGCCCGCCAGGCCCACTCCCCGGGCAACCGCCTCGGAAATGTTTTGGGAATACTGGCCCTCCATGCCGCCCATGGTCCAGCAGGCAACAATGAGATCGTAGGTCAACAGCTTTTCAAAATCACCAAAGCAGGTGTGGTCGTCGTAAATTTCCGCGGCGATGCCGTTCTTTTCCAGCATACCGGCAAAGCGCTTGGAGGTCAGCTGAGGCTCGTGGCCATCCCAGCCGCCTTGGAAGATCAATGCTTTTTTCATGGCATAGTTCCTTTCTGTAAGGGAGATTTAGGGGTTTCACGGTTTCACGGTTTTCGTTTTCAGTCACTTCTGTCGATTTCGTCACTTATCTTCGCTCGATGCGATCCCCCATATCTGCGAGCTTCACGAAGAACGGATGCTCCGAGCCCGATGCGTTGGGGGAGTGGAAGGTGAGGTAGAGCTGCTCGTCGTCACGGAAGATCATTCCGTGACCACCGTCCTCGGTGATGATGGGAGCTTGATGTTCAAAATTCATACCCAGCTTGCCGTCCTTGAACTTTACGGGGAGAACCACGTAACGACCGCCGATAAAGGAGGACCAGATCATGATCAGCTCCCCTGTCTCAGTACGGTACATAAAGGGACCGTCGGTGACGTAGTTGGTTCCTCCTCCGTAGGGGATTCCCTCGGCCCAGCCCGACTCAGAGGCCTTGAACATGGTCACGGCCTCGCCCACGGAGTGAGTCAGATCCTCGCTCAGCCGGATATAGCAGATGGTACCGTCGGTAATCTGGGTATGCTCGTGGCAGAACACCAGGTAAGGTATTCCCTCGAGGCTGACGTACAGGGTACCGTCCAGGCATTCCCACTCGTCGGGGGTTAGCTGCTTCTCGCCGTGGGGAACGAAAGGCCCCAAGGGGTTGTCTGCCCGCAGGATGAAGGTGCCTCGCAGACCGCACTCCCGGGTAAAGGTAGCCAACAGGTAGTAGGCGCCTTGATAGATATGCACCTCGGGCGCCCAGTTGCACTCGCGATTCAGGCCGAACTTTTCAGAATCAAAGCAAGGGATCGGATCGCTCCAGGTCTCCATATCGGTGGATGTGTAGACGTCAAATCCCCCCGTCAAGCGGCCGAAATTGGCGGCGCGGGTGCCGTACATATAGTAGGTTCCGTTCTCGTAGATCACATACGGATCACGAATGTTAATTTCAGAGCATGTCATAGTTGTTTTCTCCATTCAGTTGTATTCAGCCCGCAAAATGCGGATGGCCAAAGCGAGAGCGGACATATCGCGCCCGCCAAAAGCGCTTTGATTTGTTCTGCACGCCGGATTTCGGCACCGTCACCCAGGGTTTTCGCGATTCCCTCGGTCAGCTTACGGCCCCTTGCCTTCCATGGTGAGCATCCGTCACAGTTCTCTCAAACGTCAATCAAACCACTGATCGGGAGACCTTGCGTAGTCCACATTATCGGGAAGATTTTTCCACTCGTTCCAACGGATGTTGGCCGCTTCCACGTCGGCTCGCAGAGCCTTGCCCTCCTCCTCGTTGGGATGGAGCATGAGCTTGATGTACCGCCACTGGATCCGGGAGCGGCGAACAGCCTCCAGACGGTCGCCCGCCATAGCCTCGGCCTTATCCCACCAGGTGTCGAAGGTATCCTCCATGGCCACGTATTTCTCGCGGGGGATGATATGGAAGGGATTGGCCCAGATGCTCATGTGGGTACCGGTGGCCTCGGAGCAGGTGAAGTCAATGTATGCGCGGATATACCGCCAGCCTTCGCCGTAGTAAGCGGCCAGGAACTCGTCCATGTGACGGTAATACTCCGTGGAGCTCATGAGCGGATTCCACATGAGCTTCGCCAGAAGATAGCACCGCAGCTCACCAAACTCACCCGATGCCGGAGAGTTGTAGTTGCCCTCGGGGTACATACCCTTGACCCCATGCTCGGCAAAGAAGCGCATATTCTGACGAAGAACCTGGAAATTGGGGAAGGTGGGAATGTAGTAGCTGAAATCGGTCACGTAGTCCCAAATGTAGATGCGGTCGCAGATCCTGCTCCAATCCACGATGTCGTGGTGGAACTTCTTGTTCTCCGGGCAGCTTTCGTCATCCAAGGGATGGGAGAAGCAGCACTCGATGGAGCACAGACGAACGCAGACGTTCTCGCGGGGCTTGGTCATGCGGGGCACAGCTCGGGAATACTGGTAAGCCAGGGTATCGATGACCACGTGAGGGTAATCCTTCTCGATATCGGCGGCCACCTCATTAACAAAGCGGATGAGGGTACCCGCATGGCTTCCCTCCTCGGCATCCACGGCGGCGCACCTCTCGCACTTACAGAAGCTCACATTATCGTTTTGAGACACTGAAACAATGGTCACCTCGGGATCCTTTTCCAAAATATTCCGAACAGCGGCGATGGTCTTTTTCAGATTTTCGGGATCAGAGAGGCAGGGCTGTTGATCCCCGGGCGTGCCCGTAAAGCTACCCAGCGTATGTACGAAGCCACCGTACTTCATCTGACCGCCCTTCTCGGCGGGCGTATTGCCGCGAGCGAAGTAGTTGACCCGATTCTTCACCCGCCAATCCGCGTCGTTGCTTCCGCACTGCCAGTCGGTCTGACGGAACTCGAAAACGGGGGTAAAGGAGTCATCCTCGTCCACGGCAATATCCCCCTCGCCCAGGGTCTCCAGACCAGGCATAAAGAAGCGCGCGCCGGCGTACTTCTCCAGGAACGCATACACGCCGTAGATAAGACCGCGGCCATTTCCACCCACAATAGCAACACGATTCTCAAAAGCCCGCACCGCATAGCCGTCGCGGCCAATGGCTGGGTCCAGGCCCAATTCAAACGTGAGGACCGCCTCGCCGCCCTCGGTGGGAACGCCCATTTTATCCAGGTACTGAACAAGCTCCGAGGCAGCGTACTGCTCGGGAGCGCTCTCGCCGGCAAGAACACGGGCGCAGTCAAATCGAATTCCCTTTACTGTCAAAGCTCTCATGTTTGTCTCCTTTTCGAAACATATTGTTTGTTTCTAAATCATATGTTTATTTATGCAGGGTTCTGTGCAGTTTCATCGACCTTTTTGCGGTATCGAATGAGGCCTATGGCAGCAGACGCGATAGACACCGATTCGTTGATCACTCCGCCCACCGAGATCTTGCCGATCTGGGCGGTAACCTCCGCAGAGCCGCTGAAGATGGTCCCCGTAAAGATGGGAGCGAGGATGGGGCCGATGTTGTAGATCAAGATCATGGTAGAGGTCACCAGGATGCTCTTTCTCAGGTTCTGAGGCCCGAAATAGCCCATAGCCAGGGTGTTCAGCACAAGCCCCACCACGAAAAAGATCGAATAGTAAGCCTCCCAGGACCAGGCTCCCGCAACACCCATGATAGCGGCTAACACCACGGGAACCAGTTTGGACGAGAGAATGGGCTTGTCCTTGAAATAGTAACAAACGTTCCGCACGATGCAGATCACATTCAGCCACAGACCTCCCGCTCGACCGAGAATGGCGTACGCGATGCAGGACATCAGCGTAGCCAAGGACAGAGACACGAGAATCCCTCGACTGGTTTTCATCTGATACGAGATGAAGGAAATGATGACCGCCAGGATGCTGAACGCCTGGCCGATCCAGAATGTTGCTTGCATAAAGTCACTCCTTTAGTGTGTTTTTATTGATTGAATCCGCCGCCGAAAGCGACGAAAATCATCCTTTTAAATATATATACCCGCAGCGCAGTCCCGGAGGCCCTACTTCTTCCCTCCGTACACCTTCTGCTCCAGGTGTGCCTCGGTAAATGTCGCCCAGGAATACGCGCTCATATATTCCCCGCAAAATTGATTGACCGCCCGCGGGTCACCGTCCAGAAATCGGTAGAGGTCGCAATCGATCAGCTCGGGATGAACCCGCATAGATCCCCGCTTCAGCTCCAGGATCTCGCTGACACCGTACTGCTCCAGAGTATCCCGCAGGCTGCGAATGATCACGTCCACCTGCTTCTGCATGGAGCGATCGTATTCGCCGCTCTCCCAAAGCACCGCAAAGATCTCCGCCCGCGTCACGCCGCTCCCGTGCTTGTCCACCAGGTACGCCAGCAGCTCCTTGGCCTTGGAGCGGGTAAAGCTCACGGTTGCGCCGTCCACAAGCAGCTCGAAGTTTCCGAACGTTCTCACCTCGATGTGGCAGGAGGTGCGAACCACACCGCCCGTCAGAGCATACTCCACCTCCTCCTCCAATCGCTTCCGTTGAACAGGCTTCAGCAGGTAACCCGAGGCATGAATCTCAAAGGCGCGCACGGCGTACCGCTCCGAGCCTGCCAGGAACACCACGGCCGCCGCCGGGTTCTTCCGTCGGATCTCAGCGGCCAAAAGCATCCCGGGGCCGTCGGCCAGCTCATCGGCAAGAAGCGCCAGATTGACCGCCTCCTCCTCCAACCACGCCATGGCATCCGCCACGCAGGAAAAGGTCTTTACCTCCCGCACGAGGGGATGTCCCATACAAACGGCCTCCGCCAATTCCAGGGTGGCGGCGTCGCCGTCAACACAGATTGCTTTCATACCGTCCTCCTTTCGCTGAACGGATCATCGGAATCCATTTTCCCTATTATATCATTAATTCTCACGATTTACAAGAGTATTTTGAAATTTTCTTTCATGAATTTTGCCAAAAGCCCCCCGATTCTGTTGGACATCCGTTGGACAGGCCGCAGTAGAATGATACCATCCGGCAAAATCATCCCAACAAGGAGGTTTTCATGAATTCTTCATCCTCTGACAGCTTCGCAGGGATCCGCTTACTCGCCCCCTTCACTCGCGTTACCGAGAATTTCAGCACCGTTGCCTGCGCAGGAGATTTCGGCTTCGATCGATTCCTGGCCGAGGGCGGCGCCGACACCGAGGACGGCACCTACGACTTCATTCGCCGCATTCTGAACAGCCCCGAGGGCTTGCGCTTCTGCGTGGAGGGCATGGGCTGCAGCACCATGCAGGCCCGGAGCCGCGACGGCTACCTGTTCGGGCGGAATTTCGATTGGGGAGATTGCCCCCTGCTGATGCTGACCGCCTTTCCCGAGGACGGCTACGCCTCCTATTCCTCGGTGAACCCGGATTTCGTTTCCAAGCGAAGCGGCCCCCTGGAGCCGAGCAAGCTCCCCATCGCCGCTTACTACGCTCCTTTGGACGGTATGAACCAGCAGGGCGTCTGCATTTCGGTCAATCTTCTGCCCGACGGCATGGAATTGAAGCAATCCACAGGGAAGCCCCATCTGACCATCACCACCGCCATCCGCCTGATCCTGGATAAGGCCGCCACCACCGACGAGGCGCTGAACCTCCTTCGCCAATACGATCTCTCCACCACAACGGGGCTGACCGTCCACTATCTGATCTCGGACGCGAAGGGGCGGAGCGTGTGCGTAGAATACATCCATAATCAAATGTCGGTGGTAGAGACCGCCGTTATGACCAACCACTATCTCACTCCCGGCCCCTATTTCGGGCAAGCGCGGAATAATTCCATCGAGCGCTACGGGATCCTCAGCGACTATCTCGCAAGCACCCCCGTCTCGGAGGTCGGGGAGGTTTTCAGCGCCATGGCCAAGGTTTTTCACGGCACGCAATGGACCGCCGTTTACGATCAAAGCGCCTTGACCGCCCGGGTCTGCCACCGGGATTCATACGGCGCCCCCATCACCCTGACCCCAACTCTGAGCCGAGAAAAAACGGTTTTTTGAATCGTTTTCATAAAAAACAACAAAACGTCATATTTTTTTCATAAATAACCTATTTTTTGTTGGACATATGTTGGACACACTGTGCTACAATGCATATGCCCCTAAATCCGGACGTCTGTTATCTCAATGCTTTACGTTCAAGGGGGACGCAAAGATCACGGAGATCCCCGGACCCGGAAAAAATTTAAAAAGGAGAATACTACAATGAACACTATGAAGAAGATTGTTGCTGTGGCAATGATCGCTACCATGGTTCTGGGTTGCTTCACTTGCTTCACCTTCGGCGCTTCCGCTGTGGCTCCCCAGGATGTTGTGAAGGACGGCCTGGTTGCTTGGTACGATGCTACCAACAATGCTAACGGTTCCGTAGACCCCATGTCCGACTACTGGAAGGACCTGACCGGTAACCTCAACCACATCGACCTGAGATCCGCTGTTTCCAAGAACCATATTTCTTGGGAGAACGGTTCTCTGAAGATCAACCCCGAGACCGGTGTATACCTGGAGCTCCCCGAGGCCGTTAAGAACGTTCTGCAGGGCAACGCTTACACCATCGAGATCGTAACCGGCAGCCTGGAGTACGATGCTACCAACTACATCACTCTGCTGTCCTCCGCTAACGACGAGCTGTCCGTATTCATCCGTTGCTCCGAGACCGATCCCAACGGTGACGAGTACTTCAAGCTCGAGTACAAGAACCAGGATTCCAACGGCGACTCCAACCGTCCTTCCATGAAGAACGCTTGGGAGAAGTTCAACGGCTGCACCCTGTCCGTTACCTCCGACCTGACCGCGTTCGACGGTACCCGCGACAAGGAGTCCAACCCGGACCAGACCGGTAACGTTCACCTCTACTCCGACGGTACCCAGCTTGACTGGGGTGAGTCTCAGTACAACATGACCCTGGACTACGTTTACTTTGGTCACACCAACCCCCTGCGTAGATGGGGTGGCGAGATCTACTCTCTCCGTATCTACAACCGCGCTCTGACCGCTGATGAGGTTGCTCAGAACGTTGCTGCCGACAAGTTCAACTACCGCTCCGGCAACACCATCGACGCTGTTGAGCGCTATGACCCCGAGCTCGACAAGAACTTCGCCGGTGGTGCTGACCTGACCGGTTACACCGCAGAGAAGCTCGTGTTCGACAAGAACACCGACATGATCCCCCTGATCGGTTTCTACGGCTCCACCAACCTGCTCGACTACCTGTACCCCTACGAGGGCGAAGAGGGCTGGGAAGGCGCTAAGCTCATGAAGACCGAGGAGAACGAGACCGACGTTGTTACCGGTGGCGAGATCACCGCTGTTTCCTTCGACATTATGTACCAGGCATTCTGCACCCGTGCAGGCATCATGCCCGTAGGTGGTGACAAGGCTCAGTACATTGTCATCAAGCTGGCCGTTGAGGACGAGTTTGAGGACTTTAACATCAAGTTCATCGGTTACGATGCAAACACCGCGTCCGACGTTGAGTACTCCACCGGTTCTCTGTACGGTGGTATCGACTTCGACAAGGAAGGTGAGGACCAGTACCTGATCTACGACGTTGAGGGCATTTTCGATGACTGCGAGCAGATCATCAAGATGTACGTTGACATCTCCGGTATGACCCAGGATGCCGTTATCTACCTGAAGGAGATCGCATTCTTCGCTACCGAGAACGAGGCTCTGATTTACTCCGGTGAGGAGCCCATCGTTGAGGAGACCGACGATGAGACCGAGGCTGGCACCACCGAGGAGACCGACGAGGAGACCGAGGCTGGCACCACTGCCGGTACCACCGCTGGTACCACCGCTGGCACCACCGCTGGCACCACCGCCGGCACCACCGCTACCGAAGATGACGGTTGCGCTTCCGTTGTTGGTTTCGGCGCTATCGCTGTTCTCTCCGCTGCTGCTGCTTTCGTAGCTCTGAAGAAGAAGGACTAATTTAACCCTTTTTACCAATTCAATCGGATCATGCGGCGCCCCGCCGCATGATCCAAACCCGGCGAGTTTATGGTATGTCCCCCCTACATAACATAATAAAGCCACCATGACTCAGAGGCTTGTACTCTTCGGATTTTACGAAAATTCCGTGGGTACAGGCCTCCCCTTTTTTACCGGAGTCAAACCAGACTCTCCGAATGGAATCGGAGGGCGTGGTTCGCCCCCGGGCGAAACGAACGAATGTATGCATAATCAAGGAGGACACCGCTATGTCTTACACCTACAAGCACGTGATCGTCATCGGTATTGATGGCGCAGGCAACTTTTACCGCAACGCCAAAGCGCCCACCATTCGCCGTATTTTTGCAGAAGGCGCCGGCACCGATATGTGCCTGACGTCCATTCCCACCATCTCCGCCGAGTGCTGGGGCTCCATGCTCCTGGGCGTACTGCCGGACCTGCACCAGTTGACCAACGGCATCGTTTCCAGCACCCCCTACCACGGCAAGTATCCCTCCGTGTTCACCTGGATCCGCAAGGCCATGCCCGAGGCAAAAATGGGCTCCTTCTGCTGCTGGAATCCCATCAACTTCGGCATCGTGGACGATGCCGCTACCACTCAGGGCACCAACCACGACGGCCCCATGACCGATACCATCTGCGATTACATCAAGGCAGAGAAGCCCACCTTCCTGTTCGTACAGTTTGACTCCGTGGATGGCGCCGGCCACTCCTTCGGCTACGGCACCGAGAAGCACCTTGAGCAGCTGGACACCGTAGACGGCTACACCGGCCGCATCTACGAGGCATGCCGTGAGGCCGGTATGCTGGAGGACGGTCTGTTCTGCGTAACCGCTGACCACGGCGGTTGGGATCACGGCCACGGCGGTATCACCGACGAGGAGAAGTACGTATTCTTCGCCGCCGCCGGTAAGACGATCAACAAGGGCGCAAACGTGGATATGCAGGTCAAGGACATTCCCGCCATCGTTACCCACGCGCTGGGCGTTGAGGGCAATCCCGCATGGCAGGCAGTCGTTCCCGAGGGTCTGTTCACCGAATAATCGAGGACTTCGCTCCGCCATCACCCAAGGAGCTTTTGACAAGCTCCCGGCACCCCCTCAAAGCTTCAAACACTTCATAAGGAGAACATCATCATGGCATTTACATACAAGCACGTTGTTATCGTAGGCATCGACGGTGCAGGCAATTTCTATCGCAAGGACGAGAACTGCGCGCCCAACATCCGCAAGCTCATGGAGATTGGTTATAGCTGCGACACCTGCCTGACTGCCGTTCCCACCGACTCCGCTCAGTGCTGGGCCACCATGCTCATGGGCGTCACCTCCAAGATCCACGGTCTCCACAACGATAAGCTGAGCGCCGCTCCCCACTCTCTCGCCACCGACGAGCATCCCACCCTGTACCGCATCATCCGTGACGGTATGCCCAACGCAGTTCTCGGTTGCTTCTCCAACTGGAACCCCATCAACTACGGCTTGGTTGATGACGAGCAGACCACCAAGGACACCGGTGATGACGAGGGTCTCTGCGCGCGCATCTGCGACTACGTCAAGACTCAGAAGCCCAACTTCCTGTTCATCCAGTTCGACTCGGTGGACGGCGCAGGCCATGCTCACGGCTACGGCTCCGAGCTGCATCTGAACCAGATCAACGTCTGTGACGGTTACGCAGGCCGCATCTACGAGGCCTACCGCGAGGCAGGTATTCTGGAGGATACCCTGTTCATCGTCACCGCTGATCACGGCGGCTACGGCCGCGGCCACGGCACCGATACCGACGAGGAGAAGTTCGTATTCTTCGTAGCCGTCGGTAAGACCGTCAACAACGTGAAGGTTCCCTTCATGCAGACCCGCAGTATTCCCGCCATGGTCACCCACGCCCTGGGTGTCCCTGCCAACGCGAACTGGCAGTCTTATCTGCCCGAGGGCATGTTTGCCGAATAACGAATAAATTCCATTGGCTGACCGCGGGGTTATGCATCCCCGCGGTCAGCCGTGTAGCATATGCACAAAGAAAGGGACCTCTCATGGATAAGCAGAAAAAAAAGCTATACGTGGTGTCCACTCCCCACCTGGACACGCAGTGGAACTGGACCATCCAAACCACTATCCGCGAATATATGCGAAATACCCTGCTCGATAATCTTGAGCTCTTCAAGAAATATCCCCACTACCGCATGAACTTCGAGGGAGCCTTCCGCTACAAGCTGGCTAAGGAGTATTACCCCGAGGAATACGCCCAGATCAAGGACTACGTGGCCGAGGGCCGCTGGAACGTGGCCGGAAGCCAGTGGGATGCCAGCGATACCAACGTTCCCTCCTCCGAGGCCTACATGCGCCAGATCCTCCTGGGCAACGGCTTTTTTGAGTCGGAGTTCGGCAAGAAAAGCACGGATATCTTCCTCACCGATTGCTTCGGCTTCCGCTACTCCCTCCCCTCCATCGCCGCCCATATGGGTCTGAAGGGCTTCTCCACCCAAAAGCTGTTCTGGGGTCTTGGCGCCCCCATCCTTCACGACGACGGCACCGCCTCGGTTCCCATGCCCAATGATGACTCTCCCCGTATGGATCTGGGTAAGTGGGTCGGCCCCGACGGGAACTACGTTGTCGGCTCTCTGCTCCCGGGCGGCTACACCACCTCTCTGGACGGTGATGCCACCCCCTTCCACGAGCGAGCTTCCTACATGGACCGCATCAACCACAACATCACCCACGCAGGCGTTCCCGCTCACATGATGTACTACGGCGTGGGCGACTTCGGCGGTGCCCCCACAGAGGGCTCTATCCGCGTCCTCAACGAGGCCGTGGAGCAGAACGGCGAGGACAAGCCCTTTGAGGTGATTTCCGCCTCCACGGATCAGATCTTCAACGAGCTGACCCCCGAGCAGATCGATGCCCTCCCCACCTACCGCGGACACCTCCATATCCCCCACGGCTACGGCACCCTCACCTCCCGCACCATCAGCAAGCGCTGGAACCGCAAGTGTGAGCTGTCCGCCGACGCCGTCGAGCGGGCCGCCAGCATGGCCAAGTGGCTGGGTAAGGCCAGCTACCCCAAGGAGCGCCTGGACTTCGCCTGGAAGATGTTCCTCTGGCACCAGTTCCACGACGATCTCCCAGGCACCTCCCGCCTGGAGGCCTACCTCTTCACCTTCAACGATTACGTCATCGCCCAGAACGTCCTGGCCGATGAAATGACCGCCTCCGTTGATGCCGTGGCCTCTGCCCTGAACACCAATGTCTCGGGTGAGCCCGTCGTGGTCTATAACCCTGTCAGCTTTGCCCGTGCCGACCTGGTCTCTGCCCCCCTGCCCGCAGGCGCCAAGCACGCCCGCGTATATACCGCAGACGGCTCGGAGGTTCCTTCCCAGTGTTCGATATCCGAGATCGACGGCAGTCCCGTGGTCCTCTTCGTGGCCGAGGTAGCTCCCGTCAGCTTTACCGTATTCAACGTGGTGGCATCGGAGAACGACTGCACCCTCCCCACCGATCTGTCCGTATCCGAGAACAGCTTGGAGAACGCCCGCTACCGCGTGGAGCTGAACTCCGAGGGTCAGATCGCCTCCATCTTCGACAAGCAGAACAAACGCGAGCTGCTGGCCGCTCCCTCTACCCTGGGCATTCGCGAGGATAACAACGTCGTATGGCCCTCTTGGGAGATCAAGTACGAGGACACCAAGCTTCCCTTCACCGACGTAGGTGGCAAGCTTTCCATGGAGATCGTGGAAAAGGGTCCCGCCGTCGTGGCCATCAAGGTCATCCGTCGCGAGAGCAACGCCCCCAGCGACTCTGAGTACGTCCAGACAATTTACCTCACCGCAGGCGGTCAGCGTGTCAACGTGGATAACAACGTGGATTGGCACAACCTCAAATCCTTCCTGTCGGCTGGCTTCCCCTTGACGGTTTCCAACCCCACCGCATCCTTTGACCTGGGCCTGGGTGTCCAGGAGGCCGGAAATACCGATTCCTATCCCTACTTCCAGCACTGCGTCCACCAGTGGGCTGACCTCTCCGAGCCCGACGGCTCCTTCGGCGTGTCCATTCTGAACGACTGTAAGTACGGCATGGAAAAGCCCAACGATAACACCCTCCGCCTCTCCCTCATCCATACCCCCATCGACGAGTTCAAGTCCTTCTCCGCCCAAAACTGGCAGGATCACGGCAAGAATCTCTTCCGCTACGCCATCACCTCTCACGGCGCGACCCGTGACGGCATCTCCGCCGAGGCAGAATGTCTGAACACCCCCTTGCTGGGCTTCACGGTACAGAAGCACGAGGGTGAAGGCTTCGCCCTCTCCTTCGCTGACACCAATACCCCCGAGGTCACCATCCGTTGCATCAAGGAGGAGGAAAAGGGCGACCGCTTGATCGTCCGCGTGCAAAGCACCTCCGCCGTAGAGCAAAAGAACGTGCGCCTCACCCTGGCCGCTTCCATCCTTTCGGCCGTGGAAACCAACGGCTACGAGGAGGGTAATACCCCTGTAGCCTTTGACGAGAGCGGTCTTACCTTCGATATGACCCCCTACGCCGTCAAGACCTTCGCTCTGACCGTTGCAGGTCGCAAGGCCGAGGATCACGTTGGTACGCCCGTTTCCCTGGCATACAACACTCGCGTCACCTCCCCCGCCTCCGATCTGACGGCCGGTGAGTTCGGTCAGGGCATCTCCATCCCTGAGGAGCTGTACGAGGCGGTCCTCTCCTGCGGAGGCCTGCAATTCAAGCTGGGCAACCCCGGCGAGGCCAACGCCGTCATCTGCCGCGGACAGACGGTCACCCTCCCCGCAGGCACCCGTAAGGTTGCCATCCTGGCCGCCTCCGCCAACGGCGACGTGCAGACCGAGCTTTGCGGTACTCCCGTCACAATTCGTGATTTCAGCGCCGACGTAGGAGCCTGGGATCTCATCGCCTGTGGCACACAGGCCTATATCAACCGTGAGCCCGTGGCCGTCAGCTACTCCCACACCCACGACAAGGACGGCGACCGTCCTTACAAATTCGCCAATATCTTCAAGTACGTCATCGACGTGAATGGCGCCGACAGCATCACCCTTCCCGAGGATGAGCGCATCCTGGTTACGGCCATCACCGCCATCTCCGACGAGCGGCAGAGCGTTCTGCCCACCGCTCCTCTCTACGACTACGTGAAGGAGAAGGAGGGCCCCCTCTACCACTTCACCGCTGTGAACATGGTTGGCTCCGGCTTCTACCACGAGGGCGATCTCATCCGTGTTAAATCCCTGCGTTGCAACGAAAACGGCGTATTTGAGGGCTTCGGCGGAACCGCCGACATCCTGTGGCAGGATGACGTACAGGCCCTGGTCCGCATCGGCAAGAGCGACTGTGAGATCCACGCCGTGTTCACCAAGCTGGGCGAAAACGTAGCCCTCCGCAAGCCCTGCCGCTCTCACACCTATCGCTTCGAGCATGAAACGCCCGACCACGCCTTCAACGGTACCTCCGCCGACAAGTGGGCTGGCGAGATCAATGACCAGCATTTCGGCTGGCTGGAAGTAGATCTGGGTGAGATCACCCCCATTCACAAGATCCTGGCCGAGCACTGCGGCGAGTACGAGGATCACTGCGACAGCACCGTAACCTTCCGCCTGGAGTGCCGTGCCTCGGAGGAGGATGACTGGACCCTACTGGAGGACGTTCAGGAAAACCACGACTACTGGACCATCCACGAGTTCGCACCCGTAAATGCTCGCTACGTTCGCATTTACATCACCCGTCCCACTCCCGGCTTCGATAAGACCTGCCGAATCTACCAGATGCACGTTTACAAATATCACGGTTAAACACACGTCGGAACCTCAGAAGTCACTGCGTGTCAGACGATTCTGAGGTTCCAATACACAAACGGCGAGAGGAATACCGTGTACGGGTCTTCTCGCCGTTCATTTTTTCAATATTACGCCACCAAGGAGGACTTCTCATGTCTACAAAATTGTGGTATGACCGTTTCGTAGATGATTGGATTCATGCTCTGCCTCTTGGAAACGGCCGTGTCGGCGCTATGCTGTACGGGAATCCGCAAAGAGAATGCATCGAGATCAACGAGGAATCCCTGTGGAGCGGAAGACAGATTCGCGAAACATATCACGCCTCCCCCGAAACCCTGGCCAAAATCCGCAGCTTGATTGCCGAGGAACGCCTGCAGGAGGCCGTGGAGATGAGCCGAGATACCTTCCTTTCCGATCCCCCTTTCGTCCGCTTTTACGAAAGCTTCGGCGAGCTGTTTATCGACTACGCCGACAAAAGCGAATACACCGACTACCGCAAGGAATTAGAGCTATCCGAAGCCATTGCCACCATCCGTTGGAAAAAGAACGGGACCGGGTTCCTCAGTGAAACCTTCGTCAGCGAGGAATACGACGTTCTGGTTCATCGCGTTGAGGCCGAGGCCCCCTTCTCCTGCAACGTCACCCTAAAGCGCAAGCAGGATGCCTATACCGGCGCCGTCACCGCCGACACCCTGCTTCTGAACGGCCGCATCATCTACGAGACCACCGCCTCCCACGGTGAGGGCGGCGAGGGCATGGCCTTCGGCGGCATACTCAACCTGCAGACCGACGGCCAACTGGTCTACCACCACGACTACACCGAGGTGAAGGACGCCACCTGCCTCACTCTGCTGGGCGCCTGCGCCACCAACTACAACGTAAAAACCTTTGACATCGACGAGAGCATCGACTACCGCGCTATCGTCCGCGCGCAGATTGAGCGGGTCAAGGCCGTTCCTTACGATGAGATCAAGGCCACTCACATTCGCGACCATCAGACATGGTTTTCGAACGTGGCGCTGGAGCTGGAGGGACCTTCCTTTGCCAATGAGCCCACCGACCGCCGCCTGCAAACCCTTCGGGAAACCCACCGCGTGGATGTCGATCTCTACACCCTGTACTACAACTTCGGCCGCTATCTGCTCATTGAAAGTTCAGGCAAGCGCGCCACTCTCCCCGCCAACCTGCAGGGTATCTGGTGTCACGATTTCCGTCCTCCCTGGGGCGCGGATTACCACACCAACATCAACCTGCAAATGAACTATTGGCCTGCCGAGGCCTCGAATTGCTCGGATACGGTAGCTCCCCTCACCCACTACGTTAAGATGCTGGCTCATTTCGGGGCCCACACCGCCCGCGAGCTGTTCAACGCTGACGGCTGGACCGTCAACCATACCTCCGACGTATTCGGCCGTACGGGCATCCACGACGGCGTGGATTGGGGCTTCTTCCCCATGGCGGGGCCTTGGATGTGTCTCTCTCTGTGGGAGCATTACGAGCATACCAATGACAAAGCCTACCTGCGGGAGATCTACCCCATTCTGACAGGCTCCTGCCGCTTCATTTGCGATTTCCTTACGGAATCCCCCGACGGCACTCTCCTCTCCACTCCCTCCAACTCTCCCGAAAACGGTTTTTTCTACACCGAGCCTCTCACGGGCGAACGAGCGATCAGCCGCTTTACCCAGCACGCCACCATCGACACCCAGATCATCTACGCCCTTTTGACCCGCACCATCCATGCCTGCGAGGTGCTGGGAGAGGATACCGACCTGGCCGTGAAATTGTCCGACGTGCTGAATCGGCTTCCTCCCATCAAGATCAGCGAACGCTATGACACCATCTGTGAGTGGTACAAGGACTATGAGGAAATCGAGCCCGGTCACCGCCACGTTTCCCACCTTTTCGCTCTTCATCCCTCCGATCAGATCAACCCCGATACCCCCGAGCTGTTTGAGGCGGCGAAACGAACCATCGCCCGCCGCTTGGCCCACGGCGGCGGTGCCACAGGTTGGTCCCGCGCCTGGACGATCAACTTCTGTGCAAGGCTTTTGGACGGCAACGAGGCCCTGACCCATCTGCGCTACCTACTGGCCCATTGCACCGAGGACAACCTGTTTGACACCCATCCCCCCTTCCAGATCGACGGTAACTTCGGCGGTATTGCGGGCATCAACGAAATGCTCGTCCAAAGCCATCGCGGTACCCCCGACCGCCGTATCGTGGATCTTCTGCCCGCCCTTCCCGCCGAGTGGAAAAACGGCTCTGTGAAGGGATTGAAATCCCGCGGCGGATTCATCTTCGATATGACCTGGAGGGACAGCGCTCTCACCCACGTCACCGTCACCGCCACCACCGCAAAGCTCCTGGAGCTGGCCATCCCCGCAGGAGCAGAGCCCCCCTCGGCCGACCGTACCGTGGACTGCGACGGCTCTATCCTGCGTGCCCACATGGCCGCAGGGGAATGCATTCACCTGCAATTTTCCCGCTAAATCACAATTGTTATGCCTGAACGGCAGAAAGGACACCTCATGAAAAACAAGGTTATTCTCATTTCCATCGACGGTATGCGCTCCGACGGACTTCTTCAATGCGGAAATCCCTACCTCAAAACCCTGGAGGAGATCTGCACGTATAGCTATGACTCCCGCTCCCTGTTCCCTACCGTTACCTTCCCCTGTCACTTCTCCATGACCCACTCGGTCACTCCCCAGCGCCACGGTATTCTGACCAACATCTACGTGCCCCAGGTCCGCCCCGTACAGGGCATTTTCGAGCGTGTCCGTCAGTTCGGCGGCACCACCGCCCTGTTCTACAACTGGGACTACCTCCGCGACCTGGCCACCCCTGGCGGCTACACAATCACCTACTATTCCGACATCGCCCTGGACGACCGCAGTGACGACGTCATCACCGACGCCTGCCTCACCTCCATCGCCAAGTACCACCCCGACTTTGTCATGCTCTACATGGTAGACGTAGACGAAAAGGGCGGCCACGATAACGGCTGGATGAGCGAGGAATACCTCCGCCGCGTGTCCATCGCCATCGACAACGTCAAGCGCGTCATCGAGACCTGCGGCGACGAGTATTCCATCATCATCACCGCCGACCACGGCGGCCACGATCGCAACCACGGTCTGGACATTCCCGAGGACATGATCATCCCCGTATTCCTGTACGGCAAGTCCTTCGAGGGCGGTAAGACCGTGGACAATACCTCCCTCCTGGACGTCACCCCCACCATCGCCGCCCTCATGGGCATCGAGCCTGTCGAGGAGTGGGAGGGGCGTTCCCTGGTTGGCGAGTAAGGAGCCTCAGCTATGACTGACCCAAACGGCACCGCCGCAGAAGTCACCCCGCCCACCGAAGCACCTACCCCCGAATCCCCCACCCCCGAGCAGATTTCTGCCTACCGCGCCCGTGGCCGAATTCTTCCCCTGTGGGGCATCGCGGCTTGTATCCTGTTCTCCCTGCTTGTCCCCGTTTGGTACGTTTTTTGGGGTGCGGCCCAGGACGAGGCCTTCACGCTGGTGATTATCGGTATTCTCCCCTCCCTCCTGGCCATTCCCTTCCATATCCTGGGCAGTAAGCGCCCCCAAAAACGCGCCCTATGGTATACCTTGAGCATCCTCCTCAACACCGTGGGCACCTCCCACTGCATGACCGCCTACTACGCATTCCTGGGTGTAAGGCCCTCGGCCACCCCCCTGCTGGCAGGGGCGCTGGTATCCATGGGCCTCTACCTCCTCCTGGCTCTCCTCATGCACCTGTGGCCCCACCGCTATCCCCTGCTGACGGGCATCGTCGCCCTCCTTACGGTGGCGCTCATGGTGGTCTCCATCGTGTTTTGGGTCAAGAATGACAACAAAGTATTCTTCAGCTTCGTCTTTTTCAATCTGCTCTGGTCCCTCATCTCGGTGTGCGCCCTCCTCGCGGCCTGCTCCGATGAGATCGCCCCCGCCCAGCGCTTCGCCTCCTTTGCCTCCTTCGGCATCCTGATGGGTGTCGCCGTCATCGTGCTGGTCATTCTGGCCTGCGCGGCAGGCGACTGCGACTGCGACTGCAGCGATGGCTGTGACTGCGGGGATTGCAGCCTCGGCGATAAGAAAAAAGGCAGGGCTGCAAGAAAGAGGAGAACCGTCCGCTGAAACCGTCCTCCTTCCAATTCAAGCCGAAAAACAGTATAAAAACGCACCGCCGAATTGACGGTGCGTTTCCTATTACAAAGTTATTGCTACTTAGCGTATCGCAGGTCGCCGTTCGCGTTGCATTTTTTCGGAAATTCAGTCAAAATAAACGGTTTTCCCCGTCTTGGCCGCCTCATACACACCGCAGACGATCTTCACCGCCCTGATGGCATCCGAGGGAACCACCTGGGGATCGCGGCCGTCCAGGACGGCGTCGATCATGTCGCAAACCACGTGATCGTGGCCGAAACGACGGGCGGCATCCTCGGGGGTGGCGGTCATGTTACCGCCGCCGTAGCGGGCCAACATAGCCTCCTCCTCGGCATCCTCGTCCTCGGCGTTCATCATCTTCCAGGTCTTGAGGCAATCCGCATCGGCCTCAATGGAGCCGTCCGTACCGTAGAGCATGATCTCGGTGGAAATGCCGGGGTAGGCACAGGTGGTGCTGACGAAGGTGGCCACGGCGCCGCTCTTGAATTTGATGAGGGAGGCGGTGGTGTCCTCGGTCTTGATATCGTGGTTATAAATTCCAATATGAGAGGAAATGGACTCCACGTCCCCCATGAGCCACTGCATGAGATCCACGGTATGCACCGCCTGGTTCATCAACGAGCCGCCGCCGTCCATCTCCCAGGTGCCACGCCAGCCGCCGTTGTCGTAGTAGCTCTGGTCGCGATACCACTTCACCGCGAAGGTGCCCAGGATCAAATTGCCCAAGCGACCGCTCTCCACGGCCTCGCGAATGGGGTACATATCCACGTTGAAGCGGTTCTGATGCACCACGCCGCAGGTCATTCCCGTCCGTGCGCGAGCATCCTCAATGAGCTGTGCCCGCTCCGGAGTGATGTCCAAAGGCTTTTCCACCAGAACGTGCTTCCCCGCCTCCATGGCCCGCACGGCGAAATCCGCGTGCATGGCAGAGGGGAGACAAATGCTGATGACGTCCACCCGTTCGTCAGCCAAAAGGGCTTCAAAGTCCGTGTAGGCCGTTACACCTGCATATTTTTTTTCGGCCTTGGAGAGTCGCTTCACATCAATATCGCAAACCGCTACCAGCTCGGCGCGCTCGTAAGCATATGCCGCATCCGCATGTGCCATACCGATACCCAATCCCAGCACGGCATATCCCAATTTCCCGTTTTTCATGATCCTTCTCCTTTTGTTTCTGAGGGCAACACCGCACAACATACGTCTGATGCCTTTATTGCGCATTTTCTTGCAACCTTTCCGTCATCCCACGAGGTAGGCGTTTCACCAAAATCCTTCGCCCGGAGGTCACTGCGCCCGCAACGCAGACGTCGCATCGGCACAACCATCATTGTGAGGCGTTGCCTTAAAATTCTCCGCGAGGACCGACAGACGGAACGCACAGGGCCAAGCGACCAGCCAATCGTTCAGACCGCCTCGTTCTCCGCCCCAGCAGTGACTCCGCGAACCGCCCCAATGACAATGGAACAAGGCCTCGTTCTGACTTCCCACAGGGCGAACTGCGCCGTGGATGGCAAACTCACCGTCACCGATAAACTGCAGAATGGAGCGCCACATCATTTCGGCACGGATATTCCAACGCCCGTCACCGGTCATATTCGCCAAGCGGCGGATGTAAGGGACAGCCAGTCCTGCGTACATATCCAAGTGATGATGCTGGGCTGAAACCGACGTAAGACCCTTGACCTGCACACCGTAGCGCACCACCTCGCTATCTTCCTCGTACACAGGCTGATAGTGGAACATCCATGAGGTAAAATAGTAGGCCGCCTTTTCAGCATAGGTCTTATAGATTTCCTGACCTGTCAGCTCATACAGAAGGGTCGCGCCGATGATGAAGGGCGTTGCGGTCTCCTTATCCACGCAGCAGGTATCCAGCGCGCCCGCCGTACATACGAACTTGTTCAGATCCCGCTTCACGTAGAATGTCATCGCTCGCTCGGCCATGGACAGATATTTCCCCTCCCCCGTCAGCTCGCAGAGCTTAGCCAGGGCAGGAATGATAAAGGCGCCAATACTTCCGCCGTGATCCAGGCAGGTACCGTCCAACCGCCATACCTTACCGAAGCCATATTCCTCTGAGAAATGATCACAGAAGAAGTCGCAAAGTCCCTTACCTGCCCCGAGATATGCCGGCTTGTCGATTCCGATCTCCTGCAGGCGCTTCCAACAACGCAGGAATTCGTAGGCGCCGTAACCCATATTGCAGGTATCGGCGCAGGCCTCGTTCAGATTCTCAAAATCCCGTAGCTGGGAGGCAAGAAGCCCGTTCTCAGCGGTGCAAAGCTCTGCTCGGATGTCCAAAATCTCCAGGGCATCCCGCAGGCTATCCTCCCGGCCGTTGCGGATATAGTCCTCGATCAGCATACGACAGAACAGGACGTTCTGTCCGCACCAAGCCAGCTCAAAGGTGGGGTCTCCGCGGAATTTGAATCCGCCGTTCCCATCGGGGATGTAGCCGATGTTGAAGCCCTTCTTGCCCTTATAATCCGAGATCAAGGATTTGGCAAAGGTTATGGAGTTGTTCCAAATCTTCTCCTCATCGGGATCAGGATAGGGCACAGGATCGCCGAATAGCCCCAGCGCATCGTCCAACACGCCGCATACACCGAAATTCTCCCAACGAGGACGAGATACCGAAAGGTAAACACCGCACGCAAAGGATTTTCCGGCGCCCAGCTCAATATAGGTCTGACACGCCTCGCTGTACTTGTCGCGGTCGCAATAGGTGAGGGGCGCCTCGATCACAGGATGATAAAGCTCCTGGAGGAAACGTCCGTCGGCCAGCCTCGTCAAACTGCAAGAGGATTGCAGGGCCAGCGCGCTCTCAGCCGAGGCAAACAGAGCAGCCGCATATTCAGCGTTCTCCACCAACGTACAGGCGGGAATGGATTCCCGATCGTAGGAAAATATCCACTTTTTCCCGTCGCGAGCGAGTCCCTTGGGCTCTCCTCCCGCGCCAAACTCGTTTCCGTTGACACTCACACAGGGAATGAGATAACGCTCCCCGGCAAACAAGGTAGCCACCCGCAGGATCGTTTGGATGCGCACAGGGGCATCCGAGGTATTCGTCCATACGCGGCGGACATAGAAAAGGCTATCGCTCTTCTGCTCCACCGTAATTTCTGCGCGGTTGGATGCATCTGCATACACACCGCCGCCCAAGGGCGATAGGAGATGCTCCGTCTCGGCATCCAACTCGGTTCGATAGGCCGGTGCCTCCAGGGCCACCACGCCGTTCTCGGATGTGTCGGACACCAAAAAACGGCCGTTTCGATCAATAATATACATCTTTTTTCCTTTCTTGAAAAGAAAATCTCAAATGACTTCAAGAAATCCCTTTAGAGACTCCCTTTATTTTTGGCGCAGCGCCATCCTGGCCATGCCATCGCAGAGATCATCATAGGGAATGCCGGCGGCGGCGGCGGCCTGGGGCAGCAGGCTGGTGGGGGTCATACCGGGCAGGGTATTGGCCTCCAGGCACCAGGGGGTGCCGTTTTCGTCCAAAATAAAATCGAATCGGGCATAACCGCGAAGGCGAAGGGTCTCAAAGCCCCGTTTCGTCGCAGAGACAAGCGCGGCCGTCTGCTCCTCCGTCAACGGTGCGGGGCAAAGCTCGGTTGTCTGGCCGGCCTGGTACTTGTTTTCGTAGTCGTAGAATCCCGTCAAAGGGATGATTTCCACGGCCGGAAGCACCTCGTCCCCCAGGATGCTGACGGTCAGCTCCCGGCCAACGATCCTCCGCTCGGCCATGACGACGTTTTCGTAGCGAGCGGCTACTTCCAGCGCTGCTGTCAGCTCCGCGCGGTTTTCGGGCATGGAAACCCCCACACTGGAGCCTCCCGAGCAGGGCTTGATCACCACAGGATACCCAATTTCCCGCTCCACGCGCTCCACGGCCTCCTGTATGCCGAGAGACAGATCACAGGTCACCCAGGGGGCGTTCACCACACCAGCCCGAGTCAATATCTGCTTGGTCAGATCCTTATCCATGGCCAAAAGACTGCCCGCGTAGCCGCTTCCCGTATAGGGAATCTCCTCCATATCCAAAAGAGCCTGCAGTTGGCCGTTTTCACCCACGTCACCGTGAAGCGCCACGAATACAACGTCCGCCTCACGGCAAAGCTCCAAGACCCCCTCACCGATGCGGCGGTTTCCGCGGCCGACAGAGCGTTTCAAGGCATCCAGATCGGGGACGGCGCGTCCAACGCGATAGGGTTCTATGGGCTCTCGGGTAAAGGCCGCAGGTGTTCCGTCAATGCTACGGCCCGTATACAGATCCACCGGACAGACCTCATGGCCCTTACGGATCAATGCCCCTGCGATCAAAGAGCCCGAAGACAGGGAAACCTCCCGCTCATGAGAAAGGCCGCCTGCCAGTACGGTTATTTTCATAGTGTATTCCTTTCTGTGGAGACGCTTCGTCCCCAGTATATGCATCAAAGCGACAAATGGGTCATATGCACCACTCGGTCGTTCCCCCCGAGATCCCGCAAAATGCGGCATACACTTGCGGGCATATATGCGGCACTCAAGGCACGCAACGCCTCCCCCTGGTCGTAGCCGATCTCCAAAAGCATCTGACCATCAGGCTTCAGCAGCTTTCCGTAATCCTTCAGAATCGCTCGGTAAAAAAGCAACCCATCCTCGCCGCCGTCCAGAGCCGCCACGGGCTCCCTGCGGACCTCGGGAGAGAGCGTAAGCACCACCTTGGCAGGAATGTAAGGGGGATTGGACAAAATCGCATCAAAGGGAGCAAAGGAGGAAAGTGCCTCCGTGCCACCGTCCAGAAGATCTGCACGGATGGGCACGAACCGATCCGCCACTCCATTGTAAGCGGCATTTTTGACCGCCATATCCAAGGTCTCGGGATACAATTCCAACGCTACCGCAGTCAAATCGGGGCGAGCATGCAGAATCGCCACGGCAATACAACCGCTTCCCGTACACAGATCTGCAAATTTCGCGCCCCGAGGCAGGCATCGGATCGCCTCCTCCACCAAGCACTCGGTATCGGGGCGAGGAATCAAGCAGGCCTCGCTCACAAAAAAGGGGAGTCCGAAAAAATCCCATTGTCCCAATATGTATTGCAATGGATACCGATCCATCCGTTTTTCAACCGCCGCCTCCAAGGCCTCGTCCTCATACAAGCGGCTTCGCTCGGTCATGAGTGCTACACGGGTCGCCCCCGCAAAATGCTCCAAAAGAAGTGCGGCTTCCTCCCGCGCTTCTTCTATGCCCGCCGCGGACAGTGCCCGCGCAAGGCTTTCGTATGAGTACTGCACAGAAAATCCTTTCCTTCAAAAGCACCGCATCTGCCATTCGGTTGCCCGTGCCTTATCCAATCCTATGCCTCCCCTGAGGCAGTTCATTCTCTCATTAGTATATCATGTTTTTCACCAAAAAAAAAGAGGTATTTATCACAAAAATACCCGATTCTTTTTGTCATATTGCACACAAATACTCCCCGAAACTGTGCATATAACCAAAATTTCCTTCCCGCGCAAATTCGCCCCAAAAAAGCTTTGCCAAAGCCAACAAAATGTGCTATAATGGGAGCAGAATCCGTTTTCACCGATTTTTTTCTCGGAGGTTCCCTATGATCTGCTCGCTTTTCCTTCTGTTGAACACCGCCATGCCTCGTGCGCTTCCGGCCGAAAGCATCCCCAAAGGTGTTCTTATCACCGAGATCGTGCTGGCCGTTCTGTTGGCAGTCGGTGTATTCCTCTTCCGCAGACGCTTTTTGAAGATCATCTGTGCCTGCAGCACCGAAATTCTCCTGTATCTGATCTGCAAGCTGGTATTCGGCCCCGAATCCATCATCACGAAAATCATGTGCTGGATCACGGCCGCCGTTGTCTGCATCATTACGGTCAGCATCGTCAACCGTATCAACTGGAGCAATCTGCGGGGCAGACCCGACAAATGATCCCCATGGTCTCATCCTCCCTGCAGATCAGCATCATCGTCCCGGCCTATAACGCCGAAAAGACTCTGGAGGCTTGCATCGAAAGCATTCGGGGGCAAAGCTTTTCGGCCTGGGAGCTGATTGTGGTCAACGACGGATCCTCCGACGGAACAAAACGGATCTGCGAGAGATACGCCGCCTCCGATTCCCGCATTCGCGCCGTTCATCAACCCAATCAAGGCCCCTCCGCAGCCCGCAATCACGGCCTTTCCCTTGCCTTGGGTCCCTTCGTTTGCTTCGCAGACAGCGACGACACCTTGGAATCCTCCATGCTTGAGGACTTATACGGCGCTATGGTCACTCACGGTGTGGATCTCGTGATCAGCGGTCTTACCCTTGACTATCCCAAGGAGGGAGTCCTTCGACCGTTCCCCCTTCGTGAAGGTCGGGTAGCCCTGCCGGCGGAGATAGACGAGCGGTACGAGGAATGGACAGCTTGCCGCGCTCTCCATAGCCATTGCGGAAAGCTCTACAAAACGGATATTCTCCGCCGCTATGGAATCCGAATGGATCCATCCCTGTCGGTATTGGAGGACGGTCTCTTCGTTTTGGATTACCTTTCCCATTCCGCCTCGATCTACTGCCTTCCCTCTACACCCTATCACTACCGTCAAACCCGGGAACCATCCCTGGTCAAGGCCTATCATCCCTGCGCCCTCAAGGCATGGACGCGCTATGCTCAGGCCGGCGGCGTATTGCACCCGCACTTGTCTTTAGCCCATCAAGCCATGCATCACGCCCATCTTTGGCACCGCTGGAGACAGTACGTACGAGACGTCTACGCCTGTTCCTCCCTTCCCGCCCGTCAAAAGCGGGATCTGTTGCGGGAATTTTTGACGGCGCTTCACGAATGGGGAGTTTCCGAAAAAATCCCCGCTCGTCCTGAGAAAGGATTCTTCAAGGGGCTATGCTTCGCCCTGGCTAAAAAACGCCGCGTTTTCTTGCTTCACCTGCTTCTGCTGGCACGGTACACCTTTACCCGCTAATATTGCTCCATGAAAGGACTCCCTATGCGTGACATTGGAAAAAACACTTGGCTCATTCCCGACGGCTACATGAGCGACACCGCCAAGGGCACTCTGGTCAGCCACGAATCGGTTTGTGTGCTGAACCTTTCGGGTGACACCGCCCACATTGATCTGACCCTTTACTTTGAGGACCGCGAGCCTCTGCGGGGCTTCCACGCCACCTGTGGCCACGAGCGCACTCACCACATCCGCCTGGATAAGCAGGTCAACGACGACGGACAGACCATCCCACGAGATATTCCCTACGCCATTCTGGTGGAATCCGACCGCCCCATCGTGGTGCAATGCTCCCGTCTGGATGTAACCCAGCCGGAGTATGCGCTGATGACCACCATCGCCTATTGAAGCGTATCATAGAAAACGGGCCGACTCTTTTTGGGAGTCAGCCCGTTTTTCCTTATTCAATAATGGTTATGCGAATATCCCCCGTAGAGGTCGTAATCGAGCATTTGCCGCCCGTTACGCACGCGGGAACCTTGATGTCCCCCGTAGAGGATTTGGTGACGAATATCTTCTCCGAAAGCAATGTGCCCGTGACATCGCCTGTGGAGGTCTTCACATAGATTTCGCCGGCATCGCAACCGTCAAGTTTCACGTCACCCGTATCTCTCTCAATGGAAAATTGCTCTGCGGCGATGACATTCGTCATGGTCAATTTTCCGGTATCTCCGCTTGAAGTAACGTTCTTACACGCCACGTCGGTCAGCTTCGAGTCACCTGTGCTTACGCGAATGCTCACGTCCCCCTCGCAGGTCACGTCTGTGATGCTCACCTTACCGGTTGACACCGACAGGTCCAGCGAGCCCGCGGATAGGTTTTCGACCCGAATATCCCCCGTGCTTGTCTTGATCTTCATAGATTCCGTAGCGGAGGCGTAGTTGGTTACGTCGCCTGTGCTTGCGGTAATATCCATACTTTCAAATTGGAAATTCGTGGGTATCTCCATGTCCCCCGTGCTGGACTTGATCGAAAGCGCGCCGTACTCACCCTGCGGAATGGTGACGGTCATTTTAGAGTTTCCGAAGCCGATTCCGATATGCTCGTACCATTTCCGTGTGTCCACAAGCTCAATGACAAGAGTCCCATCCTTGACCGTGACCGAATGCTTCAAATTTTTCTGCTCGTGACACTCGACCGAGGTAACAGTTCCTTCGGTCGGCACAAACTGAATGTCAGCGGTGTCCGTCACGATGGTAATGTTCTGATATGCTTCATGGATCTCGTAATTGTTGATCTCATACTTGACTGTTGATAATTTTGTAAAATCCCATTTCAACGCGCTCATCACGCCAACAAAGGCTATGCCGCCGACCACGACCAACGCGGCCGCTACGATGAGCCAAATTTTTGTCGCCCTACGCATTATTCCTCCTCCTTCCGAATAAAGCAGGACTTGATGCCCCGCCACATCAGCTTACCCAGCCGCCAAATCCCCTTGGCGGCGGCGTTGCAGCCAAAGAATCCAAAGATCGCCAATCCACCGCAGACAATTCCCGCACTCAGAAGTGCCAAAGCCGAAGCGGGGTGTCCCATCACGAACAGGAGGACCGTTCCAGCCACACCGGCTACGAAACCCGCGCCGATGCTAATATCTGCGGCGTACAGGCTCACCGCCACCGCCCAAAGCACGATGTACACAGCTAAAACCACCACGGCCAGTGCCAGCAGAATGGGAAACCACACGGGAGAGCCAACCGCGATGAGGACGACCTCCCAAGCCCGCAGCTTACGCTTCGGCTTGACGCGAGCCTTAACCAGCTTGGGCAGGGGCATATCCAGAAGGATCTGCTCCGCCGCCGCAACCACCGCCCCTAAAGAAGCCACCGCCTCGGTCTCGGGGATCCCCTCCTCCATGCGGTCGTCGATGATCTCGGCGTAATAATCCAACGATGCCCGTATATCGGCCTCGGGCAAAGCGCTCAGCGCACCGCGGAGTGCCAAAAGAAATTCCTGTTTATTCATGCTTAACCTCCTCTTGGGTCACGAATCTGTAAATGCTCATAATCTCCGCCCACTCCTCCTTGAACGCCTCGATGCGGGCTACCCCCGCCTCGGTGATATGGTAGTACTTGCGGAGCCGCCCGTTATGCTCGGCGGAGCGCACGGTCAGAAGCTCGGCGGACTCCAGACGGCGCAGAATGGGGTATAGGGTGGACTCGGATATGTCCACGTAAGGCTTGATGTCTTTAATGATTTGGTAGCCATAGGAATCCTCATTCTTGATGGCCGCCAGGACGCAGACATCCAAAAGTCCGCGCTTAAGTTGTATGTCCATGGTCTCCTCCTTTCGCCTGATTGCTGTTCCTCGTATGATACTATACCACACACAGTATCATTTGTCAAGGGGGTTTTGAAATATTTTAAAAAAAAGATCCTCTGCGGTGAGGCTGAGGATCTCTATATACAATTCATTCACGCCACAGGCGAAACCGCTCCAGCAGACTCTCTTTGTCAGCAAAGATCACGTCCAGCTCCTGCATCTGCTCCTCCATCAGCTCGTGCTCCGCTCTGTCACCACTTATGGGCATGGCTGAACCGAACAGGACCTCGTAGAGCCCGTCGTGACTTGGGTCGTCCCCCTCAAAGGGGACACCCAGGACCCGCGCTATGGTGTGGAGCCGATTCCAGCATTTCAGAATATGACCGTAATCCTGCTCGGCCGCCGAAAGCGGCTCATCAAAGCTACAGGTCTCCATGTCGTCCACGATACAAAGATCATACTCGGCACAGAAACGGTCCAACTGAGCTCGATTGCGGAAATACAAAAGTTCGCCGTCAGCGTGGAGCAAAGCATCCTCCTCCCCGTCCTCCGGATAGTAGGACAGGGTCAGATATTCCCGACCGCGGTAAATGATCCGAAGAGGATACACCTCACGGTCGCGCATGAGAGACAGATCGGGAACAACCGTCTCCCCCGCCTCCGCCCCATCAGCCACGCCGCAAATGTAGCGCAGATGGTCTTCCTGGGAGGTCAGTTCCTTGGAATTCCCAAAAAATCCCGCCCCGCAAAAGCAAAGGAAGAACAGGGCCGTCACCCCCTCACCGCCCGAGACGGCACGATGCGCGATCACATCAGCCAACGTGGATGTAGCTAAAAGCAGACCGAACACCCCGACAACGACGTGAGGAATAAACAGCGCAGGATGCTTGAATCGGCGGTAAGCTACGGTCACGAAGCCGTCCTCGCCCACACGGTAGGAGCAATCCAGTCGGTCAGCGGAGAGCCCGGGGTTCTTCCCACCGATGGCATGGTGGGAGCCCAGCCAGAATTTTTCCTGCTTACGGTGAAAAACAAAGGCGTCCTGTCCCGCATAGGCCTTGTCCCGCCGCTCCTTTTGACGGCATAGGTGGGTGAGACGGTCAAGGAATGCTTGCTCGGTCAGTTCGGTTTCGATGAACTTCATGGATCAGTTACTTCCTTTCATGGGTCTGTTTTCGGGGAGAACGTCTCCTCAAAATCCGGCGTAAACGCCTTATCCGCCGCGTCCTTCCCCTGGCTGAACCCCTCAAGCCCCAACCGCGCCGCCTCGTTCAGCACCGAGGTATACTCAAACTCGGTTACACGGCGGTGAAGATTCTTGTGAGGGCAATCATGGGCGAAATCGGGGGTATACTGCCGCATGACGGATACGCGGATCTCGTCGGGGGGCAGAATGGAGGCAATATGCCGCAGAACCGCCATAGAGTCAGCACGGCATCCGGGTAAAACCAGATGCCGAAGGATCACACCCTTCTGCACCAAGCCGTTCACCTCCCGGTACTTCCCTACCTGACGGTACATCTCCAGCACTGCCTCGGTGGCGCGGTCGGCATAATCGGGGGCGGCAGAATATGCAGACGACAACTCGGAGGAAATATATTTAAAGTCGGGCAGGTAAAGATCCACCAACCCCTCCACCATACGCAGGGTCTCCACAGATTCGTAGCCGCTGCTGTTCCACACCACGGGAATCCGCAGGAGAGGCTTGACTTTTTCCAGCAGGCGGGCCAGGCGGGCCGTGTAGTGAGTGGGGGTGACGAGATTAATGTTATGGACTCCCTGCTCCTGTAGGGCAAGCATCCTTTCCGCCAACGCCTCCTCGGTCATGGGATGCCCCACGCCCTCGCGGCTGATGGTGCGGTTCTGACAAAATACGCACCGCAGGTTGCACCCGGTGAAAAAAATCGTTCCCGATCCGCGACTGCCGCTAATGGGCGGCTCCTCCCACAGATGGGGTGCGATGCGTGATACGTACAGTGTGTCCGGCATACCGCACACACCGGGCTTACCGTGAGCGCGATCAGCACCGCAGGCGCGTGGACAAAGCAGGCAGGAATTTGTATGGATTTCGGACATTTTCTACGGCCTTTCTCAGTTTTTTTCTATTATACAACAATCACGAAAAGATTACAAGTTTTTTGTTGTATTTTTTTTCATTTTTTGGTTTACAAATCGACACCTTCGTGGTATAATAATAATTGGTTCCTTATGCATTCATTCGGCGGAACACATTATCGAAAAAAAAGGAGAATCTCAAAATGCCTGAAAAAATCGAGCAAATCCTCAACAGCTTTGTTGACGGTTGCGTGGACCTGGCCTGGAGGCTGATTGGCGCGCTGGTCGTCTTCCTGATCGGCAACCTCATCATCCGCTTTATCATCAAGCGAATCCGTGACGGCAAGCTGGCCAACAAGCTGGACCCCATGGTCCATTCCTTCATCGCAAGCGTTACCAAGATCGGTCTGTACATGATCCTCACGGTCATCGTCGTGGCCATTCTGGGTGTGGAGACCGCATCCATCATCGCTGTCATCGCATCCGCCGGTGCGGCTATCGCACTGGGTCTCCAGGGCTCCCTGTCCCACCTGGCAGGCGGTGTTATGCTACTTATCTTCCGCCCCTTCAAGATCGGGGACTTCGTAGACGTATGCAACTATTCGGGTACCATTTCCGAGGTCGGAATCTTCTACACCGAGATCACCACTACCGACAATCGCGTCTGTGTCATCCCCAACGGTACCCTGATCGGCTCCTCCATCGTCAACTACTCGGTCAAGGATACCCGCCGTGTGGACATGGTCTTTGACGTAGCCTACGGCACCGACGTCGAGATCGCCAAGCAGGTTATCCTGGACGAGGTTGCCAAGGTCTCGGCTGTTCTGGACACCCCCGCTCCCTTCATCCGTATGACCGAGATGGCCGGCAGCGCCCTGAAGATCACTCTGCGCGTCTGGTGCAACAGTGCCGATTACTGGGCTGTCAAATTCGATCTGAACGAAGCCATTAACCGCACCTTCGCCGAAAAGAACATCCAGATCCCCTACCAGCAGATCGACGTCCACGTCAAGAACGATTGATCTCCCTACATCCCCAAGCACTTATGAAAGGCCGCCCGCAGGGGCAAGATATTCGATCATATGATAACCCTTGATCCATCCCCGACATCCCGTCGGGCAACCCCCATTCGCACGGCAGAGATCCTCTGCGTGGGTACCGAGCTTCTGCTGGGCGACATCGTTAACACCAACGCCGCCTTCCTGTCCAAGGAGCTGGCCGCTATGGGCATCTCGGTCTACCATCAGACCGTAGTGGGTGACCACCCCGACCGATTACGTACAGCTCTGGCCGATGCCTTTGAGGGTCACGGCCGCCCCGCCGCTGATTTGGTCATTCTCAGCGGAGGATTGGGACCTACCTACGACGATCTCACCAAGGAAACCGTCGCCGCCTACTTTGGAAGAAGCATGGAAATGCACCCGGAATCCTTGACACGCATCCGCGATTTCTTTACGAGAACAGGCCGGGTCATGACCCCAAACAACGAAAAGCAAGCCATGATGCCCCTTGGCTGTGTGGTCTTCCCCAACGATTACGGCACAGCGCCCGCCTTGGCTGTGGGCGACGAGACCCATACCGCCATCATGCTCCCCGGCCCCCCTGCGGAGCTGGTTCCCATCTTCCGCGAGCAGGTGATTCCCTTTCTTCGCAAGCATACCGAGGGCGTGCTGATCAGCCGGAATATCCACATTATGGGTCTGGGTGAATCCGCCGTGGAAACCATACTCCACGATCTCATGGTGTCCGCCGAGAATCCAACCGTCGCTCCCTACTGCAAATCCGGCGAGGTTCGACTGCGCGTCACCGCTAAGGCGGCCGATGAAGCTGCGGCCGCCGCTATGTGCGACGAGGTCGTTGCCAATATCTTACAGCATCCTCAGATATCCCCCCACGTTTACGGCGTGGATTGTGACAATGTGGAAACCGCGCTGGTGCGGCTTTTGACAGATCGGGGATTGACGGTTTCCACCGCTGAATCCTGCACCGGCGGCATGATTGGAGCGCGGATCACGGCGATTCCCGGCGCATCCGCTGTATACGCGGGTGGATTCGTCACTTACACCAACGATATGAAGACACGCCTCTTGGATGTATCCCCCGCCACCATTGAGGTTCACACCGAGGTCAGCGCCGAGGTTGCCGCCGAAATGGCCGTCGGCGCACGGAAAAATACCGGTGCCGACGTAGGCCTTGCAACAACGGGATACGCAGGTCCCGGCGGCGGGACCGAGAAAAACCCCGTCGGTACGGTCTACGTTGGTATCGCGACCAAGGACGGCGTCGCGACCCACCGCCTGTACTATCGTCAAAAATCCCGTGACTACGTGCGGGAGGCGGCCGCATCCCGCATCATGCTGGAGGCCATCCGCTCCATCCTGTAGGCTCCCCTTCCCTTATCTGTTCGCCTGCCAAGCGGGCTGAATATATGAAAAAATATCCGCCGAAGCACCAAACGGCGGCAGGAGGTTTCACAACTATGCCAAGATTCAGAAAAATCGGTATTCTTTCTTCGGGCGGCGATGCCCCCGGCATGAACGCCGCTATCCGCGCGGCTACCCGCCGAGCTCTCAGCCAGGGGCTCGAGGTTGTCGGTATTCAGGGCGGCTATGCAGGCCTACTCAGCGCAGCGGACGAGCCCGACAAGGAGGTCATCCGTCAAAAGTATCTCCGTCCCTTCGACACCGCCAGCGTTTCCAATATCGTGTACCGCGGCGGCACCATTCTTTATTCCAGCCGTTGCCCCGAATTCAAGACCGAAGAGGGTATGAACAAGGCTCTCAAGGCCTGCCATGACAATGAGATCGACGCGATCGTTGCCATCGGCGGCGACGGTACCTTCCGCGGCGCTACCGACCTCACCAACCACGGCATTCCTTCCATCGGTATCCCCGCCACCATCGATAACGATATCACCGCTACTGAGCAGACCATCGGCTTTGACACCGCACTCAACACCGCTCTGGGTATGTTCGACTCCCTCCGCGACACCGCCGAGTCTCACGCCCGTTGCCTGGTCACCGAGGTCATGGGTAACGGTTGCGGCTTCCTGTCCCTGTACCTGGCTCTGGCTACCGGTGCCAACGCGCTGGCTATCCCTGAGATTCCCTTCGACCGCGAGCAGGCCATCAAAACCATCGGCGAGGCCCGCACCCGTTGCGGCAAGCGCGGCATTCTGGCTATCATCGGTGAGGGTATGCCCAAGATCGACGGTAAGGACTACGGCGAGATTTTCAAGAACGAGATCATCGAGCGCACCGGTATTGATACCCGCTACAATAAGATTGGCCACATCATTCGCGGCGGTAACCCCACCCTGCGTGATCGTCTCACTGCGACGCAGATGGGCGTTGAGGCCGTCAACAAGCTCCTGGAGGGTCGCTCCAACCTGGTTATTTGCGTGAATGAGAACCGCATCACCGCCACCGATATAAACTTCGCGCTGGTTCTGGACAAAATGTACAAGAACAAGCTGAAGGATGGCGACTTGGATAACTTCACCGCCTTCCAGGTGGCTCAGATGAAGGCTCGCTGCGAGGCAAGAGCCGCTAAGATCGAGCGTCTCTACAACATGGCTTACGATATCAGCATGTAATTTGATACTCCGTATCTCGCGGGGGAGATTCCGAAAGGATGCTCCCCCGCCTTTTTTAAGCCTGCTAATCGGCATTATGCCTTGTTGAGGGGGGGCATTTTTGGTAAAAACATGAATTGTTTTCCAAGGGGAAACATGGTATAATAGACATGGTTTTGCCAAAGCCATCGCGAACTGCGACCGCATATGGCATTCCATCCCCGAGCAAACCGAAAGGAGCAAAGACACTGTGAAAAAGCCGAAGCTTTACATCATTACGGCCGCCCTGCTCTGTGCTGCGGCCTTGACTATGGCTTGCACCGACAAGACCGATGCCCCCCCTGAAACTACTGCAGACGTGACCGCCGAGGTCACAAGCCCCGATACGAAGGAGGAAACCCAGGCCATGACCGAAGAAAAGACCACCACCGAAGAAACCACCGAGGGAGAAACAGATTGCCGTATTCTGTTTGAGGATCACTTCGACGGTACAGAGCTGGATGCCACCAAGTGGACCAAATGCCCCGAGGGCGAAAGTCCTGACGGAGCCATCTGGGAAGACGAGCTTTCGTCCCTGGACGGAAACGGACATTTGGTTTTGAGCATGACGCTGGACGAGGCCACCGGCAAGCTGAAGGGCGGTGCCATCAAGAGCGAGGGCCTGTTTGCATACGGTTACGGCTACTACGAGGCCTGCATCCGATTCTCCACGCCCGGAACCACCGGCGGGTTCAGCATCATCGCCGGGGATCCCACCGCGACAGCCGCCGCAGACGGCACGAAAATTTCCGTCGTTCAGAGCCAAGCTTCCAATACCGCCCCCTATTCCCACGTTCTGAGCTGGAATCCGGAGAAAAATAAATCCTCTACCCCGGCCGTCCACACCGCAAACAATATTTACGACGGCTTGTTCCACACGTTCGGTGTTCTTCGCTCGGAGGATGGATATACCTTCTACGTGGACGGCGTAGAGTCTGCCACGTTTCCCTCCCGCCGTTTGACTCCCTGTGCGCTGGATGGATATCTGCAGCTTGCCTGCGGGGCAACCGACGGCTCTATGGATCATCTGCTGCCCAACGACATCCTGGTTGATTACGTCCGCGTATATTCCTCCCTGCCCGAAACCCTGGATAAGGCCGTGAATGCGGAGGCTACTCCGGTATTCAGTGATGATTTCGACGGAACCGAGCTGGATGCCACCAAGTGGGAAAAATGCCCCGAATGGGAACGGCAAGGTAAGAGCCAATGGAAAAACGACTTGTCCTACGTGGACGGCGAGGGCAATCTGGTGCTGAAAATGGAGTGGGACGAAACCACACAGCTGGTCAACTGCGGCGCCGTTCGTACCCTGGGACGCTTTGCCTACGGCTACGGCTACTACGAGGCCCGTATGAAATTTACCCCGCACCACGGTGCTTGGGGCGCCTTCTGGATGATGTGCGGCAACGTGAGTAGCGAGGTAAACGGAGCCACCGACGGCGTGGAGATCGACATCATCGAGAGCATCGACAATCAGAACGGCATATACAATCACAATCTGCACTGGGACGGCTACGGCGCCGCCCACAAGTCCGCTCCCCCTTCTCTACTCACCAAAATCGATATTTATGACGGCGAATACCACACCTTCGGTATGCTCCGCAACGAGACTGGCTACTATTTCTATATCGACGGCATGCTCTCCGGCTTCATCTTGGCCAACCAGTGCGAGGCCTGTCCCGCAGACGGTTACATCAAGCTGACCTGCGAATCCGCCGAGTGGTCCGGCGGCGGCTCTCCCGAATGCATTGCGGATATGCCCGCAGAGGTATTCGTGGACTACGTCCGTGTATATGACACCATGCCCGTTCCGGCCGTGCAAGCCAATCCTTAATTTCCAATCGTATCAACCGAAGCTCCCGTGTTTTTCACGGGAGTTTTCATCAGGCTATTGCTTTTTTTTGAAAAGTATGATATAATAATTACATCACTCTTATAGTTATGGAGGTTTTTATGTTAAAACGAATTATATGTGCTCTGCTGGCTTCTGTCATGATTACGGCCGCGCTGGCATCCTGTGCAAACGGTAGCGAAAGCGGTGATGAGTCCGGCACCCGCCCCCAGACCGATACCAACAACGAAGAAAACACCCTGGAGGTTTTGGATATTCCCGATACTCGCTACAATAACACCGAGTTATGCTTCTTGACCCGCGATGAGGGATCCTGGAGTACCGTGGAGATCTTCGCAGACAGCAACACGACCAGCTCCGACAACATCAGTTACGCTGTGTTTGAGCGAAACGACCGCATTCTGCAGAAGTACGGCGTCTCCATCAAAGAGTACGCCGTAAGTGATTCCTACACCGCCGTCACCAATGAGGTAGCCGCCCCCAGCGGAGACTTCCTGGCTATTGTCTCCAACGTTTCCTCCGCTACATCCTTCGCCACCAGCAACTATATCTGGGATCTGAATTCCGACCAGTTTGATTACATCGATCTGAACAAATCCTGGTGGGATACCGACATGGCCAAAAATCTCTCGGTCAACGAAATGCTGTTCTTCGCAACGGGCGATCTGATGACCTTGGATAACGATGCCACCTTCGCCATCATGTTCAACAAGTCCCTTGCTACCGATAGCCAGCTTCCCAATCTCTATGAGCTGGTTGATAACGGTCAGTGGACCATGGACAAGCTGCTGGATTTTGAGCAGAGATCTGTCCAGGATAAGAATGGCGACGGATCACTGAGTTATGACTCGGATATTTGCGGCTTCGCCTATACCCAAGACGTTGCCCCCTGTCTGCTGATCGCAGGCGGTATCACCCTCTGTCAGAAGGACGAGGAGGATATTCCCTTTTACGAGCTGAACATTGAGCGTACCCAGGATATTGCCGATATATGCAAGCAGATCTTTTCTGCGGAATACACCATCAACATGAATGAGGTCTCCGTCGGCGTTGAGGAGGCCGGTAAGAAGTGCTTCGGTGAGAACCACGCCCTGTTCTTCGGTGAATGTCTGCAGTGCGTTACCCGTGTCCGAGGCTACGATGTGGACTTCGGCATTCTGCCCTTCCCTAAGTTCAACCAGCAGCAGGATGGCTACCATAGCCTGATGCATGCCACCGCCAGCATGGTTTCCATCCCCAAGAGTGTAACGAATGACGATTTGCTCATGGTTGAGTGTATGCTCGAGGCCATGGCCTGCTACTCCGTAGATACGCTGACGAAGCAGTACTACGAGATCAACCTGAAGACCAAGGGCGCGAAGGACGTGGAGTCCGGTCCTATGATCGATATGATCCTGGAGAACCGCGCCTGTGACCTGGCCTACTACTACAACCTGGGTAGTAACAACGCCTTCGCCAACATCGCCTCCTGCCTGTTGCCCACCAACAACTCCTCGGTTGCCTCCGAAAACACCCGTGCCCTTAAGTCTGTCAAAAACGGCATTACCTCGCTTTTGAAAAAGCTGGAAAAGTATAACGCCGCGACCTGATTTCTCCCGAGGGTGTCCAAAAGGTGTCCTCAAACCAGGAACGCACCGTTCGGTCATTTTGACCGAACGGTGCGTTCGTTTTTATTTATCCATCGCCAATCATTCCGTGTCGGCATCCATCAGCCGCTTCAGATCCGTCAGAAACGCCCGATCCAACTCGGCAATCACGGCAGGGCCTCGGCGCTCGTCGTGCGGCCCAACGGAGCGAATCGCCCTTGCAATGGCCGTAGGCGTTGGCTCGTCATAATACACCGGCTCGCCGCCCACCCGCGATTGCTCCACCACCGGGATCCGCGCACTGACCACACGGAGTCCGTTGGCCATATACGGCAGGATTTTCGAGGGAAATGAGGTCGCATTGAATGCACCTCGGGGATCCTGCGTACTGAGGCCAATATGACAGCCCTGCAGAAACCGCGAATAGGCATCTCCGTGCAGAACGCCGTCGTAAGTCAGCTCACAGGCGCAGGCAAGCTTCACCTGCTCCAGGTATGTCCGCATATCCCGAACCTGCTGCGGTGTACCCGTTCCCAAAATATGGACGTGATACCCCTTGGGTAAATGGGTGGCCGCATCCATCGCCGCGTACACACCGCCCTTATGAGGATCCAGCGTCCCCGCATAAACCACGTGGATTCCATCCCGCTCAGGCTCGGAGGCCCCCGAAACCGAGGGCAACGTATATGCGCCGTGAGCCACCGCATAGGGCTTCCCTTTTGTATTCACTCGCTCATGCAAAGCCTCTGTGGGAAAAATATACGCATCCGCCAGCCGTGCGAAACCAAGCTCGCGCCGGGATACGGAACCGATGCCGCGAACGTCCCCGTAAAGCTCCTCGAATTCCAGGATCAACCGAAACCGTTTGAAGCACTTGAGCCACCGAACCACCGACATAAGCCCCAGGGAATGATAGACCCATACGGTATCGCCCTTTCCAACGAGCGTCATCAGTCGGAAAAACAATCGCACAGAAAACAGGACTCGGCCAATACCGTTGTGAACACGCCCTCTCCTGCCCCACGCAGGAAGCATCTCCAGCAGTTTTTTCTCGTCCAACCGCCGAAGGGATCCGCCAACCGTCCGCTCTCCGCGGGTCTGCGAGGCGGACAGAATATACAGCGGATATCCCAAGCGGACGAAGCAATCGAACAGATACGTACATTTTGACAGGGCCGCAGGATGGCATACCCGCCGTTCCTCGTCTGCATGATCGGGAAGATCGTAGTGAGCCAAGCATACGAGACGGCGACTTCTTCCCCGCTCTGTTACGGTATACGGAGCTTCCGTGTCCACCGCTATGCACACGTGATGGCCGATCTGCTCGCAAGGAGGCGGATCCACCTTGTAATCACCGTATTTTTGTATCAGATACGACTCCGCCTTGGATGGGATCCGTACCGATAATCCCTCGAATACCGCCGCTCTTCCCGCGCCATACCAATGCCGTGGAGCATACTCCCGCCGTCCTTGCCAGTTTCCGTGGTTGCAGATCACCGAGGACACGTTCGGGTCGTACACGGATACCGTCTTTTCGTACCGCTCCAGGATCTTGGCGGTTCGTTTATGCATTCCCAAGGCTCGCATGAGCCCTACCGCCAACCGGGTTTTCAGCTTGTATCGGCTGTACCGCCCGTCGAAGGCCGCCAGGAGCCATCTCTGATATCGGCGTTTCCGGCGCTCCAGGCGTTTCTGCTCCCGCGGTTCCTCGGGATATCCGTCCAACGGAAAAATATCCAGGAATATGCCGTGGTGCATGGGCAGATGTGCTACCGCCTGCTCCACGAACGTTGTACGGTCATCGCGAAGCTTAGCGAACAGGTTGGGATAGGCAGGGTCGCTCCGAAAGGTTTGCAAAAACAAGCCCTCGGGCAAATGGGCCGGGGCTTCCCGCAGGAAGCGCTCGTAATCCGAACGCAAAAGTCCCACGTCCACGTCATCGTCCCAGGGAATAAAGCCTCCATACTTTACGGCACCTAAGGCGCTCCCGCACACCAGATAATATGGAATGTCCAGCTTCTCACAAAGTCTCACAAAGCAGCTCAGCAGTTCAAATTGCTTTTGTTGTACTTGATTCATAATTCCAATCCATACAGGGTAAGATATTTTTGAAAAACCTTCTCCGCAGAAAACCTCTCTGCAAAGGCACGGCAAGCCTCGGGGCTACAGGTCTCCGCGAACGTCAAGCGATGAATGGCATCCACCAGGGCATCCACGTCATTCTTGGGCACTACGAGGCCACAGGTCTCGTCCAGACACTCAGGGCTTCCTCCCGTGTCAAAGGTCACCACGGGTGTCCCGCAGGCCAGGGCCTCCAGATTGACCATTCCCAAGGTCTCAGCACGCGTGGGATTGATAAAAAGATCCGCCGCCGTATAAACGGCCGCCAGTTGAGTCGGGGACTCCATTCGAGGCAGACAACGAATACGACGAGGAAGCCCGGCCGCTGTCCTTCTATCCACGCCTACCAAAGCGATTTCATATGCGTCGTCCAATCTCTCCGCCAGCTCCGAAAAAACGTCCAAGCCCTTGCGAACGCTCCACATCCGGGCTACGCCCAGCAACAGTTTCTTCCCTTCCAAGCCGTAACGCACGCGAAAATCCGATTCCGTGGGACGGAAAACGGCTGTATCCAAGCCGTTCCGGATCACGTAGCAGGGATACTCACAAAAGAAGGATCTGCGTACCTGTTCAGCCATCCAACGAGATGGCGTAATCACCGTCAGATCCATATTCCGGATCAATGCATGCTTCCGCCGAAACAGTTGGGCGCTTCTGTCCCCAACCCAACAGAACCGACGACTCAGCGGACATTGCCGACATTCCTCCTGCCATGCGGTACATTCTACGGCATCGGGGCACGGGCAGTATCCGGTAAACGCCCAGCTATCGTGAAAGGTCCAGAACACCTTGATTTTTCTTTCACGCAAATAGTCCATAAGCATCCCCAAATGAACATTATGGCCGTGCAGGTTATGCAGATGTACCACATCCGGCCTGATCCGATCCAATTCCCGCAAAAGGCGACGGGTCGCTTGTTGGGAAAGAAAGCCGTAGTTTCCCGTCACACGGGAACGCAGAGCCTGGAGCTTCAGATAAGCATACCCCGCGTATTCGATACCGCAGGGATGATCACAGCCACCCTGCGTATGGAGAATATAGTTTTCAACGCCCCGTCCGTCCAGCAAACGGCTGACCTCGCAACAGATCCTTCCCGTACTGCCTGCGGTGCAGGTTGCGTTGATCTGTACAATCGTCATAGGCGATCTCCTTTCCGAAAAATGCGTCATGCATAGCGAAAAACGTAGGGAAATACATGGAGCTTGTCCGCCCCCATATGGGCCTGCAAGAAAAACCAACCGGTAAAAAAGAGCAACATGACCCACACCGACACCCGTGCAACAGGCCGCCAAAGACGGCTCGCGCGGTCGGGAATACGTGAGATCAGAACGGGTACGAAAAGCAGAAAATAGTAGTTGACCCGCATAGCCAACGTATGCACCGGCGCAAAGCATTGCAAAAAGACAGACAGAACCAGCAGATTCCGCAAAGCAACCGTATCCTTATCCATCAGGGACTCATCGGGAACAACGAACACGTAAACCGTAAACAGAACCAGCAGGATCAACACCGTGTACGCCCCCGTGTCGGACATGTCATAGGTATCGTAGCCCGTGATCTGCATGAACAAACGGAAAATAGGCTTATTCAAAAACAGTACCGCCGCCATCGTCGGTGCAAGGCCGTAAAACCACTTTGGGGTGATCCGAATGCGGCAGGCCGGATACAGAAGGAGCAACACAATGCCCGACATATGAAACAGACTCGCAGCCGCCACGGCAAAAAGAAAGCGAAAAAGCTTATTGTCGCGGGCAAAGCACAAGGCGGGCACCGTCCAAGCCATGGCCAGAATTTGCCGCAAGCCTGAAAAAAACATGGTAAACGGAGCGACCGTCAAGAAAAGCACCAAAGTCAAGGGTGCGTGGCCGCTTTCCCGCACGTAAAAGATCCAAAGGCCGACCAACGAAAGGAATGCAACCACGGCAAGGAACAGGCCGAAATCTGCTGTGCAGGTGCGAAACAGCTTTTGGAGCAGGTAGTAGCCCGTATCCTTTTCAGACCTCCACACCTCCGCCCAGGATGCATTGGCCGCCTCGTCATACTTCAGCGCGTACCGAGCCAGGTCAATTCCACAGGTTTCATCGCGAAGAGCCAGGAGGCAGAAAAGGATAGAAAAGAAGACCGTCAGCGTTACGCCGCGCAAAAGCGCAGAACTTACTTTCCGCCTGCCGGACAGGGCCAGAAAGATTCCATAGGGAATCAAAACCAATGCGTAGTACGGAATCATCTCCTGTCCTCCCCTTCCCGTCTTTTGCTCGTTCGGATTTCGTCGAATCGCCTATATCATACCATAGATTGGGATCTTTGTCAATACTTGCACAAGCGGAATCATTATGCTGAGAGGAGTCACAATATATCGCAAGGACACAAGATAACCGTTCAGCTTCGGTGGGTACAGGCGATGAGCAATATCCGAAATGCCGCGAAGGAGATTGTTTTTCGGGAGCTCATACTCACGAAAAGCCCTCTATTAACCGCTCTGACTAAATAAAAAAATGGCAAGTCAGCTCATTTTTGAGCCGGCTTGCTTTTTCACATTATAAAAACGACAGCATGACCGCCCGCGTAGGACGATCATGCTACCATTATTATACACCTTCTATATTGTTCGTCAAGTCACAATCCAAAACATTTTCAGCACGATCTACAATGCTTGTAAGACCACCGGCTTACTCCTTCTCTGTCATATTCAGAAGGGTAAAGGTCCCGTTTTGCAGATCGACTATCCCGTAACACAAGGTCTCTTTCACATTTCCCTCAAATTTCTTGTTATAATAATTTTTGAACCCCTCGTAATTATGGAAGGCAACGTAGATCACATCGCCGTCCAATTCAATATTTTGGATGCGTACGGGCACGTCCTTGTAGGTCAGTTGCAGGACACATTCCTCCCGGGGATTTGCCTCACTTACCTTGATGCGGTACACCCGACCCCCGCCCCGTGTTTGGCCATTATTGACAAACGGATATCCGTCATCCGTCAGGTCCTTCCACTGATAGGTGTAGTAGTTACGTATGGGGTCATTGGCGATTTCGTCATCCGACAGAGCTCGAGTATAGTAGAGATAATCGCCGGAGAGGTAGAAGGTCATGCTCAGGATAGCCTCAAACTCTCCCAGCTCAACCGTCTCACCGGTGTTCAGACAGTAGGATTGATAGGCATTCGTCATATAATTCTCGTCCTTCTTGTGCAGGATCAGATACTGCCCGGAGCATAGGGCGATCTCCACATTTTCCAGAATCATCTCGGAATTTTCAAAGGTCAGATCGGTTTCATACAAGTTGTAGGGATCCTCTGCCAGCGAATAGATAACACGCCCCCCCAGAATCTCTATGACGCCAATGTCCTTGTCCCCCGAAATGGCCGTGATCTTGCGGGTGCTCATGTCCATGACGCATAAGCGTCTTTTGTACCCCCCGTCGGCAAAGAACAGGGACGCAAAGTATGCGCAATCCCCCTGCTCATACAGTATTTTCATGCTCGAAAGCCAAGTGGCATCCCCCAAGGGAGTTCCATCGGGGTTGTAAACCTGGATGTATTCTTCACGGGTAAAGCTCATGAGCCTGTCAACGTTTTGACGCGCGAGGTCACTGCGATAGAGCGCAAAATCGCCCTCGCTGTTTCTTGCCTGAAAGTAAATATGATCTGCGGAGGCGTAGGAAAGCCCACACATCCCGTTCCAAACGCAGTCCTCTCCCCCTCCGCATTGCGGATCTTCGCACAGCGGGAAAAATTCTCCCTTGCGCTTATCGTAGAAGGAGACAAAGGAATTCTTCTTATCGTAGAAGGAGACAAAAGGATTCGCCTCACCTTCGTAGGCACAATAAAACCGTCCCGTGCCGGTCACCAGCGCGGATCTTTCCCCAGCGTCGCATTGTTCATAGATCGCATACAGCTCCTCCGCCGTTTTCCCCTCGTAGAAGGGCGTATCGCCGCTTTTACAGATGATGGGAGTTTTGTAGTGGACGGATAGATCCTCAACTGTTTCGGTTTCGGAAACCGTATCGCTCACGATTCCGGAGGACACGCCGTCCGATGTCCCCGTACCGTCGGCAGGGGGGACTTCCGGGTTACAAGCGGCCAGTGCAGACAAAAGCAGGCATACCGCCATTGTCCTTGAGCAGGTTTTCAGCAGATATTTTTTCATGATGGTTGTTCCTTTCTTTTGGGGTGAGATTTGGCTTGATAGACTCATTATAGCATAATAAAATGAGAGGCGAAATACCAAAATGGCACAATTTCTGCACAATCGGTCCTTTTTGAAATGAAGCTACGTCCATACTATGTGCAATTATCTTCACATTGTGCCAAAAAGGTATTGCATTCGCCCCCAAAATGTGTTACACTACCCACGGAACGATCAATCGGAAAGGAGAGCATCATGCAACTGACCCGCACCTCGGAAAAGCTAAAAAGAACCATTCTGTTTAACGCCGCCCTTGACGAAATTCCCTGCTCTGCCCCTGCGGATTCGGGCTACTTTTCGCTTGTCCTCATCAAAAGCGGCACGGGACAGGTCACCATCCGCGCAAGGGACGGCTCCCTTGTCTCCTTTGCTGTGCAAGCCCCCGTGGCGGTTTGCCTGCGGGATAGCGAGACCTTGACCCACGAAATGGAGGGTGCCGAGGTCTATAACGTCATCTTCTCCCCCACCTTCATTAACATCAACATGCGCCCCGCCACACTGGATAGCGAGGTCTACTCCATGCTGGCCGAAGCCCATCACCTCTTCGCTCTGTCCCCTTTTATGGAGACCCATGCCGAGCTGAAGCGCATGGATATGAGTATGGGCCAAATGGAGGCCAGTTTTGCCTCCTGTGAGGCCATCACATCGGCCTTGGAGGATCCCGATCCCGATTTCTGTTGGTCCTGCCGCATCCGCTCCCATTTCATGGACATTCTCGTGGGGCTGGAAACCCTGTACGCCCATCGGCAGCGCGCCACGGTGGACACCTCGGTCACCTTTGCCACCTATCGGGACATAGTCATCCGCATCCACAGCGATCTTTCCCACCCATGCCGCATGGAAGATGTCTGCAAAAGCTTCGGCATCAACAAAAACAAGCTCCAGCGTATCTTCCGCACTTACAGCGGCGGGACGTATCATGATTTCGTGGCCAGCGCACGCAAGGATCGAGCGCAATACTACCTGGCCTTCACCGAGATTCGGCTATCCGAGCTCGCCGAACGCCTGGGATTTAGCTCGGAACAGCATTTTTACCGTTTCTTCCGCCGTGAAGCGGGAATGTCGCCCCTGGATTTCCGCCGAACCTCCGTAACCCGCCGAAAGGAGACCTTCGCCTCCCTCCATGATCCGGGATGCATCTCTTCGAACGCCTGATACTAATCCTCTTCAAAACATTGAAAAAACTTCTGTAGGGGCGAACTGTGTTCGCCCGCGGGCGACCAAAGGTCGCCCCTACGAGATTTGGGATATATCAAGGATTTATTTCAGGATTAGTATGAATAAGCCCAACAGCCACGCTTGTGGCTGTTTTCTTCATGATTTCGTTGCCTTTTCGTCTCTCTTTGGTGATTCTTTTGTTACCGAACGTTCACAAAGTCGTGCCAAAAAGGTGTTTCGGAAATAGAGTCAAGATGGTAAAATGTATATGAAATTCAAAGACAGGAGCCTTACCATGAACATCAAAACCGCCCTAAAGCCCTTCAAGCGGCGATTAAACGCCGAAGCCTTCCTTCGCGCCACCCTATCGGCGGGAATGATTGCCGCAGGGGTCGCCATCATCCTTGGGGGAGTCCATATTCTCCTTCCTTGGCTGATCCCCGAGTTGTGGATCTTTCTGATTTTCGCAGGGGTCTTTGCTGTGAGCTTGGGGCTGTTTTTTCTGCTGGCGTACCGTCCCTCCAAACGGAGCTTGGCGAGGCGCCTGGATAAACTGGGACTCTCGGAGCGTGTGGAGACCATGCTGGAGCTGGAACAGAGCGATGCCCCCGTCGCCAAACTCCAACGGGAGGACACGGTGAACCGCTTACAGCAGGTTTCACCCAAAAGTCTGCGCTTGCGGGTATCCAGGATACAATCCATCCTGTGTGCCGTTCTGCTGATCTGCGCTGCAGCGCTTTTATTTGTCCCGGAGATTAACCTGTTCAGCCGTCACGACGTCATCAATCGTCTCCATCAGCTACTGAATGACAGCGAGGTGGAGGAAGATCTGCACAATGATCTGTCCCAGATTATCGATGACCTGGAAGATCAGCTGGAGGACGCCGAAAACGACCGCGACTACGCCGAGGATCTGAAGGACGCCCAGGCATCCATTCAAGAGCGGGTGGATCAAGAGATCACCAAGGACGAGATCGGAGCTGCCTTGCAGGAATTTGAAGATCTCCAAGAGCTGGGCGAGGCCATTGAAGAAGGAAACCCGTCCGGGGTTTCGTCGGCTCTGAACGGTCTGCAAGAGCTGATGGAGGAGGATCCCGCCAAGCAGGCGGCCATCGCAGATCAAATCCGGGATGCCCTGAAACAATCCGGCACGTCCCCCGACGATTTACTCCATCAAGCGCTCCAAAATATGGAAAACGGTCTCCGCGACCCTGCGAAATCCTTGAAAGGAGTTTTGGATCTAGCCGAAGTCGAAATCAATACCGCCCTCCGTGTCCAACATGCCGCCGATATGCTTGGCCAACAGATGGAAGATGCTTTGGAAGATGCCAAACCGTCGGGCAGCGAGGGCGAAAGTCAACCGTCATCTTCCCAAGAGGATTCAACGGGGGATGCATCGGGAGACTCCACAGGCGATCACACGGGAGAAAAATTGCCGGGTGATAACACCGGAGAAGGCGAAGACAACATGGGAGGCGACGGATCAGGAAATGAAAACGGCGTCACCGACATGAAAGACGTGATTTCCGATCCATTCTCCGGCGAACTTGTACCATACGGCGACGTGTACGCCGCCTACATGGCCGATTTTTTACAGAAGGCCGAGAATGGTACTCTTTCACCGGAGGTGGTGGCGGCTATGAACGCATACTTGGACAGTTTAAGAAAATGAGAAAGTAAAGGAGATATACACCATGGAAAATCAAATGGAAAACTTTGCCAATCAATGCGAGCGGATCATTCAGGAGATTCAAAAGGATCTGGTGGGGCAGGACGAGGTGGTGCGGGACACCGTCACCGCCATGATTGCGGGAGGAAACGTCCTCCTGGAGGGCGTTCCCGGCGTCGGTAAAACTCGTCTGGTTCGCTCTCTGGGACAGGCTTTTTCCCTTCCCTTCTCCCGCATCCAGTTCACCCCCGATCTGATGCCCGCCGACGTAACGGGTACCAACGTGCTGGAAACCTATCCCGATGGCCGTTCCGCCATCATCTTCAAGAAGGGCCCCATCTTCGCGGGCATCGTTCTGGCGGACGAGATCAACCGCGCCACCCCCAAAACCCAGTCCGCCCTTTTGGAAGCCATGCAGGAGCACAAGGTTACGGTATCGGGTGTGAGCTACACCTTGGACGAGCCCTTTTTCGTTCTGGCAACCCAAAACCCCATTGAGCAGGACGGCACCTATCCCCTCCCCGAAGCACAGACAGACCGCTTCATGTTCAAGCTCAACGTAGAATTTCCCACGGCGGATCAGCTCTACAACATCGTGTCCATAACCCAAAAGACCATGGAGGAAACAGCCGAGGCGGTCGTCACAGCCGAGGATCTGTTGGCCATGCGTGCCTGCGCCAAGGAAATTCCCATCATGGAGCCCATCATGCGCTATACCATGCGGCTGGTTTGCGCCACCCATCCCGAACTGCCCGACAGTCCCGATTGCGCCAAAAAATACATCCGCTTCGGCGCCAGCCCCCGCGCGGCTCAGGCTCTCATCACGGCGGGCAAGGTTCGCGCGCTCATGAACGGGCGATACAACGTGGCCTTTGAGGACATTGAGTCCCTGGCCTTCCCCGTTCTGCGCCACCGCATCAAGCCCAGCTACGCCGCTGTGACAGACAAGCTCACCCCCGACGACTGCATCCGCAAGCTGATTCAGAGTATTTCTCAAAAATAATATTGCCATGAAACGAATCATAGACCAAGATTTCATCGCCATGCTGGAAGGCCACGACCTTTGCATCCAAAATCTGATGAACGGCCTGTTCGGCGGCAACCGCCGCTCACGCGCCTACGGAAGCAGTGCAGAGTTCGCGGATTACCGCACCTACACCGAGGGGGACGAACTGAAACGGGTGGACTGGAATCTCTACGCCCGCTTCCACAAGCTCTACCTCAAGCTGTTCGTGGATGAACGCCAGCTTCACCACCGCATCTACATCGACGCTTCAGCGTCCATGGATTGGGGGACTCCCGCCAAATCCTACACAGCACTCCGACTGGGGGCTGCGCTGGGCTTTTTGGCGGTGCAGGCCATGGATCGCGTAACCTATTACGGCATCCACGACGATTTCTGCCATGACCTTACAGGAACCGTCATCGGAAAGGATGCCTTCTACCGTGCCGCCGATCAACTTGAAACCCTCACCTGCACGGGGACTTCCCGGTTGGGGGATGCCATCAATAATTTCAATGAAAGCAGCTCCATCGGCGGGATTTCGGTGCTGATTTCGGATTTCTTCACCGATGACTCCTGGAAAGAGGCGGTGGATTGCATGATCCAAAAACGGCGGGAGGTGCATCTCATTCGCGTACTGTCGAGGGACGAGATGAATCCTCAAATCAGGGGACAGCTTACACTCACCGACAGCGAAAACCGCTCTCTGGACTATCGCGCGGATTTCAGCCATGCACATATGAAGGCGTATCGCCGGGCCTTTGAGTACCACCAAAACGAGCTTCGGAGCTTCTGCGCCTCCCGCGGGGTGGGATTCATCACGGTATGCACCGACGAACCCATTGAGCAGATGCTCTTCGACAAGGCCGTATCGGCGGGGGTGATGGTATGATTTTTCCAAACCTGTGGGGACTTTTGCTTCTGCTCGCCATCCCTGTACTGATTCTCCTCTATGTCATCAAGCGGGAGTATCGAGAGCGAGCCGTATCGGACACCTACCTATGGCGCCTCAGCGAAAAATTCCTCAAAAAGCGGCTCCCCATCAAGCGTGCATCCGTCTTTCTAACCTTTTTGCTTCAGCTCATCATTCTGTCCTTGTTTGCCGTCTCGGCCATGCAGCCCGCTATGACCATCGGTCAGTTTTCGGGCAAGATCGTGGTCATCGACGCATCGGCCAGCATGCTGACCGAGCAGGACGGGGTCAGCCGCTTTAACGCCGCCGTGGAAAAAGCCAAGGATTTGGCCGAAAGCGGGCTTTGCGCCTCCATGACGGTCATTGTGGCGTCGGACACTCCTGCCTGTCTCGTCTTGGGCGGAAATGTGTCCGAGGCGTTGGATGCACTGGACAACGCCACCTGCGGATACGGCGGAATGAATCTTTATGAGACCATGAAGCTGGTGCGGGAAGCGTCCTCCCGTATCGGACTTGCCCAGGTGATCCTATACACCGACACCGAATTTGCCGATGTGGAAAACGTGGAGGTCGTCGATATGCGCCGCGGGGAGAAAAACCTTGCGGTGACCGAACTGACCCACACGGCGGGAAAATTTCAAGGAACCCTCGTCAGCTACGGCGAGGATCGTGAGGTGTCTGCAGGGTTGTGCATCGACGGGGAGGTGGTAGAAACCCAAACTGTCTCCTGCCCCAACGGAGAGCCTGCGACGGTCAAATTCGATGCCACGGCGGCCACCTTTGAATCCGCCACGTTGCTGGTGGACGTGGAGGATGCGCTGGAGATCGACAACAGCTTCTCGGTGGCGGGTCCCGACTCGAATCCTGTATCGGTTCTAGTGCTCGGTTCGGAGGTCCTGTTCTTTGAAAAGGCCTTTGAAGCCCTGGGAAACTGCGAGGTGACCGTTAAGGAGAAATACAAGTTAGAGGACGACGGCCAGTACGATCTTTACGTTTTCAGTAGCTGTGTCCCCGGGTGGGACAGCATCCCCAGAACCGGCGTGACTCTTGGGTTTACCCAATACAATAACGACTCGGAACAATTTTCGAAAAGCATACTCACGGATCTTAGGATCCGCGAAGGCTACTACGGCAAAACCGGCCTGAGCCCTCAATACGACATGCGGTTGGAGATCGACCCGCTTTGGGTGGGAATGGACTCCGCTTTGCAGGACGTGTACGTGCGTCATGTGAACAGCTGTACCCTACGGGGCAATTCCGTGGTAAACGGAACCGTTGGTATTTGGGAGCCTGTACTCGGATCGAAATCCGCCGGACGGAATATGGCCTTGCGCAGAATCCTGGACAACGGGGCCCGCCACTACATATTCC
>SVRS01000053.1 GCA_015064695.1 Oscillospiraceae bacterium | reverse complement strand
TCATTTTCAAGAAAGTGTGGACGTTATTGAACGATTTATGTATTCCGACAAGCAGGGCTTTGATGCATATCCCATAGGAGGTACACATGCGAATCACGCCATAACGCTTTTGGATATTGCAAATTGTATGTTTCGTCTTGGAAAAACAGAGGGATTAGATGATCTGATTGAAAAAGCCAAGCATATTTATTTTGACACATACAACCACATAGAACTCCGTGATTATAATAAAACTATGCGCGAAATGGTTAATTATTTTACAAAGGAATACAACAAGAAAAAACTGAACGAATATAAACCGCTTGACCTGGGCGAGATTGAAAAGCGAATAGCTCAAAAGAATGCGTAGTTCGCTTTTGTGTCCGCAAAAGCAGTGCTTGTCAGGAAAATTGACAGACTTTCAGGACGCACAAACCAAAGGCTCCCTCCGGGAGGGAGCTCCCGACGAAGTCGGGTGAGGGAGAGCGCGTTACGATAGAATTAGTACAAATTCAAAGTTACGCGGGCTCCTTCCGTCACGCTCTCGCGTGCCACCGCATCCGCTTGCGGATGGCATCTCGGAGGAAGGCTATGTTGCCGCCCGATAGTGCATCTAAAAGTGTAACACACTATACCTTGCGGGGCAAGGCGTGTGAAAAAAGGACAGAGAATTTTCATGTTCTCTGTCCTTTCCCGTAGGGGCGAACTGCGTTCGCCCGCAGGCGTTCACAGAACGCCCCTACGAAGATGATTTTCTATCGGCAGGTAAAACCTGCTTTATGGAAAGTACCCCTTGGCGGTGCCTTTCCTGCGTTTGGCGGGGACGTGGAACGTCCTATTATTTCAGCTTCCCGAGCTTCGCGGTGTTGGCAATGACGATCAAGGTGGTTTCCACATCCAACGCCTGCTCGGGGTTGACGTTGATCGACACCTTGCCGCCCTTCTTGACGGCCACGATGTTGAATCCGTATTTCTTGCGGAGATTCAGCTCAATGAGGTTTTTACCAAGCCACTCGTCTTTTACGTCGATCTCTACCATGGACACGTCCTTTGACAGCGAGATCATGTCGATAAAGCCCGAACTAAGCAGATTCTTGGCCAAACGAATACCCGACTCATGCTCGGGGAATACCACTTGATCTGCACCGACACGCAGCAGGATCTTGCGGTGCATCTCGTTGGCACACTTGGCGATTATGGTTTTCACCCCCGCTTCCTTGCAAAGCGTGACAGCCATCACACTCGCCTCCAGATTGCTTGCCATACAGACGATGACCGTATCGATCTGGCTGATGCCGAGACGCGCGATGACCTCCGCATCGGTCACATCGGCGCACTTGCATACGGGCAGATAGGCCGCCGCATCGTTGACGATCCTTTGGTCGGTATCCACCGCAATGACCTCTCTGCCGCTATCCACCAGCTCTTTGGCTACGGCTGTCCCGTATCTTCCCAATCCAAAGACTGCGTAGGTTTTCTTTGCTTTCATATGGTTCTCCTTTATCCGATACTGATTTCTTCTGTTGGTTCGGTTACAACATTTTGGCTTTCGTTTTTACTGCCCAGAGCCACTGCCAAGGATATTGGTCCGACTCGGCCAAGATACATGGTTACGATGATCACAAGCTTTCCGAACGTGTTAAGGCTTGCCGTCAGATTCCTGGAAAGACCTACCGTTGCCGTTGCACTGACGGTTTCATACACGGCATCCAGGGCTGATGCATGACTTGTTGCCATCAAGAACAGGGTGGAGGTGGCGCAGATTCCGAGGAAGGTCACGACGACGGCCACCGCTTTTCGGACGGATGACTCAGAAATGCATCGGCCGAACAGTGTCGCGCTGTTTTTGTTGCGAATGGTCGCCAAAGCCGAACAAAGCAGAACGGCGATGGTGACGGTTTTCATGCCTCCCGCAGTGCCCACAGGGGAGCCGCCGATCAGCATCAAGATGAGCGATACCGCAGATGAAGCATTGGTCAGGTTCTCTTGAGGAACAGAGGCAAAGCCCGCTGTTCTCGTGGTCACCGATTGGAAGAAGGATACCTGGATCTTATCGAAGAGGGATAGATCCCCGATGGTCAAAGGGTTGGCATATTCAAAGACAAAGATCAGAATCGCGCCCACCAGAATGAGTCCGGCCGTGGTGGTAATAGCGATCTTACTATGTAAGGTCAAGTGGCGGAATAGACGTCTGTTTTTGCGTGTGCGGCTTTTGATGACCCGCAGTACGTCCCACCATACGATATAGCCAAGCCCACCCAAAATGATCAGTCCGGAGGTGATGGCGTTGATCAGAGGATGGGTTGCGTAGTCGCACAGACTATTCTCTCCAATGATGTCAATACCTGCGTTGCAGAAGGCAGAAACCGCATTGAACACCGCGATCCAAATGCCCTTTGCGCCAAATTCCGGGACGAATACGAGCATATACAACACCGCGCCGATTCCCTCGATGATCAGCGTGCCGAACAGCACGTTTTTGACGAATTTGGTAAGTCCCTCCATGGTGTTGAGATTGAATGCATCCTGGATGAGCAAGCGATCACCGATGCCCATTTTTCGGTTGAGAAGGAGCATGAGTCCCGATACGACGGTGACGATGCCCAATCCGCCGATCTGGATCAGTAGCAGAATGACGATCTGCCCGAACAGACTCCACGTGGAGGCCGTGGGGAGGGTCACAAGTCCCGTCACGCAGGTGGAGGTGGTGGATGTGAACAGCGCATCGAGATACGGCACAGCCTCCCCGTTGGCTGAGCTGAGGGGTAATGTCAGCAGGATACTGCCAAGAAAGATGGGAACGAGGAAGCTCAGCAGTATGATCTGCGTGGTAGATAGGGTGATTTTCTTCTTTTTTATCATGATTTTGTACCCAATTCTATTTCCATTGATGATGGATGGGATTATTATAACATAATTTTGTGAATAATTCAATTCCTTTGTAACTAATTTTTGCCGCTAAACCCAATTTTTTTGGCGTTCAGCTTATGATTGTTCAACAAGGATGGGCGGCCTGTGTTTTCCATCACACCCATGGGCGTGTGTATCATTAATTTCGCAGAAGTTGTATATTATCAACGGCATGTTGCCTGCGGCTTGGATAAAAAGCATTGCCGAAGCTATTTTGGGGGTGCGGCAAGTTGCCGTGGAACATCCCGTTTTTTTTCATTGTTATTGACATTGCAGCTGTTTCGTGGTATAATAAGGAGCTATACAGGGGAAATTCTGCCGTCGGCAAATCCGTGACTTGCCGGACGCAGCATCATTGGAAATTCCTATAGATGCGTTTTTGAAAGGACAGGTAACCGCTACATGAAAAAGGGCAACGTATGGGCGCTTCTGCCAATCGGCATTTTTGTTGCGCTGTATCTCGGGTTGGGAATTACCTTTGAGTATATTCTGAAAATTCCCATGGGCTTCTATAAGATTCCCATCGTCGTAATTTTTTTGGTCGCTTTGCTGGTGGCGTGTCTCCAGAACAGAGGGCTTAGCTTTGAAAGAAAGCTGGAGCTGATGGGGCACGGCGTTGGAGATAAGAACATCATCACCATGCTGCTGATCTTCCTCTTGGCGGGGATCTTCGTGGGCGTGGTTGGGCGAAGCAGTGCCGAGAGCGTGGCCTACTTCGTGCTTTCCATCGTACCGCCACGATTCGCGGTCTGCGTACTGTTCGTCGTCAGTTGCTTTGTGTCCACCGCTATGGGCACCTCGGTGGGTACCATTACGCTGATTACTCCCATCGCAGTGGCAATCTCCACCACCTCGGGTTTTTCTTTGCCTCTTTGCGTCGGCACGGTGGTGGGTGGCGCCATGTTCGGCGATAACCTTTCCTTTGTATCGGATACCACAATCGCGGCCTGCAACGGTCAGGGATGCGCAATGAAGGATAAGTTCCGCACCAACTTTGCCGTTGTTCTACCTGCCGCTGTTGTAACCCTTGTGTTGATCATTCTGCTCTCACTGCAGACGGATATTCAACCGTTGGAAACCAGATCCTATAATCTCGTTCAGATCATCCCTTACGTGCTGGTGTTGATCGGCGGCGTGATCGGAATCAACGTTTTCATCACCCTGATGGTCGGTATCCTGACAGGATGCGTGATCATGCTGGCCACGGGGACGATGGATTTCCCCGCGCTCCTGGAGAGCATGGGCGGTGGTGTTTCGGGGATGTTTGAGACCTCGATGGTGGCCATCCTGGTGGCAGCCCTCTGCGCTCTTATCCGTGAAGCAGGCGGCTTTCAAGCATTACTCAACGGCATCCGCCGCGTGTTCCGCGGGAAAAGAGCGGGCCAGCTTGGTATTGGACTCCTTGTGGGGCTGATGGACGTAGCCACGGCCAATAATACGGTGGCAATCGTGATGGCAAACCCCATCGCCTCGGAAATGGCAAGGGAATACGGCATTTCCCCCAAAAAGACCGCCTCCATTCTGGATACCTTTTCCTGCATCTTTCAGGGCATCCTGCCCTACGGTGCGCAAATGCTGGTGGCACTTTCTGCCGTCAGCGCCATGGGCCTGAAGTTGGGTGCCTTCGCAGTGATCGCTCATTTGTTCTATCCCATGATGCTCTTGCTCAGCTCCTTGGTGTTCATATTCATCGTGCCTGAACGCAAAAAATGATTACGTAACATGATGCCTCCCGCGACTTTGGGTCACGGGAGGCAAATGTTTGCGGTATTCTATCTTTTTACGTACAACTCTCCGTCGGTCATGCGATACGTCCGATCGGCGCGGGCGGCCAGGGCCTCGTCATGGGTAACGATGACCAACGTCTGCTTCAATTCCTTGCGTAAATTCAAAAGCAGGTCGGTAACCCCCTCCGCCGTTGCTCGGTCCAGGTTTCCCGTGGGCTCGTCGCCGAAAAGAATCATGGGATGATGGATGAGCGCGCGGGCGAGAGCCACCCGTTGCTGCTGACCGCCCGATAGCTCGGAGGGCAGATGGCTCAGCCGGTCGCCTAAAGCAAGACGATCCACCAAAAAGGCCAACCGATGCTCCACCTGCTCACGCTTTCGTCCCGTGGCCGAAATGGGGAGCAGAATATTTTCCAAAGCCGTCAGATAGGGAACCAAGCGGTAGGATTGAAATACGAAGCCCGTGTGCTTTCCGCGAAACAGACATAGCTCGTCGGGCTTCATACGAGAAAGATCCTGCCCCAAGAGGCGAACGGTGCCTGCGTTCGGTGTATCCAAGCCTGCGGCAATATGGAGCAGGCTGCTCTTGCCCGAACCGGATTCGCCCGTAATGGCCACGAATTCACCCTCATCCACAGATAAAGATGCGCGGTTCACCGCCGTAACAACGTGGTCGTACAGGCTATATTGCTTGATAATGGATTGACATTCAAGAACGGTCATGGCGACTTCCTTTCATGATGGATCGGTGCTTGCGAACGTTACACGAGAAGGCAACCGAGACGGCGGTCAGCCCGAGAAGTCCGAGGTACAGGGAAATGCGAAATGCGCCGAGAGAGAGGGAAGCTCCCAGCTTTTCTGCCAGGGTAACGGTAAGCGCATACCCTATGGGGCAGGCAATGGCGGTAGCCAGAACGGCGATAACTGTGGTCAGCAAAGTCTCTGCGGCGTCGAAGAGAACACGCTGGCCGGTGGTTTGCCCGAGGGAATGTAGGATCGCGTATTCGGAACGGCGCTTGTCTGCCAATACGCTTTGCGCGGCTATGGCGAGCAGGGGAATCAGAATCGTGGTGATATATCCCATGCGTCTGAGGGTGACGTCACCGCGATCCCGATCCAGATTGCCCGAGGTGATATGATTCGGGTCTGTTTCAAGTACTGCGCTCCTTCCGAGAGCGCTCGTCAGGCTATGCATGCTTCGGTACAGATCCAGGTAATCCTCCAGGGGAGCAGTCTCGGGAAGGTATATATCCAGCTCCGCGTAGGCATGGGATTGATTCAGAACGGCAGCCATATCCGACTCTGAAATCACCAGCTCGTAGGCCTCTCCCTGCAGAACACGATCCACCGTGACGTATCGGTAATGGTAATCCACCTGTTCCAAAAGACCGCCCAAAAGCGCACGACCGCTGAGTCCCATAAGGGTAAAATCTCCCGTGAGCGCCGAGGCATCGGCGCGAATCGCAATGGCAACAGTATCACCAGGCCGGATGGCGGAATTCTCCGGGCCTTGCGCCGTGATGAAAACAGCGTGTCCGTCGGGAACGGGGGAATCCGGCAGAGTCTCGCAGGACGGGGAGATCAGCCAATCATTCCGGGCGTAAAGGCTCTCGATCATAACGCTTTCACTCTGCAGGCGGCCAATGGAATCATGGTCGAACAAAGCAAAGGAGCCCATTTCCTCCGCGCTGAGAATACTCGGACGTGAGGTGTCACCCAAAACGACGAAGCACCCCTCTCCCGACAATACGCGAGGATATTCATCCGCCTGCAGGTAGCCTCTTCCGTCCGGATTGTACTGGTAGGGATAGGGATCGGCCAATAGGTAAGCCTGTTTTTCAAAGCTGAAGCTATTGCGGATCACGGTTTCGGCATGCAGGAACCATTCAATAGGGAACTGCAGATCAAGCCCGTGCGTCTGCATGGCCTTGCTGAAGCCTTGTAGTAAGGATGTCCCCAAAAAGCATCGGCGCCTGAACAAGGACGGGGAAAATACGGTTTCACATTCGGTCAGATAGGCCTCCTCCGCGACAATTTGCAGAGAGGGGATATCGTCAGAAACCGCCTCCAGGCGAAAGGCGCAAACCTCCCCCTGCATGGAGGAAAAGCGAAGCTTGTCCGAATTCGGTATGAGGAGATAGGGAGAACCGCTCGCCTCGGTGTAGATGATCCGCTCTACCCGATACTCGCTTTGATCGGTGAAGATCACGGGATCGTCGGTATACCGGCTGAGCTTATGTTGGATGGTTTTGTTCATCAGCTTTTCAGCATCCGGATGACTGAGATAGGCGTTCATATCGCCCAGGAAAATGCCCACGCCGTTGGACGTGAGATTAACAAAGTAGGTATCGTCGGGGAGCGTGTGATTGTTCCCGTTGTCATGGAAGGTGTGCTTGATCACGTTTCGAGGCTCGATCACCGTGATTCGGTTCGGTATCTTCAACTCGTTACAATAGCCCGTGGGAAGGACCAGTATACAGGTGTTATCCTCGGTGGATTCGAATAGCTCCGCGGCACGAGCCTCTTCACCGGAGAAGGAGGTAACTCGGGTCGCCGGGTCAAAGAGCGTGTAGTCCAGAGGATTGAGATAGAGAATGTCTTCGGTGATGCGGGGGCACACGTCCGCATTACTCTCGGGGTCACGGATGGGGGGGATGGCAACGACGTCGGTGATGCGGACCGTAACCGGCTCATGCTCCGATTCGACACGGTCACTGAGAGACGCATCTCCCTCAGAGGGAAGGTAGAGGCGTACAGTATCTCCTACCGATAGACTCAAAGGAGGAACACTCCCCTCGGGATATACGTAGACCGCGCTTCCGGCAGGAACACCGTCCAAGATGTAGCCCTTGTATTTGTCCGGGATGATATCCCGATACTCGTGGGGTAAGGTCAGCGATCCGCCCAACTCATCGAAGGTGTCTCCGTCGCCGCAGGCAATACGGACATCGTCGGTTGCATAGCGTTCCCCGAGAGCTATACTCACCTCCGGGCCTCCTGAAGCGGATTCCTTTACCAACACATGAGTCCCCAAGGCCTCGGCGGTGCCGCGAATTTGATAGCGAAGCTCGTATTCGTTGGGAAGCTCTGCGAGAGGAAGAAGGAGCTTTTCATTCAATTCCGCGTGACTCATTCCTTCCGGAACCCGGATGGAAAAGGTAGGCGGAGTGAAGAGACGGAGCTGACCGACGGGGGTCAGCGCAGCAAACACCAGCGCGGCCACCGAGGCAATGGTCAGACAGAGGGAGAGGTAATGCTTTCGCATGCGCCAAATCGAAAGCGCCGCCATCGCCATTGCGCCGCGAGGCTTGGTCAACCCCCACAGAACCGAACGGCGGGGAGATACGGTATATTCGGTCACATCTGCCGTATCCAGCATCCGCAGGCAGGGACGGCTCAGTATGCGTCCCGCCAATATGGAAGCGCCAAGAAAAACCAGAGCAAGAAAGCAGGGAACGATGATGGCGAGCGCCGCAGGCCAAAAGCCCGTTCCGTCGGGAGCAAGCAGGAAGCCCGTGAGTATCCCACATACAAGAGACGCGCATCCAACCAGCAAAAACTCCGAAACAAGCTGCCGACGGAGCTGCTTCCGTCCCGATCCGCAGATCATGTAGAGACCGTATACGTAGGCCTCGGCATCCACCACCCTGGTCATGATCAATCCCACGGCCAGAGTCGACAGGAGTAACCATAGTCCGCCCCCGAGAATAGCGGTGGCAAAGCCCTCAGCGCGGGCGACGGATAGTGTTACGAGCAGGTCGGGAAGCTCCGTATTCGCTGTGTGGATGGTATTGCGGTAGGAGATGTAATCCTGCTCCAGCGCATCGCAGGCGGCTAAAAGATCCGCTATGTGAAAAACCAGCAGGGATAAGGCCGCCGCCGAGACCCATAGAACGCCTGTTGTCAGGAGCGTGTAGACCAAGCGTCTGCGAGCACAGAGCCGCTTAACCGTCGGAACCAGGCGGAGATGGTATAAATTAACCAAGTAGGCAAGCATCGGGGACTCCTTTCGGGGAATGTGGTATGTGGCATTCGAAAAAATATCGGCTGAATATTCGAGGGTTTCCTATCCATATAGTCGTTTTGGCAGAGGGAACCGTTACAAAAAAACGGTAAGTTGTAAATAAAAATGCAAAAGCACTTGAATTTTATCAAATAAAGGTGTATAATAGTAAAAGGGAATCTTTAAAAATCTTCCCACGCATCCGATATCCGTTGCGGTCAAAAAAAGGGAGGCTCTTCAACATGATCTTTATCGGCGATTACTTCGCGCTTGGCTTGGTTTTCGTGCTGGTTCTGTTTTTTTTCGACAGTAAGATCAGCGTGCGCTACATGACGGTCTACAGCAAGCTCTTTATTTCCGCATTGCTGATGACCGCAATCACGGCTCTTATGGATCTCTTTTCAGGGTATCTTATGCAGAGGTCTGACGTTCCTCTGTGGTTGCATATGCTGGCGAACACCTTGTTTTTCATCACCGCGATCGTGACAACGTCATTGCTTGCCCTGTATCTGTTCCGCAGAATCCTGCAGCATACCCACCGTCGGCATTGTATGCTTCGCGCCTATATCGGCCTATCAATCATGTTTGCCGTATATATGATACTGATGCTGATCAATCTGAAGACCGGATGGATCTTCTATTTCCAAGAGAGTGGAGTTTACTGCCGTGGGCCGCTGAACTCGCTTGGATACATAATTACCCTTCTGCAATTGGTTTTGGTCATTGTTTGCTTTGTTCAGAACAGACAGACCTCTACCAACTCTATGCGCCATGTTCTGGTCATGATTTCTCCGGTCATCCCCCTGTGTGCCATGATTCACGTGCTTCACCCCGATATCATGCTGAACAGCTTTATCCTGGCCTTGGTGGACACCGTTCTGTTCCTAACCTTCCAGGGCCAGCGGCAGGGTGTTCACTCTTTGACCCAACTGAATGACCGACACCGTTTTTTCTCAGAGATCAGCCACCGCATACCCGCCAAGGAGCCCTTTCAGGTCTTTTTGATCCATGTGAAAAATTACGGTGCGATCAACCAGAAATACGGGAATAAATTCGGTGACGAGATCCTCTACCAGTTTGCGCTCTCCTTGGAAAAGCTTTTGAGCGGCGGTATGACCTTCCATATGAACGGAACAGTTTTTGCCGTGGTGCTTCGCTATACGTCTCAGAGCACATCCGAAAAGCAGTGCGGCACCCTGTTGCATTTCCTGGAGAAAGGAATTCAATGTGCAGAGCATCAGATTGACCTTGATTATTTCGTCGCCCACTACGTGTCCGAGGACGAGGAGCAATCCGGTACGGATCTGTATGAAATGCTGGAATATGCCGTCCACAAAACGCAGCAGCAGAATCTGCGCTATATCCGTTGCGGGTATAACGATACCCTCGAGGTGCGCCGCAGACGCTATCTGATCGAGCGTCTCCAAACCATCGATCGTGAGCATGGCTTCGACGTTTGGTACCAACCGACCAAATGCCTCTCCACGGGAAAATTCTGCTCTATGGAGGCCTTGATCCGTCTCCATGAGCCCGATGGAAAAATGATCAGCCCCGGAGAATTCATTCCGGTGGCAGAGCAGACGGGTCAGATCTCGTCGGTCACGTGGTTCGTTTTGGAAGAGATCTGTAATATGCTGAAAAGCCATTCCGAGCTGGACGGTGTCAGCGTTTCTCTCAACATGCCGCAGACTCAGCTTTTGGAAAAGGGCTTCATTCCCCGATTCACGGCAACCGTCGATCGGGCCGGTATTGATCGCAGACGGATCTGTATCGAATTTACGGAGCGTGCCATACTGGAAAACTTCCGTCAAACCCAAAGCGTTATGGAGGAGCTGACCCAAAGCGGCTTCCGTTTCTTCTTGGATGATTTTGGAGTCAACTATTCCAACTTCAACTGCCTGCTCCAGTTGCCCTTCCAGGTCATCAAGCTGGACTCCTGCCTGGTTCATCCCGACAAGGACGGAAATCCCGACTATACCACCCTGCAAACGCTGACGGAATTGTTCCATGCCATGAATCTGGTCGTGATCGCTGAAGGAGCAGAAACCCAAGAGGACGTACAGAACCTGGCCCGACATGGCGTTGACCGTATTCAGGGCTTTGCTTTGGCAAGGCCGATGCCGACGGATAAACTGCTGGAGTTCTATGTTCAACATCCGAATTGATGTCGGAGCGATCCGTTTCGAAAACGCCGCATTCAAAATCTCGGAGAGTGAGGCGTTCATAAACAAGTCAACATCCTGCCCCCGTAGCGGGCTTTCTTGGAAAGGACACCATGGATTCACTGATTTTCGCATTTGAAGCCGTTACGCCCATTATCCTCATGGTCGCCATCGGATATCTGATCAAAAGGATTGGCTTTCTGACGGCAGATATGGCCAAGATCATCAACAAGCTGGTCTTTCGCATTTTCCTGCCGTCCATGTTGTTTCTGAACGTGTACAAGATCGACAGCCTTGCCGCCCTGGAATTCGACTATATTCTGTATGCTGTCATCGCCATCATCTTGATTTTTTCGTTGTCTGTTCTCGTCGTTATGAAGATAACTCCTCAAGGTGACCGCCGCGGTGCGCTCCTTCAGGCCTGCTTTCGCTCCAATTACGCCTTGATCGGTATTCCCCTGGCCGCATCCTTGTTCGGGCAGGAGGGCGTAGCGGTGGCAACACTTCTTTCGGCTGCCTCCATTCCGCTCTTTAACGTGCTGGCCGTTGTCAGCCTGTCCATATTCGGTCGGGGCAATCAAAAGCCCAGCGGTAAAAAGATCCTTTCGGGTATTGCCAAAAACCCCTTGATTCAAAGCATCCTGCTGGGTCTCCTGATCCTTGGCCTGCGCGCGGTGCTCGTGGAGAATCAAATTGCATTCCGTCTGACGGATATACAACCCATCTATACCGTCCTGGGCTACCTCTCCAATCTTGCCACTCCGTTGGCTCTTCTGATGCTGGGCGTGCAGTTCGAGTTCTCGGCAGTCAAGGAACTGAAAAGGGAGATCCTCTTCGGCACGTTGATACGCACGGTACTGGTGCCCTTGCTCGGCCTCGGTATTGCCTTCCTTTTCCTCCGATCCCGCTTTGACGGTGCGCAATTCGCCGCGCTGGTGGCTCTCTTCGCTACCCCCGTAGCCGTGTCCAGCGTACCGATGGCCCAGGAAATGGGAGCTGACCATACTTTGGCGGGACAGCTTGTGGTGTGGACCACCTTGATCTCGGCGGTTACGGTATTCATAGCCTCCTTTTTGTTGCGCTTGGCCGGGATTTTTTAAAGGCCTTTATGAACAAAAGATTCCACAGACCAATGGAACGGTTTGTGGAATTTTTTGTATCAGCATCATTCCGGATTCAGACCGTAGAATCGCTCGTAGAAGGTCCTGTCAACCTTGCCCGTGATGGGAGACGTCCGTAAAAGTCCTCGGTTCTGATGGAGAATGGCTGTGACCTTTTCATCGGTTACGATCAAATGCTCCACCAAGGTTATGCCGAGAATATCCAAAGCGGTATCCAAGGCGTGCGTAACCTCTATGTCCTCCTTGGATGGAATGGACAGGCCCATAGGATGGTTATGCGCCAAAATAGCGCAGGATGCGTGCTTGTACAGGCAAAGCTCGGCCGCCTTGCGGAGGGTGATTTTTGAGCAATTGACCGTTCCGTCGTCCAGATGACAGCAATCGATCAAACGCATGCCGTTATCGAACAAAAGAAGATATACTCGCTCAAAGGTAATGCCCGTATACAGAGCCGTCAGATATTCGCTGATGCTCACCATGGTGTCCATGGGCTCCTTCATTTTGCACTTGTTCAGGGAATAGCGGCGGAAGACGGAGGGAAGCATCGTCAAAAACTGTGCCGCCGCAGGGCCTACGCGATCGATCTCGCACAGCTCCTCGGGAAGTGCATCCAAGGCGCCCGCCACGGAACCGAAACGATCGACCAGCCGATGGGCCGGCTCGTTCACGTCTATCCGAGGGATCACATAGGTCAGTAAAAGCTCCAATATTTCGTGGTCGGCAAAATCATCCATCCCCGATCGCTGATATCGTTTCCGCAACCGATCGCGATGTCCTGCATGGATGGATTTCTCATGGTCCGTGTGTTCAACATGATTTTTATTCATATACTGTATATCCTGCTTCTTAAATCATAAAACAGAAAAGCGGACGTTCGATCTGCGTCCGCTTTCCTTTGTTGGAGAAACAACGATTCACCGTTTGTTGTTTTCAGCCTGCTCGATCAGAATTCGATGGCTTTCTCGATGTACGCCTTCAGATCTGCGATGGGCAGTCTTACCTGCTCCATGGTGTCACGGTCACGAACGGTTACGCAACCGTCGGTCTCGGACTCAAAGTCGTAGGTGATGCAGAGAGGCGTACCGATCTCGTCCTGGCGGCGGTAGCGCTTACCGATAGAGCCGGTTTCGTCGAACTCCATATTGAAGTACTTAGCCAGCTCGTCGAACACCTCGCCGGCCTTCTCGGAAAGCTTCTTGGAGAGGGGAAGGACGGCAGCCTTGACGGGAGCCAGGGCGGGATGCAGGTGAAGCACCACACGGACGTCGTTCTTGGCGGGATCCACGATCTCCTCGTCATAAGCGTCGCAAAGGAAGGCCAGAGCCACACGGTCAGCACCCAGAGAGGGCTCAATGACATAGGGAATGTACTTTTCGTTGGTCTCGGGATCAAAGAACTCCATGGACTCGCCGGACACAGTCTGATGCTGGGTCAGATCGTAGTCGGTACGGTCAGCAATACCCCAAAGCTCGCCCCAACCGAAGGGGAACAGGAACTCGATATCGGTGGTACCCTTGGAGTAGAAGCAAAGCTCCTCGGGGCTATGGTCGCGCAGACGCAGGTTCTCCTTGCGCATACCCAGGTTGTAGAGCCACTCCTCACAGAAGCCTCTCCAGTACTGGAACCATTCCAGGTCGGTGCCGGGCTTGCAGAAGAACTCCAGCTCCATCTGCTCGAACTCGCGGGTACGGAATACGAAGTTACCGGGGGTGATCTCGTTACGGAAGGACTTACCGATCTGACCGACGCCGAAGGGCATCTTGCGGCGGGTGGAGCGGGCAACGTTCTTGAACTGAACGAAAATACCCTGTGCAGTCTCGGGACGGAGGTAAACGGTGTTGGAGGAATCCTCGGTAACACCGATGAAGGTCTTGAACATCAGATTGAACTTACGGATGGAGGTGAAGTCACCGCTGCCGCAGGAGGGGCACACGATGTGCTTTTCCTTGATGTAGTTCATCATCTCATCGTCAGACCAGCCGGCGGGATTGTCCTCCAGGCCGTTCTGGAATGCATAATCCTCGATGAGCTTGTCGGCTCTGTGACGGGTGCGGCAGACCTTGCAGTCCATGAGGGGATCCGAGAAGCCGCCAAGGTGACCGGATGCGACCCAGGTTTGGGGATTCATGATGATGGCGGAGTCCAGACCTACGTTGTAGCGGCACTCCTGCACGAACTTTTTCCACCAAGCCTTTTTGACGTTGTTCTTGAACTCAACGCCCAGAGGGCCGTAGTCCCAGGAGTTGGCGAGACCGCCGTAGATTTCCGAGCCGGGGAAAATGAAGCCGCGATTCTTGCAGAGCGCGACAATTTTGTCCATAGTCTTTGCGGAATTATCCATGATGTGTTTTCCTTTCTTATACGCCACTGGCTGTGGCGGTCAATAAAAACATCGTATATTGTAGCATATGCCGAGAATTTTGTCAAGGGATGCAGGATAAATTTTGATAAATAAATCCATTCTCATCAGTGTAGCGTATAGATCATTTTTTCCAGACAGCTCACGTTGTACTTGTCGCCCGTAGCCATGAGATTGTTGAGGAACAGAACGGTATCAATACCCTTTTCCTCCACGAAGGCCCTCAGATCCTCTCGCCAGTAGCGGTAATCCACGGCGTACACGTACTCATAGGAATCCGCAATCATGGGAATGAAGGCGTTGCCGAAGGATTCGCGGATGATCAGTACGGAGGAGCCGTCGGTGATAGACTCGTTGTGGACCTCATAGTAGGCGTGGTCGCCGCTGCAGAAGGTGAGATACTTGTTTCTGACCGCGATATTCTTGTTGATCAATGGATGGACCATTGCATTGCCGTGACGATCCAACGTTAATACGTTCGAAACGTTCAGAGGAATATACGCCACAAGCGTGTCGGGAGAATTCTTGAGATTCTCGTTCTGGGTATGCACGTACAGTGAGCCTGTAAAGATATCGTAGGTAAAGGTTTCGTAGTCCTCCAGGGCGGGATAGGTCTTGTCCATGGCATCCAGGAAGTAGCGGCTGGCATAGTAGGCACCCAGGCCCGTCCAATGGTGGTCGGTACGGAAGTAGATATACTCGTCAATGTGATCTCCCATGATCTCGTGAACGGGCAGGATCCCCACGGGAGTCTGCAATCCGGCCTGCGGACCGTAGGCATTGATGGTCTCATAGATGCGCTCAATGACCGCTAAGCCGTCTGATGCGCCCAGCTCGTCCCGCTTTTCGGCGGGGAGGGTGTAGCAGTAGTTGGTGGGGACAACCATATTGTAAACCTTGGCGATACCGTCCAGATCCAAGGCGGTCTGCACCACCGTACGGCAGTAACGCTCCACCAGATCCTTCTTGTAGTAGTAGAGCTGCCAGCAGGTGTCGCCCTCTACGTAGTAGCCGTCAATGGTCTCAGAGGATGGTGGCTGGTTCGGCTCGGTATCTGCCGAGGTCTCCGGCTCTCCGGGGGTGACCCATTCAAAATCGTTATCGGTGCCAATGGTGTCCACATTGCCCTCGTAGCCGCTGAAGTCACTGTCACCCACACCGTAAAGACCCTTCAGAGCTCCGCTCATATCCAGAAGCTTGTCTCGTAAAGGGAAGGTATCGGCATACCACAGGCTGATCTGGGAGGTGTATTCACCCGACAGGAAGGATTCCCAGGTAAAGGCAGGGAATTTCGTCAACTCCCGCCCCTCCGTATCCGAGACGGTGGGACGGAGCGGCAGGATGAAGCCCCACACACAGAAGCCAATCAATATGCCGGAGAAAAGAAGAATACGTACCCATTGAAAAATTTTTTGAGATTTCATCAGATGATCCTCCCTTCTCAGAACTGGAAGTACAAAAAGGGATTGTAGCTATCTCCCACCAAGCAAAGCAGCGAGAGAAAAATCAAGCCCACGGGAATCACGGCGGTCACCCAATCGTAAACAACCACGCAAGCCCTTGTAAAGCCTGTGGCGTTCGGCCTCCGCAGCTTTTCGAAGGCCCGTCCGATAGCAGGAACGAGGGGAGTACAGGCCAAAATGGACACGGCCAGGAAAATCACGTTGTTTGCGAACGTGGTCTGAACCGAAAGATTCGTCACCGCGTTTCCGTTCAGACTGAACAAGCCCTTAAAGGCCGTTACCAGCTCCGACAGATCCGTGTAGTAGAACAGCATCCATCCAAAGAGAACGACGACGAGCGTGTACGCAGTCCGCAAAATGCGGAGAATTCCCTTGGATGGCTCCTTGGAAATGCGGAACAGGAATTTTTCAATCAGCAGGAACACGAAATAGTAGAGTCCCCACAAAACGAAATTCCAGGAAGCACCGTGCCAAAGTCCGGTAAGGAACCATACGGCAAACAGGTTGAATATGTGCTTCAGCTTGCCCACGCGGTTGCCGCCCAGGGGAATATACACGTAATCGCGGAAGAAGGTGGACAGGGAAATGTGCCAGCGGCGCCAAAAATCCGTCACGGAGTCGGCTATGTAGGGGTAATTGAAGTTCTCACGGTAGTGGAAGCCCACCATAAGTCCCAT
>SVRS01000052.1 GCA_015064695.1 Oscillospiraceae bacterium | reverse complement strand
GCATTGGCATACAAGGACGATACAATAAATACTTTGCAGATATACAAATTTACCCTAATGAATTCAGCATTTCATTTGATTTGGACGAGCCTGATGACGATATCTCATATACTCTTGAAAGTAAAGAGCAATTGTACCGTGAGATTTCAGAAACGATTGCCTTGTTAAAATAACTCAATATTATAAAAGCCATCACGATATTTTCGTGATGGCTTTCAACTTCTTTATGAGAACCAGCCTTTGCGGTGGCTCTCTTGTTTTGGTGACCCATCGGAGACTCGAACCCCGGACCCCTTGATTAAAAGTCAAGTGCTCTACCGACTGAGCTAATGGGTCGTGCTTTCACACCTGGTAATTATAGCATATTCGTGTGGGTTTGTCAATAGATTTCGTGAAAAATATTTCGATAAATTTGAAAAGAGAAGTGCTGGTGCGGGTCTTCTCTTGACAATCGGGGAGGTCTGTGTTATAATGGCTTGAAGTCGAAAGATCCCATCGTATTCTATCAGAAACGGAGTTCTGCTATGCCCTATCCTTTTCCCCAAGCCGCCGTTCCGCTCCTTTTGGATTGGTATCGTCAAAACCGCCGCGATCTGCCCTGGAGAGAAAACCGTGATCCCTACCGTGTATTGGTCTCCGAGATCATGCTTCAACAGACCCGTGCTGAAACGGTCAAGCCCTACTTCCGCCGATTCGTTGCAACCCTTCCCACCGTTGCAGACCTGGCCGAGGTCGATGAACCCACCCTGCTCAAGCTCTGGGAGGGCTTGGGCTACTACAGCCGCGTTCGCAACCTGCAAAAAGCCGCTCGCGCCGTAATGGAGAAGCACAACGGGATCATTCCCGCCGATTTCGATGCTCTTCTGGCCTTGCCCGGGGTAGGGCGTTATACCGCCGGGGCGGTGGCCTCCATCGCCTTTGACATACCCGTGCCTGCGGTGGACGGAAACGTCCTGCGGGTCCTGGCGCGGCTGACGGGCGACGATACCGACATCTTGTCCCCCGCCGCCAAAAAGGCCGCCGAGGCCGCCATAGCCCCCCACGTTCCCGCGCCCGGTGCAGGGGATTTTACCCAAAGCCTCATTGAGTTAGGTGCTCTGATCTGCACCCCGGGGAGCGACCCCAAATGCAACAACTGTCCCCTGCAGCTGCTCTGCACAGCCAATCGGGAAGGGAAGCAAGGCATTCTCCCTGTTCGTCTGGCCAAAACGAAACGGCGGGTGGAGGAGCGTACCGTCCTGGTGCTTCGGTGGAAGGATGGGGAAGGGCGGTGGCATATCGCCCTGCGCAAGCGCCCCTCCGAGGGGCTTCTGGGTGGACTCTACGAGTTCCCCTGCATGGACGGTCACTTTGATGAAGGAAAGGTTCAGGCGCATTTGACGGCCCTTGGATTGCCGGTCGGTGAGGTGCAAAAGCTCCCGAATGCCAAGCATCTTTTCTCCCATATCGAGTGGCGCATGATCGGGTATGCCGTGGTGCTGACTGCGCCGCCGTCGGCCGTTGAGGATTGGTTCTTTGCTAGGATATCCGAGCTGGATGAGTGGTATGCGATTCCCTCGGCCTACGGAGCGTATCGGCCGTATTGCTTTGGATGATATCACAAAATGTTAAAAAATAAACATTTTGTATACAAACTCGCTTGCGTAACAAAACGCGGTATTCCCCATTGCGGTGGGATGGCGTGTTTCTTCTGCGAGAAATTATACCATATTTTTTAGAGGTTCCTTTAACTCTGTCAACTGTCAACGACGAAGCACTCGAGTCAAAAAAGATCTTTTTTGCTCAATTTCTATTGCATTTTCCTTTGAGTTATGCTATACTAAAATTAATCTTGATTCCGAAAGGACGTTTGCCTATGAGAACTGAAACCTTTGTGCCGGATGCCCGTTATCCCGATTGCACGATGACGACCTATATCCATGAGCCTTTCTCTGAATTGCAGATCGCCAAGCGCCGCGCCATCATCGTCTGTCCCGGCGGCGGCTACTGCTTTCTCTCTGAGCGGGAGGCCGAGCCCATCGCGCTCCAGTATTTCGCGGCGGGGCTGAATGTCTTTATCCTTCGCTATTCCATCCGCGAAAAGGCGGTGAACAACGCTCCGCTGATCGAGTCCGCGCTGGCGGTCAAGTACCTTCGCGATCACGCCGAGGAGTATTTTATCGACCCCGATTACATCTTTATCACGGGATTCTCGGCAGGCGGTCACTGCGCCGCCATGTGTGGAACCTTGTGGAATGATCCCGCTGTCCGCGAGGCTCTGGGCATCGACCGCGGGGAAGCCCCCGAGGGTATTAACAAGCCCACCGCCACCGTTCTTTGCTATCCCGTCATTACGGGCGGCCCCTACGCCCACCGCGGCTCCATCGACACCCTTTGCGGCGGACCCAGTGCGGGTACTGCGGACGCAGACCGCTTCTCCCTGGAGCTTCACGTGGATTCTACCACCGCTCCGGCCTTCATTTGGCATACCTTCAACGATGGGGGTGTGCCGATTCAGAATACCCTGCTCTACGCAAGCGCCATGGCCGCCGCAGGGGTGCCCTTTGAGTACCACGTCTATCCCGACGGCGTTCACGGCCTCTCCCTCTGCAACAGCGAGACCTCTCTGGGCCAAGCCTATCTGGATAATCCCGTTTGCGCCGGCTGGCTGAAGGAAGCCATCCGCTACGTCAAGGAATTTCAAGCATAAAGCTAAATAACACTTACATTTCAAGGAGAATTTAACTATGAAACTCGGTGTATGCACATCCCCCGATCAGCTCACCACCGTGGCCGCCAAGGGCTACGACTATATCGAATGTAACTTCGGTTGGCTTACCAATATGTCCGAGGAGGACTACAAGGCCAACACGGCGCTGGTAGAACAGTCCCCCATCAAGGTGGAGGCGTTCAACTGCTTCTTTACCGGTAGCTTCCCCCTCTACACCGCCGACGGCGATCAGAGCGAGATCCTGCCTCAGGTGGCCGAATACTGTGAGCGGGGCTTTGCCCGCGCCGCCGCGTGGGGCGGTAAGGTCGCCGTCATCGGCAGCGGTTGGGTCCGTAAGATCCCCGACGGCATGACGAAGGAGCAGATCGACCCCCAGTTCGCCCGCGTTCTGGCTACCTGCGGTGAGGTCGCGCAGAAGTACGGTATGCGTGTGGTCGTGGAGCCCTTGGCGTACAAGGAATGCAATTACATCAACCTGGTCCCTGAGGGTGTGGAGCTGGCCAAGCTGTCGGGGCACCCTGCCGTGGGCGGTCTGGTGGATTTCTACCACCACGGTACCAACGGAGAGAAGCTGGAGACCCTCCCCGACTTCGCTGACTATCTCTACCACGCCCACTACGGCCGTCCCATTGACCGCGTAGCCCCTCAGCCCGGCGACGAGGCATACCTGGCCGACGTGGCTGCGGCCCTGAAGAAGTGCCCCCACCTGGAGCGCATGAGCCTGGAGTGTGGACTTCAGCCCGACTTTGAGACGGGACTTGAGATCGCAAGACCTCTCCTGGAGGTCATCAAGCAGGTCTGACGGCGGAGGCCGTCACGGCCAATATCCATGCGAGCGGCTCCGCACCCCGCGGAGACGCGATTTATAATTGAGAGAAAGAGGAAAAGAACATGAACGAAAACAAGGTATTCCGTGCCAATGCCCGGGCACAGCTGGGGGGCGGTATTTTCCAAAACACTTGGATGATGGCTTTGCTGGCCGCTTTCCTACAATCGGCTATTTTGGGCTTTGTCAACTCTCTGTTGTGCGGCATCGGCGGACTGATCCTGGGCGGATTTCTGATGTTCGGCCTGAACCGCATTTTCCTACAGCTGGTCCGCGGTCAGAAGGACAAGGTGGACATCGGTGACCTGTTCTGCGGCACCGATTATTTTGCTGACCTGCTGGTGCTCAACCTTCTGCAGGGCTTGTTCGTGGCCCTGTGGACCCTGCTGTTCATCATCCCGGGTATCATCAAGTCCTACGCCTACTCCATGGCCTTCTACATCAAGAATGATCACCCCGAGTACGACTGGAGACAGTGTCTCGACGAGAGTCAGCGCTACATGAAGGGCTACAAGTGGCAGCTTTTCTGCCTGGACTTCTCCTTCGTGGGCTGGACGATCGTGGGTATGCTCTGCTGCTTCGTGGGTGTCCTGTGGGTTGTTCCTTACCAGTACGCCGCCCGCGCCAACTTCTACGAGAATCTGCGTGCCATCTACGAGCCCGAGGTGGCCTCTCCCGATTCCTTTGGTGAGTTTGAGCAGACCGCCCAGGCTGATGAGCCCGAATATTTTAACGCAGATCAGGTATGATCCCGAAAATCCCCGCCTTCTCTCTGCATTCTTAGCGGAGAAATAGGCAGGCGCAAAAAATCGGCGGAGAACTTGTTTTCTCTGCCGATTTGTGTTATAATGAGAGTAGCAAAAAAGCCTTCCTCCGAGATGCCATCCGCACGCGGATGCGGTGGCACGCGGAGCGTGACGGAAGGAGCCTGCGTGACTTTAGGTTTGTGCTAACTTCATTGTAACGCGCTCTCCCTCACCCGACTTCGTCGGGAGCTCCCTCCCGGAGGGAGCCTTGGGATACGTGCAATCTTAGGGGTATGGGCTCTGCCCGATGCCTTTGTAATACAATGGCGAAACTGGCGAAAAACAGAAATAGATTTTTGTGGAGGTATTATGGATAAAAATATTTTAACTCCGTTAGGCAAAATAGTAGTTTATGTTAATGATGCACCATCGGCGTATGACTTTTCACCATATGATTGCAAGACAACAGCTGTTTTGGAGAGCCCTATATCCGCATGTTATTTGATCTCTGTGCCATCCGCAAATGCCAAAACCGTACGGTGTGTTATAGAATTTAATTGTGAAAACATATTAACTAATTGGGATTCCGACGAGCGATATTTGGGAACGGATTTTATAAAAGGCAGTACGATCGTTACCATTGGTGCAGAAGCGGACAATCCTGAATTTGATGCGAAACTAATCGATGGCGGTATACAATATTTATTGAAATCTCCACCTGAAATTTTGTATTTTAGTGTTGCATGGGCAACTGATTATAAAGATCGGTTTGATATAAGAACAAACTTGGCCACCGATATATTTTGCTCTTTATAGAGAATACCCCGACAGACCTTGAAATCTGTCGGGGCTATCTATTTGTTTACTGCAGTGCAAAATCATGCTCTACATTGTACGAGTGTTTAATTTCTCCGCTAAGAGCATCACGCCTTTGGCGGGGATTTTTTATGGAATTAAGGGTATCTCTAAAAAAACGCACGATGAACCGACGGAATCTTTCCTTGCGTTCGTCACAGAATATCCTCGCGTAGGAGGTGCTACGCAGGCGAAATTTTGTTTGGACTGGCGAAAAATTTTCCGGTCGCTCCTCCAACGCGGAATATTTAGAGAATCCTTTCAAGGAATTTTTTGAAAGTTGTTGACAAATCAACAAATCCGTGGTATAATCTTTGCTGACTTGTTGATCCGTCAACAAAGGTGACCGGTCACCAAGAAATAAACCAAAGAGGTATTGATTTATGACAAAGAAGCAGATGAAACGGATTCTTTCCATTGTGGGCATTTCGCTTTTGTCCCTTGTGGTTCTGGTCGGTATTGTGATCGGGGCGCTTTGGCATAACGAGATCGCGTCGGTCGTGTCGATTCGCTTGCTCGTGGAGGCCAATGCAGAAAACAAAAGCGCGCCCGTTTACATCATGGACGTGAAGGGCGACTACTATTTTGATGACTTCATTGAGGAAGGCGGCGCGGCCACGGATGACCAGCTGATCCAATTTATTGTGGATCACATCACCAAGGGAATTATCCCCGTTGAGCTTTCGGCTCCCGATATCGGTTGTTCTTCCTTTACCGGTGTGGGGGCGGACGGGACTCGCTATTTCGGCCGTAATTACGACTTCTCTACCTCCACCGCAATGATCGTCCGTACCAATCCCGGAAACGGTCGATATGCATCCATTTCCAGCGTGGACCTGCAATTCCTGGGTATCAAGGACGGTGCGCCCCTTGACGGCTTGGTGCAGAAGATTCTCTGCTTGGCCGCTACGTACGCGCCCTTGGACGGTATAAACGAGGCCGGTGTGTCCTGCGGTATTTATATGTCCTATCAGGGCGAGGAAGGGAAGGTGGTCGCGACGGATCAAGCCACGGAAAAGCCGGATCTGACCTCGACCACGATGCTGCGCATGATCCTTGATTACGCCGGAACCGTGGAGGAGGCGGTTGAACTGGTGCGGAAGTACGATCTGCACGATAGCGCGAATACCTCCTTCCATTACATGGTAGCGGATGCCACGGGAAAATCAGCCATTCTGGAATGGGTTGCAGCCACCGATGAGACCGACACCGACGGAACCAAGCGGGAATTGAAGGTGTACTATAACGATGGGGATGCCGCGCTGGGCGAGAAGGAAGCGCAGGACAAATTCCAGTACGTTACAAACTTCATTGTAACCCCCGACTATTACACGGCCGATGAGGATAAGAAGGGGTTGGATCGCTACGCGGCTATTCAGAGCAAGATCAATCCCGACGGAACCAATACCGAGGGCGTGCTGACTCGGGAGGGGGCGTTGGATATTCTGGAGACGGTGGGCCGTCGGAAGTGGGACAGACGCAACGGCGAGAGTGATGCCAACGGCATTACCGTATGGTCGGCTCTGTATGATCTGACCAACAAGACGGTTGTTTGGGTCAGCAACGAGGAGTTCGACCATCCCGAATCGGTCTTTACCTTTGATTTTTCTTACCTCAAGTGATTTTGGAGAACAACCGACTCTGACGAGATCCTCGGAAATCCCCTGCTTCGGCGGGGGATTTTTTGTGACCAATCTGCTCCATCCCCCTTGCGCTGTTCGAAAAAATGTGATATAATATTTCTGTTAAATTTTTTTGTTTTACAATATAGGAGGAATCCGTTATGGCAAAAGACCGCAGTACCGTCCCCGCAAACCTGAAATGGCGCGTGGAGGACATTTTCGCAAATACCGATGAATGGAACGCCCTGTACGCCGAGTGCGAGGCCAATCTGGACTTCTCGGAATTTGAAGGCAAGCTGACCGATGTGGAGACCGTTCTGGCCTGCATGGAGAAGATCAACGCCCTCATGCTCAAGCTCAATAAGCTGGCCGTCTACGCCCATATGCGCCACGACGAGGACAGCCGTAACTCCGAGTTCACTGCCCTTTCCGCCCGCTTTTCCATGCTGGGCATGAAGGTCTCGGGTGCCGTTGCCTTCGTCACCCCCGAGCTTACCGCCCTGCCCGTGGAGACCCTTGAGGCCTTTGCCGCAGACCCCCGCATGAGCGATTACGACTACACCATTAAGTGCATCATCAAGGACAAGCCCCACGTCCTCTCCCGTGAGATGGAGGAGCTTCTGTCCCAGGGCTCCCGCGTATTCGGTGGCTACCAGCAGGTCTTTGGCATGATCGACAACGCCGATTTCCCCTTCCCCACGGTGAAGGTGGGGGACGAGAAGGTCACCCTGACCCACGGTATGTACGGCGTCCTGCTCCGCCATCCTGACCGCCGCGTCCGAAAGAACGTGTTCCAGGCCTACTATAAGGCCTACATCGGCCTCATCAACACCATCACCGCTACCTATACGGGCAACGTGGACAAGGACATCTTCCTGGCCCGCGCCCGCAAGTACGAGTCCTGCTTGGACAAGGCTCTCGCCTCCGAGGATGTGGACGTGAAGGTCTACAAGAACCTGCTCCGCGCCGTCAATAAGGGTCTGCCCCTGCTCCACCGCTACTTCCGCGACCGTAAGAAGGTTTTGGGCATGAATTCCATGCATATGTACGACCTCTATACCCCTCTGGTGGAGAACGCCGAGCTGAAGCTGGACTACGAGGATGCCTTCAAGCTGGTCAAGGAGGGCCTGGCTCCCTTGGGCGAGCGGTATCAGGCATTGCTCCAGGAGGCCCACGACAACGGCTGGATTGACGTGGAGGAAACCGAGGGAAAGCGCTCGGGCGCCTACTCCATCAGCGTCTACGGCCTGCCCCACCCCTACGTCCTGCTGAACTACCAGCCCACCACCAACGACGTCTTCACCATCGCCCACGAGCTGGGTCACGCCCTCCACTCCTATCACTCCGAGCGAACCCAACCCCAGGAGAAGGCTGACTATAAGATCTTCGTGGCCGAGGTGGCCAGCACCGTCAACGAGGTCCTGCTGCTCAAGTACCTTCTGATCCATACCGAGGACGCACAGCTCAAGAAGTATCTCCTGTCCTACTATATGGACATGATCAAATCCACCTGCTTCCGTCAGACCCAGTTCGCTGAGTTTGAATTCATGGCTCATGACATGGCCGAGAAGGGTCAGCCCCTGACCAAGGACGCCCTGTGCGAGGCATATCTGAACCTCAACAAGAAGTATTACGGTCGTTCGGTGGTCTCGGATCCCGAGATCGCCTACGAGTGGGCCCGCATCCCCCACTTCTACCGCGCGTTCTACGTCTACAAGTACGCCACGGGTATTATCTCGGCCATCTCCATCGCCGAGCGCATCTACGCCGAGGGCGCACCTGCCGTGGAGGACTACTTCAAGTTCCTGTCCTCGGGCGGCTCCGACAGCCCCGTGGAGCTGCTCAAGCTGGCGGGTGTGGATCTGACCAAGAAGGACGCCTTCGAGGCGGCCATGGCTTCCTTCAAGAATGCGCTGGAGCAGTTTGAGGCACTGATGTGATCGGGGCGGTCTCCTATGAGATTCAATAACCAGATCAACCTCCTCCGCCGTCATTGTGATGAGCGGGGGAAGGTTGCCCGACAAAAATATGCGGAAGCCGGGAATCGCGGCGTCTCGTACGTTTTGTATTTGTGGACTGCTGAGATGACCTATAAGCTGGAGACCTTACTTGAGCGGGATTTTCTGAATCAAGAGCATTTTACGGACGTCGTTTTGAGCCTCGTCGCGGAGCATTATACCCCTGGCTTGAAAAAACTTCCAAATCTCCTGACCGAAAAGCTGATCGAGCGCGAGGAACAGGCCTTCGTGTCTTTGCTGAAGAGTCTGCCTTCCGATTGCCCCGACGTTTCCGTGCCCTATCGCTGGATCCTTCTCGGGGATGAGGCGGAGGCTGTCAAGGCCCGCTTTGAGGACGTGTGGGATTATTGTCCGTATTGGTATCCCTTGCGGGGGGATTGGACACCCGCGAATACCGAATGTCTGTTCGTTATGGACGAGGTGGCTGAGCCCTATTGGGAGGCCATTCTGGACCTGCTTTGCCCCAACGGAGAGCGTGTCTATACCACGGGGGAGCATGCCTATTCCTATTGGCTGGATCGCCCCTACGTCGCCGAGGTGGACCGCACCTATATTTCACCCTGTGACGGCAGTGAGAGTGCCTATGCCGACAAGGGATTTACCCGTATTCTCTCAATTTCACACGAGCAGACCGTCGCCTTTGCAGGGGATTGGGTTCCCGCCGTTAAGCAGATATTGGCGGGGGAGCGCGAGCGGTGGAATAAGACCTTCTGGTCGGACTGAACCGTGAGGTGCGATCTTTCAGACAAGTCTTACATAGGCGATTGTAAAACGGACAAATTATTTATCCATCTGAAAATCTCAATCTTTTGGTACGCATTCTCCCTCAGTCACGCAGTGATAGGTCACTGTGTGACAGCATCCTCCCGGAGAAGTAATGATTAAATGGGTTTTCGTAGGGGCGACCTGTGGTCGCCCGCCAAAAACGTATATAAATCAAGCATTTTCGGGCGATCATGCCGCAAGCGGCGGTTCGCCCCTATGGAGAAAACATCAATAAATCATCATTAGTGGAATTTTCCCTGTTCGACACGGATCGAGTTCCTTTGCCATACTTGAGCGATGCGTGGTGGAAAGACCGTGAATCGGACTGTCAGCCGGCAGACGACCCATAATCCACGATTGCCGCAGTTCAAGCATTCGCCCCATAATCCGCCCTCATCCCTTCATAAAAAGCTTCATAAAAACACCGCAGGAGATACAACCGTGCCTCCTGCGGTTTTCTTGTGAAAAAAACAGTCCTGCAGACCAAAAACTTTCCCCCTACCCCTTGCATTTTTTTATGAAATGTTATATAATAAACAGATATAAGGAAAAGTCTTGCTGTTTGGAGGCAATATCTTGCATACACATATTCTTTTTGATAAAATCCGCGGCGGGAATTGTACCGTACTGGGCTACGGCGTGTCCAACCGCCCCCTGGTGGAATGGCTCATGGCTCACGGCGCGAAGTCGGTGACCGTACGGGATAAACGGGATGCCGCCGCCATGGAACGTGAGGGGGATGCCGCCCGCATCGCTGCTGCCGGGGCATCGCTCATTTGCGGCGCACAGTATCTGGAGGGGCTTGCGGGTGACGTGATCTTTCGTTCTCCCGGATTCCGTCCCGACCTGCCCGAGATCAAGGCCGCCCTGGAGGCGGGGGCGGTTCTGACCTCTGAGATGGAGTTGTTTTTGGCTCTGACCGAAGCAACCGTAGTGGGAATTTCCGGCTCGGACGGAAAGACCACAACGACAACACTAACCTCCCTTATCCTGGAAACCGCCTGCAAGCGGACAGGGAAGGGCAAGGTCTACCGCGGGGGGAACATCGGTACTCCCTTGCTTCCCTTCGTGGAGGAGATGACCGCCGATGACTATGCCGTGGTGGAGCTGTCCAGCTTCCAGCTTCAGACCATGGGAGAGGGAGCCGCCGTCAACAGAGGCGCATTGACCAACGTCAGCCCCAATCATCTCAACTGGCATACCGATATGGAGGAATACGTCTCCGCCAAGGCGCACCTGCTGAGCGGCGAAATCGCGCCTTTGGCGGTTCTGAATGCTCGCAACGAATATACCCGCGTTATTGGGCAGAAAATGATATCCCCCGTCGTGTGGTTCACGGGGGAGCCGGATCTGCCGGCGGGTTATCTTCCGGACGTGCTGAATGTCGAGCGGGGAGATATGGCGGTGTACGAGGGAGAGGGGAAGCTCCTTTTGGTGACTCCCTCGGATTCGGGAACCTCTGTTCAGCCGATTTTGGACGTGTCTCGCATCCGTCTGCCCGGACGGCACAACGTGGAGAATTATATGACTGCCATCGCTTTGACCTGCACGGCCCTTTCGGGAAAGGAATCTCCCGCAGAGCCTCGGGACGTGGAAGCGGTAGCCGACACCTTTACGGGCGTTCCCCATCGTTTGGAACTGGTTCGGGAACAGACGTGCCCCGGTGGAGCGATCCGTTACTACAACGGCTCCATCGATTCCTCGCCCAGCCGCTCGGTAGCCGCTCTCAACGCCATGCGGGAGCTGAATGCCCGGGACGGACGTCGGGATCCCATCGTGATCTGCGGCGGCCAGGATAAGCACGTGCCCTTTACACCTCTGGCGGAGGCGCTCTGTCGGATGGCCGGTCGGGTTGTGTTGACGGGAGAAGCACGGGGACAGATCCTGGATGCTCTGAACGCTTGTCCCGATTTTGATTCCGAAAAGCTTCCCGTTACGGTGATCCCCGACTATCGGGAGGCTATGGAGGCGGCTTGCCGGATGGCCACGGATGGGGATACCGTTTTGCTCTCTCCCGCCTGTACCAGCTTCGATGCCTTCAAAAACTTTGAGGAGCGCGGAGAGGCGTTCCGAAGGATCGTGCTTTCCTTGTAAGGAAGGCCTTTACGGAGAAAAAGTAAGAAATTAATCCAAAGAAAGGAATTTATACACATGACTTTGAAAGATCTCATTATTTCTCTCTGCGGCGTTATGTCCATCAGCGGCAACGAACGTCGCGGCGGGGAGGAACTCAATAAGCTGATCGGTGGCGTATTCGACGAGTACCGCACCGATGCTCTGGGCAACCATCTCTTTATCAAACGGTGCGGCCGTCCCAATGCCCCCAAGATCCTGGTGGATACCCACTTCGACGAGATCGGCATGATGGTTTCGGGCATCAAGGAGGGCGGCTTCCTGACCGTCACCAACATCGGCGGTGTGGATACCCGTATCCTGCCCGCCAGCGAGGTGGTAATTTACGGTAAGGAGATCCTTTACGGTGTGTTTGCCGCGAAGGCTCCTCACCTGTCCACCGCGGCAGACATGGAAAAGCTCACGCCCTTGGCCGAGATGCTCATTGATACGGGCTATTCCAAGGAGGAGCTGGAGGAGCTTTGTCCTCTGGGAACTCCCGTCGGCTTCAAGCCCGTATACCGCGATCTGCTGAACGAGTGCCTGGCCGGTAAAGCCTTCGATGACAAGGCCTGCGGCGCTTGCGCCGTGTTTGGCATCGATGCCGTTCAGAAGAAGGAGATGGCCGGTGACGTATATTTTCTGTTCTCCTCCTTTGAGGAGACGGGGATGGTCGGCGCTCGCGTGGCAGGCTTCGGCATCCGTCCCGACTATGCGCTGGTGCTGGACGTGACCCATGCCTCCACCCCTGAAACCAAGGAGTTTTCTTTGCCCGCCATGGGAGCCGGTGTGGATATCACCGTTTCCCCCGTAACCAACCGCGCGCTGACGGGGATGGTCGTGGAGCTTTGCCGTGAGAACGGTATTCCGTACGTGATGAGCGCCTGCGGCGGCAGTACGGGAACCAACGCCAACGTGCTTGGCATTTCTGCCGACGGAATTCCTACCGCGCTGTGCAGCTTGCCGCTGAAATCCATGCACACCTCGGCTGAGGTGCTGAGCATGGAGGATGCCAATGCGCTCAAGAAGATCGTGTCGGCCTTCATCAAATCCAAGGAGATCGGGGAGGTATTCGGAAGATGAAATACACAGGTTTGGATCTGATTCGTGAATTATCCCTTGCCTTCGGTCCTTCCGGCTGCGAGGATGCGGTACGGGCTCTGATCGAGGAGCAAATTCAAGGGGATTGCGATTCCTATAGAGTAGACAAGGCGGGCAATCTGATTGCTGTGATCAATGGTCGCGGTATGGATTACGATCCCGAGAATCCCCGCCATATCATGATATCCTCCCATATGGATGAGGTCGGCTTCCTGGTGCGCGAGATCACCGAGGAGGGCTATTTGAAGTTCGTCACGGTTGGCGGGATGGATCCTCGCGTTCTGTGCGGACGCCACGTGGTCGTTGGCGAAGGGAAGCATCAAACCCACGGCGTGATCGCGTCTAAGGCAATTCATCTGCAAACCGCCGAGGAGCGATCTAAGTCTACGCCCGTGTCCAAAATGTATATTGACATTGGCGCCAAGGATCGGGAGGATGCTCAGAAGTACGTGACCGTGGGCGACTACGCCGTGTTCGATTCGGATTTCGTAACATTCGGTAAGGATGGGTGCATGATGAAGGGCAAGGCTTTGGACGATCGCGTCGGCTGCGCTCTGCTCATTGAGATCCTGCGCGACCTGCATAGCCAGCCCTGTGACCTGCCCTTCGATGTGTGCTTTGCCTTTACCTGCTGTGAGGAGGTCGGCATTTCCGGGGCCAACGTGGCGGCCTTTGGCATCAAGCCCGATACCGCTATTATTCTGGAGGCTACGGCGGTGAATGACCTGCCCGGTGCCGGTCGGAACGCGGTTTCCAAGCAAGGCGAGGGAGGAACCCTTTCTCTGGCTGACCGCGGTACCATCTATGACATGGGCTTTATCGATTTTGCTCGCCGCACAGCAGAGGAGCATCAGCTGAAGTGCCAAATCAAGCAGGCCATGACCGGCGGCACGGATGCGGCGCATATCCAGCGCAACATGGAAGGCGTTCGGGTTTTGGGTCTGTCCTTGCCCACCCGCTATATCCACAGCGCATCCAACGTAGCGCGGTATGAGGACTTTGAGCAGATGCGCGATCTGGTCATCGCCATGCTGCGGAACTGGGCGCTGGAATAAGCATCCGACTCCCGCAAGACCGGATTTGGCTTCATGAAACAAACAGCGGAATCTTTGGAGATCCCACAACAATAAAGATCATTACGGAGGAATGAATATATGCTCAACCTTATGAAAACTCTCACCGCCGTCCGCGGTATTTCGGGTCGCGAGAAGACCCTGTCGGATAAGCTTCTGACCATCGTTGCCCCCTTGACCGATAAATGCTGGACCGATTCCATGGGGAATTTTATCGCCGTTCGTTACGGTACTGCTCCCGAGGAGGAGCGCGGCAGAATTATGCTGTGTGCGCATATGGACGAGATCGGCTTCCTTGTAACCTACATTGAGGATAGCGGCTTCATCCGCGTGAACGCCATCGGCGGCATCAATTGGGTGGCGGCCTCTTACTCTACCGTGGTATTCGGAAACGGCCTCAAGGGTATTCTGGTGCCTGAGGCCGGTACCGCTCCCGCAGATCTGAAGCAGGAGAAGATGTATATTGATATCGGCGCAAAGGATAAGCGAGATGCAGAGCGTCGTGTACAGATTGGTGATTTCTGCGCTCTGGAGGGCGGAATTACCCGCCTTTGCGGCCGCCGTATCGCAGGCCGTCCCATGGATGACCGCATCGGCTGCGCCGTGCTGGTTAAGATTGCCGAAAAGCTGAAGGAAGAGCCCGTGGCGGACGATATTTACTTCGTCTTCTCGGTACAGGAGGAGGTCGGTGTCCGCGGTGCCAAGACCGCAACCTTTGGAATCGCTCCGGATATCGGTATTGCCTATGATGTGACGGGCACCGGTGACAGCGCCGGTGCGAAGCCCATGGCTTGCTCGGTTGGCGGCGGTGCTGCCATCAAGCTCAAGGACAGCTCGGTTATTTGCGACTACGAGCTGGCTCAGGATCTCGCTGAGGTGGCTAAGGAGGCTGACATCAAGCATCAGTTTGAGATTCTGGTGGCAGGCGGGACCGATACCTCTGCGATGCAGATGAGCGGTTCCGGTTGCCGCGTGGCCGCCCTCTCCATCCCCACCCGCTACATCCACTCGGGCGTGGAGATGCTGGACCTCAACGATGCCGAGGCCTGCGTGGATCTGACGGTGGCTTGGCTGAAAAAGTAAGGGGAACGGAAGAACGAGGGGCTCTGCCCCTGACCCACGCTCAAGGGACTTTTGAAAAAGTCCCTTGAGAATCCCCAAAACTTTGAAAAAGGGATAAAGAACATGAAAAGAGCATTGAGAATCCTGCTTTGCTACGTTGCGTCGTTTGCGGGGCTATGGTTGATCGGCTTTGGCTGGCTGATGTCCTCTATGGAGAATGGGTCGCAAATGGCTTGGCTCTTTTTGGGATCGGCTCTGGTCCTGTCTTTGGTCTTTACCTTGATCTGGGAATTGTACCTTCACGGCAAGGATCGGATGCAGGAGATGTCCCTGCGTGTTGACGAGCTGGAGGCAGAGATCAGACGGCTTAACAAAAGGGAAGAATCCCAAGAATAACCCACAAATTTGTTCATAATAAGGAGCCCATTATGACCCCCAACCTCATCCAAAAAATCTTTACTGACACCGCCTACATCCGCACCGGCGGCAGCCCCGAGGAGCTGAAGGCCGCAGAATACATCCGCGATATTTGCCGCGGCTTTGGGGCCGAAGCGGTCCTTGAGGAATTCGACGTGCAGATGGCCACCATGCAAACCGACACCCTGACCGTGGACGGTGTTGCCGTCCCCTGCAAGGGCTATCTGAACGCGGGCTCCCATGAGGTGGAGGCTCCCCTCTACTACCTGACGGGGAAGGACAAGTATGCCCTGGAGGGCTGCCGCGGGAAGATCGTCCTGTTTGACGGCTACCTGGGCTATTGGCGTTACCGTGATCTGCTGGAGCATGGCGCGGTGGGCTTTATCACCTACGACGGAAGCGTCAACTACGCCGACAACAACATAGACCGCCGTGAGCTTCGCGCCATGGTCTGTGAGGGCGTGGAGAAGATCCCCGGTGTCAACATCAACGCCAAGGATGCCGTCGCCCTCATCAAGTCGGGGGCCAAGAACGCCAAGATCACCCTGTCCCAGGACGAGTACGTGGGCAAATCCCGCAACGTGGTCCTGGATCTGCCCGGTGAGGTGGAGGAGACCATCATCTTCACCGCCCATTACGATTCTACCTCCCTGTCCCAGGGGGCCTACGACAATATGTCGGGCTCGGTGGGGCTTTTGGCCATGGCTGAATACTTCACGGCCCACCCTCACAAGCGTACCCTGCGCTTTGTCTGGTGCGGCAGTGAGGAGAGGGGACTCCTGGGCTCCAAGGCCTACTGCGCCGAACACGAGGAGGAGCTGGGGAAGATCGCCCTGTGCATCAATCTGGATATGATCGGCTGTACCATGGGTCATCTCATCGCCTGCTGTACCACCGAGGAGGCCCTGGTCTCCTATATCAGCTACCTGGGCCGCGAGCTGGGCACCCTGATCGACCCCTACCAAGACGTCTATTCCAGCGATTCCACGCCCATGGCCGACAAGGGGATCCCCGCCGTTTCCTTTGCCCGGGTCTCTCCCCGTGAGGCGGCCACCATCCACAACAGCTACGACACCGCCGAGATCATCAAGGTGGAGAATATGCAGGTGGACATCGACCTCATTACCGTATTCGCCGAGCGCATGGCCAACGCCATATTCTGCCCCGTGCGCCGGGAGATCCCCGATAATATCAAGGAGAAAATCGACGAGTATTTGTGTCGGAAGAGAAAGAAGTAAATTGCAGTTTATCGAGGGGCGTTGCCCCCTCGACCCCCACCAAAGGGACTTTTGAAAAAGTCCCTTTGGAATCTTCAAAACTTTCAAAAAGGATTATTTGACAATGCTTTTTGAAAGTTCTTGGGATTCTTAAACCCTTCTT
>SVRS01000051.1 GCA_015064695.1 Oscillospiraceae bacterium | reverse complement strand
TTCAACCGACAAATGTTCATAGAAATCATTTAATTGTTTGATGTATTTATCCGCAATTTCTCCGTATTGGGTTAATTCGATTTGCGGACAGTCGAGGACGCCTGTCCCTACAACGCGAGATAGGATGGTTCGCCTATTTTGCGTGCAAATCGTTATGAAATATACTCCAACACTATTGTAATCAAAACTTTGATATCTCGGTGTTTTTCTCTTTTTAAGTTCATCCATTTTTATCACCCACCCCATTATAGCACAAATCGGCAGAGAAAACAATACCTCTGCCGAAATTTATGTGTCACGGACCGTCGAGGACGCCGGTCCCTACAAATTGTAATCTTCCTTATGAGAAGGAGCGTAACGGAAGCGACTTCTTTTTCTATTCCCTTATTAAAGGTTTTGGGGATTCTCAAGGGACTTTTTCAAAAGTCCCTTGAGCGGGTGCAGGGCAGAGCCCTGCGTTGTCCCCTGCCTTACTCCTGAGCCTTCAAAAAGTCGATGCAGCGCTTGACTTCCTCGAGACCGGTGGGGGTGAGTGTCTCACTCTCCACTACCATGCGCAGACCCATGCGGTTGGCGTACTCACGAACAGCCGCCACGGGAGCCATGCCCTCGCCCAAAGCGCGACCCTTGTCACCGGGAACGCCATCCTTCAGATGGATGATGCGTACGCGGCCGGCCAGGCGCTTCAGAGTCTCAATGGGATCAAGACCTGCGTTGAACACCCAGTAGGTGTCGATCTCGAAATCAAAGGTACCCCGCTTCTCCAGCTCGGAGTGGATGGTAGAGCCCCAGGATTTTACCTCAAACTCGTGGCTGTGGTTGTGGTAAGCCAGGTGAATGCCCGCCTCGGCCAGACGAGGCTGCGCCTTGTTCATCACTGCGCAGAAATCAATGATCTTGTCCAGAGAGTCCAGATCCGCCCAGGGAATGATGTAGTTGGGGTTGCCGATGACCTTGTGGTAGGCGATGGTCTCATCGATTTTCTCGGGACGGAGATCCTCCCAGCCCGAGTGAGTGCCACAGCACTGAAGGCCGTACTTGTCCTGCCACTCCTTGATCTGCTCGGCGGAATGACCCGAGAAGCCTGCGTACTCCACGTACTTGTAGCCCATTTCGGCTACAGCCTTGAGCGCACCCTCCATGTCGTCGCCCGTAATGTCGCGAACGCTGAACATCTGAAGTCCGTATTCGATTGCCATAGTATTGTTTCCTTTCTGATTCCGACCTTCGTCGGATTATTTTTTCATAATTTTCGGCCGCCGGAGGCATGCTCCCCCACACTCCGGTGGGCAGGGCCCCGCGGTGAGGCACGGGGCGTTCCGTCCGTCCTCTCGGCACCCCAATAACCCTTTTTTTAAGTTTTGGGGATTCCAAAGGACCTTTTTTAAAAGGTCCCTTGACCGCCGGAGGCACGCTCCCCCACACTCCGGCGGGCAGGGCCCCACGGTGAGGTACGGGGCGTTCCGTCCGTCCTCTCGGCACCCCAATAACCCTTTTTTTAAGTTTTGGGGATTCCAAAGGACCTTTTTTAAAAGGTCCTTTGGACGCCGGAGGCAGCTCCCCCACACTCCGGTGGGCAGGGCCCCACGGTGAGGTACGGGGCGTTCCGTCCGTCCTCTCGGCACCCCAATAACCCTTTTTTTAAGTTTTGGGGATTCCAAAGGACCTTTTTTAAAAGGTCCTTTGGCCGTCGGAGGCACGCTCCCACGCCCTATCACTCCAGCGTGAAATTCATCACGCCGAGACCCGCCTCGGCCCAGAAGATGGGCATGCCGCCGGGCTCGTTGGCGGTGGTAGCCAGGTAGGTCAGCTTGTAACTGCCGTCCTCGTTCTTCTGGATCTCACCCGTACCGTTGACAGTACAGAAGCCAAGGAAATAAACGTTGTGATTATTTTCGGTAACGGGATCGGTCACGTCAACAGCGGCCAAGTTGATGCCCGTACTGTGAAAGCTTAATCCATCCGTAGAATAGAACAGAGTGGGCACCGAACGGGAACCGTCCTCGTCGGTCAAATCATGGAAGGTGATTCGTAGAAACAGGCGCCCACCATTACCGTCATAGTTGGAGATATAACCAACCTGATTGCCGAGTTGGGCAAAGCCGTCAACCCACTCTTTCTCACTCCAGTAGAAGCAGGTGGGATCAGCCGAACGAATGCGGTAGTAGCCCGCCCAGGCGTTATTTTTGAAGTTACCCGTGTACAAATGGAAGCACTTACCATCGGGATCGTCGGGCACGTAGATCAACTCGTGGTGATTGAAGCCGTACTCGTCACCGTAGACCTCCTTGAACTGAGCAAAGGTTTTGCCCGGCGCGGGAAGGATCACAGGTGAGTCGATCTTGCGGGTAAAGTGGATCCCGTCGGTGGAGGAGGCGTAGCCGATGTAGTCGCCGTAGTAGCCGCTCTCGGTCACACCCGAGGTCTGGATCAGCATATGATACACACCGTCCACGTACACCACCTCGGGCTCCAGGGTATTCCCGGTCCACCACAGCTCGTTGGCAGTCAAATCACCCTCAAAGCCCTGCTCCCAGCCCAGGTAGAAGGCAGGACCGTCGATATAGCGGTCAAAGGTGATGCCGTCCTTGGATTCGTAGATCATCACATGGTCGCCGTCTCCGGTACCCTGGCCATTGGTGCTGTCCTTCACCGCCTCGGACTGGTCATACCAGCGCCCCCCCGCGTAAATGCGGTAGCTGCCGTCCTCGGCAATAAAGCCAAACAGGGAGTAGTCGTAGGGCGGATCAAAGGTATTGTAGCCCACACCGAACACATTACGGCTCGTGTGGTACAGCACGTCATCCACCCCGTCGCCCGTCATGTCGCCCACGGTAAAATCATCCATGCCGACCCAGGCCTTCTGCCCCTCAGATATGGCGTAGAGGTTGGTGTTCCCCTTCCCCTCCCCCAGCTCCTCGGGATGAGGGCCGAAAAAACCGTCTCCGCGACCGAACACGGTACGGAAATATCCCTTGCCATCGGCTTCCTCGTAGCGAATTACGTCGATACGGCGGTCATTGTTGATATCGCCCACTCGAATGAGCAAGTAGGTCTGATCAAAGGGGAGAGTCGTGGTATCCCCCGCAATGAAGCCGTCCCCCGTATTCATGATGGAGGTAACGGCATAGCCGTCGATCATGAGCAGATCGCACATTCCGTCGGCGTTGATATCACCCGCGTACAGCTTGGCGATGTCCCCATGGTAGCATCCCGCCGTCGTGGGCGTGATGCCCGCCTCGGAAACAAGCCCCAGGGTCACGTCTCCGTCAGCCCCCACGAACAAGAGATCGTTGTAGCCGTTTCCGTCAAAATCGCCCACGCCCCGCAGGGTGGCATCCGTCAGATGCAGTCCGTAGGTCAAGGGGTCTCCGAAGCTATACGCAGAATTTGCGTCTCCATATACCGAGGCCATGGTCTTGCCGTTGTACTCAAAGGTACGTTTCGTTTCCACCACGGCGGGATAGATCTCCAGGATACCGTTTTCATAGCGAACCATATCCGCGTAGTGATCCCCCGTCAGCTCGGTCATAAAGGACTCCCCCTTATAATCGCCGGAGCGCATACGGGCGGTTTCGAATCGCCAGCCGTACTGCATCAGATCACGGTCAATGGCACTGTCGTGCCCATAAAATTGGGATGTAAAATTCATGGTCTTCCCCGCGCCGTCCAGCAAAACACTGCCGTTGGAGGAGGTGATCCTCTCGGCGTATGGCTTGGAGAGCGCCCCGCTTCCCGTCACAGGATCAGCAGCGGACAGACCATTGCTTTCATACACCTCCGTCTCAGCGGGAGGCATTTGAGTTCCGGATTCCGTATTCGTCTCGGTGTTCTCAACCGACTCGGGGGTCGTCTCGGTTTGCGTCATCCCCTCGGTTCCTCCGAGCTCATCGGGTGTCTTATTACAAGCAGCCATGCAGGCCGTCAGCAAAAAAAGAGTTATCAGCAAAGGAAAAAGCCACTTTTTCATGTTCATGGGTATGTATCCTTTCAAGGGAGAGACGATAACGAGGGAGGGCGCGACGAATCGCACCCTCCCCCGTCCGTATATATTGGGATTTGGATAAAATTACTTGTTATCCTTGATAGCAGCCTGAGCAGCAGCCAGACGTGCGATCGGCACGCGGAAAGGAGAGCAGGACACATAGTCCAGACCCAGACCGTGGCAGAACTCAACGGATGTGGGATCACCGCCGTGCTCACCGCAGATACCGATGTGCAGCTTAGCGTTGTTTGCGCGGCCGTCCTTAACAGCCATGTTCATCAGCTTACCAACACCGGTCTGGTCGAGCTTTGCGAAGGGATCGTTCTCGAAGATCTTGGTGTCGTAGTAAGCGGTCAGGAACTTACCGGCGTCATCGCGGGAGAAGCCGAAGGTCATCTGAGTCAGGTCGTTGGTACCGAAGCAGAAGAAGTCAGCATTCTGAGCGATCTCGTCAGCGGTCAGGCATGCGCGAGGAATCTCGATCATGGTACCAACCTCGTAGTCGAGCTCAACACCGGCAGCAGCGATCTCGGCGTCAGCGGTAGCAACCACGACAGCCTTGACGAACTTCAGCTCCTTAACCTCGCCAACCAGAGGAATCATGATCTCGGGGACCATCTTCCACTCGGGATGAGCCTTCTGAACGTTGATGGCAGCGCGGATGACAGCCTTGGTCTGCATCTTAGCGATCTCGGGGTAGGTGACGGCCAGTCGGCAGCCACGGTGACCCATCATGGGGTTGAACTCGTGCAGAGAAGCGATGATAGCCTTGATCTGCTCAACGGTCTTACCCTGGGTCTTAGCCAGGAGAGCGATCTCATCCTCGGTGGTGGGAACGAACTCGTGCAGGGGGGGATCCAGGAAACGGATGCAAACAGGAGTGCCCTCGAGAGCCTCGTAGATCTTCTCGAAGTCGCCCTGCTGGTAGGGCAGGATCTTCTCCAGAGCAACCTCACGCTCCTCGGCGGTATCAGAGCAGATCATCTCGCGGAAAGCGGCGATTCTGTCAGCCTCGAAGAACATATGCTCGGTACGGCACAGACCGATACCCTCGGCGCCCAGCTCGCGAGCCTTCTTAGCGTCAGCAGGAGTATCAGCATTGGTGCGGACCTTCAGGGTGCGGAACTTGTCAGCCCAGCCCATGATGGTACCGAAGTTGCCGGAGATCTCAGCGTCAACGGTAGGAATGATACCGTCGTAGATCTTACCGGTGGAGCCGTCGATGGAGATGTAGTCGCCCTCGACGTAGGTCTTACCGGCCAGAGTGAACTTCTTGTTCTCCTCGTCCATAGCGATCTCGCCGCAACCGGAAACGCAGCACTTACCCATACCACGAGCAACGACTGCTGCGTGAGAGGTCATACCGCCGCGAACGGTCAGGATACCCTGGGATGCCTTCATACCGGTGATATCCTCGGGAGAGGTCTCGAGACGAACCAGAACGACCTTCTTGCCGGCAGCATGCCAAGCCTCAGCGTCCTCAGCGGAGAAGACGACCTGGCCGCAAGCAGCACCGGGGGAAGCGCCCAGACCCTTACCGACAGGGTTAGCTGCCTTCAGAGCCTTAGCATCGAACTGGGGATGGAGAAGGGTATCGAGGTTACGAGGATCGATCATCAGAACGGCCTCTTCCTCGGTCTTGTGACCCTCGGCAACCAGATCAACAGCGATCTGCAGAGCTGCGGGAGCAGTTCTCTTACCGTTACGGGTCTGGAGCATATAGAGCTTACCGTGCTCAACGGTGAACTCCATATCCTGCATGTCGTGGTAGTGGTTCTCGAGGATCTCGCAGACCTTAACGAACTGCTCGTAAGCCTCGGGGAACTTCTCAGCCATCTGAGCGATGGGCATGGGAGTGCGAACGCCTGCAACGACGTCCTCGCCCTGAGCGTTGGTCAGGAACTCACCCATCATCTTCTTCTCGCCGGTAGCGGGATCACGGGTGAATGCAACACCGGTGCCGCAATCGTCACCCATGTTACCGAATGCCATTGCCTGTACGTTAACGGCAGTACCCCAGCTGTAGGGGATGTCGTTGTCGCGGCGGTAAACGTTTGCGCGGGGGTTATCCCAAGAACGGAACACGGCCTTAACGGCGCCCATGAGCTGCTCCTTGGGATCGGAGGGGAAGTCAGCACCGATCTTAGCCTTGTACTCGGCCTTGAACTGGTTAGCCAGCTCCTTCAGGTCCTCAGCGGTCAGCTCGACGTCGAGCTTCACGCCCTTCTCTTCCTTCATCTTGTCGATGAGCTCCTCGAAGTACTTCTTACCGACCTCCATAACGACGTCGGAGTACATCTGAATGAAACGACGATAGCAGTCATAAGCCCAACGAGCATTGCCGGACTTAGCGGCCATAACCTCAACTACCTGCTCGTTCAGACCCAGGTTCAGGATGGTATCCATCATACCGGGCATGGAAGCGCGGGCACCGGAACGGACGGACACCAGCAGGGGGTTCTCCAGATCACCGAACTTCTTGCCGGTAACCTCCTCCATCTTGACGATGTACTCGTTGATCTCAGCCTGAATCTCAGGGTTGATCTGACGGCCATCCTCATAGTACTGGGTGCAGGCCTCGGTGCTGATGGTGAAGCCCTGGGGAACGGGCAGACCGATGTTGGTCATCTCGGCCAGGTTGGCGCCCTTACCGCCCAGCAGCTCACGCATGTTTGCGTTGCCTTCGGTGAACAGGTAGCAATACTTGTTTGCCATTGGTGTAATCCTCCATTTTATATGATTTTATTTTCAACAGAAATCCTCGGTTCGGGGCTCGATCGGGGCAAGCCTCATAAACCATTACACATTATACCACACTCCGCTTCATTTTTGAATAGATTTCCCGAAATTTCAAGGGCTGTAATGTTGTAAATATTTTGTGAACGGTTAAAATTTTCACAAAAACCCTTTGACAACCGGACATCTGACGTGTATAATAGTGCGTATCTGCATTCTCGGACAGGCTAACTGTCCTTATTTTGCTTTCCCGTAACAGAGGTCCCCTATACGCTCCCGCGGGCCTCAAAAGTATTCCGTACACCCGTATCAAAATTCCCACCTCACCAAGAAAAAGGAACCCCATCATGGCAGACATATTTGACATCTTCAAGCGGCTGGAGCAGAACAAGGCCGCCGCATCCACCCAGCCCATTACCCACCTGCTCGTGGGTCTGGGCAACCCCGGCAAGCAGTACGCCCTCACCCGCCACAACGCGGGCTTTTTGTGCATGGACACGGTATGCAAGAAGTACGGTGTGTCCACCGACCGCTCCAAGTTCAACGCTTTAGTGGGCGAGGCCACCATCGCGGGTGCGCGGGTGCTGGTCATGCGTCCTCAGACCTTCATGAACTGCTCGGGCGAGGCAGTGGCCGCCGCAGCCAGCTTCTATAAGATCGAGCCCGCACATATCATCGTATGCTCGGACGACGTCAGCCTGGACGTGGGCGGTATGCGGGTCCGAGGCAAGGGCTCGGACGGCGGCCAGAAGGGTCTGCGCAGCATCATTGACGAGCTGGGCACCGATGCCTTCCCCCGTATCCGCTTCGGCGTTGGCAAAAAGCCTCATCCCGAGTACGACATGAAGGACTGGGTCCTCTCCACCTTCGCACCCTCCGAGCTGGAAAAGCTCCGTTCCCTGTTCCCCATCGCCTGCGAGGGCATCGAGCGCCTCATCAAGGGCGATCTGGATGGGGCTATGCAGATCTGTAACCGCAAGGGGTAATATTCCCCGATCAATAGCCGTTTCGGTAGCATTTCGTTCCCTTTCGGGGCGGATGCTACCCTTTCGGCGTTATTCATGATCCATTATTCATTTCCTGAAAGGACCGCCTATGAACCTCCTGACCTCCGCCATCCGCGTGGATCCCGAGTACGGCCAGCTCCTGGCCGCCGTTCGACATAATTTCAAGGATAAGCCCCTGCCTCTCCTGGCCAACGGCCTTTGCGAGGGTGCGGCCGAGGCCTTTTTGGTGTCACTCATTGAGGATACCTGTCTATACAACAAGGAGACCAAAACCTCCAAAAGAACTGCACTGATCGTCTGTCCCGAGGAGAAGGACTGTATGCGGATGAAGCAGACCCTGACGCGGTTCGGACTTCGGGCCGCCTTCTATACCGCTCGCGACCTATCCTTTTACGGAGCGGGGGTCACAGCCTCCCACGAATACGAGCATGAGCGCCTCAAGGTACTTTCGGGCTTGATCCTGGGCGGCTACGACGCGGTGCTGACCACCCCCGATGCGGCCCTGGGCTACACCATTCCTCCCGACCGACTTCGCGCTACCTCGGTGCATCTGGATTATGCCGTCCCCTTGGATCTTTCCAAGCTGAGCACCGCCTTAGTGGGAGCAGGCTACACCCGTGTGGACATGGTGGAGGGACCCGGTCAGTTCGCCATGCGGGGCGGTATCATTGACGTATGCGCGCCCTACGGCACGTATATTGATGACGAAGGAGAGCTGGTGGAGGGCTCTTACCCTCTCCGCGTGGAGCTGTTCGGAGACGAGATCGACCGTATGGGCTTATTCGATCCCGATTCTCAGCGCATGACCCGGGCCGTGGACGAGGCCGATCTGCTTCCCGCCCGAGAGCTTCTCACGGATGCGGCCGGGCTGAACCTTCTGGAGGAAGTCATCCGCGCCCAGCGCAAAACTCCCGCAGGACGGGCTCCCGAGGCCTCCCGCGTCCTGGACGAGGAGCTGGCGGCTCTGGCCGCCGCCAAGCGCTCCCTGACTCCCACGGGAGCAGAGCTGAACTTCCTGGACAAATACATGAAGGTGCTCTACCCCGAATGCGCCTGTCTTTTGGACTACTTCCCCGACAAGACCCTGTTCGTCATCCGAAATAACTCGGGGGTAAACGACCGTCTGAAGGCGGGGGAGTGGCAGATGAACGAGACCGTCAAGAGCCTTATCGAGGCGGGAACCATTGCGGGTAAATACGCCGAATATCAAAAACCCACCACCGCCTTTGACCTGTTCCTGGACCGCAACGCCACGGTGCACGTGGATTCCCTGTCCTACGGTATGTCGGGCAAGCGGCTGGGGGGCATCTTCGGCTTCCGCACCAAGCACATGATCTCCTATGCAGAGAATTTCAAGCTTCTCTGTGAGGATCTGACCGCTTATATGCGCTCGGGTCACCGTTTGGCTGTCATTGCCGAAAACGAGGCCGCCGCACGGAATCTGGCCGAGCTTCTGGACGAGGCCGGCTTTGATAGCATCATTCCCAAAGAGGGAAATATGACCGATGCCAACGATCTGCCCAAGGGTGTGGTGGTCATTCTCTGGCGGGAATACCTCTTTGGCTACGAGCTGATCGTCCCCAAGATCGCCATCCTGTCCACCAACCCCGACGGGCGCACGGGTGCCCTCTCCACCGCCGCCATCCGCTCCCGCAAGCAGAAGGCCATGGCGGAAAAGGCCGCCGCAAGCGGCAAAAAGAAAAACACCAAGACCATCCTCTCCTTCAACGATCTGGAGGTGGGAGACGTGGTGGTCCACGAGTCCTACGGTATCGGCCGCTACACGGGCATTGAGACCCTGACCACGGCAGGTGTCACACGGGACTACATCGGTATCCAGTACGCGGGAACGGATAAGCTGTTCATCCCCGTGGAGAAGCTGGATATGGTGTCCAAGTACATCGGCGCCCACGCCGACGACGGCATGGTGAAGCTCTCCAAGCTGGGCACCGACCACTGGAACAAAACCAAGGCCCGCACCCGCGCCATGGTCAAGGAAATGGCCAAGGATCTCATCAAGCTCTACGCCGAGCGCATGCGCAAGCCGGGTTACGCCTTCTCGGCGGACGACGATTTCCAACGGGATTTCGAGGCCGCCTTTGAATACGAGGAAACCGCAGGACAGCTGGCCGCTATTGAGGACATAAAGGCGGATATGCAACGCCCCACCCCCATGGATCGTTTGCTCTGCGGCGACGTAGGCTACGGCAAGACCGAGGTAGCCCTCCGCGCCGCCTTCAAGGCCGTGACCGACGGCAAGCAGGTGGCTGTGCTGGTGCCCACCACCATCCTGGCCCTTCAGCACTACCAGACCTTCTGCCGCCGTATGCGGGCCTTTTCGGTAAACATCGACATGCTCTCCCGCTTCAAGTCTGCCAAGGAGCAGGACCAAACCATTCGACGGCTGGCGCGGGGTGACGTAGATATCGTCATCGGCACCCACCGTCTTTTAGGCAAGGATATCCAATTCCGGGATCTGGGTCTGCTCATTGTGGACGAGGAGCAGCGCTTCGGTGTGGCGCAGAAGGAAAAGCTCAAGCAGCTCTGCGGCAATATCGACGTGCTGACCCTTTCAGCGACCCCTATTCCCCGAACTCTAAACATGGCCATGGGTGGTATTCGGGATATTTCCATTCTGGACGAGGCCCCTGTGGACAGACTGCCTGTGCAGACCTACGTGCTGGAGCATGACGACCTCATCATCCACGAGGCCATCCGCAAGGAGCTTCGAAGGGGCGGTCAGGTGTTCTACCTGCACAACGTGGTAGAGAATATCAACGAGCTGGCGGGCTCCTTGGCCAAGGCCATCCCCGATGCCCGGATCACCGTGGCCCACGGCAAGATGGAGAAGGAGCAGTTGGAGGAAATCTGGGAACGGATGCTCATGGGTGAGATCGACATTCTGGTCTGCACCACCATCATTGAGACCGGTGTGGATATTCCCAACGCCAACACCCTCATCGTGGATTGCGCCGATCGGCTGGGTCTTTCCCAGCTCCATCAGCTCCGCGGACGGGTGGGACGCTCCTCCCGCCGTGCCTACGCCTACTTCACCTACCGCCCCGGCAAGGCCATCACCGAGATCGCGGAAAAGCGCCTGGGGGCCATTCGGGAATACGCCGAGTTCGGCGCGGGCTTCCGTATTGCCCTGCGGGACATGGAGATCCGCGGAACGGGCAATCTCCTGGGCTCGGAGCAGCACGGGCACATGGAGGCCGTGGGCTACGACCTCTACATCAAGCTCCTCAACGATGCCGTACTGGAGGAGCGAGGAGAGAAGCCGCCCGAGAAGAAGGAATGCACCGTGACGGTGAATATTTCGGCGCATCTGCCCGAGACCTACGTGCGGTATCCCGCCCAGCGTATGGCTCTGTACAAGCGCATCGCCCTCATCCGCAACCGCGACGATATGGAGGATATGATCGACGAGCTGGCCGACCGCTACGGCGACCTGCCCGTCTCCGCCACCAACCTGCTGGATATAGCGCTGGCCCGCGCCCTGGGAGAGGCCTGCGGCATCACCGCCATCCGCCAGGAGGGGACTGCGATCTTCTTTACCCAGGAAAAGCCCGATATTGACATTTGGAGCGAGATCTCCGCGCTGGTCAAGGGGCGCATCCGCTTCACGGGAGGCGGTACCGACGCCCGCGCCGAGGCGCAGATCAAGCTTCAGCTCCGCCAGGGAGAGGACATGCTCGGAATTATTCACAAAATATTTGAAAAATATCTTTCTTTGCGTCACGCAGAGGGGTAGACGGCTTAAAGATTTTGTGGTATAATATTGTTCGTATTAACTGAAAGGACGTACACCATCATGAAAATTACCGTTTTGCGCCGTTTTTTGGCCGTCGCCCTTTGCCTGGCTATGCTTGCCGGGGCGCTGGGTATGACCGCCTGCTCCGCCAAGAGCCCCACGCTTCTGGAGCTGGACGGCATCGCCATTACCGCCAATCAGTACCAGTTCTTCCTTTCCCGCGTCAAGGGCTCTCTGTACTACGCGGGCTACAACGTGGAAAGCTCGGATTTTTGGAATATGATCATCAACGATCAGAATAGCACCTACGACGACTACTTCCGCAACGCCGTCCTGGAGGATGCCCGCCGCTATCTGGCCGCCCTCACCATCTTTGAGGAAAAGGGCCTGGTGCTTCCTCAGAGCTACCTGGACCGTATCGACAAGAACATGGAGGAATACCTCCGGGATGCCGGCTCCAAGTCTGCACTGAACACCCTTCTCTCCGCCTACGGGGTCAACGCGGATATTCTGCGGGAGATCTACGTGATCGAGGCGAAGTACGATTACCTGCAGACCGTGATTTACGGTGAGGACGGCAAGCTTTTGTCCGCCGACACCCGGTTGGCTTACCTGAACGAGCATGCCGTTTGCTTCAAGCAGGTGTTGATCCGCTCCTTTGATTACGTTTACGAGACCGATCTCAACGGCGACGAGATCTACTACCGTCTCGAGGAGAACAATGCTAAGGTCAATAACATTGCCTACGACAAGGTCAACGGAAACGTTCGTCTGGACGAGTACGGCAAGATCATCGTCGATAAGAACGGGGATGACGTGTACTACCTGGATGACGGCTCCATCGCCTACGACAAGGAAAACGGCGTTCGCGCCACGGTCTACGACGAGAACGGCGATCTTAAGACCAAGAAGTATTCCACCGAGGAGCTGGCCGCTCACAAGGAGGCCGCCCAGGAGATCATGATGTCGGTGGAGAAGGGGGATTACGCCGCCTTCGAGGCTCTGCTGGAGGAATACGAGATCGACGACGAGGATGCCTTCGTCACCGACGGCGCTCTTTGCTTCCTGTACACCACGGGAGACAACAGCTACGATTACCTCAACGACATTGCGGATGCACTGGTTGACGCCGAGGCGGGTGACATGGCCATGATCACGTCGGAGTACGGCTACAACGTAGTGATGAAGTACGAGATGCCGGCGGATGCCGTCACCAACACCGATTACGAGGATTGGTTCTCGGATCTGACCGACCGCATCATTGCCAAGCAGTTCCACACCCTGTGCAAGCCCTATATGGAGCGGGTCACGGTGGATGACGAGGTATTCGCTACCCTGCCCTCCATGAAGGAAATCGCCACCAATACCAGCTATTGACGGCTCCATATGACGAAGCCCCCCGCGCAAAGCGATTATCCTTGCGCGGGGGGTAAAATTATTTTTTATGAATCACGAGGTCAGCTGATACAAACTAACAACTCCGTATGGTCGTAAACCGTTCTTGCATCATCCAAAGTGCATTGAACGTCGACATAATACCTCAGGTACAGTTTGCCGTCCCGAAGCCTCGTCAGCCAAACATCGTCGATCACATAGGTGCAGCTGTATTTTTCAATCACGGGCTTGTATATGTTGACCAGCTTGTGCTCAACGGCGGCAATCACCTCTTCTTCGTTATAATCGGGGAGGCTGATACCGTCCATGATGCCCTGCGTCCATGCAAAGAAGCTTCTGATTACGCCCATATCTCCGATACAGAACATCACCTGATCTTCAGTTCTCAAGTGATCAACATACCGCTCAAAAGTAAATTCGTACCATCCATATTCTACCTTTGGCTGATAATGGTATTCAGACTCTGTCAAAGCGTATGTTCCGGAAGCGCCCAAAACCTGATAAAGAAATTTTTCGGCAATGGTTAAGCACTCTTCTTCCGAGAGCACGGGACCGTCTATAATCCCAGCACTGACTTTTTTTGTAAAATCACCTTCAGCATATCGAACCACTTTTCCCGTATCCTGTGAAATATCAAACATTATTCTAAAGCCGTCCTCGTCCTGCCATCGATAAATCAGACAGTCGCTCTGGTAATACGGATATTCAATTCTGCAATCATAGGTTCCCGTTATCGTCATATCGCCAATTTGGCAAACGACCGTTTCATTATCCGGCTTGAATAAGTTATCCGTATGCAACTTCAAATCCACATCATTCTCATGATTCAACGGAATACCACCGATACCACAAAGCGTATCGCCGCCAAACTCCAATACCTGCATGGTTGGCTCATAGGAGGGGTCAAAAGTCAGTTCAATACCGGGTGTCGTCTCGTCAATTTCAGTTTCAGTGTCATCATTGGTTGCTTCTTCAACGGTAACTTTTTCAGATACTGATTCATCCGTAACAATCGCGTCAGTTTCTTTCCCGGTGGTTTCCTCGGGCCTCTGCCCGTTTTGTTCAGCCGTCGTATCCGGCGCGGGATCTGCGTTAGGATTGGCGGTCTGACAGCCGAATATACTCAGCAACAGAGCGCTGCATATCAGTAATAATATTGTTTTTTTCATGATTAATTACCTCCTTGATCGGGAAATATTTTATATGATTTGATTGCGTTCTTATTATGGTAACTGCCGTAATCTATCGCATATCGACAACAATCTTCTACTGCATATTCTGGATCATTGTAGTTTTCAAAAAAAAGTCTCGTCCACTGTACGGCATCTTCGCTATTAATTTTCATCTGAAAACCAATAACGCACTCCGCTCCGGCTAACACGGCCGCATGACACAAACTATACTCATTCTGACTGCCGACTTCACACGCAAGAAACAACATCAATTCACAATTACTCAAATCCGCTTTTGCGACTCCTTCACCATATAGCTCGTCATACCAAAATTCCTCTGATTTATCAGCATTTGTGAAAATACTAGTTCCCAGTGCATGAGATGCTCCATGTGTTATGCTGATATATATGGTGGAAGCTGCCATGTATGCTTTGATTTCGTCATCTGTAAAACTATCTTTATGTCGAATATTGAATGCGTTATATCCCTTTTCACTCATCTGTTCCATTAAAGGGAGAAACCATAGGAAAGGGATGGCACCATCGTCGACAGCCAGCATACAAACCTGCCCGCCCGATGGATGGAAATACCATTCATCATTCAAAAAAGCATCCGTTCCATCATACTCTATTTGCTTAACATTCTTGCCCATGCATGGAGTTGCATCCGAGATTCCCATCACCCAATCCGTTTCATATGCTTCCGATGACCTCGGCTTGATTTTGTATGAGCCATTACTTGTAAGCGTTATTTTCCATTGTTGGCGGATATCCCCTGTAAACGTTTCACGTACAAATAATTCATTGGCAACATTCTCTTGGCCCGTTTGTACAGCCAAAACCTTAGTTTCTGTTATACTCTTGATTGTATAGTAACCATTATGGAGATATTCAAGCTCCCATTTTTGTTGCGATAACCCATTCATGGTAAACATCTCACAAAACGAAAGGGTTTCGGGATCAACCTCCGAATCATATTGGCCAGAAACATTACCATTTGTTTGCATAAAGCAAGCCCAATAACTTTCAGGAGCATCGTCAAGAAATTCTATTGCATTTTGAACATAATACATCCCATTCTGAATCGGCAGATTCTTCAACGTATAGTTTATGACGAAATAGGGTGCAGTCGCGCTCTCAGCTTCACTTGACAGCAAAATAACAGAATTATTTGTACCCGACCGTCGTTTCAAAGCAATACCAAAACTTGTTTGCCCTTTTGTTTCGTACCAGGATTTTGCCGCGTTGGTAATATCCACATATGCGGGAGTAACATCGGTCCTCCCATATAGGGATACGGTGCCTACACACGTGGTCCCTATTCCTAAATTCGTACGATTATTCGCTATATTCCACGTCAGTGTGGCTTCCCGCCACCGAAACGTAACCGGGTAAGCACCAACCGACAAATATCCGGTCGATATGTTGTAGTAATAATTGAAGTATAGCCTGGCACTATCAACATATGCATTATCCGGCAAGGACGGAAGGTAGCAGTAAACAAACGCCGTCTGCGTATTACTGACCCACAGCTTATCGCTCGTTCCGTAATTGGTAGTGGGCTGACCGGACGATATATACGTATCCTCTACCGGATCGGTACTCGGAAGTTGCGCTGCAGGCATGGCGCCATCACCCTCCGTCACACCGGCAGAAACCACCGCCTGATACTGGCCATCGCCGAGATAGTAGTGCCGGACGCCATCCTCTCTCCACTCGACGATCTCCTCTCCGACTCCGGACTCCTCGACAACCTCAAGCTCTACGTCCGAGTCCGTCACCGTTTCAACCGGGAAGGCCGCATCACCCGCACCGTAAAACGTCAGACAGTTCATAGCCAGCACAAGCGCCAAAAACACACAAACCCATTTTGCAATTCGTTTCATAGAGACCTCTTGATTTTTATTTGTATCAATCTACCCTCCTGATACACCTACATTATACCATATTATATGCAATTTGTCAACACGAAACCATATGGCACAATACCCAAAAGCGCCGTTCAGATTTAGGCGCGGTGAATGGCGCATCGAAAAAAGCCCCCGAAAAGGCGTACCTGCGATAGAGCAGGTACGCCTTCGGTGTTTGTATTGGTTTGGATGCGAGGATGAATTGTAGTATAATCAAAATCTAATTTTGGAGGATACTACAATGAAAACTAACTTTGATTCCCTTTATGAAACTTTCGGCGGAACTTACCGCGAGGAGAACGGACACCTTGTTCCTAACGTAACCCTTCCCGAACAGACCGACTATCAGATCGGCAAGTATGGACGGATGCACCTTGATTATATCAAACAACACCGTCGCGGAAGGTACATAACGCTACTGACCGAAGGCAAGTTGAACACTCGTTTGCACGAAATCGACCTTGAAGCAAACGAAATGCTTGAAACTATCATCCCCCGCCTCGCTATCGAAAGAGGTATTGACGAGAACTTAAAAGCTCGCGATATGCTCCGGTGGGTTGTTGAGATGAACAACATCAAGGTAAGCGCGGAAGAAATCGTTTTGCGGGAGGTGGTGTTGGTATGAAGTCGATTATCAACGAACTTTGGCACGGCAATATCATACCGCAAGAGGACAGTAGAAACAACTCAAAGGAAATGAAGGAGCTACTCGGATATATGGCAGGGCATCACGAGGATTTGGAAAAGACCTTCACCGACGAGCAGAAGGCGATCTTCGAGAAATTCCAGGACTGTTGGGATGAGTACGTTAGCCTTGCCGAAGCAGCCATCTTCGAGTATGCATTTAAGCTCGGTATGCAAATTGCTATTGAAACACTAACCGAATAACATACGGCGGCGGGGCTTGTCCTCGCCGCTTTTTATAATTCTGTCGATTTTTATAATAAATTGATTGTTTTGTGTATTGATAAGC
>SVRS01000050.1 GCA_015064695.1 Oscillospiraceae bacterium | reverse complement strand
CTTTGTTTTATCCTTTCGATATGCGATAACTTGTGCAATCCAAAATTTAATAATGAAAAACGAAAGAACTGCCAAGGCGATTGCACCAATTGCATATATTACGTTCATAACAGTATTAAATGGACTGTCAAATGTATAAATTTCCATAAAATTGGCTCCTTTCTTAAAGACTATCACGATTTTAGGGAACAGGATACGGAGTGGGGTCAAATTGCCGTCACGCCAATTTTTCACACTCTCCGAGTGTTTCGCAAAGTGGGAAACCCCACCTTGCGACAGACTATTTTTACAAAAAGCGGTCTACAAAAGTTATCGCAGACCGCTTGTGCGCTTGGAGGTTAAAATGACAACTCATTATTCCATTCGATTTCTTTTTTTATCTACAGCTTCTTGAATTTCAGAAATCATAAATGCTCCAAGTGGAGTAAGAGGAATGAAAATCCAAAACAAAACTTCTAAAATAGAACTTACAATATATATACTTTGCGATACCTCTACGTAATTTCCATGATCGCCTACAAAATATTTTCCGGCATCCTGATAACCATTTCCAGCGCTTCCACCAATAACAATCGTGAACACAAAGAATGTCAAGATTATTGTTATCCCTAAAGCAACCCAAATGGTAATAAATATGTTACCTTTATCTTTCTTCATTGGACTACCGCCTTTCTCTTCTTTATTATATCATAAAATCGTTGTTTTTTTCAAGTGAAATATTCGGCGATGCCGAATGTGAAATAATTTTCTTGCGAAAATTGTGAAATATCAAACGCCGCCTACGGTTGCGTTTGATGCGAAATAAAAATTGCCCACATTCGCGTCAGCGAATACTTCACATTTGCGGAGCTAATATTCACAGCGAAACTATTTCACTTGCCCGAAGGGCAAATTTCGTTGAAAAAAGCACTTACTACGGCAAGTGCTTTTTTCTGAGCTCATAGTACAGAAATGCAACTTGCCGCAACGGGAATCTGAACCCCCATTTCAGCCTTACGGCTGAAATGGGCAAGCTTCGCCAAAAAAGTGGTAATTGTCTGATTTGCTGGAAGCTTGCATATGGGATCTCATCCTGGTTGCGGGTGCCAAAAAAGGGAGGACGCAAGCGTCCTCCCTTTTTTGGCACCCCCAACGGGAATCGAACCCATAACTAACCCTTAGGAGGGGTTTATTATATCCATTTAACTATGGAGGCGTGCTATTCAGTTGTGTTTTTCGCTTGGGTGTACAAAGGGTGTACAAAATTGCGTTTGGCAGATTTAGGACACAAAATCCTTGTAGTGTTTGAGTCTACCCCGATAATGTTTCGCTCTATCCTTTCGGATATATCCACCACTTAGGAGGGGGCTGTTATATCCATTTAATCATGCAGGCATATATGAATAAAGTGGGAGCAGAGAAATACGCCGTATCTCCCTGCTCGCATGGCGCTTACGCGCATTTGGTGGGCCATCGGGGGCTCGAACCCAGGACCAACCGGTTATGAGCCGGTAGCTCTAACCAACTGAGCTAATGGCCCCAAATCGGGGAAATTCCCGAACATGGGTATTATACCATAGATGGGCGGGTTTGTCAAGCCGTTTTTCTGAAAAACCGTTCAAATGTTTTTTAAAATTTGCGAACTTTTTTTCAAAAAGGGCTTGCTTTTTTCAAACATTTGTGTTATACTATTATGCGTTTGAGAGTTCCGCTTCGATCTCAAGCGCGTTTATCAGCATCTACGGAGGTGTATCGAAGTGGTCATAACGGTCTCGACTCGAAATCGAGTGGCGAGTAAAATCGCCCGTGGGTTCGAATCCCACCGCCTCCGCCAAAACAGAAACCCCGCCATCAAGGCGGGTTTTCTGTTTTGTGGAGATGTCTGAGTGAGACCCACGCTCAAGTTGCCGGCAAACAGTAAATTGCTTCTCTTTCGGCGCAACTTGATGCCGAGCTTCGCTCGGCGGGGTTCAGAATCCCACCGCCTCCGCCAAGAAAAAAGCCTAATTTGTCTACCGGACAAATTAGGCTTTTTTGAACTAAGTGTTCCGCAAGCGGAACGTGAAGTATGCTTCGCAAGTGAAGCGCACTTCGTGCATGAAGTGTGCCTTCGGCACGATATGCGGAACACTTAACTTCACTTTGCGCCCTCGGCGCAATACTTCACTTGGGCGCAAGCCCAAACTTCACTGCGGCTTGCCGCAACTTCACTTTTAAAAAAATATAATGAACCGCCTTGATTATTTCACAAAAGTGTGGTATAATCTGACTGATAAATTAGAATATTACGGAGGATAATCAATATGGCAGACTACATTCTCTCTGAAGAGAATGTGCAAAAATTATTTGCATATTTGGAAAAACAATTGGATGCTTGTGGTTGTGACCACACTCTACGCTCTACAGAACAATGGCTCAAGGATAATATGTCAGCAGAATTGCATGAAAACGTTATTGCGGAAATCAATGATATGGGCGGATATTGCGATTGTGAAGTATTGCTCAATTGCTATGAAGATTATGATATAGAATGAGAAAATCCCCAATTCGCCTAATGAATACACAAACGAAAATCACGCACCTTTTGTTCGTTTTTACCCCCATTTAGACACCTTTTCACTCGTTTAAGGCAACAAAAACGCACTTTTGTCTACCGACAAAGGGTCGTTTTTTGAATGATGTTTGCCTTCGGCAAATGATGACGGCTTCGCCTAATGATGCTCGCTTCGCGAATGATGTGTGCCTCGCGGCACATTTTTCAAAAGAACAATTCATATAAAGCAGGCCCGAATCAAACCGCTTTGATCACAATTCCCTGCCCGGCCTTGATCTCCAGCTCCACCGCTCCGTCAACCACCTCGCAGGTGCCGAGATACTTGTTTCCGTCAGCCGTGATTTCGCAGATCTCACCGCGTGTAAACGCGGCGTCGGGCATATTCCATTTGCCCCGGCGCCCATTGTGGGAATAGGCGATATACACCGTATTTTCCTCATCCAGCGGGAGCATGATGTCCTCCTCCTGCTTCAGAAGCGCGCCGTTCTTGGTAATGGAGTGGTCGCAGGCACGGCTGATCACACCGTCGGAGAAGGTGACCTCAAAGCCGCCGCCTTCCTCCTCCGAAAGGGACTTATAGGACAGACGGTCATAGCGGTTGAGATAGAAAAACGGAACCTGTTGAGTGCAAAACTCTCGAATGAACAAAGGAACCCACTTTTCTTGATCGGTACCGCAGTGTATCCAAATATCCTCACCGTGCATAGAACCGTAGAAAACGTCGCTGTGGTTTTTGTCGGTGAAGTGTCCTGACAGAAGGGATGCGGGATTCTCCATGAGATCATCCATGGTCAAACGATCTGTCCACCAGGTAGCGGGGATCCGCCCAAGGGTACGGATGTGTGATCTGGCCTCTGTCTTGGGAAGCTCGCCTACGTGCTTGGCATAAAAATTACGGATAGGATGGTCGAGGTAGTCACAGCGGTATTCGGTCTCCCGATAGGTATATTCCGAGGTCACATCGATCCCTTGGGAGCGGATATAGTCCAGCATAGCATTTCTTGCCTCGTCCTGCTCCTCTACCGTGGTGCGGGGGCAAAAGCTCTCGGCAATGCAGAAGTTATCCAGATGAACCGTACCGGCCTCCTTGACGGGAATGACCTCGCAGAAGCGATCCCAATACTTCTTGAATAAACCGCTCTCCCAGAATTGCTTATAGGAGATCTTATAGGCATCCCGTCCGTAGAATCTCTCGATGACGGCGGGAGTTCCATCGGGATTCATGACCACGGCGTGCGCATCTACCATCTCCTTGTGGGAGGCGTTGGTGCTGTACTCATCGGACTGATTGCCGTGAACCGAAACGACGGTATGGTATTTCTTGGCCTCCTCAAAGAGCCACCGAAAGCTGTCGCGGGCGGTGGCGTCGCAATCCCGCTTTAAGAACTTGTTGACCACCTCCATCTCGGGATAGCAGTCGTCGTGGCCGAGGCCCTGCCAACCCACCAGGTAGATGATCTTGGTGATGCCTTGGGTCAGGTTATCCACGGCCTTAATGATGTCCAGGGCCTGTTCAAAGTTGATACAAACGTTGGAGGTATTATGCTCGAAATCGGGAGATGCCAGGAACATCTTCATCCACATGGTCTTGGAATAGTCGTAATTGAATTTGTAGGGTGTCATATTTTTCGCCTCTCTTGTATGGTATGTTGACAGCGGGGAGTACGCGGCAGTTGGGATTTTTTGCGAGTGGATACACGTTCACAATGCAATTATACACGAAAAAAGAGTAAATGTCAATCACTTTGCCATAAGTTGTCCAACTGCTTTGTACAAAATCTGTCGAAAAATGCAAGTCCAAAAAATTCACAGATACTTGACAAAATAAACAAAATATGATACAATGGTATTACAACTTCAAGAAAGGAGAAATAATCATGAAAGACAACAACAATCTCGTCCGCTTCCTGCTGACCTTCTTCCTGGGTTGGATCGGTAGCCTGATCATCAACCATTCTTCCCTGAAGCCTGAGGGCTACACCTCCAGAACCGGTTGCTACATTCTGCTGACCATTGTTACCTTTGGTATCTACGGTCTGGTTGCTTCCATCTGCAATCTGTTCTTTGATCCCGCAAAGCCCAAGAACATCGGCTACAAGAAGGATGCTGAAGCAAAATAATCTCCATAAGCAAAAAGGCGGCTCGTATGAGTCGCCTTTTTGCTATGATTCTTTTCAGCCCTGGTAATTGTAGCCCAGAATTTGGTCGATCAGCACCTTTTTCGACGTACTGTCAGACAGAACAAAGTACTGCTTTCGCGATTCCCCTTCGTCTATATCGGTACGGAAGGTACCGTTATTATGGCGGATGCGGTATTCCACGTCAAATTCGTACTGGGTGTATCCTTGGCTTGTCTGCATCTCCTTGACCTTGGTCAGCTTGATGTCATAAACCTGTTGCATGGTGAAGGGCGGTTCCGGATCGTTATTCTCGTAATAGTTGGAGCTGAAAAGATCGTTATACCCATCTGCATCTCCCGCGATGATACGCTCGATCATCTCACACAGAACCGCCACGGCCGGCCCGAACTCAGCGCGATTCTTATCATCCAGCGCTTCCGTGATACCGTACTGCTCGTCGCAGTAATACACGGTGCGGTCCATAGCCAGATAGCCGGGCTCCTCCATGATATTCAAATCCCAATCCGCCTCGTAAAAGATGATGGTGCTTTCCTTTTTGGTTTCTTTTTCTTCATTCTCCTTTTTTTCAAGGCTATCCAGATAGGAGATCAACGGAATAGCAACAACCGCAAAAGCCATGAGGCAGGCCAGCACGATCACCATCCGTTTCTTCAAACGGCGGTTGGCTTCTCTTGCCTGACGGGACATTTCTTCAAAATTATGAGACTCTTGATTCATACGTACTCCTCACGTTCTTAATAGTGCATACAGTATAACACAGAATGAAGCGGGACGCAAGAGCTTTCTTTGTTATTTTTATAAAATTTTCATGAATTCTTATTTTTCTGTTGCAGAAATCGAAAAAATGTGATATAATAATATGATTTTATTTTTAGCACAGAGGTTTACCCATGAAGTATCTTGTTTTGATTCCCGACGGCATGGCCGACGAGCGCGTGGAGGCTCTCGGCAACCGCACCCCCATGGAGGCCGCCGTCAAGCCCTGTATGGACTCGCTGGCTTCCCGCTCCACCGTTGGCCTGGTTTCCAACGTTCCTGCCGGCATGGTGCCCGAGAGTGACACCGCCAATATGGCCATCCTTTCCTTCGACCCGAAGGTGTATTCCCGCGGACGTTCCCCTCTGGAGGCCATCAGTATGGGACTGGAAATGGCTCCCGATGAGACCGCTTACCGCTGTAACGTAGTGACCCTGTCCGAAAACGAGGACTACGACCACAAGATCATGCTGGACCACAGCGCCGACGAGATCACTACCGCCGAGGCGGATGAGCTGATCAAGGCCCTGGAGGCCCATTTCGGCAACGACATGCGTCACTTCTACACGGGTGTCAGCTACCGTCACTGCATCCTTTGGAAGGACGGCAATGACACCTATGATTTCTCCCGCCCTCACGACATCATCGGCCGAGAGATCGCCGACTATCTCCCCAAGGAGGAAAACGGTGGCGGCGAGTTCTACCGTCTCATGAAGGAAAGCTATGAGATCCTGAACCATCATCCCATCAACGAGGCTCGCCGCGCCAAAGGCTTGAAGCCCGCCAACTCGGCTTGGCTCTGGAGTCCCGGCAAGAAGCCCCGTCTACCCAATTTCACCGAGAAGTGGGGTATCAAGGGTACCGTCATTTCTGCCGTTGATCTGATCAAGGGTATCGGTCTTTGTGCCGGCATGAGGTCCATCGACGTAGAAGGCGCTACGGGTAACGTTCACACCAACTACGACGGCAAAGCGCAGGCCGCCATCGAGGCATTCCGCGACGGTGCCGACCTGGTCTACGTCCACGTGGAGGGTCCCGACGAGTGCGGACACCGCGCCGAGGTGGACAACAAGGTTCTGTCCGTGGAGCTGATCGATCAAAAGATTCTGTCTCCCGTGTATGAATACCTCAAGAACGCTAACGAGCCCTTTAAGATCCTGGTTCTTCCCGATCATCCCACTCCCCTGCGCATCCGCACCCACTCTATTGATCCCGTTCCCTTCTTCATCTACGATTCCTCCGCAGAGGTTCCCGGTACCTCCTCCTTCTCCGAGGCAACTGCCGCCGACACGGGACTTTACATTCCGGAAGGACACACTCTGCTGGAACGCTTGATTGCCCAATAATCACTCAATGACCGAAAGGAGGCTCGCATATGTCGGAAACACTCACCCCTGAGTCCAACACCCCCAACACGCCAGAATCCCCCGCCCCGGAGATCCCAACTTCCGAGGACAATGCTTCCCCTACCACCGAGTGTCCGCCTCAGAAAGAGACGATCGCCGCCTTCCTGTTTGACTTTTTGGAGATCATCGTCTTTTCCGTATGCGCGTCTCTCCTGTTGTTCACCCTGCTTTTCAGCGTTTGCCGCGTTGACGGAAGCTCCATGCGAAACACGCTATACGACCAGGAGCTTCTCATCACGTCTAACCTGTCCGCCATCGAGCCCGGAGATATCGTGATTTTCCATCAGACCAGCGAGATCTACGACCGATTCAACGAGGTATTGGTCAAGCGCGTGATTGCAACCGAAGGGCAGACCGTCCGCATTGATTACAATACGGGCTCGGTATACGTAGACGGCGTATTGTTGAACGAGCCCTACGCAGCCCTTCTCTCCCACTCCGGAAAGCCCGTGGAGAAGTGGACCCTGTTCCCCACCGTTCCCGGCTTTGACCACGACACCAAAATTTATGAGGCCACCGTTCCCGAAGGGTGCTACTTCGTCATGGGTGACAACCGCAACAATTCTGCCGACAGCCGTTCGATCCAGGTTGGATTCGTGGATGCTCGCCGGGTGCTGGGAAAAGCCGTGCTTCGTCTGAAGCCCTTCACCACCCTTGACTAAAGGAGAGGAGATCATTATGCCAAGCGAACACATTCAATGGTTTCCCGGTCATATGGCGAAAACACGCCGCTTGATTACCGAAAACCTCAAAAACGTTCATATCATCATCGAGGTGCTGGATGCGCGCGTGCCCGTCAGCTCCCGAAATCCTGAGCTTCGGAAAATGACGGGAGACAAGCCCACCATCCTGCTCCTCAACAAGGCTTCCCTGGCCGATCCTGCCAAGAGCCGCGAATTCATCAAACACTACACCGACGCCCATACCGTATGCATTCTCTGCGATTGCGTAACAGGAGAAGGCCTCAACAGGCTCCCCGAGGCCATCCGCACCGTTCTGAAGGACCGCGTGGAGCGCTACGAGGAAAAGGGCCAATCCGGCAGACATCTCCGAGCCATGGTCGTAGGTGTTCCCAACGTAGGAAAATCCACGCTGATCAACCGCATGAGCGGCGGAATAAAGGCCAAGGCCGAAAACCGTCCCGGCGTTACCCGTACCAAGCAATGGGTATCCACGAAGATCGGAATCGATCTCCTGGATATGCCCGGTGTACTGTGGCCCAAGTTTGACGATCAGTTCACTGCGGAAAATTTAGCCGCAACAGGTGCCATCCGTGACGATATACTGGATATTGAGCATCTGGCACTAAAGCTGGTCAAGCGCCTTCGGGATATGTACCCCAAGGAGCTGGCCGCTCGCTTCAAGCTGGCCGACGGTGACGACTGGCAGGACATGACCGAGGCTCAGCTCATTACATTGATCGGAAAAAAGAGAGGCTGTCTGATTCCCGGCGGTCTCGTAGACAACGAGAGGGTATCCAATCTGCTCATCGACGAGTTCCGCGCCGGCAAGATCGGACGGTTGACCATCGATCATCTTCCCGCCCCCAAGGCAGCCGCCACTCCTAAAGAGGACACTCTCCCTGAGCCCTCGAATGCGTCCGAGGATGCTCCCACCGAGGAGGATAACCATGCCAACCTATGATCTTGAACACGCGCTCCGCTGTGAAGGATATGCCTTGATTTGCGGGGTTGACGAGGCCGGACGAGGGCCTCTGTGCGGATCCGTTGTGGCCGCCGCCTGTATTTTGCCGGAGGGCTTGGAGATTCCCGAGCTGAACGACTCCAAAAAGCTCACCCCCAAAAAGCGCGACAAGCTCTTTGATCTTATCTGCGAAAAGGCTATTGCTTACGGTATCGCAGAGGGCACCGTCGAAGAAATCAACGAATTGAACATTTTGGAAGCCGACCTCTTGGCCATGCGGCGTGCCATTGATGGGCTGCACACGCCCGACGGAAAGCCGTACAAGGCGGATTTTGCCCTCATCGACGGCAATATCGACCGTGATTTTCAGATTCCGGCTCGCGCCGTGGTCAAGGGTGATTCCCTGTCCATGTCCATAGCGGCCGCCTCCATTCTGGCTAAGGTCACCCGAGACCGTATGTGCGAGGAGATGGATCGGCTCTATCCCCAATACGGCATTGCCAAGCACAAGGGTTATGGCACTAAGGAGCATATGAGTGCCCTGCGTGAGTTCGGTCCCTCCCCCATTCACCGAAAGAAATTCATCCGTTTTCTTGACGAGGGATCCATATGAGTACCACCGAAAGACAACGTCTTGGACGTCTTGGAGAAGATGCCGTGATGTCACGCTACGCAAGGGCCGGATTCGTTCTGGTGGCCCGGAATGTCCATCAATCTCAAAATGAGCTGGATCTGATCCTGCAAAATGACGTAAATTTGGTCTTCGTTGAGGTGAAAACTCGTCATGCCGTTCCCGGGACTCGTTCCCGATACGGACGTCCTGCCGATGCGGTGAATAAGGCCAAGCGAGCCCGTGTGATCGAAGCAGCGCAAGCCTATCTCCGACAGAATCCCACGAATCTTCAGCCTCGGATCGACGTGGCCGAGGTTTACGTCACTCGCCGCGCCGACGGAAGCGATCAGATTACCCAGGTCTACATTTTTCCCAACGCATTCGGCGCACGATAGGAGGAATCATGAAGCTTTCTCTGTTTGACACACACTGCGATACCGCCTACGCGCTTTACTGTCGTGGAGCGAGTTTGATGCAGAATCCATGCCATGTTTCCCTGGAAAAAGCCGCCTGCTACGAACGTTACGCCCAGTTCTACGCCATATGGAGCAACCGACAGTTGGATGATGAGGCTTGCTGGCTACAGTTTTTGAAAATATCCGACTATTTTCATGCAGAGCTGGAAAGGAACGCCCATCGAGCGGTGCAGGTTACCACGGCAACAGAGCTGGAGACTGCATGGCGAGAAGGCAAGCACGCCGCCATTTTAGCGGTGGAGGACGCCCGAATGACCGCAGGAAAAGCGGAGCGATTGGACGAGTTAAAGGCTCGCGGTGTGCGGTATCTGACCCTTTTATGGGGAGGAAACACCTGCGTTGGCGGCTCCCATGATACGAAAAACGGACTGACCGATTTTGGAAAGGCTATCGTACGCGGGTGCTTTGAGAAAGGCATTATCCCCGACGTTTCCCATGCCTCCGAGCAGGCCGTGGACGATCTTCTTCCCATCGCTTATGAATACGGAAAGCCCTTTATCGCCTCCCACTCCAATTCCCACGCCGTTTACGGCCATACGCGCAATCTCCGCGACCGCCATTTTACCGCCGTCAAGGAGCTTGGCGGCATCGTGGGCATCAGCCTGTGTCCCGAGCATCTGACCGATACTTCCCTGCGCCCCGCCGCCCCGGAGGACATATTCCGCCACGTTGAGCATTACCTTGCGCTGGGCGGAGAGGATACCGTGGGCTTCGGCGCAGACTGGGACGGAACCGATCTTCCGCCCGAGATTTCCCACGTGGGAGATCTTACCCGTGTAGCCAAATTTATGGCTGCCCACAACTATTCCGACAATTTGATCGAAAAGATCTTTTGGAAAAATACATATCAATTCGTAATGAAAAATCTCTGAATCATAGGAGCCAACTATCATGATGTACCAATCTACCCGTGACCCCGCTCACAAGAAATATTCCGCCGCAGAAGTGATCAAAATGGGGCTTGCACCCGACGGTGGCCTGTTCATTCCCGAAACCATCCCCACGCTGACTGAGGAGGAGATCACCGCTCTGTGCGGCGAATCCTATCCCGTCCGTGCCGCTAAAATTCTGAGCAAATTCCTCTCCGACTATACCTATGAGGAAATTCTGGCCGACTGCGAGGCTGCGTACGCCGAGACCTCCTTTCCTGGCGGTGCCGCTCCCCTCGTTCATGTCCGAGACAACATCTACTCCCTGGAGCTGTGGCACGGTCCTACCGCCGCCTTCAAGGACATGGCTCTGCAGATCATGCCCCGTCTGCTCTCTCGCGCCCTGGTCAAGACCGGTGAGACCCGGGATGCGCTGATTCTGGTCGCCACCTCCGGTGATACCGGCAAGGCCGCTCTGGAGGGCTACAAGGATATTGACCGCATCAAAATCATGGTATTCTATCCCGTGGACGGTGTCAGCCGCGTGCAAAAGCTGCAGATGGCTACCCAAACGGGTGATAACGTCAACGTCTGCGCTATTCGCGGAAACTTTGACGATGCACAAACGGGTGTCAAGAAGATCTTCGGTGATGCAGATATGGCCGCTCAGCTCAACGAGCGCGGCTTCGTTCTCTCCTCGGCCAACTCCATCAACTGGGGACGCTTGGCGCCTCAGATCGTGTACTATGTATCCGCATACTGCGATCTGGTGAACGCCGGCAATCTCGCTCTGGGTGAGACCATGGACGTTTGCGTTCCCACGGGCAACTTCGGTAACATCTTCGCCGGCTATATCGCCAAGCTCATGGGTCTGCCCATCCGCCACTTTGTTTGCGCGTCCAACAAGAATAACATTCTGACCGACTTCCTCCGAACCGGTACTTACGACCGCAACCGCGCCTTCCATCTGACCATGTCCCCCTCCATGGATATCCTCATCTCCAGCAACCTTGAGCGTCTCCTCTGCTTCTCCGCAGGAGAGGAGCGCACCGCCTCCTACATGGAGCAGCTGAAGATGACCGGCGCGTACACCGTGGATGCGGACGTTCTGTCTGAAATCACCGCCAACTTCTCGGGCTATTTCGCCGATGAGCAGGCTACCGCCGCAACCATCAAGAGTTACTTCGAGCATGACCACTACTTGGCCGATACCCATACTGCCGTGGCTCTGTCCTGCGCCGAGCAGTATCTTTCCACGCTGTCGGCCGAGGAGCTTCGTCCCATCGTGGTAGACTCCACCGCAAGCCCTTACAAGTTTGCCGCTGACGTGTACGAATCCCTGGGTAAGTCTCAGCCCGCCGATCCTTTGGCCGCTCTGGATGAGCTGTCCATAGCCACCGGCACCGAGATTCCCTATCCTCTCTGCGGTCTTGGAGAGCGCACCGTCCGCTTCACCACGGTCATCGATGCCGATGACATGCCTGCCGCCGTGCTGGATTACTGCAACTGATCCGCCAAACGCCACGAGGGGTATTGCCCGAAGACAATACCCCTCTGAACATTCGACACCGAAATTCGGTGCAGCAGCTTATCACTGCTTCATATCTGCATTGGGCTTAAAGGTGGCGCAGGCAGTATCGTTGCTGGTGGAAGCATAGGTGGGGCCTACGGTAATCTCACCGGCGGTACAACGGGATTCCCCGTCATGATACGCGCAGTTCTTTACATCGCAAACAACGCCCTTAATGTGCGTGCAACATTTCTTGTCGTTCATTTCATATACCATCCTTTGATAATCCGCGGCATGACCGCTCTCTTAGTATGATTCGCCAATCCCCTGCTTATGCAGTTTTTTTGAAAGGACACCGAAACTATGTCGATCTTCGTCATCGGCGACCTACATCTCTCAACCAATCAATCCACGAATAAGTCCATGGAGAAATTCGGGCGTCGCTGGTTGGGATACACCGATAAGCTCCGCCGCAACTGGGAGGCAGTCGTTTCCCCTGAGGACACGGTCGTAATTCCCGGCGACATTTCATGGGCCATGAAAATTGAAGAGGCGCTTTCGGATTTTCGATTCATCGATTCCCTCCCCGGAAAAAAGCTTTTCGGCAAAGGAAATCATGATTTTTGGTGGACAACCGCATCGAAAATGAATGCGTTTTTTGAGGAAAATCATATCCGTTCCGTACGCATCCTCAACAACAATGCCTATCTGATAGAAAATCAAATCCTCTGCGGTACCCGAGGCTGGTTTTTGGACGAAAAGCAACAGGTGACCGTCGGCTCTGTGGACTACGAGAAAATCGTGAATCGAGAGACCATTCGTTTGAAATTATCCCTGGACAGCGCCGTTGCCCTTCAAAAGGAATGTCGGGAGAACAGAGGATTTACGCCGCCAATCTCCGTATTCCTCCATTTCCCGCCCGTATGGTTGGATTTCGTTTGCCGCCCCTTCGTGGACACGCTTCACGATTACGGCGTTTCCTCCTGTTATTTCGGCCACATCCACGGGGTATACAACACCCCTCGCGAGACGGTGTTTGAAGGAATTACCATGCGGTTGATTGCATCAGACGCCCTGGATTTCACTTTATACCGTCTACCCGATCCCGAAACAGAATTCTGATGCAGGATTTTGGATGTTTTGCACAAAAGCAACCAATATATATCCGCCACTTTTGTGGACGGACGAATTGGAAAATATCCAAAAAACTATTGACAAAAAATAAAAAAAAAGATAAAATATACTGTAAGTGTAAATGGGAGCACCTTGCTCATGCAGATGCAAGCCTCCCTTAACAAAAGAAAGGAATCATATCACCATGAGTCTGATCAAAGCAGAAAAGGCCGAGAAGAGCGCATTTGTTCTGGAGTTCTCCGTAGATAAGGAGACCTTCGAAAAGGCCGTCAGCAAGGTTTACCGCAAGCAGGTTGCCAACATCAACATCCCCGGCTTCCGCAAGGGCAAGGCCCCCCGCTCCGTTATCGAGCGTATGTACGGCAAGGGCGTATTCTATGAGGATGCCGCCAATGATCTTCTGCCCGATGCATACGAGGCAGCTCTGACCGAGTCTGGCGTAAAGCCCGTTGGCCGCGCTGAATTCGATATTCAATCCATCGACGAGAACGGTATCGTTTTCGTTGCCACCGTTCCCGTAAAGCCCGCCGTTGAGATCGAGGGTTATAAGGGAATCGAGGCCGTTCGTGAGGTCGCTCCCGTTTCCGACGTAGAGGTTGAGAACGAGATCAAGGTCATCCGTGAGCGCAACTCCCGTGAGACCGAGGTTGAGGACGAGACTCCCGCCGCTATGGGCGACTCCACCAAGATCGACTTTGAGGGCTTCGTTGACGGTGTTGCCTTCGAGGGCGGCAAGGGCGAGGACTACAATCTGAAGCTGGGCTCCGGCTCCTTTATCCCCGGCTTTGAGGAGCAGGTTGCCGGTCATAAGATCGGTGAGCAGTTCGACGTAAACGTTACCTTCCCTGAGGAGTACCACGCAGCTGAGTTGGCCGGCAAGGCCGCTACCTTCAAGGTTGCGCTGAAGGCCATCACCAAGATTGAGCTTCCCGAGCTGGATGACGATTTCGCAAAGGACGTTTCCGAATTCGATACCTTCGCTGAATATCGCGCTGACGTTGAGGCAAAAATCCTTAAGAGACATGAGAGTGCAGCTGACTCCGCCTTCGAGGAGACCATCGTTAAGGCTCTGAACGAGAAGCTGGCCGGTGAGGAGATCCCCGAGGCTATGTTCGAGGCTGAGACCGAGAATCTGCTCCGCGACTACGACAACCGTCTGCGCATGCAGGGTCTGGATCTGAACACCTACTTCAAGTATACCGGTATGACCCTGGAGACCATGCGCGAGCAGATGCGTCCTCAAGCAGAGTCCTTCGTCAAGACCCGCCTGGCTCTTGAGAAGATCGCAGAGCTGGAGAATCTCACCGCTTCCGAGGAGGAGGTCGAGGCTGAGTACGCTCGCCTGGCTGAGGCTTACCAGATGGAGGCTGATGCCGTTAAGGGCATGATTCCCGCCGAGTCTGTTGCCGAGGATCTGAAGGTCAAGGCTGCTATGGAGCTTGTCAAGGCAAGTGCTGCCGCTCCTGCCGCCGCTGAGAAGAAGCCCGCCAGAAAGCCCCGCGCCAAGAAGGCCAAGGTTGAGGAAGAGGCTCCTGCCGCCGAGGAAACTCCTGCCGAGTAATTGCTTGCGCGATACGAAAGATATTTCCTTGCTTATCGTACATTGACATTTCTGTTGCCGCGGTCAGCCTCATGCCAGCCGCGGCAACTTTTTCAAATTATGCGGCACTTTTCGGAGTCCCGCGAAAGCATTGCTACATATCCTAAACTATGAAAGAATGTGAGGTATTCATGATGATGAACGATCTTTACAAGATGGGTATGCCCCGGTCCGCTCTCGTTCCTACCGTTATTGAGCAAACGAATCGCGGTGAGCGCGCATATGATATCTTCTCCCGTCTCCTCAATGACCGCATCATTTTCCTGTCGGACGAAGTCAATGATGCCACCGCTTCCCTGGTCGTTGCCCAGCTTCTTTTTCTGGAGGCTCAGGATCCCGACAAGGATATTTCGTTCTATATCAATAGCCCCGGCGGCTCCGTGACCGCAGGCATGGCCATCTATGATACCATGAACTTTATCAAGTGCGACGTGTCGACCATTTGCATCGGTATGGCCGCCAGCATGGGTGCTTTCCTGCTTTCCGCCGGCACGAAGGGCAAGCGAATTGCTCTCCCTCATAGCGAGATCATGATCCATCAGCCTCTCGGCGGTGCCCAGGGGCAGGCATCGGATATCAAGATTCGTGCCGATCTCATTCTTCGCACCCGTGATATGCTGAACAAAATCCTGGCCGAGAACACCGGTAAGCCCGTAGAAGAAATCGAGCACGATACCGACCGTGATTTCTTCATGACCGCCGAGCAGGCTCTGGAATACGGCATTATTGACAAGATCTACACCCACCGTGACTAATTCACCACGAAAGGAAGTCTTCCTCCATGTCTAACACCAACAATCGCGGCGGGGATAAAAACCGCGAAAGCATGCATTTCTGCTCCTTCTGCGGACGCAATGAAAATCAGGTCAACTTCCTCATTCCCTCCCCTTCGGGCGCGTATATCTGCGATTTGTGCGTAGACGCATGCTCGGAGTTAATCGACGAAGCAACCGGAGGCATCACCGGTACGACCTCCTTTGGAGAGCTGAACATCCAGACCTTGCCCAAGCCCAAGCAGATCAAGGAAACATTGGACGAATACGTGATTGGGCAGGATGAAGCCAAAATTGCACTCTCCGTAGCGGTTTATAACCATTATAAGCGCATTTTGACCAAGCCGGCTAAAAAGAACGCCAAGAAAAACAAAGCATCCGTGGCTCCCGCAGAGGACTTTATGGAGGCACTCCGCGAGGTGGATATTCAAAAGAGCAACGTGCTTTTGCTGGGTCCCACCGGCGTGGGTAAAACCTATCTGGCGCAGACCCTGGCAAAGACCCTCCAGGTTCCCTTTGCGATCGCAGATGCCACTACCTTGACCGAGGCAGGCTACGTAGGCGAGGATGTGGAGAACATCCTTCTGCGTCTCATTCAAGCCGCCGATTTCGACATTGAGCTGGCCGAGCGCGGTATCATCTATATCGACGAGATCGACAAAATCGCCCGCAAGAGCGAGAATCGCTCCATCACCCGCGACGTATCAGGCGAGGGTGTTCAACAGGCGCTTCTGAAGATCCTGGAGGGCACGACCGCCAACGTTCCTCCTCAAGGCGGCCGCAAGCACCCCAACCAGGAGTTTTTACGCATCAACACCGAAAATATTCTGTTCATCTGCGGCGGTGCCTTCGACGGTCTCTCCAAGATTATCGAGAAGCGCCAGGGCGGAACCACCATCGGCTTCGGCGGTGAAATCCGCACAAAGGCTGAGCGAGTGGAAAGCGGTGTATTCGCCAACGTGGTTCCCCACGATATTGTCAAGTTCGGTCTGATCCCCGAGCTGGTAGGCCGTCTGCCCGTTATCGTGACCCTGAACGATCTGGATAGAGATGCGCTCATCCGCATTCTCCGCGATCCCAAGAATGCCATCATCAAGCAGTACATGAAGCTTTTCGGCATGGATCACGTGCAGCTTATCTTTGAGGACGGGGCGTTGGAGGCCATTGCCGAGGAGGCTTTGGCTCGTAATACGGGCGCTCGCGGACTCCGCGCCATCATGGAGCAGTTCATGATGAAGCTCATGTATGAGATTCCCTCCGACGAGACGGTGGAGACGGTGACCATTACCCGCGATTTCATCAAGAGGATTGGCGAGCCTGTGATGACCCGTCGCGCACCTGCTCTTCCCGAGGCGGGGGAGCAGCTTTCCCTGCCGCTTGCCGCAGATGAGGCAGACGAATCGGATATCTGAATATGCAAAAAGCATAACCAATCTTTGACGGTCGGTTATGCTTTTTGCGTTTATACGTTTATAAGGAATTACAATTCACAGATGGAGGCGTCGGCCATCATGGCGTCCTTGACCTTTTGGAGCGCTTCAATGGCTTCCTCACGGGTTCTATAATAGGTTATCTCCGCCCATGAACAGGCGGCTGTTTGAACCTGCAAGGAGCTTCCATCCACGCGCAGGCCGCCGTAGCAAAGCAGCATCTTGGACTTGTCGGGACTGATTACCTTCATCAACTGTCTGGGTCGAACCACGGTGCCATTATCCAGTACAAACTCAAAGCGAGAAAGGCTACTGTGAAGCGCCTCGTCGAAAACGTCTTGTACGGCGCACGTAACTGCGTCCTCGATTTGATCGGCAACTGCATCCTCCAGCATTTCCTCCAAACGCTCGGAAAGCGCGTCGATCAACTCATCCATATCGAAATCTCTGTTTTCTTCCATGCTCAATCTCCTCTCGACTTTGGGCGATTACTTAATAATTTCTCCCACACCGTTCAGAATGTACTTGGGACGGTAGGGGAAATTGCCGATATCCTCCAGCTTGGTCACGCCGCTCAATACCAGCACCGTGTCGATATTAAATTCAATA
>SVRS01000049.1 GCA_015064695.1 Oscillospiraceae bacterium | reverse complement strand
GGTGCAACCGCGCGTCGGCGGCGGCAAGGTTAAACTCCTCGCGGGGAATGTTCATCACCGCCAGATCGTTCTCCCGGAGATACCCACGGGAGGCGAAGGTCTTGAGCTGGGACATCTGAAAGCTCAGACATTTGAGGTCGGGTGTGGACAGGCGGATGATCTGATCCGCGTTCTCCAACGCAACGCTGGTGAGAAAATTGGAATCGGGGAGAGCCATGCAATCCACGATCACGTAATCTGCGATGCCTACCAGCACGTCGTAGAGGTACTTGGCCTTCTTTTCCGTGTATTCGGGAAAACTGTGGTGATTCTCGCTGTCCTTGTAGCCGAGGTAGCCGAGGTTCATGCGATCCTTGGTCATGACCATATTGGATACGATGTCGTCAGCAAAAAAATCGGGCTTGGACAGGATGGATCCGATGGAGAAAACGTCCTCCGAGCGAAAATTGGGGAAGATGACCGGGATGGTGGGTGTCACGATGTCGCTGAACACGACGATCACAGCACTTTTACCGCGGGAGCGATTGTAGAGTGCCTCCGCGAGTTTGACCGAAAAGGTTGTCTTACCGCTTCCCGGCGACCCCCATACGGCGATCAGCTTACCCATTCTTCCCCTCCCCGTCCTTGGCGGGCTCATTTACAATGGGATGAGCCTTCAGGTAGTCGTCCTGAACCTTGACGTAGGCATCCGCCTTGTCGGCATCGCCTCTGTGAACCAGCGAGAAGTGGATGGTGGTCGTGCTGTTGTAGTTGGCCAACAGCTCCGCCTGCTCGGGGGTAACAAGCACCGTGACGGTGGCCGTGGCGGTCTTATCCCCCTCGGTGATCTGATCCTTATCAATGCCGTCGCTGGTAGTGGTGGTTACGACCTTCACGTACTGCAAGGCGGCAGGGATATAGGAGATGTCATTTTCCTTATCATAGATGATGACCGAAACGATGTCACCGTTCTCCAGCTTGTCCGAAAGACCTGCGGCAAAGTCCGAGATGCTGACCGAAATGGCCACCTTCTTGCCGTCCAGTCCCATCAGAACGTCATCTGCGCTCTTGTTATCGGCAGACAGCTTGGTATCGAACAGGTAGTCCCCGGCATACAGGTCGGATGCGGCAAACTTACCGACAACCTCGGCTTTGTCCTTGATGACCTGACCGGGGAGGTTATACAGACCGACGTTGACGGTCTCCAAATGGTCGGCGGTGATGAGCTGGCCTCTCTGCACGTCGGTTTTGAGGCAGACAATATCCACCTTCTGATCGGCGATCTTGTTTACCAAGGGAGCAACTCCGAAGGTAATGACCAGGGCGAGTACGATACAGACCACACCGATTACGGTTCTCGAAGAAAACGGCTTCTTACCGGGAGCCTTGGGGGCGCGCCCGGCATTGTTCATAGGCTTTGCGCCATAATTTCCGAAACTCATGTTTGAATATCCTCCTAATGATTAAATGAAATAGCCGATCATGAGACCGGCGGAAAGAAACGGCATCAGCGGGAAAGGCTCATTATTGGGTTGCTTTTTGATCTTGTTGCGGATGGTTTGAATCACAACCGCAAAGAGAAGGCCCAACATATAGCCGACAGCACCGCCGTAAAAGCCGAGGGACAGGGCGGCGGTGGTGGATAGCTTGATATCCGCGCCGCCGATCCCTCCCTTTTTCGTAAACATTGCTACTGCCGTCTGCGGAACGAATACCGCCAGCGCGCCGAAGATCATGGAGCTGATGCTCACGTCCCCCAAGTTGACCAGGGACAGAATGACGAGCATCACCCACAAAAAATCGTCTGCTTCATGGGTGGAGATGTCCTGCACAGAGGCATATAGTAGGATGAGAGCCATCACCAGTCCCTTCACCGTCCAAAGGGTAAATCCGCCCACAAGGTAGAGGGCGATACCCACGGCGAGAATTGCGGGATAGATGAGGCGGGGATTGTAGGCAAACCCTCGTTCATACATATCACGATTCATGAGTCCGCCCACAATCACGGTGAAAAAGACGAGAGCCGCAAAGTGAATTGCGTAAGTCACATATACCATTTGTCCTCCTTTTTTTCAGGAGGACGGGTGGCTCCGTCCTCCGTGTTCGTTGAGGAGTGGGCGAGGCTCTATATCTGAACCGTCCCAACTCCCTTTCGTTGCTTTAGCCGGCGTAGTTGAACATCTCACCGATCTCGGTGTTGAGACGGGGCAGGATCACGGTGTTAAACAGGGCGTACAGACCGCCGAGAATGACGGCACCGACGACAACGGCGATGATGATCTTGACACCGGTATCGACGAAGCCCTCGGCGCGGGTGTTATCCACGGCAGCGGCAACAGCGGTCTTGGTGCGGATGGTGAGAGAGTTGATTTTGGACTGAATCTTGTTGAAAATGTTCTTCATGTTGTTTTTCCTCTTATTCTTTCTTTTTTGATTTGATTTGTGTGAGATATACTTTGGGAAATATTCCGAGTTTCGCTTGCGAAATGCGGTCTTTTAGGCCGCAAGGAATATTTCGGGGTGGCGGCAATTATCTTTCAAATTGCCGCTTTGTTCTTCCGCCACCAGATTAGCCGGCGTAGTCGAACATTCCGTCGATGCGGGTCTCCAGGGTGGGCAGGATGACACCGTCAAAGAGAGCGTACAGACCGCCGAGAATAACGGCACCGACGACAACGCCGATGATGATCTTCACGCCGGTGTCCACAAAGCCCTCGGCGCGGGTGTTATCTACGACGGCGACTGCGGTGGTCTTGGTGCTGATTACGATAGAATCGAACTTCTTCTGAATCTTGTTGATGATCTTCTTCATTTAGATTTTCCTCATATCTTTTTTTTTTAATTGTAGTGTGCGGCACTTGTTTTTTAGAAAGTGTTTCCCCACCGCGTTTTGGAATCTTCCCATTCGGTCAAGCGGTCATGATTCGATTTAGCTGAACATAACCTGAATCCGTTCTGCCAGACCGGGGAGCAGAACATTGTTGAACATGGCGTAAAGCCCGGCCAAGAGAAGGCCGCCGATCACAACGGCGGTAATCATTTTCACCGCCGTATCCACGTATCCCTCGGCGCGCTTTCCTTTCAGATTGGCTTTGAGCTTTGCGATGCGCAATCTCATTTTTTCTTTCACGCTTTTCCTCCTTTTTTTGTTGGGATTGTTCTTATCTCAACTTGGGACAATCATAGGCATCCCCTCCCTCCTGTTTTCGGGCATAAAAAACGGGGATAAGTTCGATGCTTTCACATCGTCTTACCCCCGTACTCACGGTATGGTTTCATCTTGCGTCCCGGTCCTCCCTTTGCCGCTGGCGGTACATGGCCAAGGCTTTTACGATCATATCCTCCATCTGCTTTTCCGTTGTGCCGTCGGGAAAGTATCTTTGGATTCTTTCCAGCGGAATTTTGATTCGGACTTTTTGATTTCCCTTTGCCTCTCCCATGATCTCGTTGATAGTATCGGTATCAAGACGACCCTCGCGGCTCAACTCCCGCATCCGGATGGTCTGCGCGTGGGATGGAAAGGTTCCTTCGGTGTCGATATAGTCCACAAGGTCTCGCATTTCCTCCTCCTGCAAGTAGGACAACTCCACGGCGGGACGCATACCGATCTTGCCTTCATCGACGAACTCCAAGAGTTCGGGGGTGAGTTCGTTGAGGCGGACGTATCTTTGCACTTGATTGCGGCTTTCACCGGCTTCTTGGGCAACAATCTCATCTGTCCTTAACTTCGTCCCCAGTGGGGACGAAGTTAGATCAGTTCTTTTTCCCTGTCGTCTCATGGCATCCATCTTCATCTTGAATGCTCTCGCTTTCTCCGATGGAAGGATGTGCTCTCGCTGAAGATTGGAATCCACCATCTCGATGATGGCCTCGTCTCGGCTGAGGTCGCGTACAATGACCGGGATCTGCTCAACGCCCAGCTTCTCGCAGGCGTGTTTCCGTCTGTGGCCGGAAATCAGTTCAAATCGCTCCCCTTCCTTTTTTCGAGCAATCAAAGGATTCAGCACACCATTCAACTCGATACTGCGTATGAGTTGCTCCATGTTCTCGTCATCCTTCACCAAAAAGGGATGTTCCGGGAAGTCGTCGATCTGACCAATGGGAATGACACGTACCTTTTCACGACGAAGTTCTTCACTCTGCTCACTCACGGCTTCTCCCCCCCTTCTTTTTATGATGGTGATGATTGGGTTCCCCCCGCTGTTTTTCGCTGATCTTCACCGCATCCATACCGTATGCGCTGATGGTCAGAGCGTAACAAATCATGCGGAACACGTCAAAGTCCATTTTTTCCTCATCTGCCAGATCCGGCATCTCAATTTCTGCCGAACCATATTCCAGCGTCATGGCCGCTTGATACAGATAAAAGGATTCACAATCCAACTCGCTGGCGCAGATCGAAAGAGCAGAATATACAAAACCATCCTGTTCCAATAACAGTTTCGCCTCCTTCCACAGGGGCGAGGAAACTGAGAGGAGAAAGATCTGTGCTGCAAGACTGTCGCTTCCCTTTCTCACCTTTGCCACTCCCTCGTAGAAACGCTTGCGATGTCCCGCGTTCATAAAACAGGTTTTGAGTTCGGATCCTCTCTCGATGGAGATACGGAGACGGTAGCGGAAAGCTGAATCCCGAACATCGGAAAAACAGTACCACAACATTTCTCCGAAGGTACAGGAATGAGCACGAATGCGTTCCGGCATACAGCAGCACTCCTTCAGCGAGCATATGCCTTTGAAGGAGTACAGGCAGTTGCTACACTTGCAGATAAACGTCTTGTAGGGGAAAGTCTCGCCGTCCTCGTTTCTGCGGCGGACCCGGGCAGTCAGGTCGGATACATCCGTGATTTTTCTGTCATTGTTCTTTTCGTAGTACATCTTTTGCCTCCATTTTTTTACTGTACGAAAAATAAAAAAGCCGACTCTATTTCCACTTTAAAAGTGGTCATAAAGTCGGCTCTTTGAACCGTATGTACATGAGCATAGATTACGCGACATCTGGAAACGAGGCTAAAATATGGATGGTTCTCTCATAACCGCGTTGCACAACGGGTGAGTGTTCACAGTATTCTATTTGATTATTTATTCCATAGCGGATGATCTTGTCCGAATTTTTTACACTGTGAATCGGGCACCCAATAAAGCACTTCGCTCTGATCCATTTGGTGATACGGAACATTTCCGATGCTTCGGAGGGTACGGAGGAGCTTGCCCATTTGGAGATGATCGCCGCCATTCTCCACCAGCTCACCCGAAATCTTTCGGAGGAGGAGATCGCAAACAGCCCCTTCGCCACCTACTTCGTGGATCACACCACGGGTCTTTACCCCGTCGCCGCCTCAGGCGTCCCCTTTGACATGAAATACGTAGGCATTAAGGGGGACGTCATCGCAGATCTGCACGAGGATCTGGCGGCAGAGCAAAAAGCCCGCGTCACCTATGACAATATTCTGCGTCTCTGCGATGACCCGGACGTGAAGGATCCCATTAAGTTCCTCCGTGAGCGAGAGATCGTGCATTACCAGCGTTTCGCCGACGCCCTCCGGATCACCCAGGACCACCTGGATTCCAAGAATTTCTACGCCTATAACCCCGCATTCGACCCGAAGGACAAGAAATAGAGGCAAGCTCCTCAAGATCAAACCCACTTGATTCCAAAGCAGCTTCGCGTAATCGAAGGATCGGTTACACGAAGCTGCTTCTTATACGATTCCTCAACCAAAACCTTGAATACAGAGGCACGCACTTTTTTCAATGCTTTTATCAAGGATTCGTATTACATGCCGAAGGCGGTACGCCGACCCTTGCGCACGGAGTGCGCAGAAGCCCACGTCTTGACACCTCGGAGGGTTCGGTTGTTTTCACCAAACAAAAAAACATTTCATTGGTTTTCTGTATTGCAAAAAAACAAGAAGTGTGGTATAATGATCCTGTTGCTTGTGCAAACCCGAACAGGAGGAATCACTCATGAAAAAAAGAACTATCAGCAATCCCATCGACGTAAACTATGAATATCGCACGTATGATGAGTACGGTGGGGGGCCCATTTGCCTGGAAGCGGCAGACCCTGTGATCGTAACCTTTGAGGGAGAATATTATCTGTTCTCCTCCGTAACCAACGGCTACTGGGTATCCCCCGATCTGGCAAGCTGGGAATTCATCCCCTGCAATAATGAAAAGCTCCCCAATATCAACAACTATGCCCCCGCCCTCATGGTCATGGACGGCGCGATCTATTTCCACCAGGGTGTCCACGATAAGCGCCTGTTCCGCAACAAGACCCCAAAAAATCCCGACACGTGGGAGCTTGTCACCGACAACTGTTATATCGGCCACGATCCCTTCCTCTTTTACGACGCGATCGACGACCGCGTCTGGGCTTCCTACGGCTGCGGCCCCGGCGAGACCGAGTACATCAAGGTGGTGGAGCTGGATCGAAAGACTCTGGAGCCCATTGGAGAGGTCCACGAATGTCTGCATTTCGATCCCAAAAACCGTGGTTGGGAGCGCAGCTGGGACAACCATATGTGGGAGGACGGATGGACCGAGGGATCGCAGATCCTGCGCCACGGCGACAAGTGGTATCTGATCTACTCCGGCTTCAGTCTGCATAAATCCTACGCCAACGGCGTGTACGTGTCCGACAACCCCACAGGCCCCTACGAGTACGCCCAAAACAACCCCGTTTCCCACAAGAATACGGGCTTTTCAGGCGGAGCAGGCCACGGTTGTCTGTTTGAGGATCTGCACGGTAACTGGTGGAACGTAACCTGCTCCTCGGTACACGTTACCCACCACTTTGAGCGCCGCATGAACCTCTTCCCTGCGGGCTTCGATGAGGACGGCCTCCTGTACGTCAACACCAAGCTGGGCGACTATCCCATTCCCCTGCCCGACGGCCCCCGTGATCACCGTACGTTGGAGCCCGCCTACATGCTCCTGTCAAAGGATTGCCCCGTCACGGCTTCCTCCGTGGAGACTGCCATGCCCGAAAATCCCTACTACGGCAACCATTTGGGAGATACCCAGGTTCCCTTCACCCGCTACGATCACAATCCCCGCTTCGCAGCCGACGAGGATATCCGTACCCTGTGGGCCGCGGACTCCCGCGAACCCGGCCAGTGGGTTATGATGGATCTCCGGCGCAGCTGTACCATAAAATCCATCCAGCTTAACATCCCAACCTATAACCTCACCACCGTCGACCCCGCAGAAAAATATCATGAGTACGTAATCGAAACCTCCCCGGACGGCGAGACCTGGAGCGTACTTTTGGACAATCGCGGCAAGAAGGCATTCGCCCCCCACGGATACTTTGAGGTAGAAGCCTGCGCCCGCTACGTGAAGGTAACCTTCTTCCACGTGGCCGGAAACGGCTTCGCGGCTATCTCGGGTCTGCGCGTGTTCGGCTTTGCTGACGAGAAAGCGCCCGAGGCGGTTGCGAATCTCACCGTGGTTCGGGGTCCCGATCTGCGAAACGCCACCCTGGCCTGGACCCGCTCCGATCGTGCTGAGGGATACATCGTTCGTTACGGCATTTCCCCCGATAAGCTGTACAACCAGTACCAGGTGTACGGTGAATCCGTGGAGGTGCGCACTCTGACCATCGGCATCCGTTACTTCTTCCGCGTGGATAGCTTTAACGCAGGTGGTATTACCGAGGGAGAAATCGTCGTCGGCGGTGTCTGATTTTTGCAAATCGTTATGCGGCTCAAGGCGGATTTCCCCTCTGAGCCGCAACCGCACGACCTCCTACCGCCGTTCTCATCAATTAACCAGAGGAAAGGAAATCCCCACTATGAATATGACTCCCGAATCCATCCTCAAATTACTGACCCTGGATCAGAAGCTTGCCCAGCTGATTGCCCTGGGCGATCCCGGCTTCCTCGTTCGGGACAAGCGCTTCGATACCGAAGGCGCACGCCGCAATTACCCACACGGTCTGGGCGGCTTAATGGTTCCCATTGATCTCCCCCCTGCCGAGATCGGTGCATGGACCGGCGACATGCTGGACACCTTTGCGGAATTATCACCCGTTCCTCCCGTTCTGATGTGTGAATCTCTCCACGGTATCCTGGGACAGGGCGCCACCGTGTTCCCTCAATCCATCGGCATGGGCGCTACCTTTGACCCCGCCCTCATGGAACGAGTGGGAGCCGCCATCGGGCGGGAGGCCAAGGCTCTGGGCATTCGCCTCTCCTTAGCCCCCGATCTGGATCTCGGCCGAGAGCCTCGCTGGGGACGGATTGAGGAGACCTACGGAGAAGCACCCTACCTGGTAGGGGAAATGGGTGCGGCCTACGTTCGCGGTCTGTTGGCCGATGACGGAAAATACGCCGCTACCGTCAAGCATTTCGCCGCCCACGGCTCTCCCGAGGCAGGCATCAACCTGGCTCCCGTCAACGTCACCCCCCAGGAGCTGGAGGACAAGTATCTGCCTCCCTTCAAAAAGGCTCTGGACGCAGGCGCGAAAGGCGTCATGCCTGCCTATTCTACCCTCAACGGCATTCCCTGCCACAGCCATCCCCTTTTGATGAAGGATGTTCTGCGAGAGCGTTGGGGCTTCGAGGGCGTGGTAGTATCGGATTTCGGAGCTGTCAATATGCTCTTGGACTTCCAGCGCACCGTCACTGACCCGGCAGAGGCCGAGCATCTGGCCCTGGAATACGGCATCGACCTGCAGGTTCCCGGCGTGATCAGCCGCGACCGCCTTAAAGATCTGATCCAAAGCGGGGAATTCCCCATGGAGTTGATCGACCGTTCGGTACTGCGCATCATCCAAATGAAGCTGGAGCTGGGTCTGTTTGACCGACAAAAGCCCTCCCCGAAGCACATTTCCGCCACCGTCCGCTCGGAGGCTCACAGGACTCTGGCGCGGGAGGCCGCCCGCAAATCCATGGTGCTGATGAAAAATCACGGTGTCCTCCCCTTGAAGTCCGGGCAACGGATCGCCGTCATTGGTCCCAATGCCGCCTCCTGCCAATTCGGTGATTATTCCCTGCCCCGCTTTGACGTTCCCACCCCCATGGAGGCCATCCGAGCCCGCGCAGAGAAAGATGGCGGTTCGGTGACCTACGCCTGCGGATGCGACGTCTGCGGCTCCGACCGTTCGGGCTTTGCCGAGGCAGTAGCCCTGGCCGGAGAAGCCGATGCGGTCATCTGCATCATCGGCGGAAAGAGCATGAAGGGCTACGGCGTTGGCTGGGGTAGCGAGGAAGAATCCATCCTCACCTGCGGCGAGGGCTGTGATATGCACGATCTTACCCCCGGAGGCCCCCAGTTGGACCTCTGCCGCGCCTTGATTGCCACGGGAAAGCCCGTCACGGTGGTCATGATTGACGGCCGCCCGGAGACTCTGTTCGACGTAGCCGAGAATTGTGCCGCCCTGGTGGCCGCCTGGTATCCCGGTGAGGAGGGCTCAACAGCCCTGGCCGAGCTTCTGTTCGGTGACGTGAACTTTTCGGGTAAGCTCCCCGTCACCTTCCCCCGCCACGTAGGGCAACTGCCCATCACCCACGACCGAGTGCCCTCAGGCAGCGGCTTCTACCACGCTCCCGGTACCCCCGACCGACCCGGCCGGGATTACGTGTTCGGAAACACCTCTCCCGCCTTTGAGTTCGGCTTTGGTCTTGGCTATTCGGAGATCGCCTACTCGGATCTGAGCGCCACCGCCACAGACGAGGGGGTTGTCGTCACGGTCACGGTGGCGAACAAGGGTAAGTATCCCGCCGAGGAAGCCGTGCTAACCTTTATCCGTGACGAGGTCGCGACTCTGCCTCAGCCTCAAAAGAAGCTGGTCAACGTCCATCGCGTCTCCCTCGCCCCCGACGAAAGCGCTACCCTTCATCTGCCCCTTCCCACGGACGCCTTTACATACACCGACTATTCCATGAACAGAATTCTGGAGCGCGGTTGGTTCACCATTATGGTAGGCGGGCAAAAAACGCGGATTTTTCTGGGCTGACACCTCCCAAAGCAGGAAAAACCGGATCATGAACCATCATCGATCATCGTATGACAAAAGCGCTTGGAAGCTGTACCATGATTTGAAACGGCAAAGGAGAATCGGTATGATTTACGAAAGCAATCGAAAAAATCAACCCCTGGATAAATCCCTCTTTCAGAATCCCACCGCCGAATATCGGGCGACCCCCTTCTGGGCATGGAACTGCGACCTGCAGAAGGATGAATTGCTTCGACAGATTGATATTTTCAAGGAAATGGGGCTGGGCGGATTCCATATGCATTGCCGCGCAGGTATGTCCACCACCTACCTGTCCGACGAGTTCATGGAGTTGGTCAAGGCCTGCACCGACCACGCCAAGGAAAACAATATGCTGGCTTGGCTCTACGACGAGGATATGTGGCCCTCGGGCTTTGGCGGCGGTTACGTCACCCGTGACCACTCCTTCCGCCAGCGCTACCTGGTTTTCACCTGCGACCCGAATTATATGTCCTCTACAGACGCCCTTCTCATTGCCCGCTTCGACGTGGTTCTCGGGAAGGATAAAAGCCTAAGCTCCTACCGTAAGGTAATCGACGGAGATGCCGTTGAGGGAGTTTTATGGTCTGTATGGCGGGAGATCGCAGAGGACAACCCGCGCTATAACAATCAAGCGTACGTGGACACCCTCAACAAAAAGGCCATCGAGCGCTTCATCGAGGTGACTCACAAGCGCTACTTTGAGACGGTGGGCGACGACTTCGGCAAGACGGTTCCTGCCATCTTTACCGATGAGCCGCAGTTTGCCCGCAAGGGAACCCTGGCCTTTGCCGACAGTAAGCAGAACGTCACCCTGCCTTGGACAGATGACCTGGAGGAGACCTTCACCGCCGCTTACGGCGAATCCCTCGTCGATCATCTGCCCGAGCTTCTGTGGGATCTCCCCGACGGACAGATTTCCCTGACCCGCTACCACTATCACGACCATATATCCGAGCGCTTCGCCCAAGCCTTTGCCGACACCTGCGGGAGCTGGTGCAACGCCCACGGCATAGCCTTGACCGGACACATGATGGAAGAGCCTACTCTGCACTCCCAAACCTCGGCCATTGGCGATTGTATGCGCTCCTACCGCGCCTTCGACATCCCCGGTATCGATATGCTCTGCGCCGCTTTTGAATTCACCACCGCTAAGCAATGTCAATCGGCGGTGCATCAGTACGGTCGTCCCGGCATGATGAGCGAGTTGTACGGCGTGACGGGCTGGGACTTTGATTTCCGCGGCCACAAGCTCCACGGCGATTGGCAGGCGGCTTTGGGAGTCACCGTCCGTGTTCCCCATTTGTCCTGGGTGTCCATGAAGGGCACCGCCAAGCGGGATTACCCCGCCTCCATTTCCTACCAGTCCCCCTGGTACAAGGAGTACAACTACGTAGAGGATCACTTCGGCCGTGTCAACACCGCGCTGACCCGCGGCAAGCCCCTGGTCAAGGTAGCCGTGATCCATCCCGTGGAGAGTTACTGGCTCCACTGGGGTCCCAACGAGCAAACCCAGGTCGTGCGGGATAAGATGGACGATAACTTCCACAACATCACAAGCTGGCTCCTGACGGGCAACATTGATTTTGACTATATCTGTGAATCCACCTTCTCTGCCCTGTGTCCTACGGGCGGCGCGCCTCTTTGCGTGGGCGAGATGGCCTACGACGTAGTCATCGTCCCCGAATGCGAGACCCTGCGTTCCACCACTTTGGAGCGTCTGGAGGCATTCCGCGCCGCCGGCGGCAAGCTGGTGTTCATGGGTGATGCCCCCAAGTATGAGGATGCCATGCCCTCCACCCGTGGGAAGGCGCTCTTTGACGGTTCACGTCAAATCGCATTCAGCCGCGGTGCTATCCTGGAAGAACTGTATGAGGATCGAACCGTTGAGATCCGTGAGAGGAACGGTGCTTTGACCACCAACCTCCTCCACCAGATCCGTCAGGATGAAACCGGCCGCTGGCTGTTTATTTCCCATTGTACCGAGCCCTATAACAAGGACGTGTCCCACAATCAGCATCTCCGCATATACGTGAAGGGAATCTGCAAGCCTCAGCTGTGGGACACCATAACGGGAGAGATCAGGCCCCTTCGGTACAGCCACGAGGGCAGTCGGACGCTCCTGCATCTCCGTTTGTTTGACTATGATTCCGCCTTGATCTTCCTGGAGGATACCGAGGAGGTATGCAGCCTTGAACCTCATGCGCCCCCCCATCTGACGAATATGGAGCTGCCTATCCCCGACACGGTTTCCTATACCTTGACCGAGCCCAACGTTCTGCTTTTGGACATGGCTCGCTATGCTCTGAACGACGAGCCGCTGTCCGACGCGGAAGAGATTCTGAGGATCGACAGAAGGATCCGCGAAAAGCTGAAATTCCCGAACAGCAAGCCCCAACCATGGGTTGTTCCCAACACCCCTGCCGAGCATACCCTAACGCTGGAATTCACGGTGCATAGCGAGATCGAGTATCCGACCCCCTCCGTCGCCCTGGAGGACGCCGACGTAGCCACCATTCTTTGGAACGGTGAGCCCGTCACCGCCTTGCCCGACGGCTACTACGTCGATAAAGCCATTCAAACCCTGGCTCTGCCTCCCCTCCGCAAGGGTGAAAATACCCTCCGCGTCACCATTCCCTTCTCTCAACGCTCCAATTGCGAGGCCATGTACCTGCTGGGTGAGTTTGGCGTACGGGTAACAGGCCGCCGTCTGACCGTCACGCCCCTGCCCGACACCCTGGGCTTCTCGGATCTGACCTACCAGGGTCTTCCCTTCTACGGTGGTGCCCTATCCTACCACATCCCCGTGACCTACGATGAGGATGTGGATGCGGTCATTCAGATTCCGCACTACACCGCCGCCGTCAACACCGTGGAGGTGGATGGGGAAAGGAAAGCGGTGGTGGCATATCCGCCCTACTATGCCGAGCTGGGTAAGATGTCCCTCGGGAAGCATACCGTCTCGGTCACCACCTACGTCACTCGCCGCAACTGCTTCGGTGACGTTCACAACGCAGACGAAAAAATGCGTTGGCTCGGTCCCAACTCTTGGGTAACCGACGGTTCGGCCTGGACCTACGAATACCGTCTGCGCCGTACCGGCGTTCTCACCACGCCCAAGATCTACCGAAAAGATTAAGGTCTGATTCGATTCTCCGTCAGAGGAAACCGTCCATGGCAGCAGGCGCGCCTGCACCTACCGTGGCTTTCGGTTCCCCCCTGAAAAATCGTATAGGCTGTTGCTTCATACCCGAAGGTATAAAGGCAACAGCCTATTTTTGTTACAATCCCGAATCGGCAGAGAGGGCTCCCCATCAAGGCTCAGCGCCCAAATTCTCGTAGCCGATCACGGTTTGAAGCAGCGTCTGCGCATATACGCGAACGAAGAAATCATTGGGGTGATTGATATTGTTACCCGAATAATCCATAAACTCCTTATGCTCCAGGACGGACAAGCTCACCGAGGTCATGCGGCACACCACGCAAGGCACCCCCTCCGCGCGGTACTCCTCAGCCAGCTCCATCAGCTCAGGCTCCTGCTCGACCTGCTTGCCGTACCAACCGTTGGTGGCATTGGGATTGGGAACCATGGTTGCCATGACCACAAAGGAAGCCTCGGGATCGGATGCCAAAACGCAATCGATCATTTTCTGGACGTTCTTGGCAACGCCCTTGGGATGGAGTCCGCCGTCGTTCATGCCAAACGCCACCACGAACAGATCACACCCGAAAGCCTTGACCTGGTTTTCAATGAAGGCCTCCCTGTTATCCACGCCGTCCTTGGAGGTCCAGCCGCCGATGGAGGTATTCACGTACGTAATGGTTCCCCGCGTACCGGCCACATAGTCCTCCGCAGGAACCCGGGAGGGGCGGCCGCCCTGGGGTGCCGTTACGTCGGCGTACTCAAAATGGACCGTATAACCGTACAGATCGGCCAGCGCCATGGTGAACAGGATGGGATAAGGATACTGCATGGGAGCTGCATTGGCAAGCCAGCTTGCGTTGGCGCCGTTGGTAATGGAGTCGCCGCAGAAAAGAACCGTCACGTCCTCCCCCTTCGAAAGCTTCTGCACGAAGCCCTTCAGATTTTCCAGCTCGCAGGGCTGGGTAAAGCCCTCCCACCGGGCGGTGTGGGTGTAGGTCACGCAGATCTGCCAGCTGCTCATAGCAGCATTCTCGCCCCAATGGGTCAGGACGTTCTGACCGTTGTACTCGGTTTGAAGCAGGGATTCGGGCACGTTGTAGTAGGACTCTCGGGTGATGCAGGGGATGGCCGAATCAGCGGTCACCTGCAGCTTGCCATCCACCACCACGAAATCCTTCCCTTCCTCGTAGGTCACAGAGCGGTCGTAGGAGGTAACCGAAAGCACCTCGTCAATGGGGTACAGAAGGGATTTTACATCCCCGCGATCCAAAAACATCACGGTTTCGTTGATCGTGGTCTGCCCTTTGAAAATCGGTTGCATAATCTCCTGCAGGGCCTCCGGCTGAAGCCCCTGAGTCAATACATCTTCAATACTCACCGTTGTTTCCTCCTCTCGGGTGGTGATTTCTTCAAGCGTGTCAGAAGAATCGATCTCCTGATCTGTGGCATCTGTGACAGTCGTGGCCGCGGTAGTTACCGTTCCCTCCGTGGGATCTCCGCTCTCGGCAGGATCTCCGGTGCAGGCTGTCAGCATGGATGCGCCCAGCAGACAAAGGGTCAGCGCCAGCGCACCGAAACGATTCATTTTTTTCATACTGTATGATGCTCCTTTACTTGCATCCCGTGGAGCCGAAGCCTCCCGCGCCCCGCTCGGTCTCGTCCAAGGAATCTACTTCGACGAAATTCGCCGTAATAACGGGCATAATGAGGAACTGGGCGACACGGTCGCCGGGCTCCACGGTCTGTGGAATGTCGCCGTGATTGTGGAGGGCCACCATCAGCTCGCCGCGGTAGTCCGAGTCAATGACGCCCACCTTGTTGGCGGGGGCCAGCCCCCGCTTGGAGGCCAGGCCGCTTCGGGCGAAGTTCAGCCCCACGTAGCCCTCGGGAATGGCCATGGACAGGCCGGTATGGATGAATACCGTCTCACCGGGATTGATGGTGATGGGATCCCCCTCTGGGAGGGCATAGAGGTCCGCTCCCGCCGCCCCTGCCGAGCCGTAGGTGGGCAGGATGGCCGCAGGGTGGAGTTTTGTGATTTTGAGTTCCATATTGATTTCCTTTCGTGAACAGGAGAGCGAGGAGACGTGCCTCCGGCGGCTTAGAACCTTTTTAAAAAAAGGGTCTAAGAACTCCAAAAACTTTTAAAAATGATTAAGGTCGGATGCATAGAGGGCATCACCATGGTGCCCCTGCCCCATTGGTATATTGGGATGAGCGGAGGCACGTTCAGTTTATTACAGATACATCTCCTTGATCTCCGCAATCTCCGCCATCCAAAGTGCGCTGGACGCGTCCGAGGGCATGACCCAACCGCCTCTGGGGGAAACGCTGACGTCGAACACGGCGGGGCCGTCGGGGAGGCAGGAGCGCTTGAACTGCTGGGTAAAGAAGCGGCGGGTGAAGGTCTCCAGCCACTTGATGAGGGTGGCGTCGTCATAGGTCTCGCCCAGGGCGTACTGCGCCATGCGGAACAGCTTGGCGGGGGTAAAGCCGTAGCGGAGGAGATAGTAGAGGTAGAAGTCGTGGAGCTCGTAGGGACCCACCAGGTCCTCGGTCTTCTGGGCGATGTTGCCCTCGCCGTCGGCGGGGAGCAGCTCGGGGCTGACGGGAGTACCCAAAATATCGTACAGAGCCTCGGCCAGCTTGGTATTTCCCTTCTCCATCTCACAGGCCGCCGCGTAGGCGGTCAGCTCCCGCACCAGGGTCTTGGGCACGCCGCCGTTGACGCTGTACATGGACATATGGTCGCCGTTGTAGGTAGCCCAGCCCAAGGCCAGCTCGGAGAGGTCGCCCGTACCGACCACCATACCGCCCTCATCGTTGGCGATATCCATGATGACCTGGGTGCGCTCGCGGGCCTGGGCGTTCTCGTAGGTCACGTCGCGGACCGCGGGATCGTGGCCGATATCCTTGAAATGCTGGTTCACCGAGTCGAAAATATCCACGGTGCGGAAGTCCACCCCCAGCTCCTCGCAGAGGACGGTGGCGTTGGTCTTAGTGCGTACGGTGGTGCCGAAGCAGGGCATGGTTACTGCCACGATATCGGTGCGGGGACGGCCCAGCAGATCCATGGCGCGGACCATGACCAGGAGAGCCAGGGTAGAATCCAGTCCTCCCGAGATACCCAAGACGATCTTCTTGGCCCAGGCGGCGGTGACACGCTTCTTGAGGCCGTTTGCCTGAATGGTCAGGATGCGCTCGCAGGTGTGGGCACGGAGGACGGGATCGGCGGGGGTGAAGGGGTGGGGATCGATGAAACGGGTAAGCTCGGTGTCCTCCACGCAGAGGTCAAAGTAATTTTCGGTGATCTCCCCGCAGGCCGAGGTATCGAAATCGCTGACACGGCGGTCGTGGGTGATACGCTCCAGGTCAATCTCGGTGACCGTGAGGGCCTGTCCGTCGGCAAAGGGGGTACGCTCGGCCAGGATGCCGCCGCACTCGGCCACGATGGCGTGACCGCCGTACACGCCGTCGGTGGTGGACTCACCCTCGCCGCTCTCGGCGGTGATATACCCGCAAAGAGAGCGGGCAGACATCCCCTTCACGGCCATGCGGCGGTACTCCTCCGCCCCCACGATCTCGGGGGTCGCGGCGGGATTGCAGATCACGGCAGCCCCGGCGCAGACCAGGCGGGCGGAGAGGGGATTGGCGGCGTACAGGTCACCACCCACCTCCACACCGAAGCGAAGGGAGGGGAGGCTGTTGCAAACGAACATCTGCTTGGTGCCCAGTTGGGTAAAACTGCCGTCGCCCATCCAGTCAATGGCGAGGTTTTGGGCGGGGGCGGGGGTAAAGATCCGTCGCTCGGCGGCGGACAGATGGGTCTTGGGCACAAGGCCCAGCACCGTCCCGGCCGACACCACGGCGGCGCAGTTGTATATTTTATCGGCATAGACCGCAGGCAGGCCCACCACGCTGACCACGTCGTAGGCGGCAGTCTCCTCCGCGAAGCTCTGCAGGGCCTCCATAGCCCCGCTCAGCAAGCGGTTGTGGCCGTAGAGGTCGCCACAGGTGGCCCCTGTCAGACAAAGCTCGGGGAACACCAAAAGCTTCACTCCCGCCTCGGCGGCCTCGGCCACCAACGCGACGCAGGCGGCGGCATTGTAGGCGGGATCGGCCACGCGGATAACAGGGGTCGCGGCGGCTACCTTAACGAATCCGTATTTCATATCGATACCTCATTTCCGTCCCCTGAGGGACAGGGCTATATTCGATTCTATTATAACAGATTTCCCCTCATTTATCAAGGGCTTCGGGGGAGTTTTTCGAAAAAAATCGAAAAATCGTCCAAGGACTCCGGGTAAGCGATCCTGCAACCATACAGACGCTGAAGCCTGATCCCACACTTTTTTTCAACGGATCAGACCACGTCCACGTGTCCATTCCGTCCCGCCGCTCACAGCTCCTCCAGAACGTCCCGCAAGCCGAAGGGGGTGACCGTATGCTCAACCAGCAGGTCAAAGATTCTTCGGGCACGAGCGCCGTCATCTCCCACCGTGCAGAGCCGTCGGTTTCCCAATCCGCATAGCTCTACGGCGAATACGATGGAAACACCTCGAGGAGATCCGGACTCGATCCTCCACAGGCGGCACACGACAAAGCCCCACCCGGGAATTTCGTACCGTCTTTGGTCAAGCAAGCGTAGGATACGGTTGGAGAAAGGAGGTTCGGCACGAACCTTCTTTTTCTGGATGTATGGGGTAGCTCGGTGATCAGAACTCATAGTGGTATGCTCCTTTTTCCGAACGTATGCAGCCGATACGACGTGCATCTCCTTTATTATACCATAAAAAAACATCCCCAAAACCTATACAAAGTTCCCCTTTTTGTGACAGTTTCACAACGAAACGAAGCTATTTCCGTCACTTCCACGAAAAAACAAGCAGAAAACTGACTCTCTTTCCGCCTTAAACGGTATTTCCGTCGAAAAAGCCTGCCCTCATAGTCGTCTTACCCAACAATTACCGCTTGATTTTTTGCATAGAATCCTGTATAATAAAACCGCAACGCCCGAAATATGCACGTAACACGCAAATAAAGTCCAAAATGCCTGTGAAAAACCTGCAAATATTTTGTCTGTACATTTTTTCGGCAGATTGCCCATCTATTTTCCAATCGAAAGGAGTTCTATGAAGCCTACCTATCCCTTCCCCGTATCGCCGCGATTCCCATCGGATCGAAAGCGCGTTGGCCTGCAGCCCCGCGCCTTCCGTTTTTTGCTTACAGGCCAATTTTTCATTCTAATCGCACTTTGCGAATTCATCCTTCGCTTTCAGAAAGGCAGCTCCGTGGAGCATCTGTTGTATATCGAGCCCTTTATGGAATCCGTTGCCGCATCCCTCCTCATCCTGTGGAGCATTGGTCTTGGCTTGGATTATAGCGAAAGAATCAAAAAAAGGCGCGGTCCTTTCCCGTAAAAACGCCCCCAAAAAGTTTCCTCACCTTCAGGGATTCAGAACCCCCACACGCGCCGCAAGTTATCGTGACCCAAGGAAATTTATGCGCGTGTTAGCCAAGGGAAAAGCCCTTGGCAGGGTTCATCATCGTAAACCTACGTGAAATAAGAAAACACCGTCGCAATCGCGACGGTGTTTTCTTATTTGGTGCACCTTCAGGGATTCAGAACCCCGAACTCGCCGGGGCGAGTTCAACAAGCTGCTCTACGGAGATCCCAAACGGAAGAAGCCCTGCAGCTTGCACCCGTTTTCTCAAGCCCCAAAATACGCCGCAAAAAAAGAGAGACCGCATAGCGATCTCTCTTTTTTGTGGTGCACCTTCAGGGATCCAGAACCCCCACACGCGCCGCAGGTTATCGTGACCTAAGGCAATTTATGCGCGTGTTAGCCAAGGGAAAAGCCCTTGGCAGGGTTCATCATCGTAAACCTACGCGAAATAAGAAAACACCGTCGCGA
>SVRS01000048.1 GCA_015064695.1 Oscillospiraceae bacterium | reverse complement strand
GCTTAAATGTAATTTTAGCTATTTTATACATGCCGTCCCTCCATAAAATAACCGTCTCCTTTTTATCGCAAGTTTCGCCTTTGTATTACAAAGGCACAGGGCAAAGCCCATACCCCCTAATGTCGCGCGTGTCCTAAGGCTCCCTCCGGGAGGGAGCTCCCGACGAAGTCGGGTGAGGGAGAGTGCGTTACAATAAAGTTAATTTAACCCAAAAGTCACGCAGGCTCCTTCCGTCACGCTTCGCGTGCCACCGCATCCGCTTGCGGATGGCATCTCGGAGGGAGGATTTTCGTTAACCCCATTATAACACAAATCGGCAGAGAAAACAATATCTCTGCCGAAAATTATGTGTGCTCGTTTTTGTTTTGCGTATTTCAGCGGGCGATTCGTGAATCGCCCCTACGGTAAACATTCTTATGAGAAGCCTCGTAAAGCTCTGTCTTTTTTATTGCAACGGAATATTTCCAAAACAAAGTGCAATCCAAAGAGGAATTTTATTTCTTTTGGAGAACTGCTCCGACGCCGTTGACGGATTGAACAACGGAGTAACCCTTTTCTTCAAAATACTGAACGGTGTATTTCTTTTCGGCGGAAGGAATCCAGGCGGATCGTAGATCCAGGACCACGAATTCAGTGTCCGCGTCGTGGGTCAAGCCGTAGATTTCCTTGCGGGCGGCCAAATGGGGGATCAGACGCCCCGATGCGCTGACCGACGCCGTATCATCCACGGATTCCAGCAGGTCGCTCAAAGCGGTGATCTCCTGCTTTTCCGTAAAGGTGTATTCCGCGTAGGCGCCGAAATCAGCCAAACGGAAGCCACTGATCAGAGCGGCAAAGCATAGGGCCAGGACGGCGGCCCGCTTGGTGACGGCGGCGTGATCCGGACGGGATTCATATTCGCAGAGGGTGACCACGCACAGGTACAGCCCCAGAGCGGCCACACCAAAGGAATAGGGATAGTCAAGACTGAAGTGATAGGGGAAATCCGACAGAAGATTCAGAAGCAGGAAGGGAAGCAGGAATACCAGGCCGGCCTTCTTGTGGGACAGAAGCGGGAGAAGCCCCAGGGGAAGGAGCATGCACAGAACGTAGTGGAGCTTGGCCTCGGTCAGCATCTCGTAAAGGGCGATGGCGGGGTTGCAGAAAAGCTCGCGGATCAAGGTGCCGAAGTCGGTGGCGTATACGCCCGTGACGTTCTCGAAACGGGTGATGAGGGTGCCTTTGCCGGCATAGGTCAGAACGATCAGTGCCGTGATGAGGTAAACAGCGGATACACCCATCAGGATGAGGGATCGGGTACGGCGGGACGGAAGTCCCCCGGCTGCCTTGCGGTTCGTGATGAGCCAGTAGAGCCCCAGAGTGAACAGATGGACGGCGCAGGTTTCCCGCAGGCAAAGCGTGAGGGCGGCAAAGACCCAAACGAGGATAGGGCGGTCGGACTCATAGGCCCAGATCAGCCACAGAAGCAGAGGAAGAAGCAACGCGTACTCGTGGAAGGAGCCTACCGTTCCGCCCCAGATGGCGGGGAAGAGGCAGAGAAGTGCGCAGGGGATCAGGGAAACGGCGGGAGAAAGGCCTCGTCTGCGGGCAATCAGCCACAGGGGAATTACCGCCGAATACACCGCCGCTACCTGTAACACCAGCAGAGTCACGGGGGAGGGGATCACGGCGTAGAAGGGCAGGTACAGCAGGAAAATCGGGGAAATGTGAGCCGCCATATGGGAAACGGATTCCCCGAACTCCAAGGTGGTGTCAAAGGAAAAACCACTACGCAGAGATTCCAAAAGCTGGATGTACACGCTTGTGCCAGCTGTCGGGGAGGTGGTGAAGCTCAGATAGGAGGACAGAATCAAAAACAGCACTCCACCGCCCGTCAGAGCGGAGAGGACCGCCACGCCGACCTTGGCGGCCGTGGGAGACAGGGGCTTGGAGATCTGCGTAGCTTTTTTGTCGGGGGCGGAGTTGGTCAATACCTTGCCGCAAGCATAGGTCATGACAGCGACCAAGCCGCACATGGCGAAGGTGAGGTAGTAGCTTCCTCCTGCCATGGCCGTCCGTAGGGCATACAGGAAGGAGGCGATCCAGGTAAAGCGGTAGACAAGAGGCTTGGAGATCGCGCCGTACGCCACCAGCGCGGCGGCAGTGAGAAGCCAGGCGATGGCATAGGTCAGAGGATTCATGTAGATGATAAATTTCGGTGCAAGGATGGACATTTTATCACCGTTAAGAAGACTTCCCACCAGCAGGACGGCGAAGTATGCGCCCAACGCTGCAAAGCCAATCAACGCGGGGGAAAGAGCCGGGGACTGTTTTTTGGTTCGTGTTTCGGTTTTCATGTGGAGGATCCTTTCAAGTTGATCTGTTCAATGGTATCTTGGGGCGCGGAGAGTCGCAGGATTATGAGACGTGCCGGAAGCTTGGAAAAACGGCTCACCACCGCAGTCCCTTGGGATAATGATTCTTCATGATTCCGTCGCTGGCCTTGCCCCAGCCAAGGGGGAGACCCGCAAAGGTCACAACGTGCCAGCCCTTCCCATCAGCGGGAAGGGTTTCGCCTCGGAGAAAGGCTACGGCGGCCGTCTCGTCGGCCTCGTGGGTCTGTGTCCCCTCGGGGAGCGCCATGGCCAGGGCATGATCCGGCTCAAAACGACTCCGCCCACGGTCAAGGCCGAGAATACTGCCCACGCAAAGCCCCGCACGCAGAACCTTCAATCCCTTTAGCACGTCGGTGGGATCGCCCTCGGCAAGCGCCTTGGGAATCAGATATAGCCTGTCTCCGAACAGGCGGGGCGTCGTGTCCCTCACCCAGTCGGGCACTCCGCCCAGGATTTCCATGGCGAATGCCTCGAAAAGCTTCATGGCCGTCCCCTCGGGGGCAGGCTCGGCCTTGGCGCCCTTCTTGCTTTTTCTTCGCTCGCTTTTGTCGTCCTTGCGGGGGAGGGGAGCAGCTTCTCCCTCCGCCGTTTTCTTCAGAAGGGCGGCGAAATGCCCTTCGCCGTCGCAGTGGTGGGGCAGAACGCGGTAGGTGCTGCGCACTGCCTCTCGCAGAGCCTCAGGATAGGCCTCAAAGCCTTCCACCCACTCGGGATGCCCCCCCTCCAGAAGCCCTTTTTCACGGGATGCGACCACCGCCGCCTCGGCTGAGGGTACCACCTCAAATTCGGGATGACGCAGGAGGAACGCCAGTACTGCCCCCTCGTTCTCGGCGGGGGCGAAGGTGCAGGTGGAGTAGGTCAGATAGCCTCCAACGCGGAGCATTTTGGCGGCCTCGTCCAGGATCTCGGCTTGGCGGTCGGCGCAGAGGGCCACGTTCTCGGGGGACCACATGGCCACCGCATCGGCCTCCTTGCGGAACATCCCCTCCCCCGAGCAGGGGGCATCCACCACGATCTTGTCGAAGAAGGCAGGAAATTTTGCCGCCAGCTCGGCGGGGGTGGCATTGGTGACCACGGCGTTCCGTACCCCCATGCGCTCGATATTCTGGGAAAGGATGCCTGCCCGCGTGGGATGGATCTCGTTGGCGATCAGAAGTCCCTCGCCGCCGAGAGCCGCCGCCAGTTGGGTGGCCTTGCCGCCCGGAGCGGCGCAGAGGTCCAGGACCCGCTCCCCGGGCGCAGGCGGGCAAAGGGAGGCGGGAAGCATGGCGCTGGCCTCCTGGATGTAGTAGGCCCCCGCCTCGTGGAGGGGGTGCTTGCCGGGGCGAATCTCCCCGTCGGCGGGGTAGTAAAAGCCGTTCTCCTGCCAGGGCACACAGTCCCCGAGGAAGGGGGCGATCTCCTTGAGCCGACAAGGAGAAATTTTCAATGGATTCACCCGCAGGGAAGGATGGGCGGGCGCGGCATAGGAGGCACAGAAGGCCTCAAACTCCTCCCCCAGCATGGTCCTCATGCGCTCGGCAAACAGGGAGGGGAGGGTCAAGCCCTCGCCGTGGCAGACAATGGTTTCGGGATTCAGATTCATATCATTCCTTCGCTTTCAGTTGATCTCAATGGCCAGTACGCCGTGACGGCGGACCATATCCCGGGGGTAGTAGGCCAGCATATCCGAGGGATGCGGGGGCTCTTCGGCGGCGTAGCCCAGGGCTTCTGCTCCAAGGGAGGGGATCAGCGCGGTGTACAGCGCCTCGAAGTCGGGGAAGTAGCGGATGCCCGTCACGGTCACCGTGTGGTAAATCGGCTGATCCTCCAGGCGGAATCGGATGACGTCCCCGATGCGGAGCATGCGGCGCTTCTCGTCGCACAGGCGCATCTCCACCCGCTTTCGCCCGGCTTGGATAGCGCGGAAGGGGGCCTCCCGCAGGGTCATATCCATGGTCGCGGGGGGCTTTTCGTTCATGTCCAGCCATCGGTCACGGGTGACGGCACTGAAATATTCGACGGTGGCACCGTTCAGCGGGTGGGGCGGGATGCGCTGGTAGCCCTCGCTCCAAAATCCGCACTTTTGCTGTACGCGGCGGGATTTTTGGTTCCCCTCGTAGAAGCCGCACCAGAGTCGCTCCAACCCAAGCACGTCAAAGCATCGCCCCATGACCGCCCATACCGCCTCGGGGATCAGCTCCCGTCCCCATAGAGGGCGGGCGATCCAGTAACCGATCTCAGCCTCGTTTTCGCGGATGTGGGGGTAGGAGCCGTGGCCCTTGAACATAATGCCTACGCTCCCCACAGCGGTCCCTGCGGGGATCATGCCGCCGTTTACGGTGTCCTCCATGTCGTAGCGTAGGATCACGGCGTAGGTCTCCTCCGCCGACAGCACTCCTCGGATGATCTCTCGGCTGTTATCCACGCTCGTGTGGGGCGGCCACCCCGCAGGGGGACCAACCTGCGGGTCGGAGGCGAAGCGGTACAGATCCTCGGCGTCGGACTCCCGCCAGGGGCGCAGGATGAGGCGGAGGGTTTGGAGGGTAGTGTCTTTCCAGTTGGTCATGGCTTGTCAGCTCCTATCATGAATATGGGGATCATTTCCCGAAAACATTTCTTTCGCGGATCATCTGCCCGCAGAAATCCGTGATGAAACGGCGGTTTTCAGGGGTGTCCTCTAAAAAAATATAGCTGTCCTTTTTGGCGGCCTGATACGTGCCCGAGCGGGTATCCTCCACAAACAGATACCGTCCGCCGCGCCCCTGCCATACCGCCGCTACTTGGACGATCTCCCGCAGAGCGCAGGAGCGTCGATAGCCGAAAAACAGCCCACGGCGGTGCAGGACTCCGTCCCGGAGCCAGATCAGACAGCATGCGCGGTTCATACCCCAAAGGGAGAACCCCAGCAGAAGAATGCCCAGTACGGGCCCGCAACCCATGATCAAGAGCGAATCCGAGTGTGCGGATTCATGCAGGACCCGAAAAAATTCGTGAAATCCGATGCCTGTGACCAGCAGAGAGGCGAGGACAAGCAAGCATGAAAGCACCCGCATGGTGCGGGATGCGATGCGTTTTGGGGTATTCATGGCGCATCTCCTTGTTATGATTCGATGGGATGAAAATGGTGAGCGTCGGTCTGACGGAAAGGGAGCTTACCCAAACACCTCCGCCGCCGCTATCACCCGCAAAAGGTCCTCGTCCACCCGCTCCCGCCCGTAAGCATCGAAAAATATCTCCCGATAGCGGTTGGTGTGGAGGTTGAACCACAGGGTCCACGCCCCCCAAAATAGGTCGATGTGGCGGTCGGCGATGCCGCTGTTGCCCAGGTCTATGAAGCCCGAGAATTTCCAGCCGTCCAGCATGATGTTGGGCAGGCAGTAGTCGCCGTGGATGAGGGTGTCGGCTCTCAGCAGATGTCGTCCCTCCGTCAAGATTGCCCACGCCTCCTCGGCTGAGGCGTAGCCGAAGCTGTCGGGAAAGGCAGACTGGTCGTAATTGCCCGTGCGGTAGTTGGACTCGGCCAGGGCCAGGTAGCGGTCCAGGTAATCGGGGGCGGGACAGCCATCGGTCGGAAGCTCATGGAGGGCACGCAGAGTCTCGCCCAAAAGGGAAGCCAACCGAACAGGATCAGCCAGGTAATCGGCATGGGTGCAATCCTCACCGCGGACGGCACGGGTCAAAAGCCAGTCACGCTCCCCCTCGGTCAGGTAGGAAAGCACCTCTGCGCCGAGGCCCTTTTGGTGGAAGAAATCCGTTTTTTTGGCCTCGTTTTTGAGGCTCCCCGCAGGAGCGGATTTGAGGTAGCAGCCGCCGTCTCGGTCGATGAAATACACCCGCGCCTCGGGGGAGCAGGAGCTGTCGTAGACGGGGGCGTTTGCCAGGAGGGGGCGGTAGACGGCGGGGAAGATGGACACGTCGGGCGTCAGTAAGGTTCGTTTCATGGCGTAGCCTCCGCAGGACACAGGCGCAGGAGCGTCTCGTAGAACTCCGGCATGGACTTTTTCATATTCAGAATCCGCCCATCCTGCCCGAGAAAGCAATGTTCACTCTCGCCCGTGAACGCCACGGTATCGCCGACCTTCATCTCATAGCCCAGCTTGAGGAGGGCGCGGCTGGCTTCGGTGACGGTCACGACGACCGAGATCTCGTCGGGATAGGTGGTGGTTTTTTTGTACCGCCCTGCCACGGCGGTTACGGGGGAGATGACCCCGTTTTTCTCCATCTCGTCGTAGCCGAAGCCGATCTGTGACAGGAAATCCAGGCGGGCTTCCTCCATGATGCGGATGTAGTTGGAATGGTGGACAATGCCCATGCGGTCAGTCTCATAGTAGGCGACCTTGTGGACGTAGGGGGTGATGGTGGTCATGGGCACTCCTTTCAGGGATCCAGCAGGACTTCCTTGTTGGTCCCGTAGAAAATATCCTCATGCCCCGCGAGCTTTTGGCAGATGCGCTCGAACTCCTCCCAGGTGATGTATTGGGCGTCCATCTCGTAGGAATGGCCCCAGATGTACAGAAGCCGGGGACGGTCGGCCTCCAGAGAAAGGAACCGATCCACGACCTCCTCCAAATCCTCAGCGATGTAGTACACCGAGGGGTTGAAGCGGTACAGATTCTCCTGCTCGTCAAAGCTGTTGGTGGAGGTAATGGTGCGGGCGTAACGGACTCCCGTGCGCTCCTTGATGATAGCGGCTACCCGATCGTCATTGTTCACGCCGCCGCAGGGGTAGGCCATGCCCACCACCTCGTAGCCCGCCATCTCTGAGAGGGCGAGGCGGTCGCGCTCCACCTGGCGCACGATCTCCTCCTCGGGGAGGGTGGTCAGATTGGGGTGGGTCAGCGTGTGGACGGCGACCTCATGACCGGCGTACACATGGGCTACCTTGCTGACCGCGATCTTGTCGTGTCGGACGATCCGACCGTTGCGCTCCAGAGAGCCATCCCGGCTCAAAAAATCAGAATTGAGGTTGAAGGTGCCCTTCAGACCGTACTTGTTGAACATCTCCACCAGGCGAATGTCCTGGGTGACGCCGTCGTCAAAGCTGAAGGTGACGGCTTTGTTTTTGCCGTTCCATTTGGTTTCTGTATGCATGAATGTGACCTCCTGTGCAGAGATTATTTTGAAAAATTACTTGTTAACGACCTTCTGCTCCAACCAGCCGCTCACTCGATATGGATCCGGCGTACAAAAGGTATTTTCTATGCCAAAAGCGGGGGTGTAAGCCCAAAAAGTCTTGAATCATCGGTAAAATGTAACATTCAAACATAAATGATCAGTTTGTTTGTTTTTTTCTTGCGTAAATAGAGCTTTAATGGCAAGCCTGATTTGATTTTCAAGGCCCGGCGTGGGCAGGATTCAACACACTTCAAGCATCTGATGCACCTGCGGTTTGTGATGCCCGAGCTTATCGCTCCGAAGGAGCAACGCTCGGCACAAAGATTACAGCCATTGCAATTTGCGCTTTTTCGTATCGTGAGCCCAAGCCTGCTTCTCAGTTTTGGAAAAACGTCAGCCAAAGGATTTTTATCAAGCTTGGGGAGTTGTATATACGAGGGTGCGTTTACCTTTTCAACGATTGGCCTTAGCGTATCAAAATCACAGAAAACATCATCACGGTCTATGTAGGCGTGCTTTGTAGGAATATACGCTCCCGCAACGACATTCTTTTGATAGCTTTTTTGAATTTCATATAGCACATTCCCACAGCACATTTTTCCGTAGGTAGCAATAACCGTCAGATTTTCAACGAATACATTCTTTAAAAAAGTCTTTACAATATCGGGAATGTTTTGGCAGTGGACCGGAAACACAAGAACGAGATTATGGTAATGCTCTGCACATTTTGTTTCCATGTCTGCAAGAGGATATCCTAATTGATTTGCAAAGAACGTCGCAATTGCCTTGCTCTGCCCTGTATTTGAATAAAAAACTACTGCGTTCATTGCCTTATGTACTCTCGCATAATCGCACATTCGGGTATTTCATCAAGAGAAAAGCCAAGCGAGGCTTTTAACTCCGCCAATGCTTCCGTTCTGGATATATGATTGCTTCGACTTGCAATTGCGATTTCAAGTGCGCTGAATGGAATCATCGTGCTTCTCATATGATAAAATCTTGCAAATTGCGAATGCTCCTTGCATTTTTCGATTTTGCAGCTTGTATGTAATCCTTTGTCAAGCTCTTCGGGAGCAACCCAACCGCATTCACGAATAATGGTGTCCTTTGTTTTTCTCCACTCATAAACACCACCGCAAATTTCATCAAAATCCACTTGTACAAATGCAGGAATATTTCCTGACCAAGAGGATGAGCGGATCGCTTTCTTTAAGGGGGTCAGAATATTCGGAGCTTCTTTGATCGCTTCGCATATGTTGTAGACAAGTTGGTTGGAATATCCTGCCAAATTCTTGATTTTGCTATCGCCGTATGCAAGCTGCTTCATTGTGGCAAGAGTATGGAATTGTCCTTTTTTTAGCGGTGGATGAAACGTTAAAATTCTCCCGATGTTCAAGAAGAAATTCAGCACTTTGTTCTGTGAAAACATGTAAGCCATTTGAGGCGCCATATGATTGAAATATAAGCCAAGAAGCTGCGCCGGCTCGTTCCCCGCAACGAAATAGGGTACTTTGTTTGCAACAAGCTCGGGATAAAACAACACGTATGCTAAAGAAGGGCAAGCGCAGGTGTTTTCGCTCAAAGCATATAGCTTATTGTAAATTTTTTTCAGGTCATCGTTTGAAACTCTTCTGCTGATAAACTCTACAGAATTCAAATGCTCCTTGGCATTTTCAATGCTTTTCTTTGCGCCTTCGGATATATAGGGAATTTCCCAAGTAAGCGCCAACACACGAAGCTTCAAGACCTTAGAAAGATAGTAGAGTAAGTAGGAAGAATCCTTGCCGCCTGTGTAAAACACGGCAACGTCAAAGCGCGACTTTTTTGACCTTGGGAATGTATTCATAATCGGAACGATGCTTTTCAAATTCTTTGTCCTGTCTGCTGATTGACAAATAGGGCATTTGCCCTCTGCATCGAACTCGATACCCGGAATCATAAAATCATTCGCAATACAAGTTTTGCAAAATGTTGCTTCATCAAAGCTGGAAGGAATTGCTTTTTTATCATCGCTTTTCACAATCTGCACACCTATGAGATTTTTCAATATGCTAATCTCTTCATATGCCAAATCGCATGGGAGCTTTTCAATGATCATTTTTTGTTTTTTGGTAGGTTTAACCGTATTTTTGAACATATCAGGCTGATTTCTCAAGCCATAGTATCTCAAAACATTGCCTTCAAGCTTCCATCTGCTTTGAATGTCGTACATGCCAACTCCTTTCTTTTCGATATGTTACCCCTGACCGCATCGACGGCAAATTGTTTTGACAAATCGACTAAAAAGTTTTCTTTCATCGTAAGCCCTCGTTTTTGAATGATTTGACACTTCGTGTCATGAATTGAAGCCTGCGGCTTCATGATTTCTCGCTTCGCTCCATGATTTGACGCTGCGCGTCATTAAATGAATTGCGCGCCCAACCTTATGCGCCCGCAGGCGCAATTCATGGCGAAGCCAATTCATGAGTGCAACGCACTCAATTCATGCGCTCGCGCAATTCATTGTCGAGTCGTCGTGTGAGACACACGACCGACTCGACTTGTGTATCGTTGTCCAAACTTATTTCCATATCTTCCTCTATGATCGGAAGCTTGAATTTAATGGATTTCAACCATTGTCCGTTCGGTTTCCGTTCTTCAACGATGTGGATTTCGGAGATCAGCGACTCCATAAGCTGTCGGCGTTCCGTATCATCCATCACGGCGTACAGCTTATCAAAATAAATCAAAACTTTGTAGATATTATCGACAGTCAGCTTTTCAGCTTCGATTGCCGTTTTCTTTGCTCTGGCTTCGATCAGCAAAGACTCCGCATCCTCGATTTTATCGTACATCTTGTAAAGGCGATCATCAAGGTCCGCCTTGCGTTTGATGTAATGTTTATCATCGGGGTCAAGGGTGTCAATTTCTTCTATCAACCGGGACTTGATGGAATAACTCTGACGAAGCTGCTTTTCGTAGTTTGCAATCTCCTGCTCGATAGCAGAGGTATCCACTTTCATGCTGATTTTCTGTTGCATCAAGGCGGCAAACTTTGGATTACTGACTAACTTGGTAATAACCTCTGCCACGGCGGTTTCCAAGAGTTCTTCATGGATTTGCTTTTTATAATCGCATTTGTGACCGCGGATCATGGTACGGTGCTTGCAGCCGTAGTAGTAGAAATCCTTGTATTTTGTGCCGTCTGCTTTATGTTTGACGCTCTTGTTGCCATACATACCGGCTCCGCAGATCGGACATTTGAGCAAACCTGTCAACAGGTGCACTTTATGATCTTTGCCTTGGTTGACCATTTCGTACTTCTTTGCCTGGGCAACCAATTTCACCTGTGCATCATGCCAGAGCTCCTCGGAAACAAGAGCTTCATGCAGACCATCGACCAACAGATAATTGTCCTGCTCGACGAGGCGGTAATCATTTCTGGTACCATGCACCTTTTCCGTCCTGCGTCTGCCGTAAGCGATCTTGCCGCAGTAAACGGGATTTTTCAATATTCTACGGATAAGCGCTGCATCAAACAGGGGATTCTTTCCGTTCTGCCGTTGGATTTTCCCGATGCCGTGATTGGCAAGGTATTTAGCAAGACCGGTTGCACCCATGTCGGTATGCACGTACTTATCAAAGATAATACGGATTGCGTCGGCTTCTTCCTCATTCACATACAGTTTGCCTTTTTCAAGCGTATATCCGTAGGGAGCAAAGCCGCCGTTCCATCTACCCTCACGAGCTTTCTGGATTCTGCCTTCCATTGTCTGAACACGGATGTTCTCACGCTCGATCTCGGCAACCGCTGACAAAACGGAGATCATTAGCTTTCCTGCGTCCTTGGAGGAATCAATGCCATCCTCAACACAGATCAGGTTGACACCGAAATCCTGCATAACTTGCAGAGTGGATAGCACGTCAGCCGCATTTCTGCCGAAACGTGAGAGCTTGAACACCAGCACATAGGAAACACCGTCCTTGCCGGATTTGATGTCCTCCATCATGCGGTTGAACTCTAATCTGCCCTCGATGGACTTACCGGATTTACCGGCATCCTCATACTCACCGACAATTTCATAGTCATTGTACTCGGCAAATGCTTTCATTCTGGCTTTCTGAGCATCCAGAGAATATCCATCCACCTGTATCGTGGTAGATACTCTTGTGTAAATATATACTTTTATCTTGTCTTTTTTCATATTGGACCTCTTTTCATGCCATAAACTATGGCATATTTATCTGGCGAATCCAATGTTAATCAAGAAGGTATTCTTCAAATTTACGTGTTGTGTCGATCTTAAACTCCTCTTTTACTCGATCAGCAAATACATAACCAGCATTTGTAACTACGAAAATCTCTCCACGTCCCTCACAATTTACATATCCTTGGTTAAACAGCTCATCAAGTGCCGATGTCCATCTTGCTACTTCTCTTGCCGTTCCTGTCTTCATAAAGCTGACTTTATTCGTAGAAATTGATGTTCCGCTAAGAACTGTACACCGTAAAATTTGACCATTGGGATCATCCGATGCATACGCTAACAAAATACAAGCATCTATAGATATTTGATTGCTCGATTTTCTTGTGTCCTGCGCTTTAATGATTTCCTGTATAGGTTCATTTTCCGGTTCTCGGTTTTTACTTAAACTCGCTATCTTATTCAAGAAATCATCTCTTTTTCGTTCCCAAATTGCCGGAGACATACTACGCAACCCAAACTCTGCAGTAAGCATTTCTTTTAATTCACCAAGCCTATATTTAAGCGTTGTAATATCAGAATCATCAAGCTTTATACCTATTTGGCTCGGATCAATACAACCAGAAATCTCTCCGAATCCAAAACCAGGCAACAAGATTGCACTCCATTTTTGTTTCATTGCCCATGCTGCACCCATTTCATTTAAGCTTGCGGCACTATTATAATAATTATGCGACAACATATACATTACATGTAGTTCGCAGTTTTGGAATTTGTCAACAAGCCATTCATACACCTTGCCGTTCAACGGGATACAATAAGGAGGAATAGAGGAGCACACAATCTCATCATCTCTCAATCCAAGAGCCTCCAAAAGCTCAACAAAAGCGGCTATGTATCCCACATCTTTACTTGAATGGCTAATAAAAATCATCTTGGGTTTTGCCTCTGCTGACATATCTGAATCCCCCTCATAGTAATAGTCGAGATTATCTGCAATTGCTCGTAGAGCCCCGGACAATTCATCAAATTGTTTTTTGTCGGTATATCCCTCGAATTTGTCAATAATTGTAACAACGTTATTGATGAAAGCATCTTGTTTATTTATTTTTTGCAATTCCAGAAATACTTTCTGTTTCCAACCAATAAATTCTGGAACATCATATATGACAAAATCCGATTCAAAAAAACCTCTGACATGCTCCTCATGTGCCAGTTTTCTAATGTCATCTATTTGATTAACTAATGCAATAAAATCGTTTTTCATTGTCCGTCATCCTCCGTATTATCGGAATTTTCTTCGTTTATGTAATTCCCACATTGATTGATGGTTCAATGTGGGTTTGGACACTCATTACACGTATATTATATCATGCGACGTCCGTTTTTTCAATAGATTCTGCAAAATGTTTGGAATTGTTTACAATTTTCTTTTTGCCGCTGTCCAAACAAATCGGCGGATCCGGAAGGTTATCAATATCCAGAACCGCCGCATATTTCTCTATTAAGTTGGCAAGTAAATCGGCAAAGCCGCTCCATTCATCCTTGTTTCTCTTATCTATAATGGGGTACCTCCTGCGTTTTGCTGTCATGATGCGTATATTCTCGAAGAATCTCCGGCAGGATGCGGTCAAGAATACCCTTGATGCGCTCGTAATCGCTGTGCAGCCTTAACTTCTGCAATTTCTTGACGGTGCTTTCTTTCTCGCTTTCTTCCAGCGCAGCGGAGAGATCGGCGTTATCCTCCACCTTGTAGGGGTGATCCTTAAACGGGTGTAATTCTCTCAACGGAATGGTTCTGTCAGTTCCTTTGATCAATAAGCTTCACCTCCGTTCATAATCACATTGTCAAGCTCGGTGGACTTCCCCATGCCCGTATCCTGCCGCGCATCGTTCCACGCCAGCAGGATCTCCATGATCTTGTTCTTAACCTCCTTGGGCTTCATATCGGGAAAGAACGCGGCTACCTCGTCAAAGGCAAACTTCACGCTTGGCTTTTTGGGTGTCTTCTCCTTCCCGGTAGCAAGACCTTCTCTGAAATGTCCCTTGATCTCCTCCTCGGTCAGTTCATGATTACGACTGGCATTCTTCAACTCCTCGGTGTCCTCCGTCGAAATGGCCACGCTTCCGTTGAACAACATTGACCAAACCATAAACTGCTCAAAGTCGCGGAGGTAGGAGTAATTCACCCCCGCCGCCAAGGTGATGCGACCGGTGTCCACCATGTCCAACAGGTCGGGGATCAGATAGGTCAAACGAATATACCGTTGGATCTGTCTCGCGCTGTCGTCGGCGTTCTCCGCAATGGCCTCGTCGGAGCGCTTCGTGCCGTCTTGGCACGAAGTTCCTTGGTGGCGCAGCGCGTCCATTTTCATCTTGTAGGCGAAGGCCTTCTCCGAGGGTAGGATCTTCTCGCGGTGGAGGTTGGAGTCCACCATGGTCAGAATGGCTTCGTCATCGGTCAGATCCCGCACGATCACGGGAATGTCGTATTTGCCAAGCCGCTTGCAAGCCTCAAAGCGGCGGTGTCCCGACACGATCTCATAGCTGCTCCCTGCCTTGCGGATAATGATGGGATTCAGCACGCCGTACAGGCGGATGCTCTCCACCAATGCGGTCATATTCTCGTCATCTCTGACCTTGAACGGATGGTTGGGCATGGGGTGGATATTGGTGAGGAGGAACGTACGGGTCTCCTCAGTTCTGTGTGCGTTGTAGGCAGTATTTTCAACGGGATTCATCATCTTTCTCTTTCCTCATTTCTTTTGGTTTTGGTTTGTGTTTTTGCTCCCGTCTCTCGCGGGAACATTTCCTGTTCGGTCTCCATTTCGATGCGGAGTTTTTCTTTCAACCTGTCCAGCATGGGGAAAATGTCTTTGGCCAAGTTGATGTCGTGGCGGAGCTTCTTGATCTCGGCGGTGATGGCCTTTCGCTTGCGGGAGCAATCTGCTCGTTCCTCGTCGGTGGTTGCCCGACGACGCTTGTTGTCCACCTTGTTTCGCAGAGCCAGCCAATCCTCCAGTTCGGCTTCCTTGGTGGCAATGAACTCGTTGACCTTCTCGTAGTTGGATAGGGCATTTCGGTTGATGAGGTTCACGGTATCCAAGTAGCGGGTGATATAAATCTGCTCCTGCCGCATGGCGGGGGATAGGGGCTCTTGATAGTTCTCGCTTGGCAGGGGATTGCCCCTTGTGTCAATACCGAACAGCTCCAGCACGAGCAGGAGAATCAGCCCGATCACGCCGATCTGCTCGTCCTCCCGACGGCGATGCTTTTCCCAAATATCATGCAATGGTGGGTGCGTGGGACGGTAAGGGTATCGAGGAGTTCTGCCGTTGGCCATGATACGGCGTTCGATTGCCTCGGCGGTGTACCCCTTTCCCAAGCTGTCGATGCGGACAGGGCGATCCCATCCCTTGGCCATCACGCTGGGGTGTTGGTATCGGTTCCCGCGGATATAGGTGTATCCCCGCCGCTCCAAGGCATACGGGAGGTGTGAGGGCAGGATGCAGTCGCGGATAGCATCGTCGATGTCCAGCTTCAGAAGGGTTCTGTGGGACGGCTTGCCCTGCTTCTCGGCCATATAGGCCACGTAGGGGGATCGTCTGTTTTGGGGCTTCTCAATAACCGACAGGCCATGCTCACGGCACAATTCATCTGCGGCGGGAGCCATGACCACATCGTGGTAGGTGGGCGGACAGCGGAACTTCTTGCCGTTCTTGAAGCTCACGCTATTGATGACGTAGTGGGTGTGGAGGTGGTCGTGATCCCGATGGCTGGCCACCAGCACCTCGTACTCCTCTCCCCACAGCCGCCTGGCCAGCTCCACCCCGAGGGCGTGGCATTGTTCGGGTGTCACCTCCCCCGGCTTGAAGCTCATATAGCCGTGGTAGGCGACGATCCCGCCCGTCTTGCCGTAGCGGCGTTTGGTCTCGGTCATACGCTCGTAGGCCAGTTCGGGGAGGCAGTTCACACCGCTGACGAGGTAGCGTTGCTCGGTCTTGGTTGGATTCTCGGCGTAATCCATGAGCTGGCGCAGATCGTCCACGTTGGGATTTTCGGTTTTATCGGGATTGGCGGCATAATCCAACACCTCCTTGACGGAGTGGTGAACCGCCCAAATGGATGTGACCGCCATCACGCGCCTCCTTGGTAGAGCGAGCGGATGAGTTCCACCAGCTCCTCCCGCACTTGACCGTCCGCTTCGGAGCAGATCTCCTCCAACCTCGCCACCGTCGGATACCAGTCAGTCGGCCTCTCACGGCTCACCTTTGCGCCGACGGCTTGGCGAAGGTACTCGGAGACCGTAATCCCGCGTTTCTGTGCGGCACGTTCGATCTTGGCTTTCTGCTCGGTTGTGGTCTTGAAGCGGATGACTTCTTCTTTTCTGTTCTTGTTTTCGTTGATAGCTTTTTCCTCCTGTTGGTAGTTCGAGGGTATTAGGGAGACCTCCCTAAAGTGGCTTTACCGTCGGAGGCGGAAAAGCGGCAAGCGGGCGTAGCCACGTTTGCTATGCTTGCTACAGGATCGGACAGAGTCCGCCCCCGTAGGGAGGTCGTTCTGATTCCTTGTTCTCTGGATTCCTCGGTCTGCCGTTGACCATGCCGCAGGGTGGCTCATTCCTCCTTTCTTGGAGATTTGCGGGTTGATCGGTGGTGTGACCGAGTATGTATGAAGGTGGCCGGTGGGACAGTTTGTCCACACGGTAAACGGGGAGTTTCCCCATTGGGCTTTCGCTTTTGGTATGGGTCATTTTGACCCATACCACTTTCTTTTCCGACTTCGTGCCAAATAGGCGCGATGTTTCATGACTCCTGTGCGTCGAGGCTTTGAACACTCTCCAAGTCTGCTTGATCTGCCTTATCCAATTCAGATTCCACGAATGCGGAAAAGGCCTTTACGTCCTGCCACACCTCGCGTACACAGGCTCTCATTTCGGAATCGCTGAGCATGAGAGGATGCCGGGAGAAATCGTCCATAATATACGATTGAAACATGGAGATCGTCCCCACAAAGCCTCCGAATATCTGCTTCCTTGTCTGTTCCTTGTCGTATATGATCGTCTGATATTTGGGTTCAATCCCTCCATTACTGTAGCCGTATGGAAGCTTCTTTGTGTATTTCCCGATAAGAATGATGTCTTTCTGTGGAACCTTCAGTTCGCCGCTCAATACCTTATCCTTGGTTCCCGGAGTTATTTCATCGGCGGCATCCAAGCCGTTGGCATATTCCTCTGCCCGTCTCACGTACTTCTCGCTTTTGCCGATTTCCTTGGCAATACGCTCGCTCGTGCGCCGACTCTCGTTTGCCTCCCCCTGCGGGTCATTTTGTCCACACGGAACGAATCTGCCGGATTCATCTCGCAACTTCTCGATCTGCTTCTCGGCGGCGTATCGCTTACCCAGCAGATACACCCTCTGCTCATCGCTCAAATTGCGCCGTCCAAGCTGATTCTTGCAGATCCAAGCAACCGCTTCATGGCGATTGTCAAAATCCAGTTGGGTTGTTGTGTACGGAATATCCCCGTGCTCACAGGCGATGCGGTAGCGATTGTGACCGTCCACAATGGTGTCTCCCCACAGGGCAATCGGCATCATAATCTTGCCGTCGGCAAGAATGTTTTCTTCAAGCTGATGGTACTCGTCCTTCGTCAGCGGCGGGATGACCTGTTCAAATTCGGGGTCGATCTTCAATTCTTTCATTTGGTCTGTCATGCTTTAGTCTCCTTTAATTTTGAATGTAGCATTTGATTTTGACTTCGTGCCAAACTGGCACGAGGTGAAAAACAAAAAAGCCGTTACATGAACGGCACGACAAAACAGAGGTAGCGGCTACCCCAATTTTTTCGTACTCGCTATGTAACGGCTTTTGGCCAAGGTGCTTTCCTTTTTATGTTATTTAGTTGTATGGATGCCCCCGAAGTGGGAACAATAAGAATGGGAACCTATGCGCGCAAGCTATGACACGAATAGGGCGGCATAGGTCGCACGGTGCAAAATTTCGCCATGTAAATATGTACGTGAGAAGGCTTTTGACGAGGATTCCCTCTGATTTTGCCCTCCAAATGGAATACCGGTTTTACACCCAATTTGGAGGGAGTAATTTTATCGAAATTCCATTTTCTCACTTTTGCACAATACAAACCCTCTGAATCATCAAATTTCGACTATTATTTTTATACATTTTGGATAGTACGAATCTGCCCGTTCCTCTTGAAAAGCTTTGAATTTTGTTGTATAATGTAAAAAGCAGAATTTTATCATCTTGACAGTTGATAGTTAGGAGGGCGGCATGAAGATACAACGGACACACTTGCTCAAGCGGCTGGACACGCTCTATATGTCCTACAATACGAGCTTCGGGAATTGGAAATACCACGATCACTACGTCAATCTGCGAGGTCCGCGCGGTTCGGGCAAGACTACTCTGATCTTGGAATGGCTGGAACAGCACACCCACGTCTATTTCTCTTTTGCAGGGTTGGACGAGCCTATGGCTCTGCGCCTGCTGGGAGCAAAGCTCCAAACCTATATGGACGAGCATAGTCTCCCTGTCCGCCCGATGGATTCGTGGGAGGATGTCTTTCTCAACATCAACACCCTATCCGAACATACCTGCCACATCTTCGTATTCGACGACTCGGACGAGATGCTTCGTAACGATGTGTTCTCGGCGGCCTTTCAAGCCTATTTCGCCAATCAAAAGCGTCGCGCGATTCTGATGATCTTCGTGACACGAGCCGAAAAGCTCTTTGAGTTTCCGCCCAACTATACGGGATGGATGGAGAATGAAATTCCCATCGACGTGCCGTATTTCACGATTGCCGATCTATGCAAGTGCTTCCCGAGCCAAAAGGGAGATGACCTGCTGGCACTCTACGCGCTGACAGGAGGAATCCCCGCGCTGGTGTGTCTGATTGACGGGAATACCGATACCGAGAGCAACCTCCGATGTCTGCTTTCACCCGGCAGTCCGTACGTACGGTTTTGTGATGCGGAATTTGATCGCCTGTTCCGACGGAGTGAGAGCTACATGTTCATCTGCCACGCCGTTGCGCTGGGAAATACCCACATCAGTGATATCGGCAAGTTTACGGGTTTTGCCTACAACAAGTGTGATAAGTACGTAAAGGCATTGATGGAAAACGGAATTCTCACTACCGGGAAAGATGACAAGGGTAAGACGTTTTACAAGTTTGTCAATCCCTATTACCGCATTTGGTTTGCCTGCGTTTATCCCAACCGCACCGAAATCAATCTTGGCGCAGTGGGCGAGCAGACTATCTCCGAGGCCCTTTCCTATATCAAGGCGATAGCCGACGAAGAATATGTGTCCGCCTGCTACCGCCATGCGTATTACAAGTTCTGCAACCGCATCAAGATCGATCGCGAGAAAGTGGTCCCCACACCGCAGACCTTCACCGCTTCGGTGATGAAGGAGGACAAGTACTCGTCGTTTATCTGCAACGAATCAATAAACTCCGTGTCATATAACTTATCGGCATACTCGTCGATGTCTTCAACAGGCGTATTCCCTTTCAGATAATCAGCAGCTTCATTGGATACTATGGATA